>NZ_MSLS01000031.1 GCF_001940785.1 Bacillus sp. MRMR6
ATGAGCTAGTTGTGCCTTTGATGATTTTTATGCAGAAGATCATAGCGCAAAATTTTTGATTGCCAGAGAAGAATGAAGTCGCGGCCCTCGCTAATGAACTAAAATATGGTAACCCCACCAAAAATAAATTTTTATTCGTTGAAGGATTTTTTCAATTTACGTCGTATTGGGAATTCAATCCGATACCTATTTTTCATACATTTTTATACAAGTGTTCGCAACTATTATACAGTATATTTAATTAAACTTCATTTAAATTTTCTTTTAGAGCCATCGCGTAGCGATTTCGTTCTTCTCCTGAATCCTTCGTTTAGCTAAACGAAGGATTCAGGAGAACCGTCCCCGTGTCACTCCCGTGTCACTATTCTTCCACAAACCTCACCCTTTACTTTTAGTGTAAWACTTCACAACTTTTTTAGCCCCCTTCAATCCGTTATGCGTTGTATGCGAAAAAAATAGATCCAATCCAGATAATTTAATTCTTTGTAATGATTGTAGTGAAAACTTAAAACAACAATGACAAGCATTGGAGCATAAATATGAAAAAGTAGAAAAAACAACTTTTAATTAAAGGAGGTTTTTTGATGGGTATTTTAACGAAAATCATCTGTAAATTAAAAGGTCACGTTTATGAAGAAACAAAACAGAGCCCTGATGGATGGGGATATATTGCAACTTGGTTTATATGTAACCGATGTGCTCATGAAAAAGTAGTCACTATCCGAGAAGATGAGGTTTAATTTCAGTCATCAAGTAACTGTGTCTACTACGGAAAAAGGACAGATTGCTTAGTTTAATCTGTCCTTCTGTTTTTTCATCCCTTCTTCAATTAACCTCACCCGTTGGTTTTAGTGAAATCATTCACAAAATGCTCTAAAACAGAAGGAGTTTATTGCACAGTATTTAGCCTACTACGCATCTAATGTAAGCATGAGAACCGTCCCTTTGCTCACTTCTTCATGGATTACCTTATGATTTAGTTATCTTTGGAAACACTAATTTCGTATATCTTTAACACTATATAATGGAAAGAGGTGTCTAGGATGAAGAAAGATACAAACTCTGAAGGAACACCCACAGTGGCTGAGGGCATTGATACAGAAGATGTGTTAAATAAATCTGCAACTGAGGAGGATATCGAGCAAGGGGATTCCACTAGTGTGACCGTACTCTCATTGGATGAAAATGATCCTAGCTGATGAACTGATTTGTACAATAGATTTAAACTAAGCTAGGGAGCATTGCTAAAACTAGCTGCAAAAATAAGCTCAATGCAAGTATCCCTTATTTTCAATTGAGCTTATTTTTGTTCGAACTTTAACTTTAATGATTTTTTCTCCTCCGTTCAATTTCTTGTTTCCAGCTTCGGTCTATATTCTATTCTTTTCGAAAGTTCAAGGCAGCCTCCTTTAAGACTTGGTAGATTAATTGCGTTCCTTCCTAATCAGTATGATCCAACGGCAAAATCTTCATCAAACATGACTTCACATTCTTCACTTAAAGTATGTTATCCTTTTCCTAATCATTGTTTTTTAAATTGTCCCTTTTCAAGTGACACTATTATCTATCACGTATTGATTAAAGAGGTCTGTAGAAGTGAGGTCATGTCTAATTTGAACCGAAAAATTATTCATTTAGCTGTTGGTAAACCGAAGGAATATAATTGGAACAATAAAAAAGAGGTTTCCGCAATAGGAAAATCAGTTGTACAAGCTGTTGAGTTGAAAAAATCTGGCTTTGTTGGTGATGATGTTGCCAACCACAAGTTTCATGGTGGACCAGACCGTGCAGTTTGTTTGTATCCATTTGAACATTATTCTTATTGGGAAGAGATCTTTCAAAAGAAGCTCATTCTACCTGCTTTTGGAGAAAATATTACGGCAACAGGAATGGTGGAAGAACAGGTTTGTATTGGTGATATATATAAAATTGGCGATACACTTGTTCAAGTAACACAAGGTAGGGTGCCTTGTGCAACGATCTCCAAATATAATCAGGAACATCAATTTTTAAAGAAAGTGGTTGAAACGACTCTAACTGGTTACTTTTTTCGGGTATTGGAAGAGGGAACCATTATGTTGGATTCCGACATCACTCTCGTAGAAAAACACCCCAAAGAAATATCCGTTTCTTTTGCTACACAAATTCTTTTTCATCAAAAACAGGATAAAACATCCATCGAAAAGATATTAACAGTTGATGTCCTAGCAGAGGATTGGAGGAATCGATTCTTAAAACTATTATGATCCTTCTCCAGATAACAAAAGAGTGCCAGGCACCATCCAAGATTTTGGCTGGTGCCTGGCACTTTACTTCATGTTTAATTGCAAATGTTTTACAAATTTGGAGAAATATTTAATTACCAAAGTATTTGAGTAATCCGTTCTCCGTTATTCCGCTCTTAAATATTTCTCTAAAAATTCATGGACTTTCTTATATCCACTTATCCTATTTTCTTTTTTCATAAACCCATGGCCCTCATCAGGGAACACGACGTATTCGACGGGTACGTTGTTGTTTTTCAGAGCCTCGACGATTTCGTCTGATTCGACTTGAAGAACACGTGGATCATTGGCACCCTGGAGTACGATTACTGGTTTATTAATTTGGTCTGTATGGAATAATGGAGAAATACTACGAATGTATTCTGTCTGTGTATATGGATTACCTAACTTTTTATATAATGCTTCACGGAATCCTTCCCACCAGGATGGAATACTTTTCAGTGTCCTTTCCCAATTGGATACACCAAAAATATCTACTCCCACTTTAAATTCCTCGGGTTTAAATGCTAAGGCAGCGAGTACCATATAACCGCCGTAGCTTCCTCCGATAATCCCAATTTCCTCGATATCTCCCTGCTCCTGAAGAAAGTTTTTCCCTTGAATACAATCTTCTAAATCCACTTCCCCATGCTTTAAATCGGCGGCACTAAAGAAACTCTTTCCATATCCAGAGCTCCCTCGATTATTTACAGCTAAGATGGCATAACCTTGATTTACAAGATATTGAAATAATGGATTATAGTCTGTCCTCGACTGCCCTCCGGGACCGCCATGCACATAAACGAGTGCTGGTACTTTTTCACCCGCTTGTACAACCGGTTTATAATAAATAGCTGGGATCATTAAATCATCAAATGAAGGATATCGAATCACCTCTGCCTTTACTAAATCAAGGGGATCAATCTCAGGATTTAAGGTATCGGTTAGCTTTTTTAGTGTTTTAGATCCCACTTCGTACGAATATAAATTCGCCGGAGAGTTTGAACTATTTAATAGAAAGGTCATTAATTTACCGCTATTAGAGATTTTCAGGTTCGTCATTTGCCCTTCCGGCAATAAAGGAATTTCAAGCTGTTCGTTTGTAGCCTGGTTGATGATTTTGATCTCTGTTTTGGCATCACAGTTTATCGAGTATACAAGATATTGATCGTTACTTGAAAAGGAAGCAGACATAATATCCCAATTTTCTTTCGCCACTTCTTCTGTTTTTAGAGAAGGAAGATGAATCTTTTTCAAATAGAGAAATTCATGATTTTCATCTGTTAAAAAGTAAAGATATTCGGAATCCCTGCTGAAGGTTTGGGGATGGTGATTGATTTCTCCTGTATGAGCCGTTAGGTGCTTGAGACAGTCGAGTTCCCGGTCATATAGATAAATATCGGAATCATTGGTGTTTCTGATTTTTGCTAGAGTAATATAGCGTTTATCAGGAGAAATAGCCCCATATTCATAGCCTACATTATTCGTAAAAATACAGGTTGATTCAAATGTTTCTATATCCATTTCATACACATCCATGAAGCTGGGATTTCGTTTGTTTGAGCCATAAAAAAAGCCCTTCTCATCCCTGCTCCATCCGTAAAACTCCGCACGTGCATTCTCCTCTGCCGTTAAATCCACTGATTCTCCATTTTCATTATGTACGTAAATATGGTGGAGTTCGTCCCCGCCTTTATCCGTTAAATATAAAAAGCGATGATCATTCGGGAAAAATGAAACGGCATGGATGGCATTGTCGGTTGAAAAAGTTACCTGCTGCTGGTGCTGTTCCTCAATCGAAATCGTGTAGGCATTATAGATACCGCTTTTATCACTCGAAAATAAAATGACCTTTTCGTCAAACGAAATGGAGTTCGTGATAATCGATTCCGTATGAAAAAACTGCTCAATCGTGTATTTTTTACGGTCTTTATTTATAGCATTTTGAACCATCTTTTCACCCCCTATCAAAGATTAACTATATGACGTTGAATAATTGAAAAAGTTTCAGAATAGACAAAATAATTGTGGTTTGATATTTTTCTCAGCACAAGAGTAAAAAAGCATTAATCTCAATGATTAATACTCTGTTTCTTAGTAATAAACATAGAAGGGACTTTTTTGATCGTTTCTGTACAAGCAATACTTCCAAGCATTCCAATTAATATACTAGATGTGATGATTTTTAAAGCAAAATATACACTGGTCCCCGTTAAACAGTCCAGTATAAGGAACTTTTTAATCGTTGAACCTTTTATCGTACAGAAAACAACTTGATTTTTGTTATGTTTCAGTATGGCTCACCCCTAACTGTTTAAAGATATGAGGTAAAAAGATTGTCTTATTCCAGAAGCATTGGTTAATGGTTTTCCATAGATTAAATATATAATCAATTTCATTAATAAGCATCCCCCTATCCTCCGTCTCTATTAAAATTCAGATCAGTGGAAATCATCAAAGGGACGGTTCTCCTGCTTCCTTCGTTTAGCTAAACGAAGGAAGCAGTTATCATGAACGAAAACTAGCTCCTTACTCGTAATTTCGTAGGTTAATTTGGTTAAACTGTTTTTTGAGAAAAACAACCAAATCAGAGCTACATTACGAAAGGAGCTAGTTATTATGAAGGATAACACAAAGTACGTAGGTTTAGACGTTTCAAAGGAAAAAATTGCAGTTGCTATCGCAGATGAGGGTAGAAAAGAGCCAAGATATTTGAAATATCCCTAATACACCTGAAGCTTTAAGAAAACTTGTCAAAAAATGTGGTCCTATTGAAGAACTGAAAGTCTGTTACGAAGCAGGTGCTACAGGATATGGTATTTATCGATTACTTCTTAGTCTTGGAGTAGAATGTGAGGTTATTGCCCATCTCTTATTCCACAAAGACCTGGTGATCGCGTTAAAACAGATCGACGTGACTCCATTCGGCTAGCACAATTACACCGTGCTGGAGAACTAACATCAGTCTATGTTCCTTCTGATGAAGACGAAGCATTACGAGATTTAGTTCGTGCTCGTGAAGATGCCAAAGAAGATGAATTACGAGCGAAACATCGCTTAACTAAATTTTTGCTTCGTCATGATATCCATCCTCCAACTGGTGTCAATCGGTGGACATATGCCTATCGTGAGTGGTTAAGTAAATTAACTTTTCCCATTTCTACCTTACAAGTAGTATTTGAAGAATATCGCCACCAGTTACTAGAAAACGAACAACGTGTTGCTCGTTTTGAAAAGGAAATTCAAAAACAGGCTGAAGATGGTTTCCGTGCCCCTATTATACAAGCACTCCAAGCACTAAGAGGAGTGGCAACCATTACCGCTACTGCATTAGCGGCTGAAATTGGATCATTTAGTCGGTTTAAGACAGCTAAGCAGTTTATGTCCTATGTAGGTTTGGTACCAAGTGAATATTCCAGCGGTGATGTTAGAAGTCAAGGTAAAATCACCAAAACAGGAAATCGACATGCAAGATGGTTATTAGTAGAAGCAGCTTGGAGTTATCGACATAAGCCAGTTGTCAAAGGGGAATTGAAAAAAAGGCAAGAAGGATTACCCGCTTCCGTTACCTCTATATCGTGGAAAGCACAAAATCGTTTGCACAATAAATATTTCCGTCTCTTGGCTAAAGGTAAACCTGCAGGCAAAGTTATTACGGCAGTTGCTAGAGAATTAGCTGGCTTTATATGGGCCATTGCACAAGAAGTGGAACTTGAAAAAGAGAAACAAGCAATAGTGTAACCAAATAATAGTTGTCGTTTTTTAAGGAAAAGAAGAATAACAGAATTACCTAGGAAGAAATACTTTGATTGAAGACAGGGCTCGAAGGCAAAGGTAAAAACCGGAAAGGAGAATCCACGCGTTCTCCATGTGACCATCCTGTAAAGGATGGACTCACGAAAGCAGTTAGTGGAAGCTCCCCAGACGGAAAGATTAAATGTGAAAACCCACGAATATCAGATTGCTCACCGTCGTAGAGTAATTTTTGCCTTCGTGCCGTGTATTTAACCAATTTAGAACCTATGGATAGTTCACCTAATAAGTCCAAAAAACTTGAAATGGAGCCTCTGTGGGCATGATTCATACGCCAAGCAACCAATACCTAACAGGAATTGGCGCCTACCAAAAAGGTTATCATGCCCACCTCTCCATATAAAGTTTTTCTCTGAGGAAACATGAAAAATGTGCACCTCTCTTTGGGTTGCCAAAAAGAGATGCCTATACGAAATTTTTGAGTAAGGACTTGAAATTTTCGTTCATATCAGGAGACTGTCCCTGATATGATAATTAACTAATCTATTCATGCTTTAGGAGAGGCACTAAAGATTGTTTCTCCTAAAACCAAGCTCTCACCAGCTCTTAGTATGGCAGGGGTAGTCGCCCAAATTGTAACCGATTCAGTATCGGAGTTATTCTCCCATCCGTGTGGTATATGGCCGGGAAAATACATGCTATCTCCTTCTTCGAGCTCACATTTCTCATTACCTAAGTAAACGGTTAGCCTTCCCTTTAGTACATAACCTACCTCTTCACCGGAGTTGGTATAGAGTTTATCGCTTTTTCCACCTGGTGCTACTCGCATTAAGTGCATTTCAATATTTTTACTTTCGATGTCGGAAGGACTTAGCAAGAAAACATCTGTATTTTCCATTGCACTCTTAAATCTTTTTCTTTTGTTTTTGCGAATAATATACTTTTCCGTATCCTCTGTTACTCCGTCATCTTCGTCAAAAAAATGAACCAATGAAACACCAAGCACATTACTGATTTTTTTCAATGTATTTATGGATGGATTTGCCATCCCTCTCTCAATTTGGCTAATAAAACTTGGTGTACATTCAACCAATTCTGCCAGATGTTTTACCGTGATCTCTTGCTGCTCTCTTAATACACGTATCTTCATTCCAAATTCCAAGAATATATACCTCCTTTCCCAGTAATCAGCACTTTCATCATAAGACAAATTAACTGTTTATGAAAGAGGAAAATGGCAAGCTGCCCATCGTCCGTCCGACTTTTCCTCAAATTTGGGCTCCTCTTGCTTACACCTATCCATTGCAATTGGGCATCGAGTATGAAATCTGCAGCCTTGAGGCGGATTGATTGGACTCGGGACGTCACCTGTTAAGATAATTCTCTCCCTCTTTCGCTGTTCAATTGGATCGGGAACCGGAATCGCTGATAGAAGTGCATGCGTATATGGATGTGCAGGTTTATGGTAAATTTCTTCCGTTTCTCCCAGTTCAACGATTTTCCCAAGATACATGACAGCAATTCTAGTGCTAATATGCCTTACGACAGAAAGATCATGTGCAATGAAAAGGTAAGTAAGACCGAATTCATCCTGAAGGTCCTGAAGAAGATTAATGACCTGAGACTGAACGGACACGTCTAATGCCGAGATTGGTTCATCACATACAATCAGCTTTGGATTCAGTGCAAGTGCCCTGGCAATTCCAATACGCTGCCGCTGGCCACCAGAAAATTCATGAGGGTATCTGGAAATGTGATGATGTTCTAATCCAACTTTTTCAAGAAGCCACTTTACTCTGTCCACTCTCTCTCGCAAATTACCCTGTTTGTGAACACGAAGAGGTTCTCCAATGATATCACCGACTTTAAGCTTCGGGTTCAATGATGCATAAGGATCCTGAAATACAATTTGCATTCCACTTCTTACCTTCCTTAGCTTTGATTCATTAAAATGGGTGATATCTTGATTTCCGTAAATAATTTGGCCGTCAGTCGGCTTCTGCAGTCGAATGATGTTCCGGCCAAGGGTTGATTTTCCACAACCTGATTCACCAACAATTCCAAGCGTCTCACCTTCATTTACAGAAAATGAGACATCGTCCACTGCCTTCAGCCAGCCGATTGATCTACCCAAGAACCCTTTTTGCACCGGGAAATATTTTTTTATATTTTTCACTTCAAGAATGGTTTTATTATATTGTAAGTGTGTCTTACTAGGCTGTTCTGTTAATTCAGTAATATTCCCCATAACTATATCACCTCTTTTGCCATTAGCTGATCATAGTGCCAACAAGCAACTTTCCGTTCTCCATCCACACTCTCTAATGATGGTTCTTCATTGTGGCAAAGCTCAGAGGCAAATGGACACCGAGGATGAAATCGGCATCCTGCAGGTAATTTATTCGGGTTAGGCAGGACTCCTTCAATGGTTTTCAATCGATTGCCCTTTGCTTCAACAGATGGCATTGCCTCTAGTAAGCCAAGGGTATAAGGATGATATGGACAGGCAAATATATCCCAGACAGAAGCCTCTTCCACGACAATTCCTGCATACATGACAACCACTCGGTCTGCTATATCTGCCACTACACCCAGGTCATGAGTGATAAACAAAATGGACATCCCAAACTTATCTTTTAAATCCTTCATTAATTCAAGTACCTGTGCCTGAATGGTAACATCTAGTGCAGTCGTCGGTTCATCTGCGATTAATAGCTTCGGATCGCATGCCAAAGCCATCGCAATCATTACCCTCTGGCGCATACCACCTGATAGTTGATGTGGATATTCATGCACCCTTTGTTCAGGGGAAGGAATACCAACTAATTTTAAAAATTCAATTGCTTTATCCATGGATTCTTTTTTGTTCAGTTTTTGATGAAAGCGAAGACTCTCGGCAATTTGGTCACCTACCGTGTAGACGGGATTTAACGAGGTCATCGGCTCTTGAAAGATCATGGATAGTTCATTACCGCGAATTTTTCTCATTTCTTTCTTATTTTTCTTAAGTAAGTCATCTCCCTCAAAAAGAATTTGCCCATGATCTGCCTTTCCCGCAGGCTTGGGTAGCAGCCCCATGATGCCGAGAGAGGTAACACTCTTCCCTGATCCAGATTCTCCTACAATACAAACCGTTTCACCTGAATGAATGGTGAAGGAACAATTCTTCACAGCAGGAGTGACTCCGCGATCAGAATGAAAATTAATAGATAAGTCGCGGACTTCTAGGACTGGTTTTGTCATTCAGAACCGCCCCTAGACTCGACCGGGATCGCTTCTGCGATTAATTGTCCTGGCTCTGTAGGCCAATAACGATGCCCTACTGCTGCAATGTAGGCATTATCCGATTCACAGCGTAATTCCTCTGTCACCTCACCGTAAAGATTCATAATTGATCCGATTAAATCACCTTTATTTAAAACATCACCCACATCACACTCAGGAACAAACAATCCACCTTCACCCGTAAAGATAAAATCAGCATTATTGATTACAGTATAACCCTTTTGAACAGGCGGTTTTCCTGGAATCAACTCGAGTGCTTTCATCGCCCCGCCGATTGCTATCTTGAACTGTTCCTCATGCTCTTCGGTTACATTTCCGCCCCCACATTCAACTGTTACTGTTGGAATGTTTAACTTCATGACGTGAGATGTAATGGAGCCACCTGTGCCAGCTTCCCCTTTGGAACGCCAAATGACATCAGAACCCATGCGTTCAGCAAGCCACATTGACTTCTTAGCCGCCTCAGATTGATTGGCCTTTACAATCATATAGAACGGTACTTTCGCTCCAATTCCACCTGAATGTAAATCGATTACATAATCTGCGGTTGATTCAATGGTTTCCAGTACTTTATAGGCTAATCGCTCACTGTATGTACCCCTTGGATTTCCAGGGAAAATACGATTCAGGTTCGCGCCGTCTAATGGAGAAATACGATTTCGATCTTTAAAGGAAGGAATGTTAATCACGGGCAGGCCGACAAAGGTGCCTTTTAACTCCTCAATATTTAATTCCTGATAAAACCTGATGATCGATGCTGCACCTCCATATTCTTCACCATGAATACATCCGTGTACCCAAATGGTAGGTCCATCTTCCTTCCCGGCTGCTACCAAAACAGGAATGTTAAAAGCCGATCCATCCGTATCGCTTCCTACTTGAATAAATCCCCGTGTTTTTTCCCCTGGTTTCACAACCGCTGTCCCAATCGTTTTCATGGTATACTCCTCATTTCCTATGATTTATATTCTGAAGGTATGTTGAAGAAAGACTATGATACCTTCCTTCAACATGGTCAGCTATTTTTTAGTGGCTCTTAAAAATCATTTATTCTTCAAAAGATGCGTCACGAACAATTACGTATTCATCTAGCCTTGGTTCGAATCCTTTAACACCTTTTCTTACTCCCACCATGTGTGGTTCGTAATAAAGTGGGAAGGTTGGCTTTTCTTTATATAAAATTTCTTGAATTTGCTTGTAAAGCTTAGTTACTTCAGTATTATCAATGGTTTGAATTGCTTGATCCATTAAAGCGTCGACTTCTGGATTTGCGTACCCGCCTTCAGCATTTGCTGAATAGTAATATCCATTCCAATGTGTATTCGGATTGATTGTTAAGTCAGCGACACCGATATAATAGAAGTCATAGGCACCTTCATCCATCTTTGGCACGTACGAGCTAAACTCCAGCGTTTCTAGTTCTACATTTATGCCGACGCCTTGCAGCATTCCAGCAACAGCTTCACCCATCTGGCGGTCCATTGCATATCTACCAATAGGAGCACCCATTTTGATTGGGGAGCCATCATAACCTACTTCAGCTAAAAGTTTTTTTGCTTGCTCTGGATCAAAGGGATACACTTCAAGTTCATCGTTAAAACCAATTGTTCCTGGAGGTGAGACAGATGAGGCGGGGATGGTATTACCACTAAGAATATTATCTACAAGAGACTTACGGTCAATGGCCAGTGAAATAGCATCTCGGAATTCTTGTTTTGCCATCCATTCATTTTTAAAGTTCGCCACCATCATATTGACACGAAGGGTTTCTGTTATAAAGATATCTAGGTTTTCATCCTTCTTAACGGTATCAATTTTGTCTGCAGAAATATTTTCAGCAATATGAACATCACCACGTTGTAATGCGGCAAGTCTCACAGCATTTTCAGGCATTATTCTAAATTCAATCGTGTCACTTACACCCTGTTTGCCCCAGTAACCATCAAATCGTTTTAGCTTTACATTATTATTTGCTGTATATTTTACAACTTCATACGGACCTGTACCGACTGGCTTTACATTATATTCAGCTCCAAGCTCCTTCACAGCACCCGGCTCAACAATTGGCACCTGGGTAAGTGAACTTAAGAGACCGCGAGTAGGAGTCTTGGTTTTGATAATTAATGTTAAATCTCCTTCAGTTGTAATTTCTGCTATATCATTTAACCAAATTTTCATTGGTGTGTTAAATGCAGGATCTGCAATGGACTCAAGGGTAAATTTTGCTGCTTCCGCATTAAATGGTGCACCGTTGTGGAATTTGACACCCTCTCGAAGTGTGAACTTCCATGTAAGTTCATCAATATTTTCGTAGCTTTCTGCCAGAACTCCCTCGATTGTTACCTTGCCATCTACTATCTTTCTAAAAACAAGCGGTTCAAAAATATGAGAATTGATACTATAGCCTGGACCTGACCAAGTTTTACGCGGATCAAGAGATGTTGGGTCTGCACCCGTCGCAACGATAAGATCCTTTACTGGATTTCCTTCAGAGTCAGTCTCTTGTGACGTAGTACCCGAACACGCAACAAGTGTAAAGACAAGTACGAGCATGATAGAAAAAAGAACCCATTTTTTTAGCAAAAAAACCCCTCCTCAAATTTTAACTACTAATTATTTGAATCTATTTCTTTGATGCAAAATAAGCTACCTTGTCTCCGGTTGTGACTGATTGGTTTCCAGCTAAAGGAAAAGCAATAATGATTCCATCTACCGGTGAACGCATTTCTTCAATTATCGTTCCATAAGGGTTACAGACTGTTGCGAACACCTCTTCTTTCTTCACCTCGTCCCCTATTTTTTTAGTAAAGTCAACAAATCCACCAGTGTCAGCGAAATAAGCCGTATATAGTAATGAACCACTAAATGGTAAAGTGTCTGGAAGAATTTCCGCAGCACCAGAGACCATGCCCAAGTATCTCATGACATTTTTCGTTCCAATCACACCTGCTTTTGATGAATGGTCAAACCTGCGGGAGAAGACTAATTCAGGTGTAATGGCTGGCTTCCCGATGGAAGATAAGTACCCACTGAAGGTACCTTGGATTTCAGATGCTGGTGTGACAGTAATCGCTCCAAACGCTCTTGCCATTTCCCACGAGGTCTCTTGCACCTTGGCACTTCCACCTGCATCTACAATGGTGAATACTTCGGATGGCGGGTTGCAGGAGTGATAATCCACCACATAGTCAGCGTATTTCACCAGTTTGTCCGTAATCATATGGGCAATTCTTTGACTAAGCGTCCCACTCGCACTTCCTGGAAAGACTCTATTTAAATCAGCTGAGTCTTGTGGTGTAAAACGGCTGGCTGCACGTAGTGCTAAAGGATTTACAATCGGAACCGCAATGATCCTCCCGTGCATTTCCTTAAAATTTATCTCCTCATACATAAGTCTTCTAATTACATCGAAACCGCCTATCTCGATCCCATGCAACAATGCTGTTAGGAGTAGGGTTGGACCCTCTTCAACACCAGTGCCAATAATGACTGGAATATCAATATCTGTTGAATCTGGTAAACTTCCAATAGAAATACTAGTATTGACGACTTCCCCTACTTGAAACGGTACATCTGTTAAACTATCAATTCTCTTCATCAGGAAACTACATCCTCTCCTTTAGGTTTGGTATGTTTCTAAGCTTTGGTGTCTCTTTTTACCTTATTTACAATCATCTTGGATCAAGTGCGTCCCGCAGTCCATCTCCAAAGAGATTTGCACTCATGGCTACTAGCATAAGCATGATCCCAGGATAAATCGCAATCCACCAAGCATCGGTCATGTACTCTCTTCCATCTGCCAGCATGGAACCCCAGGTTGGCTGGCTTGCTGGAACGCCCAGGCCAAGAAAGCTAAGAGAAGATTCTGCAATGATTAGTGTTGCTACTTGGAAACTTGCCACGACGATGAAGGGAGAAATAATATTTGGTAAGATATGTCTGGTTAATATTGCAATTTGAGAAGTACCTGCAGCCTTTGCCGCCTCTACATACTCCAAATACTTTACCGAAAGTACAGAACTTCTCACGATTTTGGCGTAAGAGATCCAGCTTGTTATCGAGAGTACAAGCACAACATTCATAATGCTTGGTCCAAGGATGGCAACCATGGTTAGGGCCAGCAATAAGAATGGAAATGCGAGCTGCATATCTACTAAGCGCATTAACACGCTATCAATCCATCCTCCTGAATATCCTGAGACTAACCCAACGATAAGTCCGATTGTCCCGCCAATTACAACTGCACCGATTGCAACCATGATGGATATGCGTGAACCATAAATGATGCGGCTAAAAACATCACGTCCTAATTGGTCCGTCCCAAGCAAATGTGTTATCCCTTCCGCATTCTTCCAGCCTGGAGGCATTAATCTGCTAGCTATATTTTGATGAGTTGGATCCATCGGCACTAATAAAGGTGCAAAAATGGCTACCACGATAATCGCAATAAGAAAAGTAAGTCCGACAATGGCCGTTTTCCTGCGGCTGATTTGTTTTAAAAAAGAAATCATGCTACCAGTCCCTTCTTAAGAATCTACAACAATTCTCCGGTCAATTAAGGCGTAAATGATGTCAACCAAAAGATTAATAACTACAAAGACAATTGCTGAAACAATAACCAGTGATTGAATCATTGGATAATCCCTAAACTGAATGGACTGAACGGTTAGGAAAC
Organism: Bacillus sp. MRMR6; assembly: GCF_001940785.1. Taxonomy (GTDB): domain Bacteria; phylum Bacillota; class Bacilli; order Bacillales; family Cytobacillaceae; genus Neobacillus. The sequence continues at coordinate 13,978 of NZ_MSLS01000031.1, forward strand.
CTAGTCCTGGCCATGAGAAGATAAATTCAGTAATAATGGCCCCGCCTAACAACTGACCTGTTTGAAGACCAATCATCGTAATGGTTGGGATCAATGCATTTTTAAAAACATGTTTGAAAAGAACGAAGCTTTCTGGAAGACCTTTTGCATGTGCGGTTCGAACGTAGTCATTGTTAAGGACATCAAGTGTACTCGACCTCATCAATCGTGCGATTAATGCAAGCTGGTAAACTGCTAAAGTGAAGGCTGGTAAAATCACATGGGCCGGAGTGCCAAAACCAGAAGTAGGAAGTAGATTCATATTAACGGCAACATATAAAATTAGCATCATACCAAGCCAATAGCTTGGAACAGATTGGCCTAACAAGGTTAAGACACTTACAATATGGTCTGCGAGGGAATTTTTCTTAACGGCAGCCATCATCCCGAGTGGTATGGCTATCACGATTGCAATAAACATCGCCCAAAAAACCAAAAGTACGGTTGCAGGCAAATGCTCTAAGATTAACTGAATAGAAGGTAATCCTCTGCTTAATGAATCTCCAAAATCAAGGTGAATCATTTGTTTTACGTAATCTATGTACTGTACATAAATCGGCAGATTCAATCCCATTTCCTCTCGCATCTGTTCGATTTCAGCTTCCGTTGCATTCTCAGACAACATCAGCAAAGCGGGGTCACCTGGAATGATTCTTAACAGTACAAAGGCAATAGCTGAAGCACCAATTAGAACTAGTATCGACGTTAACAACCTGCGAATTATAAACTTCCCCACTGAAACACCTCCCCAAATATAGTTATATACTGACTTGCTTCTCCTTTCTTAATAATTCCAAACTATAAAACTTTTGAATATACAAAACTAGTTAAAAAGATCTTGGCAAATAAAGAAAACAGAGATAATCTCGAAACTAAAATTAATTAATAATTAATCTTAAACGGCAAGGTTATTAATTATTATTTAATATTAGAATTTTCCAACTATTAATTAATCCTATAATACAAGACTAAATGTYTATAATCAATATATTTTTATTAATTTTTATTTAATTTTTTGAGAATAAAAATGATTGCATTTTCTTTATATTAACTATAATTTACTTTTAGGGGTTAATTTTGTTTTGAAGGGGATTTCATTTGAGAATTCGGAGAAATAACAAGCACCCCGGTACGTTTAATTTACCAGGGTGCTTGTTATTAATTCTAGTAACAGCTGGGTTTACCACTAACGAAGTGGATTGATCCGCTACTTAACTCAATGATATGTCTGTCATTTTAGCGGCAGCAAAAAATTGATCCAATATCTATTTCCTTGTGAGCTTATTTTAAAGGAAAATGACAAGCCACATATTGCCCCGTTGCCATTTGTCTCAACTCAGGTTCTGCTTCTTTACAACAATCCTGAGCGATTGGGCATCTCGGATGAAACGGACAGCCCTGCGGCGGATTAATAGGACTTGGAAGTTCTCCTTTAAGTATTACGCGCTCCCTATTCCTTTGAAGGAAGGGGTTTGCGAGTGGTATTGAGGATAGCAAAGCTTGAGAATAAGGATGCAATGGGTGATTAAAAAATTGATCTCTTTCTTGTATTTCTACAATATTCCCCAAATACATAACGGCAATCCGATCACTTATATGATGCACAACACTTAGGTCATGCGAAATAAACAAATAAGTCATTTTTAATTTTTCTTTTAAGTCAGTGAGTAAATTCAGGATTTGCGCCTGGACGGATACATCTAATGCAGAAACAGGCTCATCACAGACAACAAACTTTGGATTCAGTGCAATAGCACGGCCAATCCCGATCCTCTGTCTCTGCCCACCCGAAAATTCATGTGGGTACCTGTTTATATAACTCGGATTTAAACCCACTAGTTCCATGTTTTCCTTAATAGTCTCAACTGTATAAGACATTCCATGGACCTTATAAGGTTTCGAAAGAATCTCCCTAACCGTAAACCGCGGATTAAGCGAAGCATACGGATCCTGAAAAATCATCTGAAAATCTCTTCTGATCGAACGCAATTGATTCTCTTTCATATGGGTAATGTCTTGATTTAAAAATCCAATACATCCAGATGTTGGATCATGAAGGCGTAAGATTACTCTCCCTAAAGTCGACTTCCCACAACCACTTTCTCCTACAAGTCCAAGAACTTCTCCTTGTTTAATAGTTAACGTTACTTTATTAACCGCACGTGTAACGCGCTGCTTTTTAAAGAATTTGCTGCCATCCACAAAATTCTTTGAAACTTGATCTAACGTGATGATATTTTCAAGTACCCTATCAGGGTTTACTGCATTTATCATACAACTTTTACCCCCTCTAGAGTTAACACTTCTGCATACCAGCAAGCAACCTGATGACCCGCCGCAATTTCTTTAAGCGCCGGTCTCTCATTTCTGCATTTTTCCGTGGCATATGGGCACCGAGGATGAAATTTACACCCCTGTGGCATTTCATTTAACATCGGAATCGAGCCGTCTGTCACGTTAAGGTGCTTCACCTTCTTTTCCATTCTTGGAATCGATTGTAATAATCCCTCTGTATAGGGATGGCTAGGATTTTTAAACAATGAAAACACATCCGTTACCTCAACAATACTTCCGGCATACATGACTACCACTCGATCTGCCATATCCGCAACAACACCAAGGTCATGCGTAATTAATACAATAGCGGTACCAAACGAACTCTTCAGAGCCTTCATTAATTCTAGTATTTGCGCCTGAATCGTTACATCAAGTGCCGTAGTAGGTTCATCCGCTATCAACAACTTCGGATTACAAGCTAAAGCCATGGCAATCATGACCCTTTGCCTCATTCCACCCGATAATTGATGAGGATATGCCTTTGCCCTAATTTCGGGCTGTGAAATTCCAACCTTCCTTAGCATTTCAACAGCAAGCTTCAAAGCCTCTGATTTTTTGATTTTTTTATGATTTAATAAAACCTCCGCCACTTGAGGTCCGATTTGAAAAACCGGATTCAAGGAAGTCATCGGCTCTTGAAAGATCATCGAAATGTCTTTTCCTCTAACTTTCAGCATTTCCTTCTGTGTGTAATCGAGAAGGTTTTCACCTTCCAATTTAATTACTCCAGTGGAGGGAACTCCAGGAGGAGAAGGCACAAGCCCCATGATAGAAAGGGCGGTAATACTTTTCCCACAGCCGCTTTCTCCTACAATACAAACTGTTTCGCCCTTATTGACACTAAATGAGATGTCATCTACTGCTGAGAACATTCCATTTTCCAATTGAAACTTTGTTGTTAAGTGTGTAACTTCTAATATTGGGGGTTCAACCATTACTGCCACCGCCTCCCAAGTTTTTTTCTACGAATGTATTAATAAAGTATTATTCTGATATGGTTTCCCGCTTCTCAATGACGATTGATTCCGCTATTAGATCCCCTGCATCACAAGGCCAGTATCCCAGTCGAATTGCTGCAATATACCCATTGTCTGATGGGTTTACGATATCTTCTACTACGTCTCCAAACAGGTTGGTAATTTGTCCAACTAAGTCTCCCTTATTTAGAACGTCTCCTACCTGACACTTAGGTATGAACATACCGCCTTCACGGTTAAACAAGAAGTTCCCATCTTCAATAATTGTATATTGAGCTAACACCGGAGTCTCTCCCTCAATCATTCCGATGGATTTCATAACATTTTCCATTGAAGAGGTATATTCGTGAATATGTTGTTCCGTAACATTTCCACCGCCAACTTCTACCGTTAACGACGGAATTCCTTTGCTCACAATTTGTGCGACCACTGCACCGAGTAGTCCAGCTTCCCCTTTGATTTTCCAAATATATTCAACACCAAGATCTTTACATAATCTTTTCGATTCCTTTGCGGCTTCCGATTGATCATCAACGTAAATGGCATAAAAAGGAACTTCCGCCCCTATCCCGCCACTATGTAAATCTATAAAATAATCAGCTGTATTCCCTATTTCCTCAACAAGTACATGTGCTAATTGATGGCTATACGTATTATTGGGAGACCCCGGGAAAATTCTATTTAAATTTTCTCCATCTAAAGACGATGTCCTGGATTTTGCTCGATAACTAGGAATATTGACAACAGGGAGCGCTACAACCGTCCCCWTTAACGTATCCAGGTTTAATGAATTTACTAGTTTAATAATACTAGCAGAACCACCAAATTCCTCGCCATGAACAGCAGCCTGGAGCCAAAGTGTCGGTCCATCCTTTTTCCCTGCTGCAATCATGACCGGAAGTGAAATTGGGCTTCCATCAGAATAGCTGCCAACCTTAAAATATCCCTTTTGTACCGTACCTTTAACCCCTTCAATTTCTCCCACTTTTACTACCATTCTATCTTCCCCCTCTACGATTATAGTTTTTATGATTTCTGTCTTGGGTCCATTGCATCTCTTAAACCATCGCCAATAAAGTTAATCGAAATAACCGCTAGAATAATACATATACTCGGAAACACCCATAACCAAGGCAGATTGGTTAATACTGTAATCGACTGGGCGTCCATCAACATATTACCCCAACTCGCACCGGGAGGTTGTACTCCCAAACCCAGGAAAGAAAGACCTGCCTCAAGCAGAATTGCATTGGCGATTCCGAACGTACCTGCAACAATGACGGGAGCCAATACATTGGGAATTAACTGGGTGAAAATAATGGAGAGTGGCTTTTCACCAATCGACCGTGCTGCTTCCACAAACTCTTGCTCTCTTAGAGACAAAATCTGCCCCCTCACAATCCTCGCCACTTCAGGCCACATCACAAGTCCTATTACGATGATAATGTTATAAACACTGTTTCCTGCAATGGCAACCATAACAATGACTAAAGGCAGTACAGGGAATGAAATCATTGCATCTGCAAATCGCATAATAACCGTATCGATGATTCCACGAAAGTACCCAGCGATCGCCCCGAGTACAATTCCGATCCCTAAGTACATGGTAACCGCAGCAACTCCAACGGTTAATGAAACTCTTGAAGCATGAATAATCCGACTTAAAACATCCCGTCCTAACGAATCGGTCCCTAGAAGATGTTCTTTGCTGGGAGCTTGTTCAAATGCCGCTGGGTCTATCTTATTCGGTTCATACGGTGCGATAAAATCAGCAAAGATTGCAGTCAAAATAAAGACCATCATGATGCAACATCCAACAACACTCAATTTATGACGTTTAAATTTCGAAAAAACCACTTTCCATTCACTTGTAGACTTTGGCTTTTTCTTCTTCAGAAGAATGGAATCATTCGGTGAGATCGTTCTTTGCGTCTCATTCATACCATCACCTCAACTTTACTTTTGGGTCAACGAAGCTGTACAAAATATCTGCAAGTAAGTTTCCTAGCACAACAAGAAAGGCCGTAATCAGGATCAGCGCCATTAGTACTGGATAATCTCTTGAAAAAACCGAGTCTACCATAAGTTTCCCAACACCTGGCCAAGAAAAAACTTGTTCTGTTATAACTGCACCACTAAATAGCGTAGGAACAGAAAGTCCTATAAGGGTAACAATAGGTATAAGTCCATTACGAAGGGCGTGCACAAAGATAACTTTCCTTTCTTTGGACCCTTTCGATCTTGCCGTTCTGATATAATCTTGTTTTATAATTTCAAGCATACTTGAGCGCATGTACCGGGTATAAACAGCCGCTCCATGCAAGCCTAGAACCGACATCGGCAAAATCAGATGTTTTGCTGTATCCATGATGGATGGTTCAACACCGGGTGTACCCATCATTCCTGTAGGAAACATCCCTAGCTTCACAGCAAATATATAAATAAAGGAAAGACCGAGGAAAAATGTAGGAATAGATACTCCCGCGAGAGTAAAAAAAGTTAAAATATAATCCCATATTGAGTATTGTTTTGTAGCAGACAAAACCCCAATAGGAATAGCAATCATCAAACTTAGAATGAGGGATAGTCCCATCAACAGCATCGTAGCAGGAACCCTCTCTTTAATTAATTCTGTTACAGGGGCACCCTTTGACATCGAATATCCCAGATTACCACCTACAACTTCCTTTAACCAGCTAACATACTGGACAGGAAGGGGATCGTTTAAACCAAGCTGTTCCTTCCTCTTTTCCAGTTCAGCACCCGTAATGGTGGTATCAATCATCATATCAACAGGATTACCCGGCATAAAATTCACCAACAAAAAAGCAATGATACTTATTAGGAATAACAATGGGATAGCCCCAATTATTCTTTTCAGGATAAATACCAACATTTGCGTCCACCAACTTTACTAAATGATAACCTCCATATACCTTTTAGAAAAAAGGCATATGGAGGAAATATCTTTATTCGTTAAAGTTCCATTTATAAATATTCCACTCAATTCCTACTTGATTTGGAACAGCATTTTTTAAGTCCTTACTTACAGCTCCAATGGATTGCTCATAATATAAGTAAATATACGGCAATTCATCAACCGCAATTTCTTGTACTTCGTCGTAAATTTGCTTTCTCTTCTCAGGGTCTGTTTCAACAGCTCCTTGTTCTAGCAATTCATCAACTTTATCAGCTGTGAAGCTAGCTGTATTCCATCCGGTTGGACGTAATTGAGAGGAATGGAAGAATGGATAAATATTAGAATCTGGATCTACCATTCCCGTGGAGGTTCCTAGTAGTGCGATATCTAACTCTTTCTTTTCCATTAGATCCATTAATGTCGGGAAATCCATAAATTCTAATTTAACTTTCATGCCAATCTCCTGCAAATATTGCTGGATAAGTGGTGCTGAACGTTCTCTAATAATATTTCCTTTCGGTACAGATAACTGTATTTCTCTATTAAAGTCCCAGCCAGCTTCTTCAAGTAACTCCTTGGCTAACTCAGGATCAAAACCATAAAAAGGCAATTTATCATTAAACCAAGGTGATTCCTCTGCAATCGGCCCCTTCGCAATTTTCCCTTTACCTTGTAAAAGCTGCTCTACAATCGCATTTCGATCAATTCCATGCATGATTGCTTTTCTCACATTTTTGTCGCTTAAATATGATTTCGTTGTATTCACTGTCATCGTTTGATACGACATCGTATCAAATACAGTCACATTAACATTTGGAAGCTCTTGAATTTTTTTATGGTCTGTGATATTGATTGTCCCGATACCCGTTCGAGTGGTTGCATGTATTTCGCCAGCTTCAAATGCAGCTAAAGCAAGGTCAGGCGTCATAATGCGGAGAATCAATTTCTTAAATTGCGGGGCGCCTAAGAAGTAGTTTTCATTTGCATCGTATTCTACATATTGGTCAGTAGCATATCGCACAAACTTTACAGGACCTGTACCAATTGGGTTTTTAGCAAAATCAGCGGTTGCCATATCTGCCGCATTTACACCTGCAAATGCGTGCTCAGGCAGGATCCAAAGCCCCTTTCCAACTGCCTCAAGGAATGGTGCGTATGGAGAATCAAGCGTAATCTTTATTGTATGTTCATCTACAACCTCAATTCCTGGGACATCCTTAGCCTTCCCTTCTTTATAATCTTTTGCACCTTTTACTAGGCTAAGGCTGACATATCCAGTACCTGTCCATTCGGGATCCATTATCGACTTGAAGGTAAAGGCAACGTCTGAGGCTGTAAACGGTTTACCATCGTGCCATGCAGCCTTCTCATCTAGCTTGAAGGTATAGACCAAACCATCATCTGAAACGGTGTATTCCTTTGCTAACGAAGGGATGAAGTTATATTCAGGGTCATAGTCTAATAGAGTATCAAGTACTAATTCTCCACCTGCGTATTTCCCGTAGTTCCCCTGTGAAAAATATGGATTAAAAGTATCTGGAGCACTCCACATGACGACGCTAACCCTATCTTGCTGCTTGGCTGGTTCCTTTTCATTGTTATTGTTACTATGTTTATTATCAGTTGTAGTTGTGTCATTGGAACATGCCGCTAAAGCCATAAGTAATAGGAATGCTATAATTGAAATCAATGTTTTCTTCATATTTTCCACCTCTAGTATTTGGAATAATGATCTAAGAAAAGCACACAAGATTTTTCTAAATTTTTCATTCCCTCAACCGTTGCATATTCATTTGGACTATGCTGTCTGGATCCATGACCAAGGCCGCCAAAGGCAAAAGGCAAACCAAGCTTCGATTGAAATAAAGAGAAAGGTGCAGAGCCCGCCATAGAAATCCATGGCTCATATTCAAATCCAAGGTCCTCAAAACTTTGCAGCAATGCTTTCATGGCTGGTTCTTCGGTCGAAGTCCTCGCCCAGTTGTATGCATTTACCGCATCCATTTCAATGTTATGAAACCCATGTTTTTCAAAATGATTTTTGACTTGAGCTAAGATTTTTTCAGGTGACATATTTGGTACTAAACGAATATCTAGCTTCGCTTTCGCCTCGTGTGGCAGTAATGTTTTGGTTCCTTCACCATGATGACCGCTCACCAATCCATTAATATTGAGCTCCGGGGAGTAGAAATAACGCTTTAAAAGTTCTTTACCCGTTAAGCCAAATTTGAACTTTTTGACATCATCACGTTTTAAAATGGACTTCTCATCAAAGGTCTTTAGCATTTGGTCGATAATTTCTTCATCACCTGGCCACTGCTCTGCTACATCATCGTAAAATCCTTCTATTAAAACCTTCTCATCCCGATCCTTCAAAGAGGCAAGAGCATGAACAAGGTGCCACGCTGGATTCTCCATCCAAACTGCATTAGATCCATGAATACCCCGGGTCGTCGGAGCTCCCCAATCACCGCCTCTAACCGTAAGTTCTATATGAACAATTCCTTTTGAACCTAAAAACAGTTCAACTTTTCCGTCGGGATCTTGAGAAAAATGAGGGAAGAATACTGCATCACAATTTGAAAATTCATCCTTTAAATCATCAAGTGCTCTTGGAAGATTTACACTTCCCAGCTCCTCTTCACCTTCAAGGCAGAACATAAGGTTTACTGGCAAGCTTCCCTTTATCTTTTTAATAGCTGCAACAGCGTTCATAAATCCAGCCAAAGGACCTTTTTGGTTAGTGATCCCTCTGCTTACAATGGATTCACCGAATTCAGGCAAATCTACTATACTGCCAGAAAAAGGTTCGACCATCCATTCTTCTCCTTCAACCGGTTGTACATCATACATACCGTAAAGAAGAATCGTTTTTTCCTTCCCTTCATCGAGGTGGCCAAAGATAATCGGGTACCCTTCCGTTTCTTTTAAGAATACTCTTTGACATCCCAGCTCCTTAAGCTCGCCCTGCAGCAACTCAACAATCTCCACCATTCCCGTTCCATCACCACTGATACTTGGCTGCGAAACATATTTCTGATATCTTTTTAGATTTTGATTCCAGTTCTCGTCGATAAATTGTAATACGTCTTTCACAGAAACACCTCTTTCAGTTTTCGAAATTTTCAATTTTCGAAGTATATTATTATGTTATTTTAGCTGATTTATCGTTATTTTTAAATTAGAATTTTCAAAAAAATAGTAATTTTCACTTTTATTTTCCGCACCCTACTCCAGATAGTTGATAACCCTATGAAATCAGGAGGCAAAAATCTGCTTCGAGAGGAAAAAGTGTATAATATTTTATCACTTTTATTCTCATACTTGTATAATAACCGTTTAGCCTCCCAGAGGTAAGGAGGCTATGTTTTAGTTTCTTTTTTCCATTAAAAGATAAAATCTATTATTACAATCAAGCAAGTATTGTTTTACTAACCTCATTGCGAGTAATCCTGCTTACAACTGGAATTGCCTCCGCAATCAGCTGACCCGGATGTACTGGCCAATAGCAATGACCAACCGCAGCAATATACGCTTCATCAGTCGGACAATAGAGTTCTTCCGTCACTTCTCCATAAAGATTAATAACTGATCCAATCAGATCTCCTTTATGTACTACATCGCCAACCTGGCAATTTGGAACAAATAATCCTCCTTGTCCGGTAAAAAAGAAGTCTGCACCATTAATGACTGTATACCCCTCCTGAATAGGAGCTTCACCTGGCAACATTTCAAGTGCCTTCATTGCATTCGTAATCGATTCTTTAAAAAGATGCTCATGTTCTTCAGTAACATTACCACCGCCACATTCTACTGTTACAGCAGGGATTCCTTTGCTTACAAGATGGGCCGTTCCAGTACCGGTTACATCTGTCTCTGCTTCAGAGCGCCAGATTACATTTGCTCCCATACGTTCTGCGAGCCATAATGATTTCTTTCCGGCATATTGATCATTTACATCACAAATGACATAGAACGGAACATAGGCTCCGTTACCACCAGAGTGTAAATCAATAACATAGTCGGCAGTCTCCGAAATTGTTTCAATTAATGTGTGAGCCAAGCGTTGGCTATAGGTCCCTTTTGGATCACCAGGGAAAATTCGATTTAAATTCGCACCATCAATCGGCGATGTTCGATAACGGGCTTTAAATGATGGAAGATTCGTAACTGGGACACCAACAAAAGTCCCACGCAGTTCGCTAAGATCTAACTCTTGGAAGAAGCGGATTATTGATGCTGCTCCTCCATACTCATCACCATGCACACATCCTTGCACCCAAATAGTCGGTCCATCCTCTGCACCCGCTGCCACTAGAACCGGCATCTGAAACGGACTTCCATCTGTGTCTGTACTTACCTGCAAGTACCCTTTTGTTTTTTCACCCTTAACGATTTTTGCTGTTCCAACTGTTTTCATCCCCAAAAACCTCCTTTTAATATCCTTAAGTGATATAGTAATATTTGCTGTTTCCGACTTTAACTTGTGTATGTTTCTGCAATTAACTGGCCAGGGTGGGTCGGCCAATAACGGTGTCCAGTAGCTGCTAAATACGCATTGTCCGCTGAACATCTCAATTCCTCTAACACCTCACCATGCAGGTTTATAATGGAACCTATTAAATCTCCTTGATTTAAAATAGATCCAACCTGGACGGCTGGTACGAAAAGTCCCCCAAATCCCGCAAATAGGAAGTCGCCCTCTTTATAAACTGAATATTGTTTTTGAACTGGCGCCTCACCTGAAATCATTTCAAGGGCCTTCATGGCATTTCCGATTGCTTCTTTATATAAATGTTCATGTTCTTCCGTCACATTACCGCCGCCAACCTCAATCGTAACCGCTGGAACACCATTTTTCATGACAGAATCAGTTCCGACTCCACTAGTAGAAGATATACCCTCCACTCGCCATATAACTTCTGCTCCCATCCGTTCGGCAAGCCACATCGATTTCTCCGATGCTTCTGTTTCAGCATATCTGCAAATCAAGAAGTAAGGAACATGTAGCCCAATACCCCCAGAATGTAAATCAAGCATATAATCAGCGTGATCCGTAATGGTTTGCAATAAAGTATGTGCAAGGCGCTGGCTATAGGTCCCTTTTGGATCACCTGGGAAAATACGATTCAAATTGGCGCCATCAATAGGTGATGTTCTATACCTTGCTTTATAGGATGGAAGATTTACTACTGGTACACCTACAAACGTCCCGTGAAGGTCATCCAGGTCCAATTCCTGAAAAAATCTGATGATGGAAGCTGTCCCTCCAAATTCATCTCCATGGATCCCGCCTTGTACCCAAACGGTTGGTCCATCCTGGTTACCAGCAGCGACAAGCAGTGGAATTTGAATGGGCGAGCCATCCGTATCACTACCCACCTGCAAGTACCCCTTCGTTTTTTTTCCAGTTATTACAGGTGCTGTTCCTATTGTTTTCAAAGCATACCCTCCTAATTTTTAGTTTGTTACTTCTATTAAGCTTATAACCTATTTTTATGGTAATTTTCGAGATGTACTGAGTCATATGGAATGATTACCTTATTTATAATCCTATTGCTCCCATCACCCCCTTTAATAAACAGTATTAATTAACTAATATTTAATTATCAATTCAATATTAATTAAAATCCATTTTAAATAAGGTACATTCAATTATTAAGTATTAATTAACTTGTTCCTTCAAAACCTATTAAAGTCTGATTTAAACAACACTATTATTTCTAATATTAAGTATTAATTTATATTTGAATATTTAGATAATTAATATATATTTAATAATAGCCTATTTATTCAGGCCGGGCAATATATTTTGTTAAGTATTATTACAATACTTAACAGAGAACCGTCCCTATGAATGTTTATCCCAAGAGGATATTATTGTTCTGTAGGTTTAAGGTTACAATGTTAAAGTCAATTCTTTATGGAGGAATGATCATGAGTGGTAAACAAATAGAGCAGGCGGTACATKAAGTTATTGAAAGAAGAAGCACTGGAAAGACAAGCTTTGCTGAATTTTTGGAAGAATTATCTGAAATTGGAATTGGTCAATACGATGTTGATGTTTCCACAGGACAAGCCACTTACAAGGGTGAGCACGCAGAGGTAAAAACAGAACCTCAAGTTAACTTTGTGATTTCGAATGACTTTGATGAAAATCAGGCATTACAACTCATTGCAAACATCACTCTTCCGTTTTTAGACTTTCTACGAGAGATGGCTAACGCTGGAATTAAAGCATATAGCGTAAATATTATTGAAAAGAAAGCTATTTACTGGAGTTTAAATGATGAACAAATCGTAGAATCGCTGCACCTATAAAATGTGGTTAACACTCGTAGTTGTTATAGCTGTGCAGTTGAACATTATTTTATCATCTAGCATGTCCTAAAATAAGCCACCAATAGGTGGCTTTATTTTCTAATATCATTACCATTATTACTGGCAGCCTTGTGCTAGTTCAGGTGTATCTGCATATACATTTGCAGCAGTATACGTGGCAGTGCCTGTACGAACAGTTCCATCTTTTTGCACTCTTTTCTTGGTGAATTATATACAAATAGTATTTTAACCTCCGATTTTCTCGCTGAATTTCTAATCTTAAAGTAATTATTCCACTCATGATTTTGTAATGTTTGTTAATGCTAAAAGTAAGATTTGGAAGAATACAGAAAGATCCCCTAAAGAAAGGGCGATACCATTGTCAAGCATCCTATTAATTTTTCTATTGCAAATCATTTTAGTACCAATTTTATCCCTCCGCATTATTTTTGTTGTTAAGAATATGAGTATACCTGCTTCTATCTTTGGATTTATAGAAGCGTTGATTTATGTGTTTGGATTATCAATTGTCCTTAGTGGCGAACAAAGTATTGCTGAGATGCTTGTTTATGCCCTGGGATTTGGAGCTGGTATCTATTTAGGTGGTTATATTGAAAATAAATTAGCTTTAGGCTACACAACCCTCACTGTTAACTTAATGAATAAGAATATGGATCTTGTATCAAATCTTCGTGAAAGTGGGTTCGGAGTAACCATATTCGAAGGAATGGGAAAAGAAAGTGTTCGTTATCAACTTCAAATTTTGACAGAAAGAAATGTGGAGGAAAAACTAATAAATATCATTGAACAATATGAGCCAAATTCATTTATCATCTCCTATGAGCCACGTAAGTTTAAAGGGGGATATCTCTTGAAATCAATGAAAAAGCAATTAAAAAGAAAAGCAAATCATATTGAAAAGTAGCAAGTAAATTTCTTCTGCTTTTTCATACATAAACCTATTAGGGAATCAAAGGGACGGTTCTCCTGCTTCCTTCGTGTAACGAAGGAAGCAGGAGAATCGTCCCCATGTATTTCCATGTATTTTACTCAACGCCCTGAATTCGATCTTGATGGGTATAGACATTAAATCCTTTACCGCGGATAAAGCCAACTGCTGTGATGCCAAGTTCTTCAGCTAAATCGATCGCTAGATTTGTAGGAGCTGATTTTGAAAGAATAATACCAACACTAATCTTAGCCGCTTTTAGTAACACTTCTGATGAAATCCGGCCGCTAAAGGCGATAATCTTATCCTTTAATGGAATGTGATGAATTAAGCAATAGCCATATAATTTATCTAGAGCATTGTGTCGCCCGATATCCGTACGAGAAATCACGATACCATCACTTGTACATAAGGCTGCATTATGAACCCCGCCTGTTTGTTGAAAATGAGAAGAACCGTCTTGCATCTGCTTCATTAGCTCCTGGCATTGTTCTGGTGTTATCGTAAATTTCGTCATAATGGTTTTTGCTGTCTTTACATCATTTTGAAAGTAGAATTGTCTTCCCTTTCCACAGCAGGAACCAATAAAACGTTTCGAGTAGAGATCCTTTTCGACCTTGTGCTTGTTCACAAGGTCGACATAAGCAAATCCTGTTTCTATATCAATGTGAAGAGATTTGATCTCTTTATAGGCACGAATCACACCTTCTGAAGCTAGAAAGCCGACAACTAATTCTTCTAACTCAGAAGGGGTGCATACCATCGTGGCAAATTCTTCTCCATCTAACATAATCGTCAAGGCTGATTCGACTGCAATATCATCTTCTTCCACGATAAAGCTTTGTCCATTATATCTGACAATATTTTGAGAAGTGGTGATTTCCTTTAGCACAGGGCACTGCCCCTTTCCTTAGAAAAATTAACTAACCTCTGTTTCAAGATCCGGAATTGGCTTTTCCACATATTGAGTGTCTTTTCTAGCGTTATAACGATCTGCTTTTTCCACATTCACGGTGATATTGTAATCCGGAATACCTGCAAATTTCTCATAACGGCCGCGAGGTAACAGAAAGTTACCTTCTGGGAAATGAACTTCAATATTACCTGGGGCAATATCGACAAATTTGGCACTGCCTTGGAAGACACCAAATCCGTTGTATACGACAATCCCTTCGCCTTCAGCGATACTTAACTTTTGTCCATCTGTCGGACTCATTAACACGTCATATCGTCCGGCTCCATTTAATGGGTCCACTTCCTTATACACCATAGAGTTAAACTGTTTCCCACGGCGTGATGTGACAATGAATTGCTCTGGTTTTTTATTTAAATCTGGAATATCCACAGGAATTAAGGTTCCTCTTCCATCCGGTGTCGGACAGAACCCGTCTTCACATAACCAAGCACCGCCCCACTGGAAGACATCTCCTTGCTTTTTCAGGTGTTGAATGCCTTCATAATCTGGATTCCCTTTAGCGATTTCCTCACGAATGGCCTGACCGTCTGTAAAGTCTACTAGATGAGCCGTTTCCGGTTTCACCCGTTTTGCCAGATCAATGTAAATCTTCCACTCTGCCCGTGCTTCTTCTATTAGATTTTTGTTACCTGGAATTTCTGGTGAGAAGTATACCATCCGCTCTGTTGATGTACTTGTTCCGCCGCCTTCTTGCTCGTAGCGTGTTTTGGCAGGTAGTACAATAACGGCTTCCTTGGCATCTACTAGAGTAGAAGTGTTTAAAATAATATCTTGATGTACTCGTATTTCAAGCTCGGATAATGCTTTTTCAATAAAGTCAGGCTCTGGCATCGTCTCTAAGAAGTTCCCGCCAGATAGGTAATACAATTTCACTTTACGCTCATGGTCTTCTGGAAGAACGATGTTTTCCAACGTTACCCCAACAATATCACCCTGCCATTTCGGAAGGTCGAAGCCCCATAGCTTTTCAATTCGTTCCACATTTTTGGCATCCCATCCACCGCCAGGCAATACGAATGGGTCAGATCCCATTTCACCGCTGCCTTGAACACTTGAGTGTCCACGGAATGGCATTAGACCTGCATATTTACGGCCTAAGTGACCACGTAAAAGTGCTAGATTGGCAACTTGAGAGATATTGTCTGTTGCGAAAGAGTGCATGGTAAGTCCTAGTGCCCAAGCGTACACAGCATTTTTGCTGTTTGCGAGCAGAACTGCTAATTCAATGATTCGTTCCTTTGTTACACCGGAAGATTCTATGATTTCTTCCCAAGATTGTTCTTGGACCGTTTTCTTCAGCTCGTCATATCCATTTACATGGTCTTTTACAAACTCATGATTGATTGCTGATCCATGTTCATTTTCTTCCATATCAAACCAATGCTTCATTATACCGTGCATGAATGCGATATCACCGCCAATGTTCACTTGATAGAAATCATCAGCAATTTTTGTTCCAAATAATGCTGACTCAGTATTAGAAGGAATCCAGTATTTGTCCATTGCTGGTTCACGGTATGGATTGACCACGATGATTTTTGTCCCTTTTTTCTTTGCTTCCAGCATGTATTTTGAAGATACTGGTGATGCATTTGATGCGACACTTCCCCAGAACAATAATACGTCCGTTCCAATCCAGTCGAGGTAGTTAGAGGTAGATGCTCCTACACCGATTGAACGCTTTAGCGCCGTTTTACTTGGTGCGTGACAAATACGTGATGCATTATCGATATTATTGGTTCCAAGGAAACGTGCGACTTTCCCAGCTACATAATAGCTTTCATTGGTAATCCCGCGGGCTGTTAGATAAAATGCATACTGCTTCGGATCTAACTTTTTCATTTTCACTGCGATGATCTCCATTGCTTCATCCCATGTGAGTCGGGAGAATTTTCGTTCCCCTTTCCGGCGAATCATTGGATACGGGATACGACCTAGCTTGCGAAGCTCGGCGCTGTCGTATTTTCTCAGTTCATCAATATCTCCATGAAGGATTTCAGGCTTGATGGCCGGCATGGTGTTCAGTCTAAGAACGTTCAAACGAGTGGTGCAAATATGTGGTCCATCTAGTGTCTGGTCATGTAGACCAGATACCCCCAGGGCACAGCCGTCACAAACCCCTTTTGTAATGATATTGGTGGCATAGCCGATATTATCTTTATTGTCCCAAGCAATTTTCATCGTATCGCGAATATGCTTTGGTTTTATTTTTCCTAGTCCAAATGGAATGGGGCTTACCCAATGTTTAGGGGCTGGTATTTTTGATTTCTTCTGTGGTCCTGGATGTTGTGTTTTTCCCATTGTTAGTTCCTCCTCTTATTTCCGATTCAAAAAACCGAAATAAAAAACCACCAAGGAGCCCCTAGTCAAAAACAAGGGGGTATTCTCCATGGTGGTTAGTCTTTAACAGGTTCGCTGTCAAGTACCAACGATGTATAGTTGGGTAGAAGTATCGTAAAAATCCTAATCTTTAAACTTTTCCTCAAGGTCTTGGTCAAAAATGAAGATAGACATCCCTGTATCTTCTTCAATATCAATATCTACAAAGACACGAATGAAATTCGCACCTAGAAGTTCTTCCATTTCTTGTGGATGGTTTTTCTTATAGATCTCTTTGACCATTTCGGTACGAGCCGATCGGAGCATTTGTTTTCCGTCTTCTGCTGTCGCAATAAATTTTTCGATTGGGGACAAATTTCCTTCTAGTTCACAGATCGCCCAATTCTTACAAAAAGTTGTCCTTACTTGACTTGGTCCTTTGCCCATATGTCGCTTTCGATAGGCGCGAACAATATTGCTAAATTCTGCTTCATATTTATTCACTATATTCATCTCACTTGCATTCTCATATTATCACTGTATTAATAGTGATAATTTTATAGGGTTACCCTTTAATTTGCAACAAAACTTAACTTGCTTTATTTTTCATTGATAACTGATTGTCTATTTTGCTTTTCTTAAGCTTATTTATATCCACTCGTATAAGAATGGAGATGATAAAGGCAATCACAAACAATCCAGAGAAGAACGTTAAGCTGCCGGAATAGCTACCTGTTGTATCCTTAATCCAAGCAGTAAATAACGGTCCCACCAGTCCTGCCGCCGCCCAGGCTGTTAGGATGTATCCATGAATAGCACCTAATTGCTTTGTACCAAATAAGTCTCCAATATAAGCTGGGATCGATGCGAATCCTCCCCCATAGCAAGTATAAACAACAATTAACAATGCAATAAACAACCATTCAATTGATATATCTGGCAGTATGAAGAAAATCACCATCTGCAGAACAAAAAATGTCGTATACGTTGCAGGTCGTCCAATAATATCTGAAAAACTAGCCCAGCCAATTCTTCCTAAACCATTAAAGATTCCAATTGCTCCAACTAACGCTGCTGCTGCCGCCATATCAATTCCGATACTTTCCATTGCAAGCGGCTTTGCAACTGCTAGAATCGCAATCCCACAAGTAATGTTAATAAACAACATCAGCCATAAATACCAGAAACGTTTTGTTTTAACAGCTTCATTCGCCATTAACTGTGATAAATCCATGTTAGGTTTTGCTTTTCCGCTTTTAATTTTCTCTTTATATCCATCTGGAAGCCACCCTTCTTCTGGCTTTTCAAGATATAGTGATGAAAGAAGCATAACCACAAAGTAGGAAATACCTAAGGTATAAAATGTATTGGCTACCCCCACTGATTCAATCAGCATATTCATAATCGGACTGCTGATCGCCGCTGCAAATCCGAAGCCCATAATCGCAAGACCAGTTGCTAATCCTCTTCTGTCAGGGAACCATTTGACTAGTGTTGATACTGGAGCAATATATCCTACACCCAGACCAATCCCGCCAAGGACCCCATAGAAAAAGTATAATAGGGTTCTTGATTCTACATGTACAGCAAAACCAGACCCAATAATTCCGACCCCAAAGAATATAGCAGCCAATAACCCAGCTTTCCTTGGACCATATTTTTCAACAAAATGCCCTAAAAACGCCGCCGATAAACCTAAAAATAAGATTGCAATACTAAAGGTTAGTGCAACTTCCGAGTCAGACCATCCAAACATTTCTTTAAGTGGTGCAGTAAAATTACTCCATGCATATACAGAACCAATAGAAATATGGATTCCAACTGCTGATAGAGCAATTAACCAACGATTTTTCCCCTGTTTCATTCAATCTCTCCCCTTTTGAAATCGTATATCCTTGTGAACAAAAATAAAAAACCGCTGCAAGTATTACTAGAGTCCTGATATAATCAGAATCCTAGTAATCTTCACAACGGTTCGCCTTTAACAGGATCGCTGTTAAGTACCAACAGTTAAAAAATACATATAGGTTGAATAGATTTAACCGAATAACAGGAACGCTGTCTCTAATTAAAAATACAACCCATCATTTGTAATAAATATTATCTTTCACATTTTGTTCACAATTTATGTACTCACTATACCATGGAAGCGAATTCAGTACAACCTTTTTTAAAGTACATAGGGACGGTTCTTGTGCTTCTTTTGTTTAGCTAAACGAAGGAAGCTTGAGAAGCGCTACGTATCACATGATGCCTGGCACTTGTTTCCCCTTCAGAATGACAGCACTATGAGAAAGACTGTTTTTGTTACGCTCCACATTAATATAATCTCGTTCGTTGGTTAATAGTTTAGTATATTTATCGCCACCACAACATTTCCATTATTCAAGAGACCCCCCTGCATTTTGTGTTAGACCTACTCTAGGCTTATTCGGAATTTGCCTAGTACCTGCTTGACCTCTTAATTGCCAAACTACTTCCGCAATTTGTGCAAGTCCGGTAGCTCCAACAGGATGATCTTTAGAAATCAAACCTCCACTAGGATTAACTGGTATGCTTCCTCCAATTCCGGTCTCACCAGATTCCAGTAATTTCCCCCATCTCTAGGAGCACAGAAACCCAAATGTTCATAGGCCCAAATTTCCCCAGGAGCTGAGGCATGATATGATGAATTTGCTGAAAAATTTGTTACTCGGGCAAAAGAGCTCCCATCCGGTGAACCAAGTGATCCTAAAACAGTGATCGGTCCTCTCGTTAACGAACGCCAGTTAGAAAAGGCCCTTCAATTCATTGAGGAGGCAAAACGTGAAGGCACAACTGTTGCATTAGAGGGTAAAAGGGATGGCAATGTTCTGACGCCATTTGTTTTCACAATCGTAGATAATTCTAGTAAACTAGTGCAAACTGAATTGTTTGCTCCGATTGCTTCTATTATTAAAGCGCAAACGGATAGTCCGCGGCAATTGTTTGACGCTTTTCTATTAACCTTTTGCGAATACGCCCCTTCATTTCCAGCGCAGCATCTTCGGTGAATGTGAGGGTAACAATCTCTGAGACCTCTGCACCAAACTCTTTCTTCGCATCATCGCCAAGCTCACTTTTCAGCTTGCACTCACATAAATGGACATTTAGTTCGGTTAGTACCCTTGTTTTCCCTGATCCAGCACCTGCAGCCACTACGATAAATGGTTCTTCTCCATAAACAGCTCTTCTTTGCTAACGCAGGAATTAAAACCTATAGCGAAAATGTTTACAGGGGTTTAAATAATGAACAAATCGTAGAATCGTTGCAACTATAAAATGTTGTTAACATTCGTAGTTGTTATAGCTGTGCAGTTGTACATTTTTTTATCAGCTAGCATGTCCTAAAATAAGCCACCAATATAGGTGGCTTTATTTTCTAACATCCTTATCCCACTTTTACTGACAGCCTTGTGCTATAACTGAACCTGATGGAAGTGGCATAATTAAACCAGATGTTACCGCAAATCCCTCGATAGTGAATACAATGAAATCGTTAATAAGATCAGGACTATCTTGGAAACTTGCTAAAAAGGAAAATGTCCCTTCATTTGCTACTACCCCTGTACCTGTTACACGGACAACACAGCCTTCAACAACAAGTTCACATGTAACGGTATCAATATTAGTTGAAGTAAATGTAAAACTCCTATCTGGAAGCTCACCACTTGTATCTACAAAAGTAAAAGTAACTGTTCCTAGTTCAGGTGTATCTGCACATACATTTGTAGCAGTATACGTGGCAGTACCTGTACGAACAGTTCCATCTGTAAAAGTAACTTCTTGATTTTCAGCAACAGCTATAGGAACACTAACACCACACGAACACCTTATTCCCATTGTGACCCCTTCTTTCCTTAGATTGTAATATTCTATGTCTATAGGAAGAAATGGTTTGGACACTTCTCATGGAGGAAAGTGCCAGGCATCTCCCCAAAAGTTTGGAGAGTGCCTGGTATTASTTGTTTACTAGAATTCCTGGTGAATCACAGGGACGGTTCTCCTGCTTCCTTCGGTAATCGAAGGAAGCAGGAGAACCGTCCCTGTGTAAACTCCTATGTAAACTAAATTTATTTAATAAATCCTTTAAGATACTGATAGAGTTCTTCCAACTCCTGCTCTTTTGCCACGATACAATTGGGAAATTGTTTGATTTCGGCAATACTTGTTAGTTTAAAGTCATTTGGTGTGGGCAGCCCCGATGCACATATTACCAAATAATCTGCAAAGAATATTACTCCTGTCATAGCTGACATTTTGATGGTCATATGTCCCATTGCTCTTCCTGCGAACAAACCTTTCATCGCGCTTTTTCCACCTGATCTTTCAATAACGATTTGAGTCTCGTCAACCATGACTGTTGTACCAGATTTAAAGTCGAATGTTTTCATGTTTGTCTCCTCCCACTTTAATATAATCGTTATTATTCCTGAGTTTCGATTCCTAGACTAACTTCTATTGTAGTAATGGCAACAACCGCTTCTAACATGCTACTGTCAGCCATTTGAATATATAATTGCATTTGATTAACATCCTCTGGAGACATTTCACCAGTATTAAAACCGTCTTGTGCCATCTCTACGGCCATAACTCTGAATGTAAAAGCCTCTCCCATCTTAGATTCATATGTTTTCAACAAATCCTTATCCGCTTTATCCATTCCTTCAACGGGGTCAACTATAAGGTTTCTTCCGCCTTGGTAATTATCTTTAATGACTTGCATATTATTATAAGCTGTGTAATAATCTGTACTTCCATTGGCGATAGCATCCATAGTAGGTTTCCAAATGTTATTCCAGTTATCATCATACACTTTTATGTGGTTATCGATTTCAGGTCTTATTTCACTTTGGTATGCTTGTTTCACCTGTTCTATTTTGGCTTTTTCTTCTTCTTCTTTCTTTTTTGGATCTATTTCTTCTTTGACTGTCTCTTGCTTGACGGTTTCTTCTTTGGATTCTTCTTTAGCTGTTTCTCCGTCAAAACCAAACATTACGCAAATGAACAGGGCTATAAATCCACCCAATGCCCATTTAATCCCTTTCTTGAATTGCTTCTTGAATAAGCAACTAAAGAACATATATCCACCTATTACCACACTAATTACCGCTAAGGAACCAAATATATTTTCTTTCATATGTCCCTCCAAATCATGCCGTTTCCCACTATATTTCGCTTTATTCTTTGCTTTTATTCTAACAGATGCTTCAAATAGCCTTCACCGTTACTTTAAATTCATGGTTCGATCCAATAACTTTTCTTTAATCAACCAACGTTCACTTTTGTGAATATCCTTAAGGATTACCGCAGATTTCGCAAAAATAAAACAAGTGCCAGGCACCAGCCAATAAATTGGATGAAACCTGGCACTGCACTTATTAGCATTGTGTTTATTTATTCCCACAGCATTTTATATATTTTTTTCCACTTTCACATGGGCATGGGTCATTTCTTCCAACTTTGATTTCCTTTTGAACAGGGACTGTTGTAAAAATGCTTTCTCCAATAATTCTATCGTCCATTCTTCTGGTACGTATGGAAAATCGTGTAATGCATGCAGTACAGTTTCTTGAATTAATAAATCCTTACTAATTAAGCATGGTTTAATTTTCTCTAAAAATGTCATCCTAACATTCTTCATAATCTCATTATCTCTTAAGCCCGTTGGATTTCTCAATTCAACAACAATTTTTTTGTTCCTGTATGATAAACGATGGTATTACCTTTTGATTTAAGTAATTCTCTATAGCTAATTACAATCTTCAATAACATTTGATTTTATTTAGAACAATTCACCGTGGACTTTGACCCCAGTGACCATCTGTATAAGTATAGAAATTAGTGTGGGTTGAACAAAGAGGCAATGCCTTGTTAAGGAATTGACTAAATAAAAGTCACGAAACTCTCAGTCTGATTAAGTATATTATTGGGGAGTCTTATTGGGTGAGGTTTAATGATTTTTCAG
Source organism: Bacillus sp. MRMR6 (assembly GCF_001940785.1). Taxonomy (GTDB): domain Bacteria; phylum Bacillota; class Bacilli; order Bacillales; family Cytobacillaceae; genus Neobacillus. The sequence goes on from NZ_MSLS01000031.1 coordinate 36,802, forward strand.
TTTATAAATTTCCCTTGAATGCTCGGAAATCATTTGATCATAGTATTCGAGGTCGTGTTTTGTTGCCATTGTCGCTTTTATATCTTTAACCTCCTCGAAGACGGAATCAAGTTTTGTTCCGATAATAGCTACTTTTCCGTTTAATTCGGTAATTTTACCGTCCATTTCAGTGATTTTGCCGTCCATTTCAGTGATTTTTCCATCCATTTCAGTGATTTTACCGTCCATTTCAGTGATTTTTCCATCCATTTCGGTAACTTTTTCATTTGTTTCGGTAATTTTCACATTTAACTCGGTAACTTTTCCGTCTAAATCAGCAACTTTTACATTTGTGACTGCAACAGCATTAATTAATTGATGCAATAAATCACCCTGTCTTTTTTGTTCAGCCAAAATCAAATGAAGTGTTTTTTCCATCTCACTCACCTCCTACATTTATTATTTATTATAGCAGATTTATGTTGAGAATTGTCGATGTAAGGTGGGAGAAGCAAAGGGACGGTTCTCTCTGCTGCTTCCTTAAATCTCTTTTGACCACATAAAATAAAACCGATTAAACATTTATCTCTGCCACCGATTCAAGGCAAATAATCTTCATCTTCATTTTAAAATCTGTGCACCTACCAGTTTCCAGCCTTCAATTCGTGGAGTAAAGTTAAATACCCATGGAAGTATTGACTTTAAAGAGTTGTGGAAAATGCCAATTTGGATTAATGGGCAGAGGGAACGAATACTTCACCCCTTACCTCATTTTAAAATGTCTCTTTCTTTTAGAATTCCTGACCTTGTAGATACTGCATTAGTTCTCCTCAGGTTTATCAAAAAGACAAATACAGTTGTAACCGTTCCAAGCCAAACAAGTATTAAAACACCTGTAAGGATAGGTACTAAAGTCAGTTCAAACACAGTGCGGCCTAATGCAGTTTGGATACCTATGAGTAGCATAGAAAGCATCCAAGCAATACTGCTAATATGGATAAGACTTTTCTTTATCTCATCCTTTATCCGTGCTTTTTCCAAAAGCCATGCAGGCAGGATTAAAGTTTGCAGTGCGTGAAATGCGATTCCATGAAGTATAATGACATTCCCCCCATCCCCTGTAAGTCGGTCCTGAAGTATAATCATCCATATACCCGCAAAATTCCCAACTAAAACAGAAATAAAGGCATAACGGACTCCCATTATTAGTAAGGAGCGATCGTGCTGCTGCTTCATTCTTAAGAAATGAATCGCAAGTACAATCGTTAATATAACGAGTAATAACGAAATGACTCCAAACAAGATTCCCGCCATCATGTCGACAACTGTCCCTTCACGAGAGAATCTCGGACTAATACCTCTAAAATTCTGAACGGTTTCAATGGTATAGCAATATAAGCTTGCGAAAATAAATAACCACCGTATCACTCTTCTTTTTCTAGCGGCGAATTTAGTCAAGGGTAAAATTGCAGCGATTGAAATCATAAAAATTCCTATCGCTGCATTAAAGGAAAAAGCATCCTTTACATTTCCTTCTGGTAGGATCGTAGGTCCTTGAAAAAATAGATAGATGGCGATTCCTGCTGAGAGTATGAATCCGATTAAACCTGTAATAACAAGACCTCTTTCACCTTCAAAAAGCTTAACTGACGGTATTGTTTCCTCACGATTTGATTTCGTAAATTTAGACACGTGTAACCACTTCTTTCATTTTTGTTTATTTATCAATTAATAAATAAACTCACAAAAATATTTATTTATCAATCAATAAATAGATGAATAAAAAAAGGAGAGCATTGTATGCTCCTTTTTAACAATTACCTTTTCCTGGTGTTAATTGCGGTAAATTCAAAACCTCTGCGAGCGTTATTAATAATCCTGTGCCAATAAATTGTGAAGCCGTCTCTTTTGCATTTGAAATTCCTGCATTTTCAAATTTTAGGGTTAAGGATTCAAAGATTTCCAGAAATAGTTTGCTGACATGTTCGCGAATGCCGGTATCTGATATTGAATGTGCCTGCATCACCATCAGTACCTCATCACGATGTGTTTGGATGATTTGCTCAAAGGCATGCCCCATCGTTTCAATCAATTGATCGGCTGGTGCTTTCACTTCAGCAAAAGTATCATATATGCGGCTAAATGCACGATCAATAACTGCTTTAAACAACTCTTCTTTGCTTTCAAAAAAATGAAATACATATGGCTGAGTCACCCCTGCAGCCTTTGCGACCATTGCAGTAGTTGCTTTATAATATCCCTTTTCAGCAAAGACCCCTACAGCATTTTCGATTATGACTTCTTTTTTATCTACTCGGACTGCCACTATTACTACCATCCTTCGTTTATTTATTGACTAATAAATAAATCATAATTAACTCTGCAATCAATGTCAATAGGGAAATTAATTCTAAGCTTGCACTATTTTCAATGCTTCTTGTTCCACCCTTTGCAGGAATTCCTGAACCACAAGATTATTGCTTTTTTCGCTGCCTAGCTTCAGCATGGCTCTTCCTACAAAATTAACTCCTTCATTTTTTCCTTCATAAATAAACTTCGTATGGTTCTCATCGATTTTAAGTAATGTAAAACTAAAAGTAATTCTAAAGGCTTTACCTAGCACAAAGCTTATTTGCTTATGCTTTTTGTCAGTATTATTTTCATATGCTAAAGTATCTACAATATAGGTCTCTACCCGCTTCCCTTCGCGGTACTTTTGCTGATGTTTTGCCCCAACTTCCACTTCTGTCTTTTCAATCAAGGTATGTTCCTCTACTTTAGGCATTATTTTTTTGATGTTTTTATCTAAAAATAAACTCCAAACTTTTTCAATATTCATGACTATGTTTATTTCTTCTTTCCATTGAATCAATTTTGCTCCTCCTTCCCAGATACGATAAATTCATCAATTTCTTCAACCTGAAGACGAAGGTCTTCAATCTGCATCTGTATTTTACTTCTTTTTTCTAGCAACAATTCTTCTAAATGGGCGAAGGACTCATCCTCCATGACAGAAATCATCTCTTGTATCGTAAAACCAAATCGTCTTAGCTTCACTAAGAGAATAGCCAGAAAGTAACTTCCATCATCATAATAGCGGTATTTATTTTCGGGATTAATATAAGCGGGTTCAAGTAATTTTACTTCTGCATAATAGCGTAAGGCTTCTTTACTTAATCCCGTCATTTTTGAAAAATCACTTATCTTGTACAGCTTCTCTCCGCCTCCTCCCACCTACATCATAAACTGTGGGGTGCACCACAGAGTCAACATTACTTTGAAATTTTTTTCATAAGCACTGCTATTTGTTTATTATTTTGTTTTAAACTATTTTCTAGTTGGTTATAACTAATTTTTGCCGTTCAATGGGAGCAAAGACAAGCGAGAAGCAAATGTTTTGGTATATACATCTATCATCTCCGATCAAAAGGTATTTACATATTTTCTCGTGTTAGTTCGTAAAAACCTGCTTAAAAGGCTAAAAAGACTGGAGATATTTATCCGTCAGTCGTTCCTTCCCAAAACAAGTGCCAGGCACCTACCAAAAACTTGGATGGTGCCTGGCACTAGTTGCGTTAGTTGCGAGATATTCAACTTCCATCTTGCCATTCTACTCGTTCTTTTTCTTCGATTTGTTTCTCGAGAATGTCATCCCAGCGCTGTAGCCATGTATTCCAAACACGTGCATAGTAAATGTCCTTGTCTTGATTGTATAGCTGAAATTCCAGGCACGGTACATGTTCAACCTTCTGTTGGTCGAAGCTTATTACTTCCGATACTACTGTTTGAAATCCGTTTTCCTCCAGCTCGTTTCTTCGCTCAGAGAGTACTTCCAATATTTGGTCTCCATTGATAAGGTTTTGATTATTTGTGTAGCGGAAAAGCGGCAAATTCCCTTTTGTTTCAGGCAAAGGGTCACTTGTCTCTGGCCAAAACTCATCATGCACTGGGCTGTACGATAGCACGGTTGACTCTTCTGCCATTTCCTCTACAATGATTCCTGTCTTTAGCTGCTCATGCCCTTTCGCTGTTAGCTTGTAGCTTTCTTTTTCTAGTCGGATCAAGCCCATTCGCTGCATTTTTTTGAGTAAATCGGCAATGAATAGCTCCTCTACCAGCAGCAGCTCGGACAAATTGGCTGCCCGCCGGATTTCCGTCTGTTCAAAGGTGAGGAGCATCATTTTCATGAGAATGTCCATTTTAGACCGCTTGACCCGCTTAAAGGCCACATCATATGTCACCACCGGCAAATGCCACATATCGGTCTTCTTGATTCGGATTGCTCGATCTTCAAGTAAGATTGAACGTAAATGGTGTTGTAATTTATTCACACTCTCACCTCTTCAAGTGTTCGCAGACCATCTTGTTTTTTCACAGCTTCTAATACATGTGTATACATTTGTCTCGTATCCTTATTTTTTGCCCGCTCGGTATACATCTTCGTGCTTCCGATTAACACAAGCAGCTCTCTTGCTCTTGACAAAGCGACATTTAACCTGCGGTAATCTTTGGCGAAGCCGATATCATCCTGCTTGTTATCGTGATTGCGCACCATGCTGAGCAGAATCACATCCATTTCCATGCCCTGGAACTTGTCCACTGTCCCAGTCCGAATCGTTAAGTGCGGCAAGCGAAGCTCCTGATGAATCATGCGCTCGATTCTTTTTACTTGTTCCCCGTAAAAACTAATGACGCCTATGCTTTTTTTCTCCCCAAATTCCATTCTTCCCTCTTGCTTCGCTAGTGCAGCTGCCTCATCCAATTCCTTCAGCAATGCACCAATTCTCATCAATTCAGCAGGGTTATACAGGCTTTTTCCGCCCTTCATTCTTTCTTCAAAAAAAGCAGCCCCGTTCGGCATATCCAGCCATAGTAGATGATTGTTCCGCTGGATGAGCGGTGATACAAGCATGTGATCCCGTTCTACATCAGAGTCAGTCAAGCCACATTGAAGTCGTTCGTTTTCCTGCTCATAAAACGGAGTAATGGTTGCCATAATGTTTTCATGCATCCGATATTGGATGGCAAGCATCATTTTATTGCTTTTCGGCAGGTTTTTAAACAGCCGTTCAAACAGTGACTCTTTTAACAGCTGTTTTAATTCAGCTATTCCTTCAAAGTCATCACTTTCCTCCGCCATTTCTTGTAGGGTTTCCTCCAGGGTATCATTTCCTAAAAGAGGTGGCAGCTGGTGATGATCGCCGACTAAAATGATCTTTTTCCCTTTTAACATCGGTAAAAGCAGTTCTGGGGGAGTGGCCTTTGACACTTCATCAATAATGACAACATCAAACACAGGGTAGCTTTCGATAAAATCCTTGCGAGCAGATGCGACACATGTTGTTCCTATTACATTTGAGTGCTTCACGTAAAGCTTACGGATTTCATTCAGGTCAAAGTCATTTGCTTCTTCCAGCAAGGATAGCCACTTCCCTTGAATGGTCTGGAACAGCGGAAGCTTTTGTTTTTCCTGTTTTAATGACTCTCGTATAAATGAATTACTCGCTACGCTCCGTAATACCTTTTCGTGCTCCCGTTCCGGTTCTGTAGACAGGATCTCCTGTAAAGGTTCCAGTTCCTCTTCTTTTTCTTTAACTGTGCTATTTAGCTGTCCAAGACGGGCTTCAATTTGAGTTAATTTTTGCTGTGTTTCTTGTAGCTGGAGCGATTCTTTTGCTCGTTTTTGACGATTCATTTCAACACGAAGCGTTGCTTGCTCGTATTGCTCTTTCTTTCTCTGAAGTTCAAGCGCTGTTTCTTCCTTTTGATAGAGCAATTCTCTTGCGTTTGGAATGATTTTTGTCGTTTCCAGCATTTGCTTTTGCTTATTTTGTAAAATAGGAAACTTGCTGCTTTGCTCATCCATTATCCTCTGCCACTTTTGGAGCATGATCTTGTTTTCATACTTAATTGGCTGAAGCTGCACAGTCAGTTCCTGCTTCAATTGCAGAAATGCCTCTTGCACCATTTTTTTATAGGCATTATACGGTTTAAACCGTTTTGCCCTTTGCCAGACAAAGTGTCTCCTACCATATAATCCTTCTAGATAGGATCCAAGTCTCTTTGGGTTGACGTTTCCCTTTAGTTCACTTCTAAGTCGCTCTAAAAATTGGTCAATTTCCGCAGCGGTAGTCGAAACGGTTCGTTGCTGCAGCTGTCCAATTGATAGTTGCTGCCGCTCTAAAAGCTGTTCAACATAGAAAATAGCCCGGTTTAACGTATCATTATACGCCTTTAATTTATCAAGCTGACCTACTTCACCGCGGAGTTCATCTAGCTGTTCAAGTACCTCCTGAACGCGTAAGGACCGATTGATATTTTGTTCGAGAATGATCCATTTTAAGTTATCGACTTTTTTGGCGGCTGTTATTCTCGCTGTTAGAGCGTCTGTCTGCTTCAGGGCCTCGTTCCACTTCTCACATTCTGTAGACGCCACTTCCAGCGTTTGGGTAAGGTTATGAATCTCGTCTTCCAGTTGCTGAAAAGAAATGCTATCCTGCAATTGCATAATCTCTTGCTGGATCGTATTCCACTGTTGTTGTATGACGTTACTGTTAGGCTCCCCAGCTAGAAACGCTTCGTCCTTATCCATGATATTATTTAACTCGCGAAGAGACTGTTCAGTTTCCTGCAAGACCGTTTGTGTTGTTTGTCGTTCCTTTTCAGCAGCCTGAACGTCCTTTTTATATGTCTCGATTGTAGACTGAATTTGCTGATACTGCTGCTCGGCTTGCTTTTTCGCAACAAGTTCGCTCTCGACACGTTGAAGAGTTTGTTGAAGACGCCCATGTTCCTGTTCCGTTTTGGTCCATTCCGCTTCTAATTCGGTTGCTCGTTGTTTACGTGCTTCAAATTGGGTAGAAACTTCCTGCTGCGTATGGTCCTTCCAATATTGTCCGACATTTTCTTCAATAAATTTTTTGCCTTCTTCTTCAATGCTTTCTGTCCGTCCAACACGAAGAATCCGGATGTCTTTATTTGCTAACAATCTTCCAAGAGCATTATCGACCGCTAAATTTGATTGTGAAGCAACCAAAGTGGTCAGTCCCGCCTTCGCATTTTGCAGGCAAATTTCCGAAATAACCGTCGTTTTTCCTGTTCCTGGCGGTCCTTGAATCACGTATAAGTCATCGGCAGACATAGCGCCGATGACCGCTTCTTGCTGGAACTCGTTCAATCGATTATGAAATTGCAGCGATGCTCGCTTTTTCACGGCTTTGACAGGGGGCTTGTTTTCAAATAAAAGACGTTCAAGCTCCGGATTTGCAGCAAGGCCGTTTTCTAATTGCTTAAACCCTTGCCGAAGTCTTTTTACCTGGCTTACTGTTGCAAAATTACTAAAGACGACTTCCTTTGGATGGAGTTCAAGTCGCTGCCCGCGGGCCTGCTCCTCCATATACCCGTGTAATTCCACTTCCACCGTTGAAGCAGAACGGTTTGCTTTCAGCACCTTGCCAATGTCCTTGTCAATTCCCTTAAGCTTGACGCTCAAACCCTTGAGTGACTTCCATTCCTTTTCATTCAACTGGCAACCCGTAATCGTGACTCGGCTGAAATCGTCATTGTAAATAAGTCTTGAATAACGAGAGGTCATGTCAGGAATATCCGCAGTCCGCTCCTGGATTTTCAAGTAGCCTTCCCAGCTCGCAATCCGCTTTTTCACATACATGGAACTATCCTGTGCTACCGGCATGTTGTGAATGATCTTCAACAGTTCAAGCGGTACGGCTTCGCTGCTCTGACCGTTCAGGTTAAAGGTGATATCAACTGGAAGCCGCCAATTAGACTGCAATGGTGTATGCGCGGCTCTCGTCGTCACATTTGTCACCACAAATCGATCCTGCTTCACGATACAATGGAGAACGACCACCAGCCTATTGACCATACTCGCTAGCCTTACGTTTGCTTCATTGTCAAGGAACAATGCTACCGAAACAATTCGATCTGCCGACTGTGGGTACTTTTCAATAAAAATACGAAAAGACTTCTCCAATAAAAAAAACGATCGCTCCTCCACCCCGAGCTCCCGCAACTTTTCCTTCGCCTTATTCGTCAATGTGACCGGACAACGATATGTCATAGTCTGTTTCATCACCATCTGTCCACCTGCTTTTTATAAACACCGTAACGTTTTTGAATGGTTATTTATTAATCTATCATAATTTTAAAATAGTTTTGAGCAAGAATAAAAAAAATCCGTTGATTACTGATTATAGCATACTCTGAATGACCTTGTGGAAAGGCATCTGTCACTGCCAAAGGTTACCTTTAAGTTTTGTTAGGGAGCAAAGGGACGGTTCTCCTGATTCCTTCGTTTAACGAAGGAATCAGGAGAACCGTCCCCATATCAACCCCATATCACTCCAAAAGGTTTTATTATATGGGACTTGTACACGAGCAAATCAGGGGTTGTCACATATTATAGATAATATAAACAATATGGCGGTGATAAATTGTATATTAAGGTGTCTAAAGCAAACCAGTTTCAGTTGTTAAGGACCAATTCCGAATTATTAGCATACCTCCCTGAAACAACCGTATATAATAAGGACTTATTAGGTTTGTTTTTAAAAAGGTTTTCGGCTGTTTACGTGAAACATAGCACAGCGGGTCAAGGACGTGGGGTTTTTAAGGTTTGGCGTAATGACACTGGTGACATTGGATTTAGTGGATTTAGTATCCATGGAATTGAAAGCAGCGGCAGTGTAAAAACAGTTGAAGAGTTCGATTATCTCCTTCAACCCTTTCGATCAAGCACCAACGGAAAGGCATATATTCTTCAAGAAGCAGTGAACAGTTCTAATCATGATGGAGTCCCAGTCAGTTTTCGAGTACATGTCCAAAAAATGAAGCATGGATGGGTTATTGGTGGTACAAAAGGTGCAACTGGCAGTGGAGTCATTATTGATAATGGGATCTTAAACCGTAATCGTGGTTCTATTACCCTACCAACATACGAAGTCCTAGAAAATGTGTTAGGTATGACCATAGAAGAAAGCAAAGAGGCTACTAAACTGCTAGAAAAAGTCTCGATCTTGGCAGCAGAAACAATGGCGGTTAAATATGCCTGTAGGGAGTTTGGAATTGATTTTGGTTTGGAGAATGGTATTCCGAAAATTTTCGAAATGAATACCCAACCCAGTATTGTTGCCTTTTCCCTGCTAGAAGACAAGTCGATCTGGAAACAGATTGTTTCCAATCGTAAAGCACAAAACCAAGGGCTTTAACAACGAGGAGATCGATTATGAGGCAGTTTATCGGCATTATGCTAAATGATTTTACCTACCAACGGATTCCTTTTGGACAAACATCACATGAACAACTCCCATTCTATGAAGAAGCAGGTAACCATTATGGACTGATTCCCTGTTATTTTAGAATGCGTGATATTGAACCAGGTATGAAACAGATTCAGGCCTATGTTATGGATAAAGACCAAAGTTATAAAAACATAAGTGTTCCAACACCAAAGGTTATTCATAACCGCTCCTATTCCAGAGAAAATGGACCGAATAAGCGGAAGATAGAAAGGTTGATGGAAGAAGGAATCGTTATTTTTAATTTGTGGACTCGCTACGACAAACTTCGAATTTCCAATCTGCTCATGCAGTACGATCATCTTCAGCCCTTTCTTCCAGATACTCTTGCAGCCACTCCCACCCATATTTTTGAGATGTTGAATCGTTATGATTCTATAATCGTGAAGCCAAGCTTTGGCAGCCTTGGCAGCGGGATCATGAAAATTGAGAAACAGGGTATAGAGTATTTGCTCAACCATTTTACTAAAGGATTGAAGATTCCTTTTTCAGATGTGTTACCTGCCCTTTTCTTAAAGGAGATTAGTGCCAGGTCATATATTGTACAGGAATTCATTCCTCTTTTAACATTTGAAGGGCGGCCATTCGACCTTCGTGTATCTGTTCAACGAAATGGAACCGGAAGCTGGCAGGTAACGGGGATCTGCGGGAAAGCAGCGAAAATGGGGAGTTTTGTTACCAACGTAGCCACTGGCGGGTCGATCTTTGTTTTTGAAGAATTATTAAGGCACAGTGAATTAAATGCTAAACAAGTTAAAAAGAATATCGAAAAAGTTGCGATTCAATTTGCAAATGCATTGGGAAATCAGCTTGAAGGTCTAGCCGATGTCGGTTTTGATATGGGTCTTCGTCAAAATGGAGTGCCTATTCTCATAGAATGCAATTTCAAGGATTTACGTTACAGCTTTCGCTTAGCAAACATGCTCGAGGAATGGAAACAAACCTATTTCAATCCGGTTGCTTATGGCAGATATATATATGATCGATTATTGTGAAAAACGAGGTTAAGATCCTCGTTTTTTCTTTTGTAACGATGAAAGAATTTCTAATGAAATCACACATCAAAAAAACGGTGAGGGTCTCACCGCATTTGGAGTGATCATAACCTGACCTTCATGCTAAGAATAGTACCTTTGATACCAATTAATTGTACTCTCTAATCCAGCAATCAAATCATACGTTGGCTTCCATCCTAACAGGTCCCTTGCTTTTTTAGAAGACATCAATTGCCGTTTCGTTTCACTTACGGCCTCGTTTAAAATAATTGGCTGCAGGTCGCTATTCATGATGTTCAAGAGATGACGAACTACCTCTAATATCGTATGCGGAACTTCATAACTGAAGTTAAAAGCTTCTCCTTCCAGCTGCAGGTTTTCGATTTTTTCTGCTACAAGTAAATGGGCTTTTACTGCATCGTCTATATATAAAAAATCTCGAATCGAAGTACCGTCCCCGCGAATCACCGGTGCTTTATTTTGTGAAATAGATTGGATCGTTTGTGGAATGATCCGATTAAAATTAAAATCCCCTCCTCCAAATAAGTTTCCGCAGCGAACAATGCAAACACCTAATTGATACGTATGGTAATACATATTGGTAATTAAATCTGCACAGCTTTTCGAAACGTCATAAGGAGATCTCCCTTGCAGCGGGTGCGTCTCCTTATAAGGAGGCGGAGCCTGATCACCATATGCCTTTTCACTAGATGTAACGATGACTCGATTCACTTTATTCTGACGGCAGGCTTCTAGGACATTCCAGGTCCCGCGAATATTCGTTTCAAAGGTAACCACTGGATTTTTGTTCGCAGTCCCGACGTCGGCTTGTGCAGCTAAGTGGAATACGGTATCAATGTGGTGATTTTGGATGGTTTCTATGAGCAGCTGTCGATCATCCAGGCTCCCAACAATAAAATTCATTTGCTTATAGGGTTCTTCTTGGAAAAGAGATGATCGGGGATTTCGAACCAATCCCGTCACATTTGCTCCTAGTTGAAGCAATTCTCTAACCAAATGTTTTCCCAAAAATCCAGTACATCCTGTTACAAAAACGTTTTTATTCTCCCAAAATAAAGGTAAGTCGTGCATCCGACATCAGCCTTCCATAAATAGTCATTCAAAGATTATCAATCTACTAAACAGAAACTTTGAATGGTCTTCCTTCCTTTCTCTGAAATCACCCATTTCAATTGCTCGACATTTCGCTCAAATTGAAACTCTCCAAAGTCTACAAGGATTCCAAAGTACCCTCGGTTTCTCCCCTTTCCTCTAAGCAAGCAGGCAGCTACCAATAACTTTTTAAATCTTCCTCTGTTGCAAATCCGTTGAAACTCGGCTCAATATGGTGCACTAATTTAACAAGCTGGGTAAGCAAATTCTGATAGATGGTGAAAACAAATGGTGTGTTTAGGGGGCTATTGTGAATAAGTTCGACTTTATTTTCTTGATTAACCACTCTAACACCGCTGAAATGATAAAAGATTAACTTGTTTTGATTGATCCATACAAGATCATCTTTTTGTGTAAAAGTATATTTTAGATAATTCCATGGACCTATATTTACACCGGCTGTTGTAATATCACATACATTGGTAAATAACTTAGACATATCATCAAGATATTTTTGATCTCCAAATATCCCCTTAACAGGGTCTATTCTACAAGCTTCTGCTGTTTTCTCCTTCCACCATTGTAAGCAGCTCATCCCGACCGAGTCCCTCTTAAAACTGATAAATCCCGAGTTGTATTCACCTGTTATATTCTTGATTTTTTTGACAAAACTATGTTTCCATTCGGGTCTGTATTTTTCTTCTCTTGATAATAAAACCGAGCCATTTACTTGTTCTTTAAAGATGATCTCTGGATCTTCCCAAAAATATAAATCCGAATCCATAAAGGTCACTCTCATTACTTTTGGATTCTGATTGAAAACCGTTTCCAGCAAAACAGGTTTCAATGTCCAGCAATATTCGTGGATTTTTCGTTCTTGTCTTAATGATCGAACGGATTCACTGAGTTCTTTTTCATGAATAATGGTTACATTACTCCAGTTCAGCTTTTTTAGCAGGTTGTAAGTTTCATCATCAACACAAAGAACAAAAAATTGAAATTTTCCTTTCCTTACTTTTTCAAGCGAGACCAGTAAAGCAAGAAACTGATACAATCTACTTTTCGAAATCGTTGAACAATAAACACTTTTCATACTCTATACACCTCTTTTCTTCACAATGTAGATTTGTAAAAGTTAATCTAATTTAGCCATTGCTAGAGTTTTTTCTAGTTTTTCAATATCAATCACAAAAGAAGCTTTATGCTTATTAAAGGCATCACTATGGGATACAGCTTCCCCTGTCATACAATAATAGTCAAGATTCATATGTTGGCTAATGATATAAAAGCACGGCAGTAAATATGTCGCAGGGAATAATTCGATGACCCTTGTCCCTGGGTTACAAAAGACGAGATTTGTAAGCCCCGCCCCATGTGGTGATACAATTACTTCTGCTGTATGAAAAAGCTGTATCTTTTCAAGGAATGACATGGAAGATAGGGTAACCTTCTTAAATCCGTGTTTTTCTAAAACACGGAATACTTCTTCTTCGTTTACTAACTTTCGATGTGAAGCATCATCACGGCTAATAAATACCCGTTCATATCCAGATCTTTTTTTAATAACACGATTTTCTAGAAATTCGTTTCTCAAAAACTGACACACATTTTTCGGTACATGTGCTGTATAGCCTGCAGGCGAAGATACAATTAATTGTTTCGCCAATAGATGTGAATCGGCATGACATTCAATCCAATTTTCTTTTGTAATCCCCATTAGCTTTAAACTTTCATCTTGGAAGTCACACTGACCTGCTCTATATTCAATCCCACGATTGATGACAAATCGATCAAACTTGACCTTACTCTTGCGTAGTAAATGGATCCGGGGTAACACATCAAACATCCAATGAAAATAATTAAAACTCACTTGAAACGTGATGGCTGCTAAAGTTTCAGGGATATAGGTAATAGGAGGAAGTTTATCCGGATTAAATATTGAATGTGATTGTGGGAAGGTATGATATTCGAAAGAAACGTCCCAAAGGAGCTTATTATCTGAAGCGATTATACTCCCATTGGTTCCATATACCCGTCCCCAGGGAACAGTTGCCAAAAACTGCTCAGGCGGCATTGTATGAAAGTCCCACTTAATGGTTTCTAAACTCTTCGGAGGTCTTTCTATTCTAGCCGGCTCCACTGGAAATTTCTTATAAACAACCTCTGGTGCTTTACTCTTTAAGCAGCCATCCACATAGTCCTCTGTCCTAATGTGGAAACCAATAGGTGGACTTATATGATGTAAGTCACTCATCTACTCACCTCGTTTTTCTATTCCATTTCTCCATTTAGACTTAACTCCTAATTCCAATATTTCTGTAAATCAGTTTCTCCTGCAAAGCCATTAAAGCTAGGGTCCATTTTCTCTACTTCATCAACTACCACATTCAGAGCTTTTTTGTATAATTCGTAGACTAAGGGAAGGTTCCAGTTCGCTTGATACACCGATTGAATATTGTCTTTCGCTGTTACCCTTATCCCGCTAAAGTGATAAAAAATGAGCAAATGATGATCGATGAAAATCATGTCATTATGGGTTGAGAATTGGTACTTTAAATAATTCCACGGACCAACATTTACTCCCGCGGTTTTAATAGCGCAAACCTTTTGAAATAAAGCAGGGAGTTCATCTAAATATTTTTGATCTCCAAATAGCCCTTCCTTCGTGCTGATTTTACAGGTTTCCAGGCATTTTTCTTTCCACCATTTCACCGCTTTCAAACCCATCTCATCCTGCTTGAAACTAATAAACCCTGAATTGTATAAGCCTGTCATCTTGATCCTATTTCTCAAAACCGCTGTATTCAAATTAGGCAGGTATTTCTCTTCTATAGAAAGTAATACAGAGCAGTCAGGTTGATTCTCAAATATTTGACGAGGATTTTCCCAGAAATACAAATCTGAATCTAAATAGGTAACTCGTTTAACATTGCGATATTTCTTTAAAATATATTCGCATAATACTGGTTTCATGGTCCAACAGTATTCATGAATCTGCCTCTCTTTTCTTAGCAGGAGAATTTCTTTTGGGAATTTTTTTTCGGGGACTACATGACAATTTTTTGGTTTATTTTTTTTAAAGAAGGTGAATGACTCATGGTCTATACAATGTATAAAGATACAATAGTCCTCACCCATCACTTTATTTAACGATTGTATCAAGGCTAGTCCTTGATACAGTCTAGTCTTCGTCAGAACCAAACAGAATACGTTCTCTGAATTATGCTTGACATTCATGGGAGCTTTGGATGCCATAAGTGATCCCCTTTTTCCCACATTTCATTGACTTCTACTACATTTTTATAGGTATCAATGGCTGTCCAAAATCCATCATGAAGGAAGACGGCTAATTGCTGATCTTCGGTTAACTTTTTCATTGGCTCTTCTTCAAATATGCAATTCGTTTCATCTCCTATATAGTGAAATACCTCAGGATTTAATACAAAAAATCCACCATTAATGATTCCTTCTGTCTTTGTTTTTTCTTCAAAGGATTCAGCGATCCCCTGATTCACAATCAAAGTACCAAATTGACTTTTCTTTTTAATTCCTGTTACCGTTGCAATTTTTCCTTTGGACTGATGAAACGTAATCAATTCATTGATATTGACATCAGATAATCCATCACCATAGGTTAACAGAAAGCTTTCATCCCCTATATATGGGGAAGCCCTTTTGATTCTCCCTCCTGTCATGGTATTTAAACCAGTATCAAGAAAAGTAATCTTCCACTTTTCTCTTTCAGCCAAGATGCTTGTCTGACCATTTGAGGAGTCCAATGTAAAACTATTATTCTTCCATTCATAGTCGATAAAATATTCCTTAATCTTTTCGCCTTTATAACCAAGTAATAAAATAAATTCGTTAAATCCATAACGTTGGTAGCTTTTCATTATATGCCAGAGGATCGGTTTATCCCCTATTAACGCAAGTGGTTTTGGCAGTTCATTGGTTACTTCACTCATTCGGGTGCCTTTTCCACCACAAAGTATAACGACTTTCATGGTTCTCCCCCTTTTGTTGTTTTCTAACTTAATTTGCTATTCTCGTGTTCGAATACTCGTGGATTTGATTTAGGCAAACAGCCGCTACATCTTCATTGGCCTGGTAAGCCTTTGTCCATTCCACCACTTTATCTAGAGCGTGATCTACACTCCATCTTGGAAACCAACCCAAATTTAGTTTGGCTTTTGAGCAATCTAATTTTAAGTAATGTGCTTCATGGGGGTGAGGCCCAGTCTCCATGTCATAAGCAACTCCTTGTCCCCATTTCGTACAAATGCTTTTTACCATCCATTCCACTGTTTTCCCGTCCTTGTCATCTGGTCCGAAATTCCAGCCATCTGCAACCTGCCCTCCATTTTTATATAAGTGTTCTGCTAATGTTAGGTAGCCGCTTATTGGGTCAAGTACATGCTGCCACGGTCGAATGGCATGTGGGTTTCGAATTTTGATTATTCCACCCTGTAAAATAACACCAATGCAATCTGGCAGTAAGCGGTCTACAGCCCAATCACCACCACCAATTACATTACCAGCCCTTGCTGTTGCAAGACCAACCCCGTGTATTTCATAATCTTTCGGATGAAAATAGGAGTTTCGGTACGCTTCCGTGACAAGTTCAGAGCATGCCTTACTGTTTGAATAGGGGTCATATCCTCCGAGCCTATCATTTTCCCGATATCCCCATGGCCACTCTTTATTGCTATAGCATTTGTCTGTTGTGACATTCACGACCGCTTTGATTTCAATCCCATTTTGGACAGCTTCTCTAACGGATTCTAATAGATTAACCGTTCCCATAACATTCGTTGCATAGGTTTCAACAGGGTTTTTATAAGAGGCCCTAACTAAAGGCTGAGCTGCCATGTGAATGACAATATCCGGCTTGGCTGTTAGAATGGCTTCTTTCAGCGTCTCGATGTCACTAATATCTGCATATTTCGTAGGGATCCGTTTTTCTAATTGACATAATTCGAATAAACTTGGAGAAGTAGGAGGTTTTAAACTGTATCCCGTTACTTTTGCACCTAACGAAGAGAGCCATAGACATAGCCATGTCCCTTTAAATCCTGTATGGCCGGTAACAAATACTTTTTTATTCTTCCAAAATTCTGTATTAACCATTTTGTCAATCCCCTCTATGAAGCAGTGATTCCTTTTGGTTGAAGTTTGAAAATCTTTTAGCATAATATGCCTGTCCCATCAAAAAAGATTGGGCAAATTGAATGTTATTTGGCTAAGTTTTCATAATGTGTGATTTTTTTTAAAAGAGTCCACAATGTCCATCAATCAATGTCACCGTTCTTCTATTACATCACCTGTGAATCTACTATATAAATCCAACTGTCTCTTTACAGTGTGCTGCCAGGTAAAATGGTGTCTAACATGTGATACACATTCCACCCTCATCTTTTTTATGATTTTCGGCTTTGAAAAATGCTGGGGAATGTGTGAGATTAATTCCGCTCTTACTTGGTTTGGATTGATGAGAATCCCGGTTTTACCATGCTCGATAATTTCAGGAATGCCCCCTGATTTTGCCGCAATAACAGGCGTGCCTGTTGCCATCGCTTCTATATTTACAAGCCCAAATGGTTCTGCTATGGAAGGTACAACCAGCAAATCCGCCATCTGATACCAAAGCTGAATCATCTCATGAGGGACAAAGGGTGTGAAAAAAACATGCCCCTTCACATTCTCAGACAAGCGATGCAAGCGCTCTTCATACTCTTTATTTTGAAGAGTAGAAGAAAGGGTAATCCCTGCGATAAAGAGGACAATAGAGGGGTCTGCTTCTATGATTTCTGGCATTGCCTCTAGAATATGATGAATACCTTTGATTTCCACCAGTCTGCCTACATACAGAAGAATTTTCTTATCCGTTACGCCCCATTCTCTTTTTAACTGCTTTATTGACGCTTTACATTCCTTCATCCATTTGGGTTTAAACTGGGTTAGATTTACTCCTAAATGGTTAACGGTTATTTTGTTTGACGGACAATTTGTTTCATTTATGATATATTCTTTTAAATAATGACTATTCACGACAATGTGATCCGTCATATCTATACACGCTGCCCATTCCTTTTTACCAATATGCGGAAGTGACATAAATCTAGTAGACTGCATGACTAAGATAATTTTTGCCTTTGGCATTGCTAAGCGAACCTGTTTGGCAAATCGCGGTCGATTTTCGACTTGTATGATATCGGGTTGTAGGAGTTCGAGCTGTTTAATAGTTTGTTGGATATAGGTGTTGGCGGGAATGTAATTGCGGTGGAAGGTGATGGAGCCTTTTTTTTCATAAAAAGGTTGTTCTATTGTCTTTTTTCCAAAAATAAAAACATCTACCTCGTCTTGAAGAAGGTCTGCCATATTTAAAACAACCCTCTCAACAGAACTTGATTTAACCCCCGGGATTGGGAACGACCCAGGCGTAACAATTGCCACCTTTTTCCTTCGAGTCACTCTGCCACCTCTTTTCTCAAGTATTTTTACAATAGAATACTCGACTTGTACTAAAAAGGTGCGTTGTCAAAGGGACGGTTCTCCTGCATCCTTCGTTAAACGAAGGATGCAGGAGAACCGTCCCTTTGTATTACACTCMCCTTTTGTTTCCCCAGAGTAGTGCGTGTAGTTGTGGTAGTACTTTTACGTTGTTTAATTGGTGATCTTCGATTACTTTGTTGACTAACCATTCGTATTTATGGAGTAGTTTTTGACACAATTCTTGGTTGTTCAGATTGGTTAGGTCATCGTTCCCCACTTGGAGGTAGAAAGGAATTTCTGGGTACCTTAGATGCACTGACTTGGCGTATTCCAGATCACCTTCATTAAAGATCACCACTTTTAAGCTAACGTTATGTTCGAAATGATCTTCTCTAAGTTTTGCAAAAATATCATCTAACACTTCAAAATTGGTAATCATGTTAGAGCTTGGCGGCTTTGGTGAGATTGTTAATTCATCTATCTTAAGAAACCAATCCTGCCAGCGGCTCCCCTGTGTTTCAATTCCCATTTTAATCTGATTTTCTTTTAATATATCAATTAAACGATCTAAATTTTTCAATAGTGCTGGGTTTCCACCTGATATGGTTACAAAAGAAAACTGATCGCCGCCGATTTGGCGTAATTCCTCCCAAATAGCTTCAGGAGTCATCATCTGAATATCTTCTTTCGCACTTCCGTCCCATGTAAAAGCAGAATCACACCAGCTGCAAGAATAATCGCATCCCGCAGTTCTAACAAACATTGTTTTTTGGCCAATGACCATGCCTTCACCTTGGATGGTAGGTCCAAAAATCTCTAATACAGGAAGAGTCAAACTCATACCTCCATCCACTCCCTTCGCGCCTCTGCATAGCTTGTTGGCGTTTCATATAAGCGGACAAATTCTACTCGGGCTCCATGGTATTGCTTTTGACGCTCTTCTTTTTGTAAGCTTTGCTGCATTTTTTCATAAATCCAGACGACCATATTCTCAGCCGTCGTATTCATTAACGGAAGTGTTTCATTTAAATATCGATGGTCAAGAAAGATTTCTATTTCTTCCTTCCAAATATCTTTAATATCGCCAAAATCAATCAACAGCCCACGGTCACCCACAAATCCGCTTAAACCAAAAATGACTTTGTACGTATGACCATGAAGATTTTTACATTTCCCCTCATAGTTGTGAAGATGATGTGCTGCATCAAAGGTAAATTCTTTGCTTACTAAAACTCGTTTCATATGGTATTTCAGTTCATGCTCCTGAATGTTTTCACCGAATTTCTGCAATTTATCTACTATTCTAAAACCATACATCGTTTAACGACCTCCTCCGTTTAAAAATTCTTCCAGGCCATTTCTACGCAACACACAAGCGGGGCACTCCCCACAGCCATCCGCAATGACACCGTTGTAGCAGGTTAAGGTTTTTTCTCGAACATATTGAAAAGCTCCTAATTCATCAGCTAATCCCCAGGTCTCTGCTTTGTTCAACCACATTAACGGGGTATGAATCACGAATTGAGCATCCATTGATAAATTCAAGGTAACATTTAGGGATTTAATAAAAATATCACGGCAATCAGGATAGCCGCTGAAATCTGTCTCACACACACCGGTAATTAAATGCTTGGCACCTACTTGCTGTGCTAACACGCCGGCAAAAGTAAGGAATAAAAGGTTTCTGCCTGGAACAAAAGTTGATGGAAGTTCTCCATCCTCTCCATCCTTCACTTCAATATCAGATCTTGTTAACGCATTTGGTGCTAATTGATTGAGTAATTCCATATCTAAAATATGATGTTTTACACCTAGTTCATTTGTAATATTTTTTGCACATTCTATTTCCAAACTGTGCCTTTGATTGTAATTAAACGTAACAGCCTCTACTTCTTTAAAGTTTTTTAATGCCCAAAATAAACAAGTTGTGCTATCTTGACCACCACTAAACACAACGATCGCTTTTTCATCTTTTAACATATTGAAAGAACTCCTTTTCAACATAAAAAAACAGTACACCAAGAGAAGTACTGCTTCTTCTTAGTTTTTTTATCGAGGGGTGCTAGAACCTCTATAAGCGTGTAATTTAAAAAATAAAAAAACGACACCTCTAAGAGAAGTCCCGCTTATCTTAGTTTTTTTACAGAGGGGTGCTAGAACCTCCACCGCACGAGTGCGGATTTGAATATATTCAATAAAATACATTCTACTATTATTCTAATCATTTGTCGATAGTCACAGGGACGGTTCTCCTGCATCCTTCGTAAAACGAAGGATGCAGGAGAACCGTCCCTGTGTGTTTTGATAAATATTTATTGTAAAACGATAAATAAGGTGTTAAAATCAAGTTAAGATTAATTAGGAGAGGTGCTTTTTATGAAAAATGGATCAACACTTTTTTTAAAGGCTGCTGTAATTTTAATGGGATTGCCCATTCTTGCTTTGTGTATCTTTTTGTTGCCCCAGATAGCGGTTGAGGCCTTTGAACATGCAGGAAATGGTGCAACGCTGGCTTATGTGGTATTTGGGATATTAATTGTTATGTATGGGTCGACGATACCGTTTTACATTGCGTTGTACCAAGCCTTTAAGCTTTTACGCTATATTGACAAGAACTTAGCTTTCTCGGAACTATCTGTAATTGCTCTAAAAAACATAAAAAAATGTGCCATCACCATTAGTGGCATGTATGTCGTTGCCCTGCCATTGGTCTTTATCATAGCCGAGTGGGATGACGCACCTGGTCTTGTATTAGTCGGAATGGTCGTTGTTGGTGCTTCAATGGTGATCGCCGTCTTTGCCGCTGTACTTCAAAGACTATTAAAAGAAGCGATTGATATTAAATCAGAAATCGACTTAACGGTCTGAGGTGAAAAAAATGGCGATTATTATCAATATTGACGTGATGTTGGCGAAAAGGAAAATGAGCGTAACAGAACTTTCAGAGAAGGTTGGAATCACAATGGCTAACCTCTCGATCTTAAAAAATGGAAAAGCAAAAGCCATTCGACTATCCACCTTAGATGCAATCTGTAAAGCATTAGATTGTCAGCCAGGAGATATCTTAGAATACAAAAATGACAAAGATACTGAAGGATTATAATGAACAAAGCAGGTGCCGTTACACCTGCTTTGTTTTTAAAAGTATCAAACTTTGTTAATATTAATTTTTTCTTAAGAAATTGTTTAGGTCTTTCGTAAGATTTTTTCTTTATACTAATTACATAAAAGATAGAAGGTGATGATCATGATTAAAGAAGGAAAGATTTATTTAGTGTTAACGGATACTAGAACGATTTTAACAAGGTTGATTCAGTCCTATACAAAGAAACCTTATAATCATGCCTCCATCGCCTTTGATTCAGAATTAATGGAAGTATATAGTTTTGGGAGAAAAACAGCGAGAAACCCTTTTATTGGAGGATTTGTTAAAGAAGATATGCAGTGGGTCCTATTTCAACAAGCAAATTGTGCGATCTATTCTTTAACCATAACAAATGATGAATATCAAAAGATGAATCAGCATATCCAAGCAATAGCTGCCAACAAAAAGCACTATCGCTATAATTTTATCGGATTATTTGGTGTAATGTTAAATAGACCAATCAAAAGAAAAAATGCCTTCTTCTGTTCTCAGTTTGTGGCATCTGTCTTAAAAGAAAGTCAGGTCATTGACTTTGAAAAAAAACTCGCTCTTGTTAAACCAAGTGACCTCCCCCATTCGGCCAATTTTCAATTACAGTTTGAGGGTAGATTAAAGGATTATCAAGATAGAATGAACAAAAGAGTTCATGTTTCTAATCCAATCATTCCTCATCATAAAGTGCCAGGCACCATTCAAATTTTTTGATCCGTACCTGGCATTTTTTACAATTTATCCCTTTATTAAATGAGATTGCTTCAATTGGAGCAAAAAAATTCTATCATTGTTTTCCACTTTTTATCTTAGTCCTGCTGCTCGTTCAACTTGAGCTTGGTGAGAAGCATCAGCTCTTCCATCAATGTGGCGAGTAGAGTTTCCAAAATAAACATCGAAATGCCCTGTAATCCCGTTATTTGTGATGTATTGACGTTCATGGGGCATAAAGCTCATGCTCGCTGCTACTTTTCTGCCATCAATTTCTAAAATGACGGCTCGAGGTGTCCATGAGAAACCACCCCATATTGACTTTGCGATATTTGTATCGTTGATCGTCACAGTTTCACTGTCTGCGTGGTTAGCACCAATTGTTCTTTTAAGGTAAAAGCTTTTTCCTGTCGCGAAATCGGTCACTTTTGCTGTTTTACCTATCGGAAAGACATATTGAGCCTCCGTCCTCCAATCCAAATACTCACCATTACGTTCACTAACAACTGATTTAGCACCAATATTATGAACTGGAATTGTTAATTTTTGACCGATTGAAAGCTTGCTGGTAGCCGTCATGTTATTTGCTCGAAGTAACTCGGACTGAGGAATGCCATAACGTATACTTAAATCCCAAATATTGTCACCCGATACTACTGTATGAGTGGTGTAAGTAATGGTATTCGCACCAGTTTGTGCTGGTGCGTTGATGCCATTTGGTATGGTTAATGCTTGCCCTACCTTTAAGAGGTCTGAGCTCAAGTTATTTGCTGAACGAATGGCGTTAACCGTTACCCCGAAGTTTTTGGCAATCACAGAGAGGCTGTCCCCTGTTCGAACAGCATACGTAAACGTAGTTCGTTCCTCGGTATTCGTGCTCGCTGCCGGCGTTTGCGTTTCAGTTGGTGCTGGTGCAGATTCTGTGGCTTTCGTTCCTGTTGGGATGGTGAGCGGTTGACCAATTCTTAATAAATCTGTTGTTAGGTTATTAGCACTTCGCAACGTCTCAACTGTTGTCCCAAAACGTTTCGCAATGACTGATAAACTATCCCCCGCAACAACCGTATAACTCGTAGGCAACTGATTCGGCACGGGAGCTGTTGTGTCAGGTGCCGGGTTGGTAGTAGCATTCGTTGGAAGAGTCAACGTTTGACCGATTCTTAATAAATCTGTTGTTAGGTGATTCGCACTGCGTAAAGCCTCAACTGTTGTCCCAAAACGTTTCGCAATGACGGATAAACTATCCCCCGCAACAACCGTATATCTCGTAGGTACTTGTTTCGGCACGGGAGCTGTTGTGTCAGGTGCCGGGTTGGTAGTAGCATTCGTTGGCAGAGTCAACGTTTGGCCGATTCTCAAAAAGTCAGTTGGTAAATTGTTTGAAGTAAGTATGGCTTCAACGGTTGTTCCAAATCGTTTCGCGATTGCTGATAACGTGTCTCCTGCTACAACTGTATAAATGCTTGTTTTAGATTGCTGAGAGGCCCCCGGAGCCATTTGGTTCGCCTGTCCGTTCATATGCACAGGTATTATCAACATTTGACCAAGCCGAGTACTATCACTGATTAAGCCGTTTGCTTCCTTTATTGCCGTAACCGTCGTATCGTATTTCTTAGCAAGAACTGTCAAATAGTCACCCGTTCCTACTGTATGAAATGCCTTTGGGATAATGATCCTTTGATTAAGTTGTAAGAGATCGGAAGTTAGCTGGTTTGCCCTTTTAACATTATCCACCGTTGTATTGAACTTCCTCGATACATTCCAAAGAGTGTCTCCAGCAACAACCTGATAATAGATGGAACCATCTTGTGATGCTTGAGTAGCGGCAGGCACAGGAGCAGTTGCCTGTGCGGATGCTTCATTTCCTCCCATTAACGGAAGAGAGGTAATAGCAAACCCGCCAATTATCACTTTAACCATTGTTACCTTGATATGGGGGTAACGCTCTTTAACAATCTGCTTTGCTAGTACAATTACATCTTTCTTTTCTCTAGGTAACGTACCTAACTCATCAGCAAACTCCGATAGGTGATCAGCTAAGTGAATCACAATCTCATACTCTTCTCTTTGATGTTCTAACCGTCTCAGCTCATACCTTTGAAAAGAATCCATTCTGTTTCAAACTCCTTTAAAAAAATCAATAACACGAGTTTCCTACAAATAAGACAAATCATGCTTCTTTTATTTGTAAA
>NZ_MSLS01000032.1 GCF_001940785.1 Bacillus sp. MRMR6
TTCGAATTGGTGGCACGGCATTGCGACCGTTATCCAGACAATATTTATCTTTTAATTCTTCAATTATGAATGAAAAGTCGACTAGTTCTTTAATTTGGCGAAGCATATTATCTTTTGGAACAATGAGATCATAAATTCCTATATATGGGCTAAGATTGAATGAATCTTGAAAGGAAATCATTTCGGTACCACCTTTAAAGTCTTGTTACCTTAATTATAAAATAAAAAGCAGTTGAAGGGTTGATAAAATCAACCTTCAACTGCCTCAAAACAAAGGACTTTTTCAGTGCCCTCCACGTAGCGACGAGGAGGCTCCCCGGCACGCCCGCGGAAAGCGAAGCACCTGGAGGGGAAATCAACAGGCCTTGGTACATAGGCAATTAAATCAAAAACAATCAATTTTTAAATCAAACAAAATGAAAAATTGCCGAGAAAACTACCCTTTCTCGACAATCTGAACATCGAAGAGACTTCGATGTTATTTTTGTGCCGTTTTTTAACCAATTAATAGCTGCCTGAATACCGATAGAGTAGTATGGGAAATTTGGTTTTAAAGTTATATTCAAAAAGTAATTAAGATGATAAAATATAAAATGGTCACGGGCAAAATATAGAGGAGAACTTTTTTGTTAACGTTTACAAGGGGGAATTAGAATGGAACAGATCATGAAAAACTTCTTTCTTTTTTTATCACAAAATAAAACACTAACAAAGGCTGCCAGGAAGTATGGGTTGCGTTTCGGAGCTTCACGCTTTGTCGCAGGTGAAACGATTGAGCAGACTGTTAAATTAATAAAAGAGCTAAATAGTAAAGGTCTTGCAGTGACAATTGATTATTTAGGAGAATTTGTTGATAACGAAAAAGAAGCAATTGAAAGAACAGACCACTCTATTGAAGCCATCAAGGCCATTGGCTGTGAGAAATTAAATTCGCAGCTATCATTAAAAATGACTTCTATGGGTCTGGATATTTCTGATGAGCTTGTGATGAAAAATATGCGCCGAATCCTTGATGCTGCAAAAGAATATAATGTTTTTGTAACGATTGATATGGAAGATTACGAGCGCTGTCAAAAAACAATTGATATCTTCAAAGAACTCCGGGAGGACTATGATCATGTCGGAACCGTTCTTCAAGCTTATTTATATCGTGTGGAAGCTGACATAGACGACTTAAATAGCTATCATCCAAACCTTCGACTTGTTAAGGGAGCATACAAAGAATCCCCAGAGGTAGCCTTCCCGGAAAAGAAGGATGTAGATGAAAATTATAAAAAAATTATAAAAAAGCACATGCTAAATGGAAACTACACTGCCATTGCGTCCCATGATGAGGCAATGATTCAATATACAAAGCAAATAGAGAAAGAATTTAAGATTCCTAGAGATCAGTTTGAGTTTCAAATGCTCTACGGCATCCGCTCTGAGAGACATATTGAATTGGTTAAAGAAGGCTACACCTTCCGGGTTTATGTGCCATTCGGAAATGATTGGTACGGCTATTTTATGCGCCGGTTAGCAGAGCGCCCAGCAAATGTATGGTTCGTGTTAAAAGGAATGTTTAAGAAGTAATAAAGTGAAACTTCCATCAGTGGGGGTTTTCTTCATCCCCCACTGATGGTTAGTTGAACTTATCGGGCTTTTACGGGCAGTTATCCCCCACCTAGACTTTCTCGTTTTCACTCATAATCTTGAGGTGGGGGTCTTACTGCCCGTTAATGCGGGATAAATGAAAAACAGGCCTAAAAGCCTGTTTTTTCATCGTTTATACTGGTTATTTTGGCTATTGACTTTGTTTTTGCCGCCCTTGTTTTCTCCGCCAGGTCCAGCATCTCCTTGGACGCTTGCAGCACTAACCCCTGCTCTAGAAGGGTCTTTCTTCACTTTGCCCATTTTCATCACCTCGAATATAGGATTCCCTAATAAATAAAATTATGTTTAAATTAAATGTTCAAAAAAATTTCAATTTTCCGCGTTTAATGATTGCGCAAATTTTTGAAATATTCTATAGTAAATAGTAGTAACTCATTCATAAGCGGATTTTTTTTGGAATAAAAATGAATGAGCATTCATTCAAATGTTTCTGAAGGGGGAGACAATGGTGAACCAATTAATTAAAAAAGCAGCTGTACTTGGATCAGGAGTTATGGGCTCGGGGATTGCTGCCCACCTAGCGAATATCGGTATCCCAACATTACTATTGGATATTGTGCCACGCGAACTAACAAAAGAAGAAGAAGAAAAAGGATTAACGTTAGCAGATAAACAGGTTCGGAATCGAATCAGTGCATCCTCGATTCAAAAATTACTAAAGCAAAAGCCAGCGCCGCTTGCTGTAAAGAAAAATTTAGCTCTCATTGAAGCGGGAAACCTTGAAGATGATTTAAATAAACTTAGCGAAGTTGACTGGGTAATTGAAGTTGTCGTTGAAAATCTAAGTGTGAAACAGCAGGTTTTTGAAAAGGTTGAACAATACCGTAAGCCAGGCAGTATTATTAGCTCCAATACATCTGGAATCTCTGTAGAAGAAATGGTAGAGGGCAGGTCTGAGGACTTTAAAAAGCACTTCCTCGGCACTCATTTCTTTAACCCGCCACGTTACCTTAAATTGCTCGAGGTTATTCCTACTCAATATACTGACCCAGAAGTCCTTTTATTCATGAAAAGATTTGGTGAAGACGTTTTAGGTAAGGGTGTTGTTGTCGCAAAGGATACTCCGAACTTTATCGCGAACCGTATAGGTACGTATGGACTTTTAATTACCGTTCAAGAAATGCTTAAAGGCGGTTATAGTGTCGGAGAAATTGATTCCATTACCGGTCCCTTAATTGGCAGGGCATCAAGTGCTACATTTAGAACCCTTGATGTGGTAGGGTTAGATACATTTGCTCATGTGGCAGGCAACGTATATGAAAAGGTGACGGGCAAAGAGAAGGAAGTTTTTGAAGTACCAGCCTTTATGAAAAAGATGATTGAGAACGGCTGGATCGGCAGTAAATCTGGCCAGGGCTTCTTCCTGAAAAAGGGCAAAGAAATCCTGGAATTGGATCCAAATACATTAGAGTATGGCCCACGCAAGAAGCTTTCTACACCGGCTGTTGAATTGAGTAAGCAGGAAAAAGGAACTGCAAACAAAATGAAAGCGCTTGTATTTGCTAATGACCGTGCTGGACAATTCTTATGGAATACGACTAGCCAGTCTCTTGTTTATGCTGCCCAGCTTTTAGGTGCAATTGCTGATGATATCGTTTCAATAGACCGTGCCATGAAATGGGGCTTTGGCTGGGAAATGGGACCTTTTGAAACATGGGATGCGATCGGTCTTGAAAAATCAATGCAGAAAATGCAGGCTGACGGTTTAGAGGTGCCAGTTTGGGTAACTGACATGCTAGAGAAGGGCCATCAATCTTTTTACATTGAAGAAAATGGAGAACAATTCTTCTACAAAGATGGAGAATACCGTTTAGTAGAGAGTAATCCAAAGGCCATTAATCTGAAACAATTAAAGAAGCAAAAGGGTGTTATTAAAAAGAATAACGGGGCCAGCTTAGTTGATTTAGGTGATGGAGTAGCACTCCTTGAATTTCACTCTCCTAATAATTCAATTGGTCTAGATATTATCCAAATGATAAACTTTGCCGTTGATGAAGTTGAAAAGAACTATAAGGGTCTTGTCATCGGAAACCAGGGTAAGAACTTCTGTGTAGGTGCCAATCTCGCGATGATGTTATTGGAAGCGCAGGATGATAACATTATCGAACTTGATATGGTGATCCGTCATTTCCAAAATGCGATGATGAAAATTAAATACAGTGCGAAACCAGTTGTTGCTGCACCGTTTGGAATGACATTGGGAGGCGGAGCAGAGGTTTGTCTGCCGGCTGCACATATCCAAGCCTCTGCAGAGACTTATATGGGTCTAGTAGAAGTAGGTGTAGGCTTACTTCCTGGCGGCGGCGGTAACAAGGAATTGTACATTAAGCATTTAGAAGGGCTGCCAAATGGTGTGCCTGTTGACCTTCAAGCCGTAGCCAATAAAGTGTTTGAATCAATTGCCACTGCGAAGGTATCAACATCAGGAGCAGAAGCGCGTGAAAATAATTTCTTAGGCTTAGCGGATGGTGTTAGTGTGAACGGCGACCACTTATTATATGATGCAAAGCAGGCAGTTCTCGCTCTTCACGAACAAGGATACAGACCAAAAGTAAAGAGAAGTATTCCAGTAGTAGGTGAAACTGGGTATGCAACTTTATTATTAGGTGCAGAAGGAATGAAATTGTCAGGGTATATCTCTGAATATGATTTAAAGATTGCTAAGAAGGTCGCGTTTGTCATTGCTGGAGGCAGAGTGCCATATGGAACAGAAGTGGATGAACAATATTTATTAAATCTTGAAAGAGAAGCCTTCCTAAGCTTAATTGGCGAACTAAAGACCCAGCAGCGCATGCAGCACATGCTGGTAAAAGGTAAACCATTACGTAACTAGACTCATAGATTGTTTTATTCAAAATATAGTAGAAAGTGAGGGAACGTTTATGAGAGAAGCGGTAATCGTAGCCGGTGCAAGAACCCCGGTAGGTAAGGCAAAGAAGGGATCGCTTGCCCAAGTTCGTCCTGATGATTTAGGAGCATTGGTTGTTAGAGAAACATTAAAGCGTGCCGGAAATTACGAAGGCAATATTGATGATTTAATTATTGGCTGTGCAGCACCTGAAGCAGAACAAGGGATGAATATGGCTCGCAACATTGGCGCATTAGCAGGGTTGCCCCATACGGTCCCTGCAGTAACGGTAAACCGTTACTGTTCATCCGGTCTGCAGACAATTGCTTATGCAGCTCAATCGATTATGCTTGGTCATACAGACACCGCGATTGCAGGTGGTGCTGAATCAATGAGTTTACTGCCTATGGGCGGCCACGTGCTTCGACCGAACGCAAAGTTAGTAGAAAGTGCGCCTGAATATTATATGGGTATGGGGCATACAGCGGAGGCTGTTGCAAAGAAATACGGTATAACACGTGAAGAACAAGATGCTTTTGCGGTAAGAAGTCATCAGCGTGCGTTTAAAGCGATACAAGAGGGGAAATTCGTTGATGAGATTGTGCCTGTTAGCGTAACCAACCGTTTTGTAGGGAAGGACAACAAGCTTGATGAACGAACTTTTCTGTTCTCTCAAGACGAAGGGGTCCGTCCTGATACGAGCATGCAGGGGTTAGCTCGTCTTCGTCCTGCATTTTCAGTAACGGGTACAGTGACAGCAGGTAATGCTTCACAGACAAGCGATGGAGCTGCTGTTGTCATGATCATGGACCGCGAGAAAGCGGAATCACTTGGATTAAAGCCGCTTGCCAAATTCAGATCCTTTGCTGTTGGCGGTGTTCCGCCTGAAATAATGGGCGTTGGACCGGTTGTGGCAGTACCAAAAGCATTGAAGCTTGCTGGCTTAGAGGTATCCGACATCAGCTTATTTGAATTAAATGAAGCATTTGCATCGCAATCCATCCAAGTGATTCGTGAGCTTGGTCTCGATGAAGAAAAAGTAAATGTTAATGGTGGAGCAATCGCTCTTGGACACCCTCTAGGCTGTACAGGTGCAAAGCTGACATTATCTCTAATACATGAGCTGCAGCGCAAAAAACAACAATTCGGTGTGGTCACCATGTGTATCGGCGGCGGAATGGGAGCAGCCGGCGTATTTGAATTACTTTAAGCGAATCAAAGGGGGGATTCCAACCCCCAAATAACAAATTAGGAGGAAACTAAAATGGCACAGCAAACGGATAAAATCATAAAAGGTGGAAGCTTTTTAATTGAAGATATTTCATATAATCAACTTTTCACACCAGAGGATTTCACAGAAGAACATTTAATGATTGCTAAAACAGCAGAAGACTTTGTTGAAAAAGAAGTCGTTCCACAAATCGAGCACTTAGAAAACCATGAATTTGACCGTACCGTAAAGCTTCTAAAGCAAGCAGGGGACCTTGGTCTATTAGCTGCTGACGTACCTGAAGAATATGATGGCCTAGGCTTGGATAAAATCACTTCTTCTCTATTAACTGAAAAAATGGCGGGCGGCGCTGGATTTTCTCTTTCCCATGGTGCACACGTTGGAATTGGATCATTACCGATTGTGTTATTTGGGAATGAAGAACAAAAGAAGAGATATTTACCTGCATTAGCATCAGGTGAAAAACTTGCTGCCTATGCTTTAACTGAGCCAGGATCAGGCTCTGATGCTCTTGGAGCTAAAACGACAGCTAAACTAAATGCTGAAGGCACTCACTACATTCTGAACGGGGAAAAGCAATGGATTACAAATGCAGGATTTGCAGATGTTTTTGTGGTGTATGCAAAAATTGATGGAGAGCAGTTTACTGCATTCATTGTTGATCGTGATTTCCCTGGGGTTTCAACAGGTGCTGAAGAAAAGAAAATGGGAATCAAGAGTTCATCTACTCGTACACTTATTTTAGAAGACGTAGCCGTTCCAGTAGAAAATTTATTAGGAGAAATTGGAAAAGGTCACGTGATTGCTTTTAACATCCTTAATATCGGTCGCTATAAGCTGGCTGTCGGAAGTGTCGGTGGTTCAAAGAAAGCGCTTGAAATAACGGTTAAATATGCAAACGGACGCCAACAGTTTAAAACACCAATCTCTCAATTTAACTTAACAAAAGAAAAGTTTGGGACATTGGCTGCAGAGATTTATGCTGCTGAGAGCTCTGTATACCGGACCATTGGTTTATATGAAGATCACCAAGGTAAGCTTACAACAGAGGAAGAAAAGGATATTAAGCTGGTTGCAAACTCCATTGCAGAGTATGCGATTGAGTGTTCATTAAATAAATTTTTCTGTAGTGAAGTATTGGCACATGTAACTGATGAAGGTGTTCAAATTCATGGCGGATATGGGTTCATGCAGGAATACCCAATTGAAAGAGCATACCGTGATGCCCGTATTCAACGAATCTTTGAAGGTACAAACGAAATCAACCGCCTCCTTGTTCCAGGTACTTTACTGAAGAAAGCATTTAAAGGTGAGTTGCCGCTTTTCCAAAAGGCAATGGCGCTGCAGGAAGAACTCATGATGCTAATGCCGGAGGAACCAGGTGACGAACCACTTGCCCAAGAAAAGTATCTTGTGAGAAATGCAAAGAAAATAGCCCTTCTATCTACAGGGTTAGCAGCACAGAAATTTGGCAAGGCGCTTGAAAAAGAGCAGGAAATTTTAGCTAATGTCGCAGATATTATTTCATACGTTTATGCTATGGAATCCTCTGTTTTACGTACTGAAAAAGCTATTGCGAACACTGGATTAGAAAAAAATAAACAAAAGCTTCTTTATACGCAAATTTTCTGTCAAGAGGCGTTCAATCAAATTGAAGCGATCGCAAAAGAATCATTGGTTGCAATCGAGCAGGGTGATACACTGCGCATGATGCTTTCTTCACTTCGTAAATTTACTCGTCATACACCTATTAACGTGATTGCGAAGAAACGTGAAGCCGCAGATGTCTTAATTGAAGCGGAACGGTATATTGTTTAATTTTTAATACTCAGGCTCCTAGATGAAATCAGGAGCCTGTTTTTTTGTTTCAGCAGCAGGAATTTTTGCGAAATTAGTCGAATCTCTAAAATGTACAATTTTTACTATTATTTCTCGTTATGGTAAGATTCAAGTGACGCTGTAACGTCAAGGAATAGAAGGGCAAAGGGCGGTGAAACAGATGGCTTTAACTTTTTACTGGTATCCCAAATGTGGTACATGTCGGAAAGCAAAGAAATGGCTGGATGATCATCATCTTTCCTATAAGGAAGTACATATTGTTGAGAACCCTCCATCTCGGGAGGAGCTGCAAGGATTTTATAAAACCAGCGGTCTCGAATTAAAGAAGTTTTTTAATACAAGCGGCCAAAAATATCGTGAACTAGGCATTAAAGATAAAATAAAGTCTGCTTCCGATGATGAACTCCTAGATGTACTTGCTACTGATGGGATGTTACTTAAACGGCCACTCTTAACAGATGGGGTTAAGGTAACAGTTGGTTTTAAAGAAGAAGAGTATGAGAAAATGTGGCTGTAGGTCTTTACTTACTTCACACAAAACTAAATGTGTTAATCGATCATATCGATGATAAATTTTAAAAAGATAATGGAGGGATTTTTTCATGACTACACCAAAGGAATTGCGTTATTCTGAAGAGCATGAATGGGTAAAAGAAGAAGGAGAAAAGCTTCGTGTAGGGATTACACACTTTGCTCAGTCTGAGTTGGGTGACATCGTTTTCGTTGAGCTTCCAGAAGTTGGCGATGAAGTAACTGCAGATGAGCCATTCGGCAGCGTTGAATCAGTAAAGACCGTTTCTGAGCTTTACGCACCAGTTAGCGGGAAAGTGGTAGAGGTTAATGAAGATTTAAATGACAGCCCTGAGTTTGTTAATGATTCCCCATATGAAAAAGCATGGATGATTGTCATAGAACCATCTGACCGCAGCGAATTAGAAAACCTAATGACTGCAGAACAATACGAAGAAATGGTTAAAGAAGACTAAAATAGAGCAGAAAAGGTATAATCCCATATCAGAAGGATTATACCTTTTTTAGCGTATCATTAATAATCACCAACAGCATTCAATCGGATAGCGGACCACTAAACTAGCGGCAGTTTGTCCGATAGAGGCTTTCAATCGGACAGAGGTTCACTATAACAGCGGCAGTTTGTCCAATAGAGGCACCCAATAGGACAATAGCCTCAAATTCAGCCTCTTCTCTGTCCATTAAAACCAGTCATCAGATATGGAAAAATGTTTTCGCTTTCCTTCTTCTATTAAGGGGACACTATAATAAAATTCAGTGTAAAGGGTGAAACATACATGAGCCTTAAAAAGCAAAAGATTGATGTAACAGATCGAGTAATCGGAAAAATGAAAAATGGCGAAATTGAATTATACCTTGAGAATACACCAATAGGAAAGATTACAATTCCGAATAATGATATGGAGGTTCAGCTTGATCACCATTTTGAGGTTGAACAAAAGAAAATCTACCAACATGTAACGGTCACAGAACAGCCAGATGCGAAGTATACCGATTGTGATGATGGCGGTTGGTGTTAGCCACTTTGTGGGAGCAAACAAAAATATATTATTGTGTAAGCAAATATACCTTAACACGTTATTTATACTTTGGAATATGTTAACATTAATAAAACGACTTCTTTATATAGGTGATGAATCATGAATGACTCGTACGGTGATAAGGTTCTTATTGTAGAAGGAAAATCGGATAAGACGAAAGTTAAAAGCATACTGAAGGATCCAATCGAAATTATTTGTACAAATGGGACCATTAGTATGACCAAGCTGGATGAACTAATTGATTTCCTTGAAGACAAGGAGGTCTATATCCTGGTAGATGCAGATGATGCTGGGGAAAAACTGAGAAAACAATTAAAAAGGGAATTTCCTTTGGCGGAACATCTTTACATCGATCGCATGTATCGGGAAGTGGCAACCGCACCAGTTAAACATCTTGCTACCGTTCTAATCGGAGCGAATATGGATGTTCACGCTGAGTTTCTGGAAATGGGCTAAAGCGATGGATGAGTGGAGCCGTGATGAATTTTTAACCGCAACAAATTCTAATTTCTCAGGTTTAGTTTATTTTTATACACCTATTTGTGGTACGTGTCAGGTGGCGTCAAGAATGCTTAATATCATCATTCAAATGGTTGATGTTAAAATAGGAAAAATGAATTTAAATTTCTATCCTGAAGTAGCTAAGAACCTTAGTATTGAAAGTGTCCCATGTCTGATTTTTTTACAAAATGGTGAAGTTAAAGAAACAATCTATGCCTTTCATTCAGTACCTTATTTGCTCGATAAGATAAAACAATATTGGTAATTAAAGGCTGGTGCAATTTTTTTGCATCTGCTTTTTTTGTAAAAAAGAAGCAGTTATTTGTCGACCAAATGTTACAGGAATTTTTAGCAATTTACTGAATATATAAGGATAGTCAGTAAATTGAGGTGAACGGTATGAAAGACACTTTACATAACTTCTTAAAAACGCTTAACGAGCGTAAGCATGTACTTCGCTTGATAGATCACGCAGAGAAGCTTTCGGTAAAATTTTGTATAGGTGAAGATTCGATTTTCGTGGCATTTCATCGTGGAACTGCGATATTAATTGATAAAGATCTGAATAAATTGGTTGATTGTCAGATATCTGGTA
Organism: Bacillus sp. MRMR6; assembly: GCF_001940785.1. Classification (GTDB taxonomy): domain Bacteria; phylum Bacillota; class Bacilli; order Bacillales; family Cytobacillaceae; genus Neobacillus. The sequence goes on from NZ_MSLS01000032.1 coordinate 10,239, forward strand.
ATAAGAAGGCTATCCAAGAATTACTTGAAGGCAGAGACAGCCTCAGACGCCTTTATAAAAATGGACAGCTAAAGGTCACTGCTTCTTTTAGGACTGTACTATTGTTGGAATCAATTTTTTATTTGGCACCTGAGCACCAACAAACGGAAATAATTTCCTAAAATCTATTGACTGATTTTATTGCTTTAGTGTATCATTTTTTTAATATCGTGAAATTTCTATCAATTCAATAAACTCTTATCCAGAGAGGCGGAGGGACTGGCCCGACGATGCCCGGCAACCGGTTTAACAACACGGTGCTAATTCCAGCAGAGCAAAGTCTCTGGCCGATAAGAAGAGCCTAATCCCTCTTCTTTTGAAGAGGATTTTTTATTTTATTTAGAAGGAGTGTTAGTATGGGAGAAAATCAAAAAAATTATCGTTTTGAAACATTAGGTGTCCATGGCGGGTTATCACCCGATCCTGTAACAGGAGCTCGTGCTGTACCAATCTACCAGAATAATGCCTACCAATTTAAAAATACAGAACACGCTGCTAATTTATTTGGTTTAAAGGAACCAGGCTACATATATACGCGGATTCATAACCCAACAGTTACCGTTTTTGAAGATAGAATTGCATTGTTAGAGGGTGGAGTAGGTGCATTAGCGGTTGCAAGTGGAATGGCAGCGATTACACTTGCCATCCTAAATATCGCTGAAGCCGGTGATGAAATTGTATCCGCTTCCACATTGTATGGAGGGACATATAATTTATTTGCCGTCACTCTTCCGAAATACGGCATTAAAGTTACGTTCGTAGACCCTGAAAATCCAGAAAACTTCCGTGCGGCTATTAACGAAAAGACAAAGGCCGTGTTTGCTGAAACAATTGGGAACCCAAGCTTACGGGTTCTTGATATTGAAAAGGTAGCTGAAATTGCACATGAAGCAGGGATCCCGTTAATCATTGATAACACATTTGCTACACCGTATTTGTGCAGACCGATTGAATATGGAGCAGATATTGTCATCCATTCAGCTACAAAATGGCTTCTCGGAAATGGTACAACTTTAGGTGGAGTTATTGTTGATGCTGGAAAATTTGATTGGAATTCAGCTAAGTTTCCAGGATTCACTACACCTGATCCAAGTTACCATAATCTTGTCTACGCAGAAGCCTTAGGTGCGGTTGCCTATATAATTAAGGCACGTGTACAGCTTTTAAGAGATTTAGGGCCTGCATTAAGTCCACAAAACGCCTTTCAATTTATACTTGGACTTGAAACCCTTCATGTGCGGATGAAAGAGCATGTAGCTAACACAAAGCAGGTTGTTGATTACTTAGTTAATCATCCTGCTGTTGAGTGGGTTTCATATCCTGGACATCGTTCACATCCTGACTACCCGCTTACTGAGAAATATTTGTCAAAAGGAGCAGGTTCTGTCATAGTATTTGGGATTAAAGGCGGACGAGATGCAGGAGCTAAGTTAATTGATTCTATTTCCCTTTTTGCCCATGTTGCCAATGTTGGTGATGCAAAGAGTTTAATTATTCACCCGGCAAGCACTACACATCAGCAATTAGATGAAGAAGGTTTAAAGGCTTCTGGAGTATCAGAAGACTTAGTTCGCCTTTCAATCGGGATCGAAAATGTTGAGGACCTGATTGAAGACTTAGAAGCAGCAATTGAAACGGCCACTGGTATTGCTTCTCTTAAAGCAAAAGCTTAAAATTTGCTAAAAGTGTGTCATTTGAATATTTCCGTTGACACCTTTTTTTATCCGTGTTACGATTGCTTTCGTTGATTTAAATATTACTTTAATTAGTGAACGTATTAATTGAATATAGTATGCTATAGCTCTTATCAAGAGAGGTGGAGGGATGTGCCCGATGAAGCCCGGCAACCGTCAATGTAAATTGAAATGGTGCCAATTCACACAAAGCTTTGTGCTTTGGGAGATGGGAGAAAGGTCTAATTAACAATGCCTTTCTGCCTGCGCAGAGGGGCATTTTACTTTTCTAGTATAAGAATGTTTTTGTGAAAACAATCAAACCCTATATTCAATAAATACTATATGGACGAAGCTTGATAAAACGGTAAAAAGAAGGTGAATGCATGATTACGATAAAGGGTGCCCAAAAAGTTTTTCCCGGTAAACATGGACAGCTAAAAGCTGTTGATGATGTGAACTTAGAAATAAATCAGGGCGAAATTTTTGGGGTAATCGGGTATAGTGGTGCTGGTAAAAGTACATTAATTCGGATGCTGAATGGGCTTGAACTTCCAACTGAAGGTTCTGTTACCGTAGCTGGCCGAGTTATATCTAAGATAAAAGGCAGTGAGCTGCGCAAAGCACGTCAGGAAATTAGTATGATTTTTCAACATTTCAACCTACTCTGGTCTAGAACAGTAACTGAAAATATAGCATTTCCGCTTGAGATTTCTGGTGTCAAAGGACCTGAGAGACAGAAACGGGTAAGTGAATTAATCAAACTAGTTGGACTAGAAGGCAGAGAAAATGCTTATCCCTCCCAACTAAGTGGCGGACAGAAGCAACGGGTAGGGATCGCTAGGGCACTTGCGAATAATCCGAAGGTTTTGCTTTGTGATGAAGCAACATCTGCTCTCGACCCGCAAACAACTGAATCCATTTTGGAATTGTTAGTAGATATAAACAAAAGATTGGGTCTAACAATTGTGTTAATTACACATGAAATGCATGTTATCCGGAAAATCTGCCACCGAGTAGCAGTTATGGAAAGTGGTAGAATTGTCGAGCTTGGAAAGGTGTTAGAGGTGTTTAAAAATCCTCAACAGCAGATTACGAAACGATTTGTCGAGCAGGTTACGGAAACTGAAGAAACAAAAGAAACAATTGGACATCTACTTGAACTTTATACCCATGGGAAAATAGTTCAGCTTTCATTCGTCGGGGAAGTAACAGAAAAGCCATTAATCAACCATATTATTCGTGACTTTGATGTTATAGTCAATATTCTCCAAGGGAAGATTTCACACACCCAAAACGGATCATACGGAACATTATTTATCCACTTGGACGGGGAACTCCGTGAAATACAGAAAGCCATCGATTATATTCACTCTCAACAAGTTGGCGTGGAGGTGATCAGTAATGGCTAACATTTTAGAAACGGTAAAATGGGAAAATTTATTAGAGGCAACACGTGAAACCTTGTATATGACTTCCATTTCTGTGTTTGCCACCTTTGTTTTAGGATTACTTTTGGGTCTGTTATTATTTTTAACGGATAAAGGGAACATATGGGCAAATAAGCCGGTAAATGTCCTTATTGCAGGATTTGTAAATATTTTTAGATCTATCCCTTTTATCATATTAATTGTACTATTAATTCCATTTACAAAATTTTTACTTGGCACTATCCTTGGTGCAAATGCTGCCCTACCGGCGCTAATTATTGGTGCAGCTCCTTTTTATGCACGCATGGTAGAGATTGCACTTAGGGAAATCGATAAAGGTGTTATTGAGGCATCACAATCGATGGGAGCAACAAATGGACAAATCATTTTTAAAGTTTTAATACCGGAATCCTTACCGGCATTAATTTCAGGAATCACAGTGACAGCTATTTCTCTAGTCAGCTTTACAGCAATGGCCGGCGTTATTGGAGCTGGTGGTCTCGGACATTTTGCCTACCTGGAAGGTTTCCAGCGAAACAGACCAATCGTTACCTTAGTTGCAACAATCGCGATTTTAATCTTGGTTTTTATCATCCAATTTATTGGAGATTATTTTACAAAGAAAACTGATAAACGATAACAGGAGGAATTAGAGGATGAAAAAAGTATTTCGTTTTATTTTATTAGCAATTTTAGCAATTGCATTAACTGCATGTGCTGGTGAAAAAGACAATTCTTCAGAAACAACAGGTAACAAAAAATTAATCGTTGGTGCATCTGCTGTACCACATGCAGAAGTACTCGAAGCGGCAAAACCATTATTAAAGGAAAAAGGCATCGATTTAGAAGTACAGGTTTTTCAAGACTATATCCTTCCAAACGTAACTTTAAGGGATAAGGATCTTGATGCTAACTACTTCCAAACACCAGGATACTTAGCAATGCAAATGGAAGAAAATAAGGATTTTGATTTTGTAAGTGTTGGTGATATTCATAAAGAACCTATCGGCATTTATTCTAAGAATTATAAAAGCTTAAAAGATCTTCCAAATGGCGCTAAAATCATTATGAGTGATTCCCTAAGTGACCATGGACGTATTTTACCAATTTTTGAAAAAGAAGGTTTAATTAAGCTTAAAGAAGGCGTAGGCGCAAATGCTAGGGTCGAGGATATTGTTGAAAATCCAAAGAACCTTGATTTCTCAACTTTAATTGAAGCAAAGTTATTAGCTACTTCTTTTGAAAGTGGTGAAGGTGACGCGGTCGTAATTAATACAAACTACGCACTAGAAGGAAATGTTGATATCGGTAAGTATGGAATTGCTTTCGAAGGTGATGACGTTGTACCGGCAAACCTTGTTGTCGTTCGTTCAGAGGATAAAGACCGAGAAGAAATCAAGGCACTTGTTGAAGTTCTTAAATCAAAGGAAATCCAGGACTTCATCCGTGAAAAATACAAAGGTGCTGTAGTAACCGTATCTGAATAATATATATGTAGAGAGTCAGTGGAAAATCTACTGACTCTCTTTTTTGCCTAAAAGTACATTGAATCAATTTAATAGGTGAAAATAGGGTAAGAAATATATAAGTATGAACATGGCAAAAAAGTGAAAAATAAGGTATCATTTTTAAAGTATGTTTATACATAAAGCTGTACACAAAAAAGGCATACAAATAATAAACGAGTTATTCTCAGTTGGATGATGTTAAGTGAAAATGAGAACTCTTATCACTACGGTTATTACTGCATAAGAGTTGCTAACAAATACGATTTGTTATAAGATTGTAATGAGAATAAAATGAGAATGGAAGTTGAGATCAATACTTTTTTGATCTTCAAGATACAAAACTTTCTTTGCGGAGGTATAAACATGGCTGGGTCAACTTTAACAATCAAAGATTTACATGTAGCAATTGATGGGAAAGAAATTTTAAAGGGTGTAAACCTTGAAATTAAAGGTGGAGAAATCCATGCAATCATGGGACCAAACGGAACCGGAAAATCCACCTTATCTTCTGCGATTATGGGGCATCCAAAGTACGAAGTTACTAGCGGAACCATTACTCTAGACGGCGAAGACGTTCTTGAAATGGAAGTCGATGAGCGTGCTCGTGCCGGTCTTTTCTTGGCAATGCAATATCCAAGTGAAATTAACGGTGTAACTAACGCTGATTTTTTACGTTCAGCTCTTAATAGCCGTCTTGGCGAAGGTAACGAAATTTCATTAATGAAATTCATCCGAAAAATGGATAAGCAAATGGAATATCTTGAAATGGATTTAGATATGGCGCAACGCTATTTAAATGAAGGTTTCTCAGGCGGAGAGAAGAAGCGTAACGAAATCCTTCAATTAATGATGCTTGAACCGAAAATGGCCATTCTGGACGAAATTGACTCTGGTTTGGATATTGATGCTTTAAAGGTTGTTTCTAAAGGGATCAATCAAATGCGTGGGGAAGAATTCGGTTGTTTAATTATTACTCACTATCAACGCCTGTTAAACTACATCACTCCTGACCATGTACACGTGATGATGCAAGGCCGTGTGGTAAAATCTGGCGGGGCGGAGCTAGCACAACGCTTAGAAGCAGAAGGATATGACTGGATCAAGCAAGAGTTAGGAATTGAAGATGAAACAGTTGGGCAAGAAGCGTAAAGTTTGAGTGTTAGGAGGGATTACAATGACAACAGAAACGAAACTACCGTTTGATAAGGAAAATGTTCGTTCCTTCTCCGAAGAAATGAACGAACCTGCTTGGTTTAAAGAACTCCGATTAACAGCATTGGAAAAGAGTGAAACACTTCCTATGCCAAGACCGGATAAAACGAAAATTGATAAGTGGAATTTCACAAAATTCACTCAACATACCGTAAAAAGCGAGCCTTTCACTGCCCTTTCTGAATTACCAGCGGAAGTGAAAGCATTAGTCGATATTGATGCGGTAAATAACAATTTATATATCCAACGAAACCAAACCCCTGCCTTTTTAACTCTAACAGAAGAGCTAAAAGGAAAAGGTGTGGTGTTTACAGATATTTTTACAGCAATCAAGGAACACAGCGCACTCGTTGAGAAATATTTCATGACGGAAGCTGTTAAGGTGGATGAACATCGTTTAGCAGCATTACATGCAGCACTTGTAAACGGGGGAGCATTTCTATACATCCCGAAAAATGTAGAAATTGCTGATCCAATTCAAGCTGTATATTTGCACGATGATGTGGAAGCGAGCCTTTTCAATCATGTGATTGTTGTTGCAGATGACAACAGCTCTGTAACTTATGTTGAAAATTATATATCTACCGTGGATGCAGCTAATAGTGTCGTAAATATCGTGACAGAAGTGATCGCGAAAGCAAATGCAAGAGTACAATACGGTGCTGTTGACAATCTTGCTAAAGGCATTACAACATATGTTAACCGGCGTGGAATAGCTGGCAGAGATGCTCGTATTGAATGGGCACTTGGGTTAATGAATGAAGGTAATACGATTTCTGAGAACACTACTAATCTGATCGGTGACGGTGCTATTGGAGACACGAAAACCGTTGTGGTAGGACGTGGAGATCAGACTCAGAACTTTACAACAAGTATTGTACACTTTGGAAAGCATACTGAAGGATATATCTTAAAGCACGGTGTAATGAAAGATAGTGCTTCTTCAATTTTCAATGGTATTGGAAAAATCGAACATGGTGCTTCAAAGTCCAATGCTGTGCAGGAATCTCGTGTCCTTATGCTGAGCGAAAAGGCCCGCGGTGATGCCAATCCAATACTTTTAATTGATGAAGATGACGTAACGGCAGGCCACGCTGCATCAGTAGGACGTGTTGATCCAATACAGCTTTACTACCTAATGAGCCGTGGTATTCCTAAGAAAGAAGCGGAACGTTTAGTTATTCATGGCTTCTTAGCTCCAGTGGTTAATCAACTGCCAATTGAAGGAGTTAAAAAGCAGCTAACAGAAGTGATCGAGAGGAAAGTACGCTAATGAATATCCAGGATATTCGCAAACAATTTCCAATTCTAACCCAAGAAGTAAATGGTCATCCTCTAGTTTACTTGGATAGTTCTGCAACATCCCAAAAGCCTATTCAAGTAATTGAAACAATGGAAAAATATTATAAAGAAATCAATTCCAATGTCCATCGTGGTGTTCATACATTAGGTACACGTGCAACAGATGCTTACGAGGGTTCAAGGGAAAAGGTTCGTAAATTTATAAATGCAAAGTCCACACAAGAGATTATCTTTACAAAAGGGACGACAACAGCTTTAAATACTGTCGCAGCAAGCTATGCTGCGGCAAATTTAAAAGCTGGAGATGAAATTGTGATTACCTATATGGAGCATCATAGTAATATCATCCCATGGCAGCAAGTGGCTAAGAGAACCGGTGCACAGTTAAAATATATCCCATTACAGGAAGATGGCACACTCTCACTTGACAACGCCCGTGCAACGATTACCGAGAACACAAAAGTAGTATCGGTGATGCAGGTTTCGAATGTATTAGGCGTAATCAATCCCATTAAAGAGCTTGCGGAGATTGCTCATGAAAATGGCGCGGTTATGGTAGTTGATGCTGCCCAGAGTGCACCGCACATGAGGATTGATGTCCAAGACCTGGATTGTGATTTCTTAGCTTTCTCGGGTCATAAAATGTGTGGCCCTACTGGAATCGGCGTCCTTTATGGAAAGAAGCAGCTGCTTGAAAAGATGGAGCCAATTGAGTTTGGCGGGGAAATGATTGATTTTGTTGAATTGTATGATTCAACTTGGAAAGAACTCCCTTGGAAGTTTGAGGGAGGCACTCCAATTATTGCCGGCGCAATTGGACTTGGTGCTGCTATTGACTTTCTGAATCAAGTTGGATTAGACAATATTGCTGAACATGAGCATAAGCTTGCCGCATATGCTATGGATAAGATGTCAGCTGTTGAAGGAATGACGATTTACGGACCAAAGGATCCCGCCAAACGGGCAGGACTTATTACGTTTAATATTAGTGATGTTCATCCGCACGATGTTGCAACCGTTCTAGACGCAGAAGGGATTGCCGTCAGAGCTGGACATCATTGCGCACAACCTTTAATGAGATGGCTGAAAGCTTCTGCTACAGCCCGTGCAAGCTTCTACCTCTATAATACGGAGGAAGAAATTGACAAACTTGTTGAAGGACTTGTAAAAACAAAGGAGTATTTCAGCGATGTCTTCTAATAATTTAGATGCACTTTACCGCCAGGTGATAATGGATCATTATAAGAATCCCCGAAATCGTGGGATTTTAGAAGATGGCAGTCATACGATTAATATGAATAACCCCACTTGCGGTGACAGAATTCAATTAACGTTTAACGTTCAAAATGGAATTGTCACTGATGTTAAATTTGAGGGAGAGGGCTGTTCGATTTCGATGTCATCCGCTTCGATGATGACCCAGGCGATTAAGGGGAAAAACGTAGAGGAAGCTTTAAAGCTTTCAAAGATTTTTTCCGATATGATACAAGGAAAAGACTACGAAGATGCAGATGATCTTGATTTAGGGGATATTGAAGCTCTTCAAGGTGTTTCCAAATTTCCAGCCAGGATTAAATGCGCCACTTTAGCGTGGAAGGCCATGGAAAAGGGTCTTAAGGAAGATGAACAACAATAAATGAAGAAAATGCGGTAGGAGTGGCTGTGTCCAGCTCCAGCGCCTAGGGACTCGAGTCATAAGCCAATCACTTCGGAAGGCAAAAAGCGGCCTTCTGTCAGCGCCTGTCTTATGCTTGTCGTTCTTAAACAAGGCGCTTCCGCTTTTCTAATAAGGGAGGAACATGACGATGGCTAAGAAAATGCCAGAAATCGGTGATTATAAATATGGTTTTGCCGATAAAGACGTTTCCATATTCCGCTCAAAGCGTGGTTTAACAAGTGAGATTGTAAAAGAAATTTCAAAGCTTAAGAATGAGCCTCAATGGATGCTCGACTTCCGTTTGAAATCACTTGAGCATTTTTACAAAATGCCAATGCCACAATGGGGCGGGGATATGGCTTCGTTAAATTTTGACGAAATCACTTACTATGTAAAACCATCCGAAAAATCGGAGAAATCATGGGATGAAGTCCCTGAAGAGATTAAAGCAACGTTCGATAAGCTAGGAATTCCAGAAGCAGAGCAAAAGTATCTTGCTGGGGTTTCTGCTCAATATGAATCCGAGGTTGTCTACCATAACATGAAGAGTGAACTTGAAGATTTGGGTATCGTTTTTAAAGATACCGATTCTGCTCTTAGAGAGAATGAAGAAATCTTCCGTGAGCACTTTGGAAAAACCATTCCGCCGACGGATAATAAGTTTTCTGCACTAAATTCTGCGGTTTGGTCCGGTGGATCTTTCATTTACGTACCTCCTGGCATTAAGGTGGATACGCCATTACAGGCTTACTTCCGGATCAATTCTGAAAATATGGGTCAATTTGAACGTACTCTTATCATTGTTGATGAAGGTGCACACGTTCATTACGTAGAGGGCTGTACGGCTCCTGTTTATACAACTAACTCACTTCACAGTGCTGTTGTTGAAATCGTTATTAAGAAAGATGCTTATTGCCGCTATACAACGATTCAGAACTGGGCAAACAACGTCTTTAACCTTGTAACAAAGCGTGCAGTTTGTGATGCGAATGCAACAATGGAATGGATCGATGGTAATATTGGTTCAAAATTAACAATGAAATACCCAGCGGTTATTCTAAAAGGCGAAGGTGCCCGAGGAATGACATTATCGATTGCAATTGCTGGTAAAGGTCAGCACCAGGATGCTGGAGCGAAAATGATCCACTTAGCTCCTAACACATCTTCAACAATTGTATCCAAATCGATTTCCAAGCATGGCGGTAAGGTAACCTACCGTGGAATCGTTCATTTCGGACGAAAAGCGGATGGTGCTCGTGCGAATATTGAATGTGACACTTTGATTATGGATAATCAATCTACATCTGATACAATTCCATACAATGAAATTCTAAATGATAACATTTCACTTGAGCATGAAGCGAAGGTTTCTAAAGTATCTGAAGAGCAACTCTTCTACTTAATGAGCCGTGGTATTTCCCAACAAGAAGCAACAGAAATGATTGTTATGGGCTTTATCGAGCCGTTTACGAAGGAATTACCTATGGAATATGCAGTTGAAATGAACCGTCTCATCAAGTTCGAGATGGAAGGGTCTATCGGATAAAAAGCAAAAAATCGCTTGCCTTAATGGCAGGCGATTTTTTTTCATAAAAGTCTCTTTCACTCATGGTAATTTCAGATATGCTATTATTATTGGTGGAGGTGCTTGAATTTGATTTACGTAGGTGTAACGGGATGGGGAGACCATGATCGCTTATATCCCAACCAAACCTCATCAAGAAATAAGTTAAAGGAGTATGCTGCTCATTTTCCGACGGTGGAAGTTGATTCTGCATTCTACGCGATTCAGCCACAAAGAAATGCAGCGAAGTGGGTCAAGGAAACACCCGCTGGTTTTCAGTTCGTTGTTAAGGCCTACCAAGGAATGACCGGACATCAGCGAGGTGAAATCCCTTTCGACAGCACTAAAGAGATGTTTACGGCCTTTAAAGAATCATTAGTACCGTACATAGTAAATAATAAATTAGCAATGGTCTTGTTTCAATTTCCTCCTTGGTTTGCGTGCCAAAGGGAGAATGTTGAATATCTAAGATGGATTAAAAGTGAAATGGAAGAGATTCCTTGTGCACTAGAGTTTAGACACCAATCTTGGTTCTATCCACAATACCGAGATAGAACCCTGGAGTTTATGAAAAATGAAAACTGGATTCATAGTATTTGTGATGAACCACAAGCTGGTGAGGGATCTATTCCGACAGTGTTGGAGGCCGTAAACTCGAAGAAACTCTTAATCCGGTTTCATGGCCGAAATGTCCATGGCTGGCAAAAGAGGAATGCTGAAAACTGGCGCGAAGTCCGATACTTATATCGGTACAATCAACAGGAATTAGAACAGTGGGCGGATAGCTTACAAAAGTTAGCAAAGGAATCTGAGAATCTTTATGTTCTCTTTAACAACAATTCAGGTGGAGACGCCTCAGACAATGCAAAAGAAATGATTAACCTTTTGGAACTTGAATATGAGGATCTGGCTCCTAGACAGTTGGATTTATTTTAAGGTGGTGGAGAAAAGGCAGTGGAATGGATTTTATTAGTGTTAATTGGGATTGTCGGCAGTTCACTAGGTTCATTAATAGGTCTAGGCGGAGGGATTATTGTTGTGCCTGCTCTGCTTTACCTTGGATCGTTATCAGCTTTTGGCTATATCTCACCACAGGTTGCCGTGGGAACCTCCTTGTTTACTATGATTTTTACAGGCTTATCTTCAACACTAGCTTATTTAAAATATAAAACGGTCGATTATAAGAGCGGCCTTATTTTTCTGATTGGGAGTGGACCAGGAAGCATATTTGGGGCATGGGTAACAGAAAAGCTAGATTTAGACTCCTTTAGTTTATTTTTTGGGCTTTTTATTATTTTCGTTTCACTCGTCCTCTATTTTAAAGATAAATTTAAACCTATACCATATCGTAAAGACAAAGGGATTGCACGTACCTTTACAGATAATAACGGCAAAACCTTTGAGTATGGTTTTAATCCTGCCATCGGAATTTTAATTTCATTAGTGGTTGGTTTCTTATCTGGAATCTTAGGTGTTGGTGGCGGTTCCTTAATGGTTCCAACCATGATCTTATTCTTTTTCTTTCCACCACATGTTGCGACGGCAACATCCATGTTTATGATCTTACCTACATCGATCCTTAGTTCCATCACCCATATTACGCTTGGAAATGTGGATTGGATGATTGCCTTAGCATTAGTACCGGGGGCATGGATCGGTGCAAAAGTGGGAGTGTATTTAAATTCTAAATTTAAAAGTAAAACGATTGTTTTGATACTAAGAACCATATTAATCGTAGTTGGCATAAGATTAATTTATCAAGGGATTATTGGTTAAAAAAAGGATGAACAACTAGAATGGAAACCATTCAAATTTATCATACAAATGATGTTCATAGTCACTTAAAACGCTGGCCGCGAATAAAACACTTTATTTCAGAAAAAAGATTAGAACATCAAAAGTCAGGCGATTGTTTTTTTCTATTCGATATTGGTGATTTTATTGACCGCTGGCATCCACTTGCTGATGGTACAAAAGGGCAGGGAAATGTAAAGCTTTTAAATGACTGCCACTATACAGCTATTACAATTGGTAATAATGAGGGAGTTAATTTTTCCTTTGATGATTTAAATCAATTATACAATCAGGCTGAATTTGATGTCATTGTAGCAAATTTATATAAAGATACTAGGCATCCACATTGGGTCAGCCCGTTTAAAATTTATCAATCAAACGAAGGCACACGGATAGGGATTATTGGGGTTACTGCTTATTTCACACTTCTCTATGAACTATTGGGCTGGGAACTTACCGAGCCGATTGCAGAGTTGAAAAAGTGGCTGCCTTTAGTAAAAAAACAATCGGATGTCATCATCGTTCTGTCTCATCTTGGATTTACTATTGATGAGCAGATAGCCCTTGAATGTCCAGAGATTGATGTGATCCTAGGTGGTCATACACATCATAAACTGCCAGAAGGGAAACTAGTGGGGGGAACCCTCCTTGCGGGTGCTGGGAAGCATGGGAATTTTGTCGGGCAGGTTACTATTTCTCTGGATATGGAGAAAAAGATTCAGAATAAAGAGGCAAGATTACATGAAGTAATGAGTTTGCCTGCTGTTCCTGATGAGAAACTACAGGCGAATGAACTGTACCATCAAGGCAAAAAGAAGTTAAACCAAATGATTATTTCGCTGTCTGAGCCCTTTCATCATGATCATTTAACAGAGACACCATTAGCAAAAATTCTATGCAGTGCCCTAAGAGAATGGTGCGAAGCCGATTGTGCGTTTATCAATGCAGGCTTACTGTTGGGACCTTTGTCGGGGAAGGTCACTAAATTTGATTTATTAAAAGTTTGTCCACATCCGATTAATCCATGCAAAATCGTGCTGACAGGCCAGGAATTAACCCAGCTTTTATTAGAAACACGTCAAAGTGACTGGGCCATCCAGGAAGTTAAAGGTCTAGGTTTTAGAGGAACGATTATGGGAACCAGTGTTTATGATCAAATTCTGTTTAGAGAAGAGCAGATTTTCATAAAGGGAACGGAACTGGAATCAGAAAAGAATTATAGCATTGCGATTCCTGATATGTTTACCTTTGGTCATTTTTTTACTGATTTATTAAAGAATAAGGAAAAGACATATTACCTCCCTGAATTTCTTCGGGATGTTTTATCTTGGAAACTACAAAACAGTCCTAGCTATACACGCTTTTTCAATCCTTAACATAATTTATAGGAAGGAAAGGAGTGTAGGATTTTGATCGAACTTTCACCAGTAGAGATTAACGGTCATACTTTTTTAGCTGTTACCGTATTACTCCCAAAAACTACGCTGCTGACTGTAAGCAGTGATAAGGGGTATATTATGTGTGGTGCTTTAGATGTTGGCTTATTAAATGAGAAATTAAAGGACCGCAAAATCGTTGCGGCTAGAGCTGTAGGGGTAAAGACAATTGAACAACTCCTAAATTCCCCTATGGAATCTGTAACACTAGAAGCAGAAGCATTAGGTATCACAAAAGGGATGATCGGTAAAGATGCCCTGCTAAAAATGATCTAAGGGCTTTCTTTTAAAAATTATATAGGCTAGTTCCCCCCTTACAAGCATACATTGCTTGTAAGGGGGGATTTTTTTGGTAAAGTTTCGCAGGCGGCTTGGGCGAAAAAGAGGGCCGTTACCTTTCCGATATGTAATGCTGCTATCATTCGTGTTTTTTCTTTTTTCAACGGCTATTGGTATATGGGCAATTAATAAAGGGATTGAGCCAGTGTTAATGAGATATGCTGAAGTCCAAACAAAAAAGATTGCTTCATTGGTAATTAATAAAGCTATCAATAAAAAGACAGTAGAGGTTGGAGATGTCATTGCTATTGAACCTGGTACTAACGGGGCACCTCCTAGCGCCAGTCTTAAAACTGAAATAATCAACCAAAAACTGTCGGAAATCACTAGTGAAATACAGAAAAACCTAAATGCTGCAGAGAAAGGGGAACTGTCTTCTTTAGAAAAACTAACGGATGTAGAGATTGATCTAGAAGCAGCAGATACAAATGGGATTGTCTGGAATGTACCACTAGGGCAGGCAACCGGCATGGCCCTGCTTGGTAATTTAGGACCTAAGATACCAGTGCGATTCCATGCAATCGGCGAAGTAAGACCTGATGTTAAATTTAAACCCACTCCAATCGGAATAAATAATACATGGATTGATGTCGCCATTCACTTAGAGGTTTCGGTTCAAATTATTACTCCTTTTGCTACAAAAATCACTATGCTTGAACAGAAAATCCCAGTTGGAGGAAGATTGATACAAGGTGAGGTACCGCAGTTTTATAATGGAGGAGGCAGCACACTGCCATCCATAGAATTACCGACCAATGGAAACTAAGAGAGGACTGTCACAAGGTGACAGTCCTACTTTTTTCGATTGCGAGCAATTTCCTGCTGTTTCCATAATCTTAAATGCGGGTACGGGTCGAAGGACCACTCGGTACGGCCATTATCCTTGTACATACCATAATGTAAGTGTGGAGGGAATTTTCCTGATGTACCAGGCGGCCCGTATCCAGAGCTTCCAACTCCGCCAATAATCGTTCCAGGTTCGACGATTTGGCCTACCTTCAAGTCCTTTGCAAAACCGCTTAGATGGGCAAAATAATGATAAGTATTATTAATATCACGGATTCCTACACGCCATCCGCCATATCGATTCCAGCCCTTCATTTCTACAATTCCATAGTTCGTAGCTCTAACTGGGACACCGTAGCCAGCGAAAATATCTGTCCCTTCATGTATTCTCCGGCCACCCCAGCCCCGGGCATCCCCCCAAGTGGTTCGATAGCTGTGGTTACTCCGAATTGGTACAGGAAAAGCATGGGTATCTAGGTCAATTCTTCCGAAATGACGGTACATTCTTGCTTTGCCAACAATGATTCCAACTGTTTTATCCCGCTTATAATAATTCCATAAGCCAATTTTTAAATTATCTTGGTCTGTTCCGTATGAAAGGAGGTAATGGGCAAATGCATATAGAACGTCCTCATCACTCTCTAAACTCGCCTTGCCATCACCGTCTCCATCCACGCCCATACCGCTAAAAAACTGGATGATTGCCGGGTTTTCTTCTTGTGGGTTTGGGTTTGTCAAACCAGCCCATTTCTCTGGTGAAAAATAGATGCCAATTAAACTTTCCACTTTAGGTAAGTCCCTGCGAACTGCACGGATATTTCTTTCATATTGGTCTATAGCGGCCAGGTAATACCAGGGAATGTGTGTAACTGTTTCTACCTTGTGATAAAGCTTCATTCTTTCCTGGTACTCGTCAGGTTCTTTTGCATAAGCCTCTCTGACCGTGAAAGTGGAGGAAAAGAATATAAGGAATGTCCCAATTATCAGTAATGCACGCACAAATATCCTCCTTCCAATTAATGTACAAGATTAGTTTATGATTTCTTGGCTTTTTCATAATGGTTAATAACTGGTAAAAATTCGTTGTGCAAAGAACTTACTTGTTGTTCTCTATTCTGTATGTTAAAGTGGCTATGGTAGAAACTCTTTTTATCGGATTAGAAGGGGTGAAAGTATTGAGTAAGCAAGAGGAATATATTAGGAAACCGGAATGGTTAAAAATAAAATTAAATACGAACGAAAACTATACGGGCTTGAAGAAGATGATGCGCGAGAAGAATTTACATACAGTTTGTGAGGAAGCGCGCTGCCCAAACATCCATGAATGCTGGGCTGTACGCCGAACAGCTACTTTTATGATTCTTGGTGATGTTTGTACCCGTGCATGCCGTTTTTGTGCAGTAAAAACTGGACTGCCAACAGAGCTCGATTGGCAAGAACCAGAACGAGTGGCTGACTCTGTTCAGTTAATGAATTTAAAGCATGCTGTCATCACAGCTGTTGCTCGTGATGATCTCAAAGATGGCGGTGCAGCCGTTTTTGCAGAAACAGTTAGAGCCATTCGCAGAAAAAATCCATTTACTAGTATAGAGGTCCTTCCTTCCGATATGGGAGGTAAGGAAGAGAATCTCCAAATGTTAATGGATGCAAAGCCAGATATTTTAAATCATAATATTGAAACCGTCAGACGCTTGACACCAAGAGTAAGAGCTCGTGCAAAGTATGATCGTTCCCTTGAGTTCCTTCGGAGGGCAAAAGAAATGCAGCCTTCCATTCCAACAAAGTCCAGCTTAATGGTAGGCCTTGGCGAAACAAAGGAAGAAATAATCGAAGTTATGGATGATTTAAGAGCAAACAACGTTGATATCATGACTATTGGACAGTATTTACAGCCTTCTAAACATCATTTAAAGGTAATAAGGTACTACACACCTGAAGAGTTTACTGAATTACGAGACATTGCCTTAAGTAAAGGTTTTAGCCACTGTGAAGCAGGGCCACTTGTTCGTTCTTCCTACCACGCTGATGAGCAGGTAAATGCGGCAGCTAAGCATAAACAGTTGCTTGGTGAGCAAAATGCCAAAGAAGCGTAACCAAAAGAGTTCAGTCCAATTAGACTGAACTCTTTCTTTATTGATTATTATTACCCATGTTATCGTCAGGTGTTATTCCATTTTCATCTTCACTGCTATTCATTCGGTAGCCTTGAGGAGATTTCTTCATCATTTCTATGACCTGGTTAACTGAATTGCGGGCATTTCTATTTGTTGAATGCAGGTAGGATAAATTTTCTATATCGCGCATCAAGTTTTTATTATCACTAACATAAACATGATAAAATCTTGGGATGACTGACATAGCTGTTCTTTTTACTTGGTCTGCGGTTAGTTCACGGTCCTTTGAGTCCGTGCTATACGAAATTAAAACTTCTTGGTCTGTTACAAGTGTTGCAACATCATTTACATTTGGGATATCGGTGCTCATCCCGCTAATGATATTGGCAACCTGTTCACGATCAATGGCTGCATAATGTTCAGTTGCCTGATTGTCACCCATGATAGGACTCTTCTGATGGCGGACAAAGCCATAATCATTACTTACATTTCTGGCATTCGTATTACCGCCCTCTTTATATAGTTCAGTCCTTTTATTATTGACATTAATCGTATTGCCGCTCTCTTCATACACATCACGGCTGGCAGTATCGTTGGCACATCCGGCTGTCAGCAATGAACATAATCCTATAACCATGGTGATTTTTTTCAATTAAAGCACCTCCTATTTTTAGAATATCCAAAACGACATTTTTTTTCTTAGTAATTGATGGTGAATCGGTTATAATGGGTAGTAGAGTTGTCTGGTAAAAATGAGGTGATTTTTATGATAATAATCAATGGTGTCACTTATGAAATTTTGCATGAACACAGAGACGGATTTAATGAGGAAGCGCTAAAGTCCAGGTATAGTGATATATTGTCTAGATATGACTATATTGTTGGAGATTGGGGATACGGTCAGCTTCGGTTGAAGGGGTTCTTCGAAGACCAAAATCAAAAGTCTACTTTTGATACGAAGATCAGTACATTAAATGAATATCTATATGAATACTGTAATTTCGGCTGTGCTTATTTTGTTTTGAAAAAGGTTAAAAAGTAAGGTGATTTAATGTTGAGGGTAGTTTTCCGCTCAATCAACATTGTTCTTGGTTCGACCAGCCCTTATCAAATTCCATATTAAAAGAAGGTTCAGTCATCCTGAGCCTTCTTTTTGTTTTATGTATTATAGGGCGGTTGTTTGTGTGTATCGGGGTCGTCGTGTGGGGGGTGTGAGCCTTCCATTTGGCGCGGTAGGCCTTCGTGCAAAGATTTGTTCTCGTAATTGAAGTTGCTATAGAACCGTTGTCCCTCTTTCCATGGGGTGCTTTTATTCTCTACGGGGGTGTTTTTCCCGATGGGAGAACCGTAAGGACCTTCTGGATAATCTTCTGCAGTAAGATAATTTTTTTGTTTTTCAACATTGGATAAGTCGAAATATTCTTTTGTTTCTTTATCGTCCATGTTTGTCACTCCTTTATTTCATAGTATGTTAAAAGTCGTGACAAAACATGAATAAGATTTAAATCAATTCTAACAGGAAGGAACGCAGCTCTTCAGCATCTTCTTCGTTTAACTGGAATGCGTATTCTAAGTAGCCCTCTTCCTTTAGGTCGTCTTCACCAATAATAGCAAAGCGACTGCCCTGTAGATCGAGGACAAGATGTTTCCCGTAATGGCGGTCTGTTTGAACAATGGCTAAATCAAATCGCTGATTGTCCCCGACAAAACTGACAAACCTTGTTTTTGTATCTTCAAGATCATTATATAAGTAATAACGTTCTTTCATATCGTTGAAAACTCCTTTATTTATTATCTTATCTTCTTATCTTACCAAACTTTATCTGATGAGGGGAATAAACGTCTCTTAAAAGTGGAAATGTTAAAATTTTCTACCATAGTAATGCCTACATATTCAATTGTGGTACAATATAAGTAATTTGCTGGATGCTAAAGTTTGAGAGGGTTGAAAAATAAATGACCTGTCGTTACATGGAAAAAGCTAAAAATGTAATGCAATGGGGTAAAATAAGGGGTATACTCGATTCAAGAATCGGTACTTAGAGCACACAGACAGGCGATTGCGATGGCTGAAAAGAGAATACATTCAGAGATGAATGAGATGATATACACCATCAACAAAATTGTATCTGAGAAAGCGATCACCTTGCTTACTCAACCAATATTTGATGTCGCCTCTAATGAAATTCGTGCATGGGAAATGCTGTCTCGAGGTCCAAAGGGCACTGCGCTAGAATTACCATTGCCACTCTTCTCCGTAGCTCGACAAACTGGGAAGCTTTATGAACTAGAGATGGTCGTGATCGAAAAGATGCTACAGCAAATTAAATCTACGAAGTGCCGCAAAGATATTTTTGTCAATTGCACTCCGGTTACCCTAGGGGATATCAGATTTACGCGCGAAGTAAAAAAGCTGCTTCAACAGTATAAGGGGATCTCTCCAAAACAAATTATTTTTGAAGTAACCGAACGAGACTCCATTGAAGGATTAAAGGACTTTATATACAATATTAAGGTGCTAAAGGTAATGGGTTTTCGAATTGCTGTGGATGACACGGGAGCAGGCTACTCAAACTTGCATACTATTAGCGAAATTATGCCAGATATTATCAAAATTGACCGATCAGTAATTGAAAATATCGATAAAGATACAGTTAAAGAATCCATGTTAAAGGGATTGCTTTTAGTAGCCAGAGAAACAGGTTCATTGGTTGTTGCGGAAGGAATTGAAAACGAACATGAGGCCCTAGTTTTAACAAGAAATAACGTAGATTTAGCCCAGGGCTACTTCTATGCACGGCCTACTACTCTATTTAAAGAAGTAGGGACATAGGGAACTTAAAGGAAGTGAAGATGTGTATTTTGTTGACCGTGAGAAGATGGAAGAAATCTTGGTGTTTTTAGAAAAACAAATATCTATTTTTGAAAGCAAAAATGTATGGTCTACACCTCTTGAGAAAGCAGCTTTAGAGCGCTTGACCCATATGATGATAGAAGCAATACTGGATGTTGGGAATAGTATGATTGATGGTTTTATTATGCGGGACCCAGGCAGTTATGAGGACATTATTGAAATCCTAGAGGATGAAAAAGTCATTACAGCAAAATCTGGTAAAAGTTTAAAAGAAATTGTAAAGTATCGTAAGGTTCTTGTGCAAATGTACACAGAAATTAATCATAATGAGTTACAAACTCAATTTGAGAGCCATATACAGGAACTGGCCGCATTTTCAGAGAACATTCGTCAGTATTTAGTAAACGAACTAGGACCAGTATCCGCATTTAAAAAATAATTCTGGATCGCTCCTTGCGGTCCTTTTATATTTGAATATCTTTTAATAAATGATGGAAAGTATAGTTAGAGGAGTGATTGTCATGAAAAAGTATAAAGGGTATCTCATTGACCTTGATGGAACCATGTATAAAGGATCAGAGCGGATTGATGCTGCTGTAGATTTTGTGAAGAGTTTAACGGCCAATTCAATTCCTTATTTATTTGTAACAAATAATTCATCAAGGACCCCAGCACAGGTAGCAGAGAAACTTAGAGATTTTGATATACCTGCTGAAAAAGAGCTAGTTTTCACGACAAGTCAGGCGACCGCTAATTACATCTACGCTGTAAAGAAGAATGCCTCCGTGTATGTGATTGGAGAAGAAGGGCTTCGTACCGCTTTGGAAGAAAAGGATTTTCAGTTTGCAGGTGAGAATGCTGACTTTGTCGTCGTAGGAATTGACCGCTCAATCAGCTATGAAAAGCTGTCTGTTGCTTGTTTAGCCGTTCGTAACGGTGCTACATTTATTTCTACAAATGGAGATATTGCCATCCCAACAGAAAGAGGGCTCCTGCCTGGTAATGGATCACTTACCTCAGTGATTTCTGTGTCAACACAAACGAAACCAATCTTTATTGGAAAGCCAGAATCTATTATTATGGATCAAGCGTTGAAAGTATTGGGTACCTCTAAGGATGAAACGTTAATGGTGGGAGATTATTATGATACAGATATTTTAGCAGGGATGAACGCGGGAATGGATACATTATTAGTCCATACGGGTGTTACGACAAAGGAACTATTATCAAATTACAACCGGATGCCAACATACACGATTGACTCCTTAGACGAGTGGGAGGTTTAGAAAAGGATGGAATTAATCCATCCTTTCTCATTTATTCTACATGCGCAGCCCGGTGTGCAAGTCTGCTTGAAGCGGCTGCAGCGATTGCCCCAATAATATCATCTAGGAATGTGTGACATTCACCTGTTGATTTATCGTTTAGACGAGCCAGAATACCAGGTTTTAGTTTATCAATATAACCATAATTGGTAAATCCAATTGAACCATACACATTTACAATCGATAACGCTAATATTTCATCTACTCCATATAGACTTTCATCCGTTTTGATTATGGATTGAATAGGTTCCTCTAACATTCCCTTTTCGGCTAGCATGTCGAGTTGGATTCCCGTAATAATTGCGTTTTGAACCTCACGCTTAGAAAGCACTCTTTCCACATTTGCAAGACAGTCTTCCATTTTTAAGTTTTCGTGATATTTTTCTTGTAGAAAATAGACTAAATCGGCAATGTCCTGAACGTCAACGCCTCTTTCTTTAATCCATCTCCGTGCTGTTTCTTCTGTTAAATCGACTTTTTTGTCTTCTGCCATGCCTCAATCACCTTTTCTTTGAATTTTCACTATATATATACTCTTAATTCATAACATATGCATGTTGAATTTGAAAAGTAACAAACATCTGTCTCCCTTACATAGTACACTGAATGTTGTTTTATTATTCTTGATTTATCCAAGTTGAAGAAAACAATTTTTAAAATCTTACACATATATATTGAATTAGAAGAAGAATTAAAAGAGGTGAGAGAATGTTAAAAAAGTTGTTGGAGGAACAGTACGGGATAACGGGGGAAGAATATGTAAAACTAGATCGTTTTGACGCTGTAAGAGGAAATGGCAATTTATATGTCATAACAAGGGCCGGAGGTCGGCAGGCAGAAGATATTGATGAGCTAGAAAAAATAGTGGAGCATTTACGAAGCTATGGAGACCAGCATGTTCCAGCCTTTATGCGTTCGAAAGAAGGTCATTTGATTACAACCTGGGAGGAAGAGCAATTCTGCGTGTTGGCGAGCCGTCTTAGCGGGAAACAGCAAAATCTAAATCTTGGCAGGAGGCTGGCCAAATTCCATGAACGTGGGAAAGTAGTTCCTTTTAAAATTGAGAGAATTTCGAGGATTGGACAATGGAAGGAATTGTGGGAGAAACGTCTAGATCAGATTGAAAAGGTATGGAGTGAGTTGCTCTATCAAACCCCTGAGAATGAATTTGAAAAGATGTTTGTTGAATCGTTTCCATATTACCTTGGTTTAACGGAAAACAGCATCCAGTATTTAGTCGATACAGAGCTAGATGATGAACCAGTGGAATCTGATGGGGGTACAGTATGTCATGAACGTTTTTCTAGGGGGTCTTGGGGCTCGAATTATTATATTAAAAATCCATTTGATTGGGTATTTGACCATCGCAGTCGTGACTTGGCAGAATGGACGAGAGAAAGATACTTCCGTAATACACAAACCTATGAGCAGGAACTAAGACAATTTTTTATCGAGTACCAAAATGTCTCGCCTTTATCAGCTTTTTCCTGGCGATTGTTATTTGCCCGTTTATTATTTCCACTGCATTACTTTGAGTGTATCGAAAACTACTATATAACTAGTTCTGAACAACAAAAAAGACTGCTTGAAGAGCAGTTGGATCGGACTTTAAAGCAATCAACTGAGTATGAACGATTTCTAAGCAAATTTTATCAATCAGCTGGTGCACCCCTTAATGCAGTTAACATTCCCGTACTGGAGTGGTTGTTAGTGAGGTAACCTAAAAAAGGAAAAGCGATTGCTTAGGCAATCGCTTTGATCTAGTGTCTAGCGCAAGGCGCCGATAGGTGGGTACCTTGCACTATTCTAAGTTTAATTAAAAAACTTGTTCAACTTCTACAACGCCTGGTACTTCTTCTAATAGAGCTCTTTCAATACCAGCTTTTAATGTGATGGTGGAGCTTGGGCAGGTCCCACATGCACCTAACAATCGAAGTTTTACGATACCATCCTCAACATCAACTAATTCACAATCTCCGCCATCTCTAAGAAGAAATGGACGTAATTTATCTAATACTTCCTGAACTTGCTCAAACATCATTTCTGTTTCTGTCATACTATCGTCTCCTTTCCTACCTTTATTATAATGTCATCGGAGTTAAAAATCCATTCTCATGAAATGGGAAATCGCACAATTGCAGACATATTTTATGTATTTATGGTTTGAATGTTGTAAAATAAAAAAAAACTAGGATCGAGTTGATAAACAAATGGAAGTTGAAGTTGTCATTTACGGTGCTGAACAGTTATGCCCAAGTTGTGTTAATTTACCGTCCTCTAAAGAAACCTTTGAATGGCTTGAGGCTGCTATCTCACGCAAATTTCCTACATATTCAATTAAGATGGCCTATATTGATATTCATCAACCGCCAAATGTGAGTGAAAAAGCAGCCTTCGCTCAAAGGGTCATTGAGGAGGACATGTTTTATCCTGTTGTGGTGATAGGGGATAAAGTCGTTGGTGAGGGCAACCCAAGGCTCAAAACGATTTTTGCTGAGTTAGAGAAATATGGCTACAAAGCTTTGTAAAAAAGAGGAAGCATCCAATCTATGTTTGGATGCTTCTTTCTATCCCGTAAAAGCTTGGGTTAGTTCAACTAACCCCCATTGATGGAAGTTTCACTTTATTATCCATTATGATACTTATACAGCCAGAGAACACCAGATTTTAGAAGCCTGGCTACCCTGCCTGTGATTGCTCGGTCAGCCATCATGCCAAAACCTTGTTTTTTCCCTAGAGATCCGAGAACACCTTTTAATTTGATAGTCGGAAAAGTTGCTGGTGGTTGTTCACCTTTCCAGCGGCTTTTTAAAACTTCAACAATTTGTTCTGCTTGACCCTCTGCAAGCTGTGCACTAGGTGCGTGCGGCAGGCTGGCACAGTCGCCGACGACAAAAACGTTATCATCATCTGGAAGATGATGATGTGGGGTAATAGTTAATCTACCTAAGCGATCCTTGTCTTTTCCTAGATCTCGGACCACTTTATTAGCTTGTATTCCAGCAGTCCATACAATTACATCACATGTTATCGGTTGATCATGATTGAAAAGTGTATTTTTTTCAACCTTTGTTATGTTGGAATTGTTGATAATTTCTACATTATGTTTATGGAACCAGCCTTCTACATACTTACTTAGACGATCTGGAAAGTCAGAGAGAATATGATTTCCACGGTCAAATAACTTTATTTTCAAGTCTCCTCTGCTTTCACTTAATTCACTAGCGAGTTCAACCCCACTAAGACCTGCACCAACGATTCCGACGACAGAACCCGGTCCTAGGTTATTTAGAACAGAGTAGGTTAAACGAGACTTTTCGATACTTTGAATACTATAGGTAAACTTATCTGCACCAGGAACACCGTGGTATTTATCCTCACAGCCAAGGCCAATGACTAATTCATCGTAGGAAACTGTCCTGTCACCATTTAACAGGACTTTCTTGCTGTCCAATTCAATGCCGATGACATCACCATAGATAATCGAGAGCTGCGGGTGTTCTGGAAAACCAACGCGGAGTTCTTTATCAGAGACTGTACCCGCTGCTAATGCGTAGTATTCTGTTTTTAGGCAATGGTAAGGTACACGATCAACGAGTGTAATCATAACATCCTCAGGAAGCTGATTGGGCAGAAGTTCACTTAAAATCTTCATACCACCATAGCCTCCACCGAGAACCACAAGATTTTTCATTTTTTTTATTCCCCTTTTATTCCGGTAGTCAAGTCTCTAATGTAGAAAATAGCTTTTTACAAGCTTCATGAATGTATGTAAAAGATATTAGAATAGTAATTAAACCATTATGAGTATATCCGAATTGTGTCAAAATAACAACATGTAAGTTTCACTTCTTGACAATATCATTGAAGCGTGGTAATTGACGTCTCGGAATAAAAAGAGTAGGATATAATTTTAATGGAGAGGTGAAACTCATGATTAAACCAATTATTGAATTTTGCATTAGCAATCTCGCAAGCGGTGCACAGAAAGCACTTGAAGCATTAGAAAGAGATCCAAACATGGATATTATTGAATATGGATGTCTTGGCTATTGTGGCAAATGTGCTTCTTCCTTATACGCTTTAGTTAATGGAGAAGTTGTCATGGGGAATACTCCTGATGAATTGGTTGAAAACATATACAAGCATTTAGATGAGAATCCAATGTTCTAATACAATAGCTAGGGAAGTGCCTGATTTGGTTCAATTTAGTTGAGTACGGATGGTACTGCGTATATACTATAATAAAAGACCCTAAAAGGGAGGAATAGTATGAGTAACGATGTTGTGATTTTGACGGAAGCTGCGGCTCTGCATATAAAAGATATGATGAAACACAATGATGAAGAAGGTGCGCACCTTCGTGTTAGTGTGAAGGGTGGAGGCTGCAGTGGATTATCTTATGGGATGGGATTCGAGCACGAAGTAAAAGATGAAGATCTTCAATTAGCACAGCATGGAATTCAAATTCTCGTTGAAAAAGAAAGTGCTGCCATTTTACAAGGTACGAAAATTGATTATAAGGAATCAATGATGGGCGGCGGGTTTACGATCGAAAATCCAAATGCCATCGCTTCCTGCGGCTGCGGCTCGTCATTCAGAACGGCCACAGCTACAGGTACACCAGAGGAATGTTAAGAAAAAAAAGCGTCTTGGACGCTTTTTTTCTTATTTATCAAACATAGACGAGCTGTGTAAAGGTTGAATTTTTGCTTTAGGGTCCATATATGCTTTAGCATTATTTACCGCAGTAGGTGCTTCGCCAAATCCGCAGGCAATTAATTTTACTTTTCCTTCGTATGTACAAATGTCTCCTGCTGCATAAAGGCCAGGAATATTTGTTTCCATTTTTGAATTAACAACAATTGAGTTCTTGGCGATTTCTAAGCCCCATTCTTTTATTGGACCGAGGGAAGATACAAATCCATAGTTACAAATAACAGCATCAACATCAATGGTTTCCTTCTCGCCGCCATTAACAGCTTCAAGGACTACTTGCTTTATACCACCTTCATCCCCAATTAACTCAGCTGGCACATAAGGAGTCTTTACTTCTGCCTTTGAACTATGCAGGTTCTCAACGCTATGCTCATGGGCACGGAATTTGTCTCTGCGATGGACAATAGAGACTTTTTCAGCAATCGGCTCTAACATTAATGCCCAGTCAACGGCTGAATCTCCGCCGCCAAAAACAACAACTCGCTTACCGGCAAATTTATTCAATTCATCAATGAAGTAGTGTAGGTTCTTCTTCTCGTACTGTACCGCACTTTCAAGCTCCAAACGCCGCGGTTGGAAAGCACCATTGCCAGCTGTGATGATGACTGTTTTTGAATAATGAACCTCTGAATTTGTCGTTAGTTTGAAGATTCCATCTTCCTGCTTCTCTAATTTTTCAACAGATTGTTCCAACACAATAGCAGGTTCAAACTTAGCCATTTGCTCTTTAAGGTTATCAATTAATTCTTGTGCTCGAACTTTTGGGAAACCAGCAACATCGTAAATATATTTTTCAGGGTAAAGAGCCGATAATTGCCCGCCTAATTGTGGCAAGCTTTCAATGATTTTTACCGACGCTTGTCTCATTCCTCCGTAAAAAGCAGTAAAAAGACCGATTGGGCCGCCTCCGATGATGGTTATATCATAAACCTTTTGATTTTCTAGCACACCGTATCCCCCCAGCTATGTAGATATAAATAAACTCTATTTTTAATCATATCACAAAATAAAAAAATCCTCACATGTTTAGCGCTTACAATCTTTGTGTTATCCTATAATTTGGCTGAAAAATGTAGAAAAATTCCTAATATAAATTAGATAAATGACTTGAAAATATGAAGTGAATAGCATAAGATGTATTGTGGATATATTGTTACTATTTTGTGACAAAAACAGAACATTTTTATGAAGTGGTACGTGAAGTATATCACAAACTTTTTTCCTTAAATCAAAATAAATTTATTGGATGCAGAGGAAGATAAGAAAAACAAATTTTATACAAAATAAAAAAGGTGGATGTGATCACTTTGAGAAAGCCGAAAATTGTAATAGTTGGAGCTGGATATGGCGGACTTATGACTACAGTTCGTTTGCAAAAGTTAGTGGGTGTAAATGAAGCGGATATCGTATTAATTAATAAAAATGACTATCATTACGAAACTACTTGGCTGCACGAAGCGTCTGCGGGTACATTGCACCATGATCGTGTTCGTTATGATATTCGTGATGTTATTGACAAAAGTAAGGTAGACTTTGTTCAAGGCACAGTAGTTGAAATCAATAAAGAAGATAAAAAAGTAATTCTGGAACAAGGTGAAGTGGGATATGACTATTTAGTTATTGCCCTTGGCGGCGAACCAGAAACCTTTGGAATTAAAGGCTTAAAAGAATATGCATTTGGTATTACCAATGTTAACTCTTCTCGCCAATTACGTGAGCATATTGAATATCAGTTTGCGACCTATAATATGGAAGAAGAAAAGAACGATAACCGGTTGGCAATTGTTGTCGGGGGTGCAGGATTCACTGGGATTGAATTTCTAGGTGAATTAACCAATCGTATTCCTGAGTTATGTCATGAATATGATGTTGACTTCCAAAAGGTAAGAATTATCTGTGTTGAAGCTGCTCCAACTGTTCTTCCGGGATTTGATCCTGAATTGGTGAACTACGCAGTATCTCAATTAGAGCGTAAAGGCGTAGAATTTTTAATTGGAACGGCTATTAAAGAAGCTACACCTGAAGGTATAATTGTTGCTAAGGGTGAGGAGGAACCACGCGAAATTAAAGCAAACACAGTTGTTTGGGCGGCGGGTGTTCGTGGAAATACTATCATTGAAAAATCTGGTTTTGATGCAATGAGAGGCCGTGTGAAGGTACAGCCCGACCTTCGTGTCCCTAGCTTTGATGATGTCTTTATTATCGGTGATAGTTCACTTATTATCAATGAAGAAATCAATCGACCATATCCGCCTACAGCACAAATTGCTATGCAGCAAGGTGAAGTAGTGGCTCGCAACCTAGCGGCATTAATTCGTAACCAGTCTGAGCTTGAAACCTTCAGTTTTGAAAACAAAGGAACTGTTTGTTCACTTGGTCACGACGATGCAATTGGGGTTGTATTTGGTAAAAAAGTTACCGGCTCTAAGGCTTCGCTTATGAAGAAAGTAGTTGATAACCGCTCTTTATATATGATTGGCGGTGCGGGTCTAGTATTGAAAAAAGGCAAGTTTAACGTATTTTAATTATAGGTTTAAGATAAGGGGCAGAGCGATCTGCCCTTTTTGTTATGATTAGAAGAAGATTAGATTGGAGGAGAGTAGTATGGGTAAGGAGAAACGCGGTAAGGTTTGGTTAGCTGTGTCTGGGTTAGTAAAGTCTTCTGATGGTAAATGGCTTGTTGTAAAAAAGCGCTATGGAGGTTTAAAAGGACAATGGTCCCTGCCTGCAGGGTTTGTGGACGAAGGTGAGACTGCAGATGAGGCAGTTATTAGAGAAGTTAGAGAAGAAACGGGTATTAACTGTGAAGTTAAAGGACTGATCGGGCTTAGAACGGGTGTCATTGCGGAAGAAATTAGCGATAATATGTTATTGTTTCTGCTTGAACCTCTAACAGGTGGAGAAATAAAGCACCAAGAAAATGAACTATATGAGGCAAAGTATATGGAACCAGAAGAATTATTATTAGAAAAAGATGCTTCGATTTTATTACATTATTTAATTAAACAAAATATACCAGATTGTAAACCAGGGAATGATCAATTAAACCCAGGCGAGCAATTTCACTATACTGCATATAAAATATTTTTTTAATTTTCCGAAAAATTAAGCAACCAATCGTAAATGCAAGAAAATATAGTATGTATCCGTTTTCTTCCTCTGATTTGGGTGAATTTCATCCTTTTCTAATTTAGGTTTTTTTGATATATTATCAGAAAATTTAAATAATATTTTAAAGGAGATGATTTGGATGCAAACGACAACTTTGGAAACAAAAAATTGTGATTACTGTGCTGGGATTGGATATTTTCAATTACTCCTAGGAGGTTCTGAAACATGTACCTGCTGTGGGGGGACAGGAAAGAAAGGTGACTAGAAAGTAAAACAATTGAATCGTAAGAGTAAAAAGGATGCTTCCGCGATTCATATCGGAGGCTATTTTTTTCTTTAAGTAACACATGCGCTTATATTGACTCCCTTTCGGACTTTAAGTAAACTTATTAGTGTGCGTAAAGGGGGAATATCAATGCAGATGAGCATAGTGGTATTAATTATTTCGATTTTATTATTTTTTGTATTATTTTTTGGAATTGGTTTTATTCTTAATATGCTATTAAGAATGTCATGGATTATGGCCCTTATTTATCCATTAATAGCTGTTCTTATTATAGATAAAGTGAAGTTTACTGAGTATATTACAAATAGCGAAGCAGCATTTTTTGAGCTAGGACAAAAAATAACTTCGTTAGCAACTGCAGATATTCTGATCCTGCTTAGCGGTCTTGCTGGAGCAATTGCTGCTGGGTTTACAATCAAACTGCTTAGAAAAAATGGTTATCAAATGTTCTAAGGGCCTAATAAGGTCTTTTTTTATTGCCGTATTTTTTGAATAAAATGATGCCATACTCCTTTTTTTGAATATTTTTTCCCATCTTGGGAAATGAATATTTTGGGAGGAGTGAATTTTTAATGAATAAAATGAAAAAATGGATCAAACGATTCTTGATGACAATTCTTTTCTTCTTGGCACTGCTTGTAACATATCAATCCATCACCGGAGTCGATGCAAAATCTCTTATCTATGATGGACTAAAAGTAGAGGAAAAGAACAAAGCCAAAGAAGCTAGTTCTAATTTACATCATACATTGGGTCATATTGGAGTTTATTTTAAAAAGGTACAAGAGCAATTCGTATATGCTGTATTTGCACCAAAGAAAGCAATGGCAGAACCTCCGCCAGCTTTGGAGGATGCCTTCGATTGGTCAAAATATCCGAAAAAGACAGTCGTTGCAACGGGCTATACGGCAGGATACGAATCAACTGGAAAGAATGAAGGGCATCCTGAATATGGTATTACGTATTCAGGTGTAAAGGTTAAGCGTGATTTATACTCTACGGTGGCAGCTGATTTACAAGTATTCCCGATTGGTACGATTCTATTTATCCCTGGCTACGGTTATGGAGTGGTGGCAGATAAAGGCGGTGCCATTAAAGGCGATAAGGTGGACCTGTACTATGAAACCGTAGATGATGTCTATAATATGTGGGGTAAGAAGAAAATCGATGTTTATATTGTTCAAGAGGGTAATGGGAAACTTACGGAAGAACAGTTAAAAGCTTTAAATGAGGACGAGACGATGCAAGTTTTTCGTCAGCAATTTATAGGGTCTGAGAGAAAATAACAAGCAGGCTAAGCCTGCTATTTTTATGGGAAAATAGCATTACCAAAGCCCGCGATCGATTTTTATACATGTAGGATCATTAGAGAGTCGAAAGAGATGGCTATTTCCGATATAATAAATAAGGTAATTATTTGGAGGTGAACACCAGTATGTTTCAGGTAAAGCAAGAATTTCAATTTTCTACGGAGCATGAGGGTTTAATTGTCGGATTATTTGATAAACCGGAGAAATTCAATGGTGAATTAGCAAAGCTAGACGAATTATTTGCTGGACAATTAACCGAGCTAGTAAAATCAGGTGATTTGTCAGCAAAGTTTAAGAGCATGAGCAAAGTACATAGTTTTGGGAAAATCGGTGCTAAAAGAATCTGGTTTGTTGGACTTGGAAAAGAAAAGGAATACAGCTTTGAAAAGTTGAATGAAGCATTAGGGAAGGTTTTTAAATCCCTTCAGGCTAATAAGCTAGGTGAAACTGCCATTCTGTTTGATACTCTCACAAATGATTCAGTTGATCACTTAGATGCCGCACATGCCACTAGTCAAGCATTTGCACTATCTACCTATAAATTTGATGACTATAAACAAAGGTCAAATGAACCGGAAAAAAGGCTAGAATCAATCGTAGTTTATAGTGCTAACCAGGACAAAGAGGAGATTCAGGCCTCGCTATCTGTCGGATATTCATTCGGAAAGGGAACGAACTCTGCCCGAACACTTGTTAATACTCCTGGTAATTTGTTAACTGCCACAGACATGGCTAACTATGCAGAAGAACTTGCTGTAAGATATAACTTTGAAGTGGAAATATTGGAAAAGCAGGATCTTGAGAGGCTCGGAATGGGGGCTTTCCTTGCTGTAAATCAAGGTTCTACTGAGCCTCCGAAAATGATTGTCGTTAAATATCAAGGAAAAGATGAGTGGAAGGATGTTATTGGTTTAGTAGGAAAGGGTATCACATTTGATACTGGCGGTTATTCAATTAAACCAAAGGATGGAATTGTTGGCATGAAGACCGATATGGGTGGTGCAGCAGCAGTCCTTGGTGCGATGGAAATTATCGGTGAACTAAAGCCTGAACAAAACGTTGTAGCTGTTATTCCTTCTACAGATAATATGATTAGTGGTAATGCCTTTAAACCCGATGATGTCATAACCTCGATGAGTGGAAAAACAATTGAGGTGCTGAATACTGACGCGGAAGGAAGGCTTGTTTTAGCAGATGCCGTCACGTATGCCAAGCACCATGGTGCCGAATATTTAGTTGATGTAGCGACTTTAACGGGTGGGGTGATTGTCGCCCTGGGTGTCCATACTACTGGAGCGATGACAAACCATGATCGACTCTATCAACAAGTACTTGAGGCATCGAAAGAGGCCGGCGAACCGGTTTGGCAGCTCCCTTTATTTGAAAAAGATAAAGAAAGAGTGAGAAATAGTCAGGTTGCTGATTTAAATAATTCACCAGGACGAGAAGGGCATGCAATCGTAGCAGGTGCCTTTATCGGTGAGTTTGCCGAAGATACCCCTTGGGTACATTTAGATATTGCTGGGACATCTACTTCCTCAAAAGACTATGACCTCGGTCCTGCTGGTGCTACAGGTGTTATGACCAGGACACTTGCCTTATTTGTTGAGCGCTTTGAACCAATTTCACCTAAATAAACAGGTAGATTTTTTGCATGGCCCACTCATTTTCTTCTAATTTCGCATATGCAATAGTGTAGGCAAGATAGATGAAGAAGGAGGTAAGGCTGCGTGCATTATTATCAAAGTCCATACCAAACACGTAACAGTAGATTTGCACCATTGGGTTTCGGTATTCCGTTACTAGGTGGTCTGGTAGGCGGACTATTAGGAAGTGCATTACTCTACCCGCGTCCATTTTTGGGTCCTAGACCCTTTATCGGTCCTAGACCTTTTTTCGGTCCAGCACCATTTGTAGGTCCAGCACCATTTATAGGTCCGGTCCCAGGCTACGGCTATCCAGGTTATGGTGTCCCAGGCTACGGTGTCCCAGGCTACGGTATCCCTTATTAATATCAAGAAAAAACAGCTTACTGAGCTGTTTTTTCTTTTTTTAATCCCCTTATATAAAAGGGAATTTATTTTTGAAAGCGAATATATAAACATTAACTAAATAAATTAGAAGGGAAGTTAATCATGTTAAAAGACACATTAATTGAAACTCTGGGGATTGAAGTAACGCATATAGAGGCTGGAAAGGTGATCGCGACCATGCCGGTAGACGAACGTACTCGCCAACCATTTGGATTATTACACGGAGGAGCTTCAGTCGCATTAGCGGAAACGGTTGCGAGTATCGGAGCCTACGAGTTGGTTGACCAAGAAACAGAAGGTGTAGCAGGTCTTGAAATAAATGCCAATCACGTACGCCCCATTACGGAAGGATCCGTTACAGCGGTAGGAACCATACTCCATCAGGGACGAACAACCATGGTATGGGATATCAAAATTACCGATGAACGCGATCGTTTAATCTGTGTTTCAAGATGTACAATGGCTATTTTTAAAATCAAGAAATAACTAGTAAATGTAAAATTTTATTTTTTCGCTGCCATTGTGTAAAAATTGAAAATATTTCTGCTGTTTCCATGATATAATGTAAAAAAAATAGATAATAAGTACAATTTTTTGTACAGGTTTCTCAATATAATAGTAGTAAAAAAGATATATAGAAAGGTGGTGTAAGAATGAAGGAAGCACGGCAGCATATTTTTATTGACTTTGAATTTACCATGCCAGAGCGGAATGTTCGAATGAAGGAATTCTATGCAGAGATTATTGAGGTCGGGCTTGTATTGGTTGTGAATGATCAAATAAAAGAACAATTTTCTTCTTATGTAACTCCGCTTAAATTTCCTATGTTATCGGAGCGTTGTAAATCATTCTTACATATTTCCCAACAGCAGGTGGACAATGGGATATCTTTTTATGAACTCAACCGAAAGCTAGAAGAGTTCAATAAAAATATTGAAACGACAATTGTTACTTGGGGAAATATGGATATGAAGGTACTCCGACATAATTGTTTAGAGGCCGGAGTAGTATTTCCTTTTAAAGCCTCAGAACTAGATCTCTCAATGGAGTATAAACGCTTCTTTGGTGACCAGAATCAAACAGGATTATGGAAAGCAGTTAAGGAATATGGAAAAGAAGGGACAGGCAGACACCATCGAGCCCTGGATGATGCCCTGACCACTTATAATATATTCCGTCTAGTGGAAAAGGATAAAAGGTATTTAGAAAAACCAAAACCAACCACAATTGGTGACCGTGTAGATTTCTCAAAGCTTCTAAATGAGTTTGCATAAAAGGCCAAATCATTCATATTGATTTGGCCTTTGTGTGTTTATATTATGATTAGAAATAATCTTTTTCTAGAGATGTGATACTTTTTAGGCTAAGTTCTGCCCAAGGTGAAGAGTTTTCAGTTAACTCCTTTTTTAATTTATCAATGGCTTCTCTTAAAGAAGTTTGATATTCTGGGAGATCTTCAGTAAAATGTTTAACCATTTGCTTTGGAATATTCGCTTGTTCCCTAAATGCCAGTGCTCTTCTTTCGTGAAAGATCATCACATCTGCTTCTCTAGGATTATGCAAATCGCCTTGCATCGGATGTTTTGCAACAGCTAAAACTCTTAACGTATAATGCTGAGGTCGGATTTCGGTGATTTCCCCATAGTATTTCCCTGTTTTATAAATGCCCGTAACCTTATCCCCTATTTGAAACTCTGACAATATAACCCCTCCAATATCCACTGATTACTTTATTTTACTATGAAAAATTTAAAAATAAAAACATTGTGCAAAAATGGATGATTTCGGTTAAATTATAAAAGTGGAGGGATGATAATGAGAAATAGTTTGAAAGTATGGTTAACATTTTTAATGGCTGTGCTCGTTTTAGCAGCATGTGGGACAAGCAAGGAAAAAGAGGAAGCAGCACAAGAAACAGAGCAAAAAACAGCGGATAAGGAAGGGAGTAATCAAGTGACTGACGCAGTTTATCCTCAGCTTACAAATGAGGTTTCTGAAAATGAAAAATTGGTTGAAATGGAAACTTCTATGGGAATAATCAAAATTAAATTGTTTCCTGAACAGGCTCCAAAAGCAGTTGAAAACTTTGTTAAGCACGGAGAAGAAGGATACTATGATGGTCTGATTTTCCATCGGGTAATCAATGACTTTATGATTCAAGGCGGCGACCCTAATGGGAACGGAACGGGTGGAGAAAGTATATATGGCCACCCCTTTGAAGATGAATTCTCTACTAGTCTTTTTAATATCCGCGGTGCCTTATCTATGGCAAATTCAGGTTCAAACACAAATGGCAGTCAGTTCTTTATTGTTCAAAAGACGTCACTTGATCCTGCGATGAAGGATGAGATGAACAAGGCAGGCTTTCCAGAACAAATTATTGACGCTTATGATGAACGAGGAGGAACTCCTTGGCTAGATAATCGTCATACCGTTTTTGGACAAGTGATTGAGGGAATGGACATAGTAGATAAGATTGCTGAGACACCAGTAGGAGCCCAGGATAAGCCAGAAGAAGATGTAATCCTTAAGAAAATTACCGTTTTAAAGTAACTAGAAATATTTACGAATGTTTCAAATGGTAAGAAACGATTTTTGTTGCTATAATGAATAAAAATAGTTATTCCTTTAAATGAAAGGGAGAAAAAAATGTTTCAGCCATTTGTACTATCGTTATTTTTATATTTTCCTGAAGATAAATCGGAATACGGCCCAGCAGCAGTAACCTTTATCCTTTTTATGATAGCGGCTCTGCTTACCATGAAATGGATCATAAATATCTCAAAGCGAGAAGCCAAAAAAGCAAAAGAATTAGAAGAAAAAATAATGAAACAATCATCAATAAAGGGGAACAGTGAACAATAACTGTTCCTTTTTTTATATTTAAAAGCACATAGGGAGTGGAAGTATGATCGAAAACAAATTGTATTATCAAGACCCTTATCTTAAAGCGTTTAAAGCAAGTGTAATAAAACAGGAAAGGGACCTGGGGAATAACTGGTATTTAGTATTGAGCGCTACAGCTTTTTACCCAACAGGCGGAGGACAACCCTGTGATTTAGGGACAATTGATGGACAGAAGGTAATAAACGTGGAAGAGGTTGACGGAGAAATCCGTCATTATCTGGTTCAGCCAATAACCGAATCCAAGAGTGAAGTTCATGGAGAAATTGATTGGGAACTTAGATTTGACCATATGCAGCAGCATGCCGGACAGCATATCCTTTCTGCTGCATTTGATCACTTGTTTCAGTACAAGACCATAGGGTTTCATTTAGGAAAAGAAATTCTAACCATTGATTTAGACACAAATCACATCACGGAAGAGGACGCACAAAAAGCAGAGGCAGCTGCAAACGAAATAATAGTGGAGAATAGACCTATTCATGTTAAATGGGTAAGCGAAGATGAATTATCCACCTATTCCTTGCGAAAAGAAACAAAGGTAAAAGCTGATATTCGATTGGTCATTATTCCAGATTTTGACTACAATGGTTGTGGTGGCACACATCCTAACTCAACAGGACAAGTGCAGTCTATAAAAATATTGGGTTGGGAAAAACAAAAAAAGAAAATCCGTTTACAGTTTGTTTGTGGAAATCGTGTTAGTAAACAGTTGGGTCAAAAACAGAAGGTTATGGTAGAACTTACGAAACTGCTTAATTCTCCGGAACCTGAAATGGAAACGGCTGTTGGACGGCTTCTCCAGCAAAGAAGGATACTCGAAAAAACACTCGAAGATGCTAAGGAAAGACTTCTTAAATATGAAGCTAGAGAATTGCTTGCAAATAAGAACGCAAACCAGGTGATTAGTGAATTATTTGAAAATCGCACTCTTCAGGAGTTGCAAAAGCTAGCAAGGGACATAACAACTGTAAATCCTGATGTCATGACTCTGTTCGTTGCAGTCAATGAAGGTCAAATGCAGTTAGTTTGTGCAAGAGGTTCATCTCGGGATGAAGATATGAAAGCAGCCATTACAAGTGCCAACCAATTAATTGATGGAAAAGGCGGCGGGAGTGCCTCCTTTGCACAAGGTGGGGGCAAGGCAATCATCCCCGGTGAAGAAATGCTGGCGTTTTTACTAAAAGAATCTGGGGCTTCTCATAGCGTTAAATAA
Organism: Bacillus sp. MRMR6; assembly: GCF_001940785.1. Lineage (GTDB taxonomy): Bacteria > Bacillota > Bacilli > Bacillales > Cytobacillaceae > Neobacillus. The sequence continues at coordinate 46,851 of NZ_MSLS01000032.1, forward strand.
AAGTATACTTAAAATAGAGATGAAAAGGTGTGAAGACAATGGGTTTTTTTGATGGAATGATGGGAAATGCTTCTGAAGTAAGTCCAGCAGAGGCTGGGAGAGAATTTGCTAGAATCCTTTCAGCAAATGAGAGAATTGAAAAAGCGTATAAGCTAGTTAGAGACTTATTTATTTTTACAAATAAGCGGTTGATATTAGTTGATAAACAAGGTTTAACAGGAAAAAAGGTTGAATATCATTCAATTCCGTATAAAAGTATTACACATTTCAGTATTGAAACAGCAGGGAGCTTTGACCTTGATGCAGAATTAAAAATCTGGATATCAGGCAATGCACTGCCTCTTCAAAAACAATTCAATAAAAACCTAAACATCTATGAGCTTCAAACCGTTCTTGCAGAATATGTATTAAAATAGAAAGGAGTTAATCCGTATGGAAAGTTTAATGAAGGCAAATCTGCAACTTGTCGACCTGCTCAATGAATGGGACCCATTTGAATTAAAGAATGGGGACTATGACACTGAAATTGCTGATACCATTCAAGCAGTCCACGAGCTGGATAACCCTCAAGCACTAGCAGAAAGAATTCAAACCATCTATGAATTTTCATTCGAAAAAATCATCCCAATAGAACAATGCTTAAACGTCGCAAAGGAACTACTAATGATAAAAGAAAGTGAATCATGCTCCTTCTAAAAAACGGCCTTGCGGCCGTTTTTTTTTTACACAAAAAAAAGGACAACTTGATCATGATCAGTTGTCCACTTCAAAAAGGGGGAATACTAGAAAGCTTATACATAAAGGATAGCCAATAATTTTGTTATCTATACTCCTATCACCAAATAAAAGAAAAAAACAAAAAGCGGTTGATTTAACCGCTTCAAATGACTAATACTATAAAGGGTGATTAATTGCCGAGTTTGGTTCGTGATCTAAAAGCTCAGATGCTGGAATATCTAGAACAGTTGATAATTTCAAGATTGTTTGATTGCTTGGAATTTGTTCACCATTTTCGTATTTTATAATGGTGTGTGTACCAATTCGTGCCCTTTGTGCTAATTCCTGCTGGGTCATATTAAGTAATTCGCGGTGAGTTTTAATCTTTTGCCCAATGGTATTCAAGCTGTTCACCTCCTTGGAACGAGATTACCCCTCTATATCTTACCATATATTACTTACAGGGATTTGCTTCCAATTTCGACTATTATGTTAACGTTCTCAACCAGTTCGATTAAAAGCTTTTTTTGATTAAATTTCAAGATTGTGCTATAATTTTATATTGCATATAAAAGGGATAAATAATATATACTTAGGAGTGTTTTCATGACAGAAAAAATTGCAACTGGAAGTGTTTTAGCAGGTAAAGTAACTGGGATTCAGCCTTATGGTGCGTTTATCGCATTAGACGAAAATACACAAGGACTTGTGCATATTTCAGAAATTACACACGGCTATGTAAAAGATATTAATGACCACCTTAAAGTTGGTGATGAAGTACAGGTTAAAGTCTTATCAATTGATGAAGGTGCTGGTAAGATTGGTTTATCTATTCGTGCTACGGAAGAAGCACCTGTACAACAAGCTGCTAAACCAAAGAAACCGCGCAAACGTCAAGCTGCTGCAATCGTTCCTGAGGTGGAAGGACAACAAGGTTTCAACACATTAAAAGAAAAACTTCAAGAGTGGATTGACCAATCACAAAGCGAAGATTTAGTTAAGAAATAAGATAAAAGACTTGGACTGCTGAAAAAATGTTTTCAGTGTGTCTAAGTCTTTTTTATTTTTTACAAATGTTTATTAGGATGGTTCATTCTTTTTGCTTGCTCGGCTACAATAGAAATATAAAGTCAAGGATGTTAGGCAAGAGTAAGAGTTCTTAGGGGTGCCAAATATGGGGACTACTGATGTAACAAACGGTGTAGATGATAAAGGCAGAGAAATACGAAATCTGCTTGCATCCACACAGATCGTTATGAATGAAGCATTAAAGAAGCTAGGCTATAATCAAGGGTTTTATGAACTGTTAAAGGAGCCGCTAAGAACCCTCACAGTTCGGATTCCTGTTCGAATGGATGATGGTTCTACGAAGGTATTCAGTGGATTTAGGACTCAGCACAATGATGCAATCGGACCAACTATGGGGGGTGTCCGCTTTCATCCAAGGATTAGTGTAGAAGATGCACAAGCACTGGCTATTTGGATGAGTTTCAAATGTGGAATTGCAGATTTGCCGTTTGGCGGCGGAAAAGGAGGGATTATCTGTAATCCACGAAGCATGTCCATGGGAGAACTTGAAAGATTAAGCCGGGGGTATGTTCGTGCTATTAGCCAAATTGTTGGTCCAACAAAGGATATCCCTGCACCCGATATGTATACAAATTCACAAATCATGGGTTGGATGTTGGATGAGTACAGTCGTCTCCGCCAATTTGACTCCCCTAGTTTCATTACTGGAAAACCCCTTGTGCTTGGTGGCTCAGAGGGCCGGGAAACAGCAGGGGCACACGGTGTTTTCTTCTGTATTGAGCAGGCAGCAAAAAAACGGGGAATATCTATCAAAGGTGCTCGAGTGATTATACAAGGATTCGGAAATGCAGGCAGTTACATTGCAAAGTTTATGCACGAAGCTGGGGCAAAGGTTATTGGGATTTCGGATGTTTATGGGGCACTCTACGATCCTGATGGATTAAATATAGCCTACCTGCTTGACCGGCGAGATAGCTTTGGAACCATTACAACATTGTTTGATGATACCATTCCAAATGAGGAATTACTCGAACAGGAATGTGAAATTTTGATCCCTGCGGCCATCTCCACTCAAATTACTAGCGAAAATGCACATAACATAAAAGCAAAAATTGTTGTAGAGGCTGCAAATGGTCCCACAACTTTAGAAGCCACCAGGATATTATCAGAACGGGGGATAATGCTTGTTCCAGATGTTTTAGCTGGGGCAGGGGGAGTGACGGTTTCGTATTTTGAATGGGTGCAAAATAAGCAGGGGTATTACTGGAGCGAAGAGGAAGTAATAAGTAAATTACGCAAAAGGCTTAATCATTCGTTTAATCAAGTGTATGATCTCGCTCAAAACTATAAGGTCGATATGCGTCTAGCTTCCTATATGGTCGGCATTAAGAAAATTGCAGAAGCCTCGAACTTTAGAGGGTGGATATAACCTTAAACCTAAAAAAGTCACACAAAAATGTCCTTGCATTGGTTGCAAGGACATTTTTGAACTATCTTTGTGTTTCTGGTTCTTTTGCATAACCTTCACTTGTCTTAAAGAGAAGTCCTAAATTAATTAGACCTGCAATTCCAACTAGTCCATAGATTATTCGAGAAAGTGCTGAATCTTGCCCTCCAAAAATAGATGCAACAAGATCAAATTGGAAAAATCCAATTAATCCCCAGTTAATAGCACCGATAATTGTAAGGATTAGGGCAATGCGTTGTATTGTACTCAATTTTAGTTCCTCCTAATAATATTTGGGAAAGCATTATTAGCTTGATATTTTTTCTTGAAATTATTCAATGTTATTACAAAAAAAGGAAGAACCATCTTTTTTGCAAAAAAAAATTTTTTAAATAATAATGGTTAGGAAAGGATGGTGCTAAGATGAAAAATTTCACTTTTTATAACCCAACAAAATTAATTTTTGGCAAAGACCAGCTAGAACAATTGAAAAAAGAAGTTCCCCGTTTCGGGAAAAAGGTATTACTAGTTTATGGCGGAGGAAGCATTAAACGAAGCGGTCTATATGACAAGGTCATTCAATATTTAAATGAAATTGATGTACAGGTGTTTGAACTCCCCGGAGTTGAACCAAACCCTAGAATTACGACAGCTCGTAAGGGTGTTGAGATTTGTAAGAGCGAAGGTATTGATTTTCTTTTAGCGGTTGGCGGAGGAAGTGTAATCGATTGCACAAAGCTAATTGCAGCCGGGGCGAAGTATGATGGTGACGCTTGGGATCTTGTAACAAGAAAAGCAGGTGTAAAAGCAGCCCTGCCGTTTGGAACAGTGTTAACTTTAGCAGCTACTGGTTCAGAAATGAACTCTGGTTCTGTTATTACTAAATGGGAAACGAACGAAAAGTATGGCTGGGGAAGTGCATTTACCTTCCCGCAATTTTCCATATTAGATCCGGTGAATACCTTTACGGTTCCAAGGGATCAAACCATTTATGGGATTGTTGATATGATGTCACATGTATTAGAGCACTATTTCCACTTAGAAGAAAATACCCAGTATCAGGATCGAATGTGCGAATCGTTGCTCTTGACTGTCATGGAAGAAGGACCAAAATTACTCGCTGATCTGGAACATTATGAACATAGAGCCACCATCCTATATTGTGGGACAATGGCTTTAAATGGCATCTTAAATATGGGATATCACGGTGATTGGGCGACCCATAATCTTGAACATGCGGTTTCAGCCGTTTATGATATCCCACACGGCGGAGGACTTGCGATTCTATTCCCGCACTGGATGAAGCATAATTTAGAGGTTAAACCTGAAAGATTCCAGCAGCTGGCGGTCCGAGTATTTGGAGTAGACCCAGAGGGCAAGAGTGCTGAAGAAGCAGGTCTTGAAGGGATTCAGAAATTACGAGACTTTTGGAATAGGATCGGTGCACCTGCTCGATTAGCCGATTATGAGATTGATGATAGTAAACTTGAGCTGATGGTTGACAGAGCTATGGTCTATGGAGAATTTGGGAATTTTAAAAAGTTAAATCGTGAAGATGTATTTGCAATTTATCGTGAATCCTTATAGTTTTTCAAGGCTCGGACTTTTCAAGTTCGAGCCTTTTCGACATTATTTTCTGTTTTGTAAGAAAAATATCGAAATTGGGTACGCTTACAATGATAGACGTTCCTTGATAATCTTGTCAGCTTTAGTTAAAGTGTTAATGAAACTATAATACTGGAGGATCATACATGACTCATATTCGTTTTGATTACTCGAAAGCACTCACCTTTTTTGGAGAACATGAACTTACATATTTGCGTGATGCTGTTAAGGTAGCACACCATTCATTGCACGAAAAAACGGGTGCGGGCAATGACTTTTTAGGATGGATTGACCTTCCTGCCAATTATGATAAAGAAGAGTTTTCCCGCATTCAAAAAGCATCTGAAAAAATTAAGCAGGATTCCGATGTGTTACTAGTCATTGGGATCGGGGGATCTTACTTAGGTGCAAGAGCAGCGATTGAAATGCTTCAGCATAGCTTCTACAATGCACTGCCGAAGGAAAAGCGCAGTACCCCGCAGGTCATTTTTGTTGGAAATAATATAAGTTCTACTTATATGAGAGATGTTATGGATTTACTAGATGGCAAGGACTTCTCAGTAAATGTAATTTCTAAATCTGGAACGACTACAGAACCTGCCATTGCTTTCCGTATTTTCCGTAAGCTTCTAGAAGAGAAGTATGGGGTGGAAGAAGCGCGTAAACGCATTTATGCTACCACAGACACAGCCAGAGGTGCTCTTAAGACTTTAGCTACAGAAGAAGGGTATGAATCCTTTGTCATTCCAGACGATGTAGGAGGCCGTTACTCCGTTCTAACAGCAGTTGGTCTGCTTCCAATCGCAGTTAGCGGAGCTGACATAACAAAAATGATGGAGGGAGCTGCAGCAGCAGTAAATGACTTCGGCCATTCTGAGCTTGAAGAAAATGCAGCTTACCAATATGCAGCAGTAAGAAATGCTCTTTATAATAAAGGGAAAACGATTGAAATGCTGATTAACTATGAACCAGGACTTCAATATTTTGCTGAGTGGTGGAAGCAGTTGTTTGGGGAAAGTGAAGGAAAAGACCAAAAGGGTATTTATCCATCTTCTGCAAATTTCTCAACTGACCTTCATTCTCTTGGACAGTACGTTCAAGAAGGTCGCAGAGACTTGTTTGAAACGGTAATCAAGGTCGAAAAACCTCGCCATGAATTAACGATTGAAGAAGCTGATACAGACTTGGACGGATTGAATTATCTTGCCGGACAGACGGTTGACTTTGTTAATAATAAAGCATTCCAAGGGACCATGCTTGCCCATACAGATGGTGGAGTTCCTAACTTAATTGTTTCCATTCCGGAACTTGACGAGTACACCTTCGGATACCTTGTCTATTTCTTTGAAAAAGCATGTGCGATGAGCGGATATCTCCTAGGTGTTAATCCATTTGACCAGCCAGGTGTAGAGGCTTACAAAGTAAACATGTTCGCACTACTAGGCAAACCAGGCTTCGAAGAGAAAAAAGCAGAACTAGAAAAACGTTTATAATCGCAAGAATAACACGATGATCCAAAGTAAAGACAAGAGTGCTGAATTTAATTTTCAGCACTCTTTTTTTATAAATTGGGGATAACTAATAAATAAGGAATTAAAGGGGGTTATCAGAATGATTGAAATACCGTCAAAAGTAGAAGGAAAACAATTTGACCTGTATAAGCTTGAACAGACACTAAAGCCAGCGGGCTATTCCATCGGCGGAAACTGGGATTATGATCACGGAGCTTTCGACTATAAAATCGATGACGAAGTCGGCTATCAATTCTTAAGGCTGCCCTTTACATCTATTGATGGTCAATTGGATGCTAGGAATTGCACGGTCGAACTCGGCCGGCCATTCCTATTGTCCCATAAATACCAAATTGGACTGGATGACCATGCAGACGTGGGCACTTTTTCAGGTACGGTAAACCAATTCCAAGAACCTGTGGATAAAGATGCAAGTTTTCCTGAAGAATACATCCATATTGGGAAAAGGCTTGTTGAAGAACTCGAAGCCGCCTTGAAACTTTAAGCATTATTTAAAGATAAGCAGCTGGTCTTCCTTTTTTATTAAAAATGGGTGGGAGGGGTTCAAGATTGTTTCCTCCCCCCTTTTGACACCGATTAAGAATCGCTCTGTACTAAATAACTCTTGTCCTAACTCTAGATAGCTTTTCCCTACTGAAGGATCATCAGCCATATAGGAAGATAACCTGCTTTCCTGTAATTGATGGACAAAATCTTGCAAGAGACCATCACCATTTGAGTGGAGACTGTTTATCATAAAGACGCTTGTTAACTTATTTGATTGTATGACCTCGTCTGCCCCTGCACGGACTGCATTCACCACCTGCTCAGCGGTTAAAATTTCTACAATGCACTTTACCTCAGAACACAAGCCTTTTATCGTCAGGAGCGCCAAGATGCTGTTCATATCAGATTGAAGTTCATCATTTCCTCGATCAGCAGTAATTAATACTTTCTCCGCCATTTTAATATTACTTTTTATAATCGTGTCGTCTACATGACTTTTTCCTTGAATGAAGTGGACTAATCGTGAATGAACTGGATTGGACTCTAGGGTTTCGTCGACTAAGACAATCATTTGCGAGTGGTTGGGTTGCGTTAATTTGCTAATTAACTCTTTAGATCTTTCGTTCCAGCCAATGATGATGATATGTCCTTCACCCTTAAAAGGGATTTTCCCTTCGGAGAATGCATCCTGCTTTGTAACCGCTGCTGCAGCTAATGTACCAAAGTAGGTAGATACAATTCCAGCCCCTAAGAAGATTAGCAAGACCGCTGTAAGCCTGCCCAATATGGAATGAGGGGCATAATCTCCATAACCGACAGTCGAAGTAGTAATGATTGCCCACCAAATTCCATCTACAACGGTAGGGAAGGTTTCGGGTTCTAGTAAATGAATTAGTACACCAAAGAGCAGAAAGACAAACAAGGCAATTAACAATACACGTAATAATAGAGGTAATCGTAAAAAGCTTAGAAAAATTCGGTTCGTCATCAACGTCACCTCGGTTTATAGACTATAGATCCCTAGTATTAACGAATAAGAACTTTCTAATAATAACCTACTTAAATTATTACACTAAATGCGAATATTTTATTATAAGGTTCACGAAAGATTCAAATATTTCTTATTTTAGTGCTTGTTTTCGTGTATAAAAGCCATTAAATTTAGGTTATTAATATAAATATGGTATTAACATGAAGGAGGTTGGGACAATGGAGGCAAGCATGAACTTATTGTTATCTACAATTGAAAAAACGAGAATTGAAATGATTGATTTAGCAAAAACCTATGGATATTCAAATCCGGACGTTGTGCAATGCAGCCAAAAACTCGATCTTCTTCTAAATGATTATCGTAGTAAGACAAATAACTATTAGTTTATATAGAATAACCTTCCGACTATTGGAGGGTTATTTTTTTTCTGTTAAAGGACTTATTGGGATACCCGTTTACGTTAAATAGGAATAATTTACTTCTGTGATGCGAACTTTATTAAACAATGACATGTAAAAAAATGAGATTTATGGGGTGTAGAGGGTGATCATAGAAGCGAAGAAAGAGCGAAGATACATTTTTTTAGCTTTGCTGATTATAGCCATATATCTATCTCCGCTCTTTATTCTCCAAGAAAATGCACACATTAGAGTCCATGATAATTTGGATTCGAATTTAGCATGGTATAAGGTACTGGCGGAAAGTGGTGAGTTGTTTGGCGACGTGAATGCTAGTATTCCGCAGATCATTAATGGTGTTCCAAGAAACGCTTTTGGGACAGAATATAGCATCATTGTGTGGCTGTATGCTCTTTTTCCCACGATGCTTGCCTATGGTTTAAGCCAGGCACTAACTAGATTTATTGCCTTTTTGGGGATGTATCTACTGCTAAAAAAACACTTGCTGCCAGGTAAGCAATGGCTGTTTATTCAGACTTCCACTGCTATAGCCTTTGCACTTACTCCATTTTGGCCCTCGGGGATGCTGAGTACGTTAGGGATGCCTCTTGCGCTTTGGGCCTTTCTAACGATTAGAGCCGGCGGTGGAGGGTGGAAGGAATTCCTTGTCCTAACCCTGCTGCCCTTTTATGCAAGTATCGTTCTCGGATTTTTCTTTTTTCTTAGTTCAATGGGAATGCTATGGATCGTAGATGTGTTACGCAGAAAGGGCTGGAATTTCCGTTATTTGCTATCCATTGCTTACATGACATGTATCTTTATGCTCGTTGAATATCGGCTCATTTATTCTTTTCTCTTTAGTACAGAGCCAAATAGCCGTGATGAATATTTTCACGCATCATTACCTCTATGGAGAGTGATCCGGCTGACCTTTAAGAACTTCGTGCTGGGACACACACATGTGATGACCGTTCATGGCTTGTTTATTCTTCCCGTGATGTTTCTAACATTTTATCTAGTATTTTCTAAAAAATTGTGGAGGCAAGAAAGGGCATTTGTCTTTTTGTTTATACTCAATTTCTTGTTGTCTGCCTGGTATGCTTTTTGGTTTTTTGAAGGATGGCTGCCATTAACAAAACGATTTCATTTTATGGATACATTCAATTTTGCACGCTATCATTTTTTAAGACCTATGGTCATTTATGCTGGATTTGCTTTAGCTTTAAAGATTCTATCTGCCCATAGTGTGAATGGGGCTAGGACAGCAAAGTTGATTGTCATCTTTCAAATTCTGCTTTTAGGTATATGTAATGATGAGATTATTTATCATCGAAAACCATCTGTCAAGGAGTTTTATGCGGAAGAATTGTTTATGGAGATAAAGGAACATATTAAGCTTCCTCAGGAGGACTACCGGGTCGCAAGCATCGGGATTCATCCTGCTGTTTCACAGTTCAATGGTTTTTATACCATTGATACCTATAATAATTTTTATCCGCTTAGTTATAAGCATCAATTCAGAAAAATAATTGAAAAAGAATTGGAAAAGAATAAGACCATACGGAATTATTTTGATCAGTGGGGCGGCCGTTGTTATATCTTTACAGCCCAGCTGGGAAAAAGTTATATGATTAAGAAACATTCAACAAAGGAATTAACCAATCTTGAAATAAATACTCAAATTTTTAAAGAGATGGGCGGCCGGTATATTTTATCTGCATTGCCTATCAACAAGGCAGAGGAAATCCAACTAGAATTAGATGGGATTTTCGAGTCCAAAAGCTCTGCATGGAAGATTTATTTATATAAGACTCTGTAAAGCATCGGGGGTAAAACAGTGATGGAACCAGTCGTAACAATCGTAGTACCTTGTTACAACGAGGAAGAGGTCCTGCTAGAAACGATTACTCAACTTCGTGGTTTGCTAGAGGAGCTTTGTCAAGACCAAGTAATCTCTAGTCATAGTAAAATTTTGTTTGTAGATGACGGGAGCAGGGATCAAACTTGGGAAATTATCTATAAAACAGGATTAAAATATACAAATATACGCGGAATCAAACTTGCTAAAAATGTAGGACACCAAAACGCCTTATTGGCTGGCTTGTTTGCAGCCATAGATGCCTCTGATTGTGTAGTATCTATTGATGCTGACCTTCAGGATGATATCAATGTAATCCGTGATTTTGTTTGTAAATATAATGAAGGAAATGAGATTGTCTATGGTGTTCGAAAGCGAAGAGATTCAGATACCTTCTTCAAGCGAACCACAGCACAGGGATTTTACACAATGATGAAAAAGCTGGGGGTTGACCTTGTCTATAATCATGCGGACTTTCGATTAATGAGCAAAAGAGCAGTAAAGGAACTCGAGCGATTCAATGAGGTAAATTTATTTTTGCGAGGCATTGTCCCGTTACTCGGATTTAAGACGGATGTTGTATATTATGACCGTAAAGAGAGGCAAGCGGGTGAGACAAAATATCCATTTAAGAAAATGGTTTCTTTTGCCTTTGACGGAATTACCTCTTTTTCTGTTTCTCCTATACGTTTGGTTTTAATGATTGGATTAGCTTCATTTTTTATGAGTCTCTTTTTTGGTGTTTATTTTCTCATGCTGAAGTTTTTAGGCCACACCCAAACAGGGTGGACTTCTCTTATCACGTCTATTTGGTTAATTGGGGGTCTCCAGCTAATTGCCATTGGTGTGATTGGAGAGTATGTCGGGAAAATTTACAAAGAATCTAAACAGCGTCCCAAATTTATCGTTGATATTGATACCTTTAATATGCCGCTGCCAAGGCATCAGTTAGTAAGTCAGTCTGGGGAGGATGAATTTTATTCACATAACCTTAGGGAAATATCTGAAACCAACTAATAGCCTCGTTCGCTTCCTACTAGTTGGTACGGTCAATACTGTTTTTGGACTTTCCATCATGTTTTTTCTGTTGAATGTGTTCCACTTGTCCTATTGGTTTTCGACCTTTATTGGCAATACAGCTGGTGCCTGTATCAGCTATATATTAAATCGTACTTATACCTTTAACAGTAATGTGTCTTATTTGCGGGGAATTCCAAGGTTTCTAGGGATTATCCTTACCTGTTACTTCTCCGCGTATTTTTTTAGTGAACGATTTTTCGAGTGGTTCAGTACCCATTACAATATTAGTACCTCTCTTGAGCAGAATGGCGCTGTTCTGTTAGGAAGTGTACTCTACACATTGGCCAACTATTTAGGACAAAAACACTTTGTCTTTCGTAACGTTAAAACGGTGTAAGAACTTTTCTACCATGACTTTAAGTTTTAAAAACATTGATTTTTAATAATATTGTTAATATATAGGGCTTCGCAACATGTTTGTTGATTTGCGCTCCAGGCACTTCGCTTTCCGCGGGCGTGCCGGGGAGCCTCCTCGGCGCTAAAGCTGAGGGCACTGAAAAAGTCCTTTGTTTTGAGGCAGTTGAAGGTTGATTTTATCAACCCTTCAACTGCTTTTTATTTTATAATTAAGGTAACAAGACTTTAAAGGTGGTACCGAAATGATTTCCTTTCAAGATTCATTCAATCTTAGCCCATATATAGGAATTTATGATCTCATTGTTCCAAAAGATAATATGCTTCGCCAAATTAAAGAACTAGTCGACTTTTCATTCATAATTGAAGAATTAAAAGATAAATATTGTCTGGATAACGGTCGCAATGCCGTGCCACCAATTCGA
>NZ_MSLS01000033.1 GCF_001940785.1 Bacillus sp. MRMR6
TCGGTTGCTAATTACACAGTTAATTGTGTTTTTGTACCTCAAAACCGAACCCGTTACTCCGAGACCATCCCGCTTTTTTTGATCAAATCTTTCATTTTAAAGAAAAGGGTCAGTCCCCCACCGGTTTAAAGCACTACCGGTGTTACTAGGTTTCGTTAAAATATAAAAGACGATTACTTTATATGTAATCGCCTCTTTCTTCCCRGTTATAATTCCAAGTATATTTGTACTGCGCAGCAAAAGTATTTTTTTATTGTTCTAAAACATAAGCCCACGTTTAAGAAGAAACAGTTTAAGAAGTGTTTCTATAAAAATTAAATATCAGTTTTCATTTTATGGATTTTAGTAAGTGCTTGTTTATTGAAATCTTTGAATTCTTCCCTTATCTAAAGAGTAATTTTGTGAGGCATAATGTAATGCTGTATATCCCTTGTCAACTTGTGAATTTACACTGGAGTATTTTCCCAAAAGCAACTTAACAATATCATCCTTTTTATCAATAACAGCATACATTAATGAAGTTCTTCCTTCTTCTTCATCAGTTAAATCTATTTTATCGCAAACTCCTATTAACGATATAACCATATCATAGTATTTTCTCTTTAAAAAAGGACAACTCCTTCCTCAACTAACCTGCTTACGTTACTTCAATAAGGAAAAGGCGATCCTTCGTTAGTAAAGAATCGCACCCTTTAGTTTAAGTGCGTTTCTTCACAATATGTTTCGTAATGTTTCGTAATGTTTCGTAATGTTTCGTAATGTTTCGTAATGTTTCGTAATACGACGTTATTTATTTCACTTATTATCACATCTAGTACATTCATAATGGACAGTGTTGACCTTTCTACTTTTACGGAATAATAATCGATAACACGAACGGGCTCGACCACCTCTTAATAAGATAGTATTAACGACAGTGTATAGGAGGTGACACGATGGGAATAAGGTGTTCATGCGGAGTTCGTACGAATCCAATTACTACAGGTGATATCAGACTATTTTTCTTTGAAGATTCCACTGATAGGTCTGGACAAATTACTTTTTCTGTTAATGTCTGTCAAGATAGTAGAAACATCCACAGTTACCGCAATATTTGTTGATGAAAGCGGTCTGACTCCAAATAGAAGTTTTACATTTACTTCAACAGCTATTGCATTTGTTGGATGTTTTGATTTTGGTCAAGGATTTTGTGAGTTAGTCATTATAGGTGGAATGGGACTCGTAGTAGGTGAGACAATACCAAGAGAATTTATGCTTAGTCTTTCAATTAATAATCAGATAGGGAACTTCCCTATATTTGACTTTACTCGTTTTGTAGAAGGTGGAAACCTCGAACCTGACCTGACCTTTTTCGGCTGCCCTGCAACTTAATAGCATTAAGGAGGATTACCCTTAGCGGATTTTCCTCTTTTTTCGGACAACTCCCTAAAACTCCTACTCCCTTTTCGTCGCTATATGTTTCTAATACGCATCTAATGGTCACAACATTCTATTGACAAAATTGAAAAGGGTCAGTCCCCCACCGGCACCTAGTTAGCTCAATAAAAGAAGTAACTACTTTCTTGAGTGTTTATCGAGTAAATTCAACAACTTCTCTTGAGCCAGCTCATTACGAACAATTCTTTTTACTCGATAAGTGCTTTGTAAATATACTCTTATGGTTCTATTTGTGAAAAATAATCTATGATATTTTTCGTCTTCATAAATCCTTTTAAACCAATCTTGCTGTTTTAATAGTTCAATGTTTTTGTCTATTTTTCTTGTATCTAAACTTGTATTACTTCCATAAGTAAAAGCACCTAAGAAATCGAATAAAAAGGCAAACAATACTAATCATCTCCAACTAATCATATAGTAATAATTCAACACTAGTTTGAAAAATCCTTCTTTAACTATTCTTCCGTTAGCTTAAGTACATTGATTCACAAAGTCACCTAATAATCATCTTATTTATAACGATAGGTAAGACTTTGATGTTATCTCCATCTTTTCCCCCGTCCCACACCGTGCGTGAAGGTTTCCCCTTACACGGCGTTCCATCTTCTTTTTAATCCAGTAGAATCGGTTCTAACTTACATACTTTACGAAATTGGGTTACTTTCTTCATTTGTTTTCCATCCAAATGAAGGATTTGTAAATATTTCATTATCGTCTCTATTTTGGTGGCATGTATCAGTTTGTGAACGAAGGGATCAATGATGACGAGATTATCAAACGCATCATTTCCACCTAAGAATTTCGGTAATTTATGGTGACAATGCATGTCATCAGCACGTAAGAACTGTTGGGTGATTGCACATTTTCCTTTTTGCATCGAGTATTTGGAGATGCGATAATCAAAATATTCTACGGTTATTCCTTCGTGATATGCTTTCGTTAATTTAGCTATTTCATAGGAAATGAGAGGGTCTAGTGTTTTGTATAACGTTTCCCGACCATATGAAGTATAGTTACAGACATGTTGTTTGTAGTTTAAATTAACAAAATGCTTGATGTCTGCAATGGGTGCTAAATGTATTCCTTTAATTTCATAGGTCTTGAATTGGTTTTTATACAGTCGTTTGTATGTTTCTGATGGTTTTATTGGTATGCCATATTTTCCAATTGTACTGAGACGATAAAGAAAAGGGTCAGTCCCCCACCGGTTTAAAGCACTACCGGTGTTACTAGGTTTCGTTAAAATATAAAAGACGATTACTTTATATTTAATCGCCTTTTTCTTCCCAGTTATAATTCCAAGTATATTTGTACTGCGCAGCAAAAGTATTTTTTTATTGTTCTAAAACATAAGCCCACGTTTAAGAAGAAACAGTTTAAGAAGTGTTTCTATAAAAATTAAATATCAGTTTTCATTTTATGGATTTTAGTAAGTGCTTGTTTATTGAAATCTTTGAATTCTTCCCTTATCTAAAGAGTAATTTTGTGAGGCATAATGTAATGCTGTATATCCCTTGTCATCTTGTGAATTTACACTGGAATATTTTCCCAAAAGCAACTTAACAATATCATCCTTTTTATCAATAACAGCATACATTAATGAAGTTCTTCCTTCTTCTTCATCAGTTAAATCTAATTTATCGCAAACTCCTATTAACGATATAACCATATCCCAGTCTCCATTAATTGATGCATTCAATAAATTTGACATTAAGCTTTACCTCCTTAGTTTACAAATAGTATTTTCTCTTTAAAAAAGGACAACTCCTTCCTCAACTAACCTGCTTACGTTACTTCAATAAGGAAAAAGGCGATCCTTCGTTAGTAAAGAATCGCACCCTTTAGTTTAAGTGCGTTTCTTCACAATATTATCGTAATACGACGTTATTTATTTCACTTATTATCACATCTAATACATTCATAATGGACAGTGTTGACCTTTCTACTTTTACGAAATAATAATCGATTACACGAACGGGCTCGACCACCTCTTAATAAGATAGTATTAACGACATAGTAAAGGAGGTGAAATTATGGGACTAGCTTGTTCATGCGGTGTGCGTACGAATCCTATTGCCGTCGATCCTGATATCCTTATAGGATTTCCTGATGGTATGACTAGGCGCGGAGCACTGACTCTTACAGCAAATATCTGTGCAGATAGACCAGAACTATCTACGTTTACCGCATCATTTGTCGACCCTAATATTGTTGATAATAGATCTTTTGCATTTACTTCAACAACTTTTACAACAATCAGTTGTGAAATTATTCAAGGAGAATGCACTGTTTCCATCACGGGCATGGGACTAGTAACTGGCGAGCTCACTCCAAGACTATTTTTTGTTCAATTTATTGACAGCCCATCTCCTTTAAGTGATACTCTTAGTGCCTTCTCTGTTGGCGATTTCGCTGCCATAATAGAAGTTGGTGAACTACAACCTGCCCTGACCTTCTTCGGTTGTCCTACAACTTAATAGCAATAGAGAGGATTACCATTCGTGGGTTTTCCTCTTTTTTTCGCACTTTCAATAACTTATCGGGCTCTTTAACCTTTAGGATTTCATATTCCTTATACAAAAACATCCTAATTAATTGATCCATCCCAAAGTATATTTTATCTAAATCACTATCCCCCACGTCTAATTCAACATTTTCTTCAATGCTTAAATTGTGGAACACCTTCTTTAGGTCTAATAAAGTTAAATGTATTTTTTGTAGTTTGTTTACAAAATGTTTATGTTTCGACTTTCCCTTACCTAATTTAATTGGTGTTTCCGCAATATAAACTTCCTCACCAGTTAAAAAATCAATCAAGAATTTATATTTCTTACTGGACTCTGAACTTTTAAGTTAGTGTTCGCTTCTAATGATTCAAGCCATAATAATTCAGATTCAATAACTCTTTTCGAATTTGCTTCCGCATGAAGTTTAAGTAAATATTTTTTTCTATCAACAGTCTCAATACAATATGTTACATTATCACTTTTCCTAAGTATGTTACTTTATTTGCACTTTTTATGTCGTAATGTTTAATTATTTCTCCCTCTACTTTTTGTACATTTTGCAATTCATTATTCAATTGCTTTCCCCCTAAATATCTATAACTTACTAATTTCTATTTTACTATTTATTTAGTTACTTCCTATAAAGTCTGTTCTGTAGCAATCCTTCCCCGTTAGCGTTAGTACATTCTTTCACAAAGTCAAGCAAATATAAAAGTCTTTGCTGCGCAGTATAAAGTCTACTACACATCTAATGGAAGCAAGAGAGCCGTCGATTTCCCCAATTGGAAATTAGTTAGAAGTTATATAGAAGCTGGCGTTCCTAAAGAAAATATAAACAGATTGCAATTCAACTGACTATGAGCATTAAAAACGCTGTTGAAATCATAATCAACAGCGTTCTCTTATGTGATTTATGTGAGTTTCCTTAAGCTTTTCGTGGAGAAACAAGTTGTGATTAATCCACTCTTCCTCTGTTCGATCTCCCAATTTGATGCTCTTTTATGCGCTTACATCACTTCATTTCTCTCTTTCAAATACCGATATAAAAGAATACTAAAAACAGAACATAATACCCCACAGACGCCAATGAAGATAAATCCTGCTTGAAATCCTCTCATTAAGCCCATTTCGGTTCCTAGTAAACTGGTAAACCATCTTTTAAAAAATTCAATCAGCGCGCCTAAGAATAAGTTGCTGATGACTACCACAATCCCCATAATCGTTACGGTAACGGTAATGGCAGCATCAATTCCATTGGGATACCTTTTAGCAAGAAGCGCCATGACAGTTGGATAAACGGGTGCAATTCCAAATCCAGCGACTGCATATAACCAAACCCCGGATGGTCCGAATAATGTGGCCAAAATGGTGGAAATCCCCGCAAGACCGGAAAAGACTATGATAGAAATCATAAATCCTATTTTATCGGTTACAAATCCTAGAAGTAACCTTCCCACCATAAAACAGAGAAAAAAGATGGATAGCATACCAGACGCCGCCGCTCCACTCCAATGAAAAGATCTCTGTAGAAAGTTAACTAACCAGCCAGCGATCGAAAGCTCTACGATAACCCCAAACGATAGAATAATAATAATGAACCAAGCGACCCGATCCTTTAAAAACATCTTAATAGGCAGGCGCTCATGAGTGGTTGTTTGATCAACTGGAAGTGTACTGAAAAATGCTGGGATCATGGGAATGATACATAAGGAAAGCATAAAAAGATACATTCCCTGCCAGCCTAGTTCACGGCCCCCGACAAACGTCATGCCCATTAGCCCCGCCGCCATCAAAGGGGCAGCCGTCGAACTAAGTCCATAAAAGAAATGAGACAGGTTCATCATAAAGCCAGTGTTTTTTGTAAAGATTCTTGCAGCTAAAATGGCCAACGCAATTTCTAACATCCCATTCCCTAGATACATAATGAAATAAGAAACGGAAAAAATCGCGAAATTACTAGAAAGATAAATGAAAACACCAGATATTGCCATCATTCCTAAGGCTAAAAGACTCGTAAGCTTAATTCCGACTTTTGATGAAAAAGCACTCGTAAAGCTGCACGCAATTAAAAAACCAATCGAATTAATCGCTAATAGAAAACCAACCTGCAGCTCATCAATCCCATAATCGATTTGCATTTGTGGAATCGCTGGTCCCTTGATATTCTCAGATAATCCAAAAACCAGATATCCAAGAAAAATAACAAAAAATGAAAGTGGTATGTATTTCTTTACCGGTTGTGTTTGTGGCAATGGTTGCATAGATTAGATCCCTTCACTTGATTCTTAATACCACTTACCCTCTGAAACTGTAATGACTTGACCGCCGACTTGGATAAGATAGTGGTCATCGGACTTTTTCGCATGTATCTTAAGTAACGATGGTCTGCCAATAAAAGCCCCTTGTTCGACACGATAGCCTATATCATTAGAATGGAAAAAGTTATGTTTTAATAGATAACCTGCTAAATTCCCATTCGCGCTCCCTGTTGCCGGGTCCTCTAAATACCCTGTATTACACATAAACACTCTTACGTTAAGATCGTTTTCAGGGCTGGCAGTTTCAGTTGTAAAAACAAGTAGATTTACTTCTCCAATATCCTTTAAAAGTTTCTCATAGGCAATATGATTAATTTTACAACGATGAACGGCATCCAATGAATTCAAATGGACAATAACACTTGGTAATCCGGTTGATACCTCTTGTATCGGAAAATCAGTCTTGATATCTTCTCGATTAATTTGTAGTATAGCTACAATTCTTTCAATCTCCACATCAGCGCCAAATTCAGGTTGGTTTTGGGTCATCCAGGCATAATGATCTTCAAAAACAACTGGTATTTGCCCAGCTGATAGATTAAGTTTAATTTGACTACTTTCTGAACGGCCTAATAAGTTCTTGATAACATAGGCTGTTCCGAGGGTAGGATGTCCCGCAAAGGGTAATTCAGAATCAGGTGAAAAAATCTTAACATCATACCCTCCATTATCCTGCAAGTCAGACAAAATAAAGGTTGTTTCCGAAAAGTTCATTTCTCGAGCAATTTTCTGCATTTCGGTCGTTTCCATTTTTCTATCTGGAATAAATACAGCTAATTGATTACCCTCATATTTGTTCTCAGCAAACACATCCACCATATAATACTTCACCTTTACACATCCTCCTTACATTACTTAATTAACAACAATAGGCATATGGATGAAGAGAAGGATTTGCACCCTCAATCAGTTTATTCCACATAAACGCCCCAACCATCAGAATAACCACCATGTGGTTTACTTAAGTTATGTAATTTATTCTGTATTTGTATTAATTCATTATAATTTAATAACATTCTCTTAGTGCAACAACATGCCCACTCTTCAGTTTCGTCGTCTTGTTCTAAGAAACAATTGAATCCTTCTTTTTTTAGTACTTGCGATAATTCTTCACCTGTTGCTTTATCAGGCACGGCTACAAAAAAGTCCACTGATTGTTGTTTTTTAAAATCTAATCCATCTTTATATAGACTTTGTAAAGCATCTCCATCAGCATCATTTGGAAATTTCATTTGGTTTTCCTCCATATTCTAGTACATTCATTTTTTCATTATAATTTACTTTTTTCTTTTCGACTAACCATAAATTTTTATTGTTCAAAAAGATATAAAGACTATGTGTGTAACCCCATTAATTAAAACAAAGAATAACCAGACATTGGGGTCAGTCCCCCACTTCAGTAAAACTTTACAGTGCCGGGAAACAAGTGCCTGGCACTTTAGTTTTGTTCCTTCCGTATTGCTTTAGTTTTCAAACAAATGTTTTCTAATCGAGATTAATAATATTTACCGTTAAAAACCTTGGTATCACGAAATTCTGATTGATATGATCGCTACATATTTCGAATAATGTTCTATCCAACTATACTTCAAGCTTTTATTCTGCAGGGATTGTTAGTAATATCCAGGAAAACAGCATTGAATCCCATTAAAAAAGCCGGTTAGAAAACTATCTCAACCGGCTTACTTTTAATGTATTTATATTTTCATTACAATAAATCCCCAACAAACGATGAGATTCCCGCATCTGCAACTAAAGCGTGACCTGTTACAAAAGATGCCTTATCACTCGCTAAAAACAATATCGTTTCGGCAATTTCTTTCGGATGTGCAAATTTCTTTAATGGGTTTCCCTTCAGCAGTTCCTTTTCAGCCAATTCAGGATTTTCTACCTTTCCAAAAAACTCTTTTTCGAGTAAAGGTGTTCTTACAGACCCTGGGCAGACACAGTTTACTCTTATGCCATATTTACCATATTCGGCAGCAGCTGCCTTTGTTAAAAGGACAACCCCGCCTTTGGATGCAGAATAAACTCCCAATCCAGGCCAGGCTGCAATACCTGCAACTGATGAAACATTAACTATACTGCCCTTGCCTTGTATTTTCATGATAGGAAGGACGTATTTAATACCAAGAAAAGTTCCTTTAGCATTCACATCAAAGGTCCGGTCCCACTGTTCTTCTGTTGTTTCCTCGATACTAGTAAAATACTCAATACCGGCATTATTAACAAGTACGTCAATAGAACCGTATTCTCTTTCCACCATGTCTATTAATCTTAGAACGCTTTCAGATGAAGAAACATCCGTTTGAATAAACAATGCCTCTGCACCTTTTTCTTGTAATTCTTGTTCCGTCTTTTTCCCGCTTACTTCATTGAACTCAGCTATTACAATCTTTGCACCCTCAGCTGCAAAGGCAGCTGCTGTTTCTTTACCAATTCCTGAACCTGCACCTGTTATAATGACAACTTTATTCTCAAATAACAAATGTCACCCCCCTTTCCTATTTGCTGTGCTCCAGGACAACCTCAATCAATAGTTTAGCCCCTATTTCTAACACATCTTCATCCATATCAAAAAGTGATGTATGATGAGAATAAGCAGAATTCTTTTCCACTTTTCCACTGCCAACAAAGGCAAAGCAGCCTGGAACCTTCATTAAATAATGTGAAAAATCTTCCCCCACCATAAATGGCTCTTTTTCGATAAGTTCTTTATCATCTACCACTCTTCTAGCAGCTTCTTTCATCATCCTCGTAGCAGCTGTATGATTAACAACTGGTGGACACCCCATAGTATATTCAAATTTATATTTTGCACCAAAACTATTACAGATTCCAGCAATCGTTTGATCCATCAAGCTTCGAACTTCTTCACGCAGCTGGTTTTCCAAGCATCGAACCGTCCCTTTCAGTTCGACATACTCTGGTATCACGTTGTTCGTACTTCCTGCATGAATGGACCCAATCGTTAAAACACAAGGTGCCATTGGAGAAATTCGTCGGCTGACAATCATTTGTAATTGAGTTATTACCTGAGCAGAAACCGTAATGGGGTCAATGGTCAGCTCTGGAGTAGCGGCATGACCGCCTTTGCCTTCTATTGTAAGATTGAAAAAATCGGAGGAACCCATAACAGGTCCTTCACTTATGGCAATCGTACCCGAAGGCAAGCCGCTCCATAGATGCTGCCCGTAAATGTAATCTACCCCTTCGAGACAGCCTTCTTCTATCATTCGAATGGCGCCGCCGGGCATAACTTCTTCAGCAGGTTGAAAAATAAACCGGACTTCCCCCTTGATGAGATGTCGGTGTTCAGATAAATATTGAGCGGCCCCCAACAGCATAGACATATGGCCATCATGTCCGCAGGCGTGCATTTTACCAGGTATTGTTGACCGGTAAAGGACTGTTTTGTCATCATGAATAGGCAATGCATCCATGTCAGCCCGTAGTGCGATGGTTTTTCCTGGCTTTTCACCTTTTAAAATCGCAATAACACCATACCCGCCGACATTTGTTTTCACATCCAAACCAAAACTAGCTAATAGTTTCGCCACGGTTTGTGATGTATGTATCTCTTCATTTGAAATTTCAGGATGCTGGTGGAAATGTCTCCGCCATTCGATAAGTTGGTCAATATCAATCATACGCTAGTACTCTTTGTCTGTAGTAATTTTTCAAGATTACCACCTAGAACAAGCTGCTGATGTTCAGGATTTTTCCTTGTATAGTTCTTCGCACGGTCAAGTTCAAAGCCTTGATGCATATTTGGGGAATTACTGCCGAATAGGACGCGGTGGACCCCTAACTTTTCAATGATGTCCGCAACATAATCCTGACGATATACACCAGATATTTCAACAAATAAATTTTCATGTTCACTTAATGCAAGAAAGGCATCCGCTATGGCGAAGCCGCTAATATTAAGCGTCGCACCATGTGTCATTATGATTTTTACATTAGGGACCCGCTTTGCCACATCTACTACTTGAAGAGCGTGTGAAAACCATGGATACCCGCTAGCAATCATAACCGGAACATTCAATTGCTGTGCTTTTTCTAAAACCGGTACGACAAAGTTAGCATTAATTCTGTATCCTTCTTCCCATGGATGTAAAAAGACACCCCTTAATTTCAATTCATTAATCGAACGGTCTACTTCAAGAACCGCTTTTTCCCGTTGGCGCGGATCAACCCGGCAAAACCCAATAAAGCGATTATTTTTTGCTGCCAATTGGGCGATGTAATCATTTTCAGGTTCCAGATGATACGTATAAGGCTGTACCGGGCAAACAACAGAAGAGTCAATTCCATATTGATCCATATTCTCTACTAATTCTTCTGGGGATAATTCATAGCCATGAATGGATTTACCAACTTGGACAAATGCATCAATTACCATCATATTCTCCTTTCTATCTAGTCTTTGCACGTTCTAATAACTGAAAAATGCTCTCACCTGTTAGTAATTTGTGTTCTCTATCCGTTAAATTGGCGTGAGACAATTTTCTAAGCTCTAACTCCGGATTAGCCGGGGGGCCGTCACTCGCAAATACAACCCTTTCCGCACCAATCCGATTGACGGCTTCTCTGATTTTATTCGGGTATGGCATGGCAGAGGTTTCTAGATACAGATTTTCATATTTTTCTGCCATCTTGATTGCATCATCTACATGGAAAATTCCACCCATGTGGCCCAAGATGATTTTTGAATCTGGACACCGCTCTGCTGTTCTTGCAATTTGAAGCGGTAGACTCATCGAATCATCACCACAATGGAATAAAGTTGGAATATTTAATTCACCCGCTTTTTTAATAATGGCGATCATCGCGTCATGATAGGGATGGGTCGTTAAACTTTCTGGATGAAGCTTTAACCCTTTAAAATTTAAATCCAGCACTGCTTCTTCCAGCATCGCAATCGCCTTGCCCTTTAATTGTGGATGAAGTCTGGCATAACCGATTAAACGGTCAGGGAACTTTTTTACAGCTTCTGCAATATACTTAATGCCATCCTCTTTCAAAACAGGTGCATCACAATACGTCATGATCACGGATTTCTCAATTTTCGCTTCATCCATCAAATCGATTAGTTTTTCAGGCGGGTCAAACCATCCAAATGGTTCAAATTCATCTGCATGTGTATGGGAATCTATTATCATTTTGCTGCTCCTTTTTATTAAATTGCGGTAAATCCGCCATCAACTACAAGATGGGCCCCTGTCACATATGACGACTCATCCGATGCCAAAAATAAAACACAAGAGGCAATTTCTCCTGCCCTGCCTAAGCGTTTCATCGGAACCCTGGCATATATCTCTTTGTAAAATTCCTCTCGTTCTTCTCCAGAAAGGTTTTCCTCTAACCGCTTTGTCAAAGCTGTGTCAATAGGCCCCGGGCCAATCGCATTTACACGAATATTACTCGCTGCATAGTCAATGGCCATATTCCTTGTAAGGTTAATGATCCCCGCTTTTGTTGCATTGTAGGCCCCCCACTTAGGGGACCCAACAATACCTAGTTGTGATGCAGTATTAATAATTACACCTTCATTCTGTTTTTCCATCACTGGAAGGACATGTTTTGAACAGTAAAATACACTATTTAAGTTCACATCCATGACCCTCTGCCAATCATGATCATCAATCTCTGCCAGCTTCGCCTTATATTCGATGCCGGCATTGTTGAATAAGATATCGATTCGGCCATATTGCTTGAATGTTTCCTCTACCATCTGTTTCACTTCAACTGCATTGGAGACATCACAGCGAATCGGATAAGCCATTTCTCTTTGACTCACTCTGTTTAGTTCTTCGGAAAGACTTTTGATAGCTTCTTCATTAATATCTACTAGAACAACCACTGCTCCTTCAGCAGCAAAGCGTTCGGCCGTTGCTTTTCCAATTCCAGAACCTGCTCCGGTAATAATCGATATTTTCCGATCTAATCTCATCATTAAAAACCCCTTTATTCGCTATGCACTATGCTTTAAGTAAATTTGTCTTTCTGCTTCAATTCTGCCTGTTAGTGATTGGGTTAAGTAATAACCAATACCCGTTACAATCATACAAACCGCGCTTTGGAAAAATGCAGGCGGGGTCAGATTATAAATCACAAAACCTATTAATGACCAAACCACTGCAGGGATATTCCACCCTTTGGTAAATCTATAAATCCCGTCCCGGATATATAATTGTTCTACAATTAATTTACCTTTTTTAATAAAGACGTAATCTGTGATTAACACGGCACCGATTGAGGCAAATAACGTTCCTGAATAATCCATCGTTCCAAGGAATTTATCAAGCATTCCTGGGAATAAAGATAATGCCACCCCGATAACTGAAACACCTAATGTTGCCCAAAAACGGCCAAGTTTTGGAATCATATTGGTTACACACAAGGCACCTGTATACAAGTTTGATACATTAATCGTCCAGTTATCTAAAATTACAACTACCAACAGTAATAGAAGACCAGCTGAACCTGCTACAATATTCGCTGCACCCTCTAAACCATTCGGAACTTGCCCTAATGTGGCTGCGGCAGAGTATGCACCGATAAAAGCAGAAGTAAAAGTACCAATAATAGCTGCAAGCATGGTTCCAATCCACATGTCGAGTCGTGTACGCGAGTAGCGGCAGAAGTCAGCTGCATCTGTAATCATTGACATCCAAACAGCAACTAAACTGTTCAACCAAACAATAAATACACCCCATTGCCAACCAACAGTTCCTTCATAGCTAAAAACATTTGCTGGTGCAAAGTTTGGATCACTATGGTTCATGAAAGCATAAATAATAAAGATAAAACCGATCACTTTAAGAGGGAATGCAATACGAGACAATCCTTTTAGCCATTGATAACCAACAGTTGCAACAAGGACTTGGAAAATAGCGAAGAATAAACAAACAGGGATAATAGTTAATTCTGCGTTGAAGAGTTTATTAAAGATAACCACGATTGCTGCGGCACCTGCAATCGTTTGGAAAGCAAACCAATAAATGGAAGAAATTAATCGCACTAATGAGGTAGTAAAACGGGATCCGATAAATCCGAATGTCATCCTGGATGCAACAGCACCAGGAACACCATGGTCGACACCTAGTGTAGCCATAATGATATAACCAATGTAAGCAACAGCTACCCCTGCAACTACGGCCGTTACAGCTGCCCAAAAGGATAATCCGGCTGCAACAGCTGAGCCTCCGATTAGGATCATGGCCGGATTCATTAAAAAGTTAACAATAATTAAGAAAAGATCATACCATTTAACATTCTTCTCTTTTTCTGGAATTTGTTCAATTCCATACTGTTCAACATTTTTCGGTTGATTGTACTTTTTGGCCAAATCTTCTTCAGTATTGGTTACAATTTTCTTATCACTCACTAGAATCCCACCTTTTTTAATTTTATCTTCTTTTCTTGCTAATCAACCTTTTATAAATCACCTCCTTAATCTTGTAGTCAAGGACAAAAAGCAAAACTCCTAGTTTACTTTATGAACCTCTAAATCTTGCGTTCTACCATCTATTGAAATAGCCGCTGGGAAACTAGAACAGTTATGAACAGCAGCATAATGACCATATCGATTAAGAATAATGACACCACCCGTTTCACCTGTTAAATGATGGAGCCTGTAAATCGCTTCTTCTCCTACCTCTTTCGGCGTTCCTCCAGCACTTATTTGATCATCAATAAACTTAGCCGTAAGTGTTTGTATAAATGCTTCTCCTCTGCCAGTACAGACTACAGCACAGTTTTTAGATGCATAGATTCCTCCCCCAATAAAAGGGGTATCCCCCACTCTTCCAGGCTGTTTAAAAAACGAACCGCCTGTAGAAGATCCAGCCGCTAAATGACCTTCATCATCAAGGAGAACACATCCAACGGTATCCGTTTCCTTTTTTAATCCTGTATAGGCACTAAACTCAAGTTCTTTCCCTTGTAATGACAACATCCTAGCTATTTGCCAGGAAGATAATTGCTCTTTTGTTACACAATTATCGTCTTTGAATCCTTGCTCTCTCGCGAAAATAGTTGCCCCGTCACCAGCTAAAAAGACATGTTTTGTATTTTCCATTACTTTTTTGGCAACTGAAATGGCGTATCTGATATCTCTCATAGATGCCACTGCTGCAAATCTGCCTGTTACCCCATCCATAATAGAACCATCATTCTCAACACGGCCATCCCGGTTTAGGACAGAACCATATCCTGCATTATAAAGAGGATTATCTTCCAATTCATTTACTGCTCTTTCAACAGCCAGTAAGCGATCGTTTGTTTCGAATAAGTATTCATACCCTTTCATAGCTGCATTCTTCAAACCTTCCAAGTACTGTTTCTCCGTACTGGTTTCAACACTTCCATGAAGTAAAATAATACTCATCCTCTACCTCCCATTTACTAGACATTTGAATTAAGTTTTAACCCTCACCTTTATCGATAAGGACACGTTCATCACTATTGATGAACGTAATTTCATAGACAATTTTGGGTCTACCTCGGTGGGCAATTTGTTCTTCCGCAACTACTTTCGCTAACTTTTTGGCAACCAATTCATTTAGGGTTCTCCTTACATTCCTAGTTGTCTGCCCAATTTCTACAGCTAACTCCTCAGCTGTAACCGTTGTTTTTTCGATCTTTTTCATAGAATCATAAATTCTTTCTAATACAATCATCGATAGTTGATATTTTTCTGCGATGCTTCTTATCATTTCTTGTCCTGAACGGTATTTCTCTTGATTGTGATTTCCATTCAGCAAATTAATCACTCTATGATCATCAATCGTAAGATAACAGCTGTCTTCACCATGTTCTTTTGCGTACTGTAAAGCAATAGAGGTCCGGCGATTTGCAATTAAGGCTGTTTCGCCAACTCCTAACCCAACAAAGGTTTTACATTTCATAATATTCCGAATTATAGATGCACACTCATAGAATAGCGAATTACTTTGCTTTTCTAGCACTCCCAATGTTGTATAAAAGACATAGTTAAATTGATTCAAGTTAAAAATGGCAGCATGTAATTTCTGAGCTAAGGTGACCAGCCTTTGGTTTATTTCTAAGTATTTCTGTTGGTTGGTGAAGTACTCTTCTCCACTTTCGGTTGGAACAATTTCCAATCTACCTACAACTATTTGTGATTTTCGGAACTGCAGGGATTGATAAGCTAATATTAATTTTTGAATTCCTTCGCGAATAGATGATTCAGGTGCAAGAACCAATACAACTGGTACTTCCAATTCTTTTAGTTCATGGTATGCTGACCTTAAGCAAGTAACAGCACAATCAGTTTGTTCTTTTTTATACTTTTCTAAGTGAAATCCAACAAGATTTTTTGAATCCGTTTCATCGGGATTAGATATAAAGTACTTTTCTTCAATACCAAGAAATTCATATGTTTTAGCGACTGATTCTTCCAAAATTGTGTCAAAACTAAGACGGTTATTTGGCTTACTTGTTTTTTGTGTCGCCTCTAACAGCCCGCGATATAAAGAAGCACCATCATAAGAAATATACCCGCATGGTACATTGATAGAGTGTTGTTTTTTTGCCATTTTGTATGGGACTGGACCACCAAACAAAAGCACATCATTTTCCTTCTCAGCTCGTTTACAAATAGTGACCGAATCCATTTCGTTTTTGTAGAAGTAGTATTGAATATTAATATTTTTAAATTCTTTTTCCAATTTACTAATAATAGGATGTAGCTCCTCAATTCCAATAAACCCGACTCTAATTTCCATCTATATCAACTCCACTTTTGGAAATGTCCTTAAATGTCCTAAAATACAAAAATTTTAAATATTGTAATCGATTGGATTGCAAGTTTAACAACATTGTTTTGAATTATGAATAGTTTTGACACTCTTACTTTCCTCTTACGGAAATGTCTTTAAATGTCCTTAAATCTAAACCTATACTCATCTTATTAAAAGATTATCCCCTTGTATTCTTTCTTGTTATATACTCTAACAAGAAATTTTTCATTACATAAAAAGATTTATGTTGGTGAAATTTAATGTTTATTTATGAAGATGTCTTCTTAGAGGTAAGTGTAATCTATCTGGGGTAACAAATATTCTAAATTATATAAAAATTTTAATTGCATTGTTTCAGGTTTGTCAAGAAGATTTCTAGATTTTTCTTTTTCCTATTTTAAAATTAACCTTATATATTATTCCTAGAAAATATTCACCAATGAAAGAAATTTACTATTTGTTATATTAGTATCGGGTATAGGATTATTCAACTTATAAAAAGCAGATTGATTTTCTAAAACCCAAATTCAAAAAAATATCTCATAGAAATTTCCTTCATAATTGGCTTCATTAAATCACTCATTAGTGCAAAATGTAATGGAGACATTGGGGTCAGTCCCCCACTTCAGTAAAACTTTACAGTCCCGGGGGACTGACCCGAATTTACCCTTGCTAAAGTTGTCATCATAATAGGGACACTCATTTTACCGACTCCAAATGCACTCCATGTTGTATTTTTTGGGAGTAATCCTTTTAGAAAGACTAAATTTTCACAGTAGCAGCCATTCCGCCAGGTGCACCTAGGACAAATTGAACATTCATAGGTTCTTTAATAGTACCCTTTTTCACATAGTGAAGGGCATTATAGAGCATCCCAGCATCAAATATTTCGATCTCTGGTTTAACGTTGACTTTCAACATCTCGCTTCCTAAGCGTTCCATTAAGAGGCTAAGCCACCCATACGAATCTCTTATATTTCCTTGTTCATATTCCAAGGTTAAGCTGCCGCTTTTTACTAGTTCACTATTCCTTAGGAAGGCTTCTTCAGCATAGAACTGGATACATGTTTTTGGACTCTTCGACTCCGGTGTGTCAACCAATAAATAACGAAGTGAAAAAGGGGCAGTCCCCCACCGGTTTAAAGCACTACCGGTGTGGGGGACTGACCCTAGTAACAGGCTGATATTAATAATGAGTAATTGTTCTACTTGCAGTGAATTTTATCAACTCATGTACATAATATTCTGTGTTAAACATGACTGGAATCCCTTTGTCTGTATATTTTGTGATATCCATTCGTAATAAAGGAGTGTTTATTTCTAAATCTAGCATTTCTCCAATTTCAGCATTTGCTACACTTGGGATAAGTTCCATTAGATCATTACTAAAGTGGAAATTATTGTTTCCTTCAGTGAAGGAAAAGATGTCTTCACCTATCTCTTTATTAGAAAATGTTTTTTTGTTCATGTAGATTCTCGGGATTCTGTTAATGCAGTAAACAGCTGGTTTAGTGTCTGCACAAAACCGTTTTTTTACAACAAGTAATTCATCCCCAGGGTTTATGTTTAAAGCTTCTGCTTGTTCTTTTGTAGACTTTTCCCAGGAATAAGTAATCCGATCTACCAATACTTCGTAGCCACAATCTTTTATAAACTTCTTGAGTTCTCCGGCATGGTCAATTTTCTCAGTAAGCTTTCTTGCAAAAGTTGTAATCGTACTGCTACTTCCCTGACTTCTTGTAATAAACCCTTCATTTTCAAGGACGGTAAGGGCTTCCCTGACCGTTAATCTGCTAATTCCGAGCTCCGCGGCCAAATGAGCTTCTGAGGGTAGTTTGTTTTGTTCTGGATTATTCGATTCTAATATATATTTTTTTAAATATTCAATCGCTTGTTTAACAGCTGTTTGTTTATGAACCTTAGGAATATTTCGAAGAGACAATTTTTACCATCCTTACTTTGATAAACTAAAACAATCCATACTACTAGATGAATAGCATGATAATCATATAAGTTGATGATATCACTGTTAGCGAAGCAATGGAAATACTTAAGTGATTTAATTTAACTTTATTTGACAAGAATGAGCCTGTTACCGTTCCAATTATTTGTCCAGCTACACTAGCGACTAATAATAGCGAGAAATTCCCCATATTCGAATATTGAGAATAGCCAAATACAGAGGGGATGGCTATTACGACAGAATTCAATAAACAGACCCCCACTGCCACTCGAATACTAATTCCTAAATTAGATAGCAACGGTACCAATAGTATAGGACCGCCAGCTCCCGTTAACGAGCAGATCGTAGCTGAAATCAGTCCAATGAGTAAGATAGAAGCTTTACTTTCCAATAGTTTGGATTTTTGTGATTCTGCAGATACGTTTTGATTGCCCTTTTTACTTTTTAAAAACAGAGATACTCCTGATATCAAGACAAATAAATAAAGCAGGAGTTTGGCTGTATGATCAGGAATTAATACATTCAGCTTCACTCCTATAAGAGCTCCGGGTATACTGCCAATACTTAGATACATAGCAAGCTTTACATCCATGTTCCCCGATTTCCAATAATAATAAGCGCCTATCAATCCAGCAACAGCAAAGGAAAAGAAACTTAAAGCAAGTGAATCTCTTAATGGCAATTCTAAAAAACCTACAAAAATCAATGGAAGAAGGAATCCCCCAATACTGGAGATTCCTAGTAGTACACCTACAAAAAGGTTAGAAAATAAGATAATTACAAATAAATATGTCAGCATGTTAACCCTCACTTCTATTCTTATTGCACCTATATTATTTAGGGGATATCACGCTTTCTAAATTCCAGCTCTAAGTGACATGCTTTTCATAGCCAATTTACTTTCAAACATAATTTTTTCTTCGTCCAGGGTAAGTACTTCCCGATTTTTCATGATGACTTTTCCATTTACAATCATATCGGATACGTCCGTACTATTGACCGATTCTACTAAACTATTTACCAAATTCTGTGTTGGTTGAATATGTGGATGATCGATACTAATACCGATTAAATCTGCCTTTTTTCCTACTTCCAAAGTACCGACATGATCTTCCTGCAACATGGCCTTGGCGCCCCCTAATGTAGCTAATTCCAATAATTTCTTTGCAGGCATGACCATTGGATCGAAAATCGGGGTTCCCCAAAAAGCCCTCATCAAGGATTTGAATGTTTTTATTTCATCCAACATGCTTAACCCTGAGTGTGCAGCGCCATCTGTCCCAATCCCGACAGTAATCCCTTTTTGCAATAAGCTTGGGGTCTTGGGGATTCCTTTCCCCGCATTACTGATAGGACAGTGAGCAACCTTCACATTGTAATTCTTTATGATGTCCATCTCATTTTCTGAAAGTAATATACTATGTGCACTTAGGAAATTTGAATTCAGGACACCTAATGATTCCAGATATTCAAAAGGCCTTTTCTGGAAATTCTCCAAACAAAAGCTAATTTCATTCGGATATTCATTCATATGTGCTTGAACACCAGTATTCAGTTCTTTTGCTTTTTCAAATACTTTTGTAATTAAGCTTGGGGTACAGGAAATGATTGAACGAAGAGAAAACCAAATGTTTAGTCTTCCATCTCCTAAACCATGAAACTCATCAAATAATGTAACATTCCTCTTTAGTAATTCCTCTTCTGTCGATTTCATGCTTTCGGGAATTTGATTCCCTGTATTCATCGTTGAACATGTAATGGTGGCTCTTAATCCGGATTGTATCGCCGCTTCCGCTACTTTATGCATAAAAGTGCCACCAGCATCAACAAAGGCGGTTGTTCCGGACTTAATCATATCCAGGCAGCTTAATTGTCCACTTATAAGAACATCCTTTTCTCTTAAGTTGCTTTCAAACGGAACCATAATGCGAGTCCAAATCATTGGATATTCGTCAGCAATTCTTCCTTTTAATAATTGCTGACATGTATGCATATGTGCATCGACAAAACCAGGCATGTACAGCTTCCCTTTACCATCGATTGTTGATGTAGATTGATAGCTTTCAACAATAACAGAGGTATGATCAACTGCTAGAATAGTATTGTCTTTAATCACAATCGATTGATTATCTTTTATTTCAAAATCAGCCGTTAGGATGGAACAGTCTTTGATCATCAAATCACTTTTGGTTAATTTTTTCATTTTATCCAACCTCTAGTTATTATTTATACAAACTTCTGTTAAATCGCATTTGTGAGTTTCAGAACGAGTTGTGAAATCATTAAAGAACCTGCGTAGGTACTTGTTATTACAACCAAAGCAATAACAATCATTTTCCAGCCTTGTTTTCTAAATTCATGAAAACTAGCTCCTATTGAAATCCCAGCTAATGCTCCTACAATAGTAAGAGGAGCCTTAAATTCAATTTTACTTGTTGATTCCATGACCACATCTCCTACAGGCGAGATAGGCGAAGCGAATAATAAACCTAATAAGGAACAAAAAAGGATAATTGGCAGTTTCAAAGGAATGACCTTTGATAACAATACAGCGATTAGTGCAATTCCGCATAAAATTAGCACTCCACTCAAAGAATCAGAAACAGATACATCGTACCCTATTAGATTAGAAGAGATCATGGCAATTGCAACGAAAACTAATAAAAAAACCCATTCCTTAAGTCTCATACTATTTCCCTCTCTTCATTGTCAGCAATTTGTGTTTTAGACTTTCTAGCTCTTCCTATTTTTGGTTCCAATATGCTATATAGTTTGTTTGCAAGAGGCAGAGCAATGAATAACGCAGCGTAGATACCGGTTAATCCTGTCAGCATATCACTGGCTCCACCGAGCATTAAGATTTCTTCTGCAAATGACGGGTACATATGAGCCAAGCTAGCTGTAGCAGATGCCATCATGATTCCTGAACCTACACCTGATGCCATTCCTAACGCATACGGATGGAATAAACCTGTTGATGCCAATAAAGTAGCCAAAAAGCCCATGTAGATTGTTCCAATTAAGCCGCCGATAATATAGACTGATAACGTGCCTCTCATTTCAGGTGAAGAAGGACCGTACAGATTGCTTATTAAGCCTAGATTTGTTTCCCGATCAATGGAGTGTGCAGCACCTACAGCTTCCCTTTTTAAGCCAAGAAGTAGCGCCAATGGCAAAGCAATGAACACGGTAGCAATGTTTCCCAGCTCCTGAAGTAATAAGGCTGGTCCAACCTCAAGAAGTTTCGGAATATTTCCTCCTCCAAGAATTCCGAGTTTAACGATAAATGGAGCAATAGCCACTAAAACTAAAGGGGATGCTGCTTTTACCTCTTCCTTCTTAAAGAATCCTAAAATATCAGGGCCTAAAATCAAGCCTATAATAATCCCATAAAAAATAGGGAAAATGTACACCATACCAGGACCAAGCGGTATTACGAATGAACCAATGGAATCTGCAAGCAACAGAATTAGAAAAGCTACAATATAAATCTTGTATTCTTTCTTAAACCTTTCTGAAAGTGAACTGTACCTTTTCATAAAACCCCTCCATCAATAAATAATGATTGCTTTGAAATAATAAAAATTTATATTAGAATATTACCATCGACTTGTCTGATAAGTAAACAACTTTTTTGCCTTTTTAATTAAATTTATTCTGAATCTCACCATTTTTGTCCTTGAGATATATAAAATCCTAACGAAATTGGCTTTTTTTGTTTTAATGTTCACCTTTTATTATGGGGGTCCTTACATAAAAATGTAACCCCGTTATTCCACTTGGTCTTTTTTACTAATTGGCTGTGTTAAAATAGACTGTTGATATGCACTCCAGGTGCTATGCTTTCCGCGGGCTCGCCCGTGAGCCTATTACAGCTTCGCACCTGCGGGGTCTCACGTAGCTCGTACATCCCGCAGGAGTCAAGCACCTTCCGCTCCAATCAACAGGTTCTAAAATCAACAATATCCATTAACACAGCCTACTAATTAAAAATCTCTATGGTGGAAATTGAAGCCTGACTGATCTATTACATACCAACAATCATAAAAACCAATGCAAAAAGAGGCCTTTCAGATACCGCTTATAACAACGGTCTAATTAGCCTCTTTCTTAACTATTTACTATATCCACTATAAAAGCTTTATTGCCTAGGAAGGTACAAGACAAACATTCTGTTCCACTGCTGTAAAGGCGCCTATGATTGAGCTTAGTAAGCAACCCGTTCCTGTTACTTTTGTTAGAATTGGATGGCCATT
The DNA here is from genome assembly GCF_001940785.1 of Bacillus sp. MRMR6. Taxonomy (GTDB): domain Bacteria; phylum Bacillota; class Bacilli; order Bacillales; family Cytobacillaceae; genus Neobacillus. The sequence continues at coordinate 22,252 of NZ_MSLS01000033.1, forward strand.
GGGTACAACATATGTTGTTTTCCCGTATATTGTGTACAAGTGGGTTTACTTCTCTACCTTTTTCTATGTCTGTACTAATTGTATTTTATCCATCTGCTCTTGATCCCTTCTATGAAGTTATTTCATGACAAGGCCGCCGTCTACATATAAGGTCTGCCCTGTCATAAATGTGCTCCAATCTGATGCTAAAAATAAAACTGGTCCTTCAATATCACTTGGTGATGCAAGCCTTCTTAATGGTGTCTGTGAAATAATCATTTCCTTTACTTCCTCTTTTGTGTCACGACTTGCATCTGTTGGGTAGACTAGTCCTGGAGCAACGCAATTCACTCTTATTCCAAAAGAACCCAATTCCGCAGCTAAATTTCTACTATAGCCAACAAGCGCTGATTTAGCTGTTGTATAATCCGGGTATGGAACAATAGGGCGTTCGACCAAGTTGCTTACCATATTGATGATACTACCTTTTACTTGTTTTTTCATGGTTGGAATGACGGCCTGGCATACGTAGTGGGTGGAGCGAAGCGTGCCATCCATTTGCTCTTGATAATCTTCCCAGCTTAATTGCCACGCCAATTTCCTCTGATCAGGGTTAAATTCATATGGCTTAAATGCATTATTTACAACCACATCAATTTTACCTGTTTCTAAAAGAATTTCATCTACCATATCCTTCACCGCTTGCTCCTTGGTTACATCTGCTTGAATGGCCCATGAATCACCACCAAGCTCTATACAAGATGAAACAACGGCTTGGGCAGCCTTTTGATTGGCTAGATAATTAACAACTACAGTCGCTCCTTCTCTAGCAAAGCCTTGTGCAAGAGAGGCACCAATTCCACGGCTTGATCCGGTGACAAGTACAACTTTGTTTTGAAATTTCATCCTTTATCTCCTGTTAGTCTTTCGGAATAAGTTCTTCCGTTATAATTTCGTTCATATTAAGTTTATTTCTAACTAAACCTAATCTTTGATACGTATCGGCAGCCTTTTGTAGGACATCAATGTCAAGTGAACCTAATCCTTTTTCATCTGTAGTCGGTGAAACACTTGAAGCATTTCGTATTTTTATAATTTCTACATTATTCGCTTGGTCTTTACCATCTATTGCGTAGGTAACTGCTAAAGATGCAGCCTCATCAGGATTATTAATCATCCATTCTGCACTATTTTGATAACCGACTAAGAATTTTTCTAAAAGCTCTTTTTTCTCTTGATAGGTTTCCTCTGTTACGACAAAAACATCACTAGGAAAGTTTAGATAGTTCTTAACCTCCATGACATTCACTTCACCAAGACCTTTTTGTTTACCAGTAAATAACCCGGTATCAGTTGCAGCTGTAGCATCAACCTGTCCTTGCATTAACGGAGCAAAATTTAAAATACCTGTTTCAACAATCTCTACATCCTTTTCCGTCAAACCAGCCTCATGTAATAGCACCAGTAAATTTTGTCTCGTTCCACTTGAAAGGCTATAAACACCGATCGTTTTACCCTTTAAATCTTCAGGCTTTGTCATGTTTTTTTCCTTTAACGATACAATATTGAAAACATTCTGTGGGTAGATATTATAAATCACTCTTAGTTTTTCACCTTTATCTAAGGCAAAGAATAATGAGCCTGGGTCTGTAAAAGCAATATCAGCTTGTCCAGAAAGGATATTTTTAATCGCATCGCCGCCACCTGCACCAGGAATAAACGTCATATTCAAACCCTGTTCTTTAAAAAATCCCTTTTCTTCCTCAACCAGTAAATTGGTTTGTTCGGTAATCGGTTTACTCCAGCTTGCAACACGTATTTCTTCTAAGGCTTCTTCCTTTTCCTTTGGCTCCTCTTGGTTTGTGTCAGTAGATCCTTGATTACATGCTGTTAATAAAGTGATGAATAAGACGAATAAAAACGTACGTACTGATTTCATTTTTTTCTCTCCTTATGTATAGGCTTTAACAGCCATTTTTCTAGTAAGCGAACAGCCTCATATAGAACCATCCCTAAGGCAGTAAGTAATATTAGGATGGCGAACATAAGTGGTGTATCCATCATTCCCTGTGACGCAATAATCATCGCACCTAAACCTTCACTTCCACCAATAAACTCACCAATAACAGCTCCAACAACTGCCAGGACAACAGCTACACGAAAACCTGCCAAAATTCCCGGCAGACCGGCAGGAAGTTTAAGATGAACTAATGTTTGCCATCTTGTTGCGTTTAAAACACGAAATAATTCCTTTTTATTTGCATCGGTCTGTTGAATAGACGTGATCGTATTTTCCAATAATGGAAAAAAGCAGATAAGGGCTGTAATGACCACTTTAGATGTCATACCAAACCCAAACCATAGGATAAACAAAGGAGCTAACGCAAGCTTTGGAACGGCCTGACTAGCAATCACATAGGGAAGGAGAATTCGTCTTACTATCTCAATCTCCCCCATGACAATTCCAGCTAGTAACCCAAATAAACTCCCGAAGAATAATCCTAGAACAACCTCTGCAGCTGTGCGGTATATATGTGGTAAAAAATAGCCTGACACTAATCCGTTCCATAGGATCGTTAGCACAACTGAAGGAGCAGGCAAGACAAGCTCTGACATTGAACTTGCAACAAACTCCCATCCAGTTATTAATAAAATGAATAGAAGAAAGGAATAAAGGCGATAATGTTTCATACTCTTCCTCCAGTCATGGCATCCCTTACCTTCAAGCAATGCTCATTAAAGGATAAACTATATCGATCAGCAGCACGACGTGGCTTTGTAAGTAACACGTTTAAATCATAAGTAATTTCCCCTGCTTTCATAACTGCAACCCGATCTGATAAATACACAGCCTCTGATATATCATGGGTAATAAATAACACGGTCATTTTTTCATGATCACAAAGAGTTAATAAATCATCCTGCAGCTCTTCCCTGGTTATAGCATCTAGTGCTGCGAAGGGCTCGTCTAAAAATAACATGGACGGATGATGAATCAAAGCACGTGCAATCGCTACTCTACTTTGCTGTCCACCAGATAGTTCAGTTGGATAGTGCTGATCATAGTCATTTAGCTTCATCATTTTTAACAATGTCCTAGCACGTTCCCGCTCTTCCTTATTCGGTTTTCTCTTTAACGTAATCGGTAAAAGAACATTATCGATTACTGTCTTCCATTCCAACAGTGTTGGAGACTGAAAAACAAAACCAATTTTGGTAGATGGTTTTAACACCTTCTCATTTTCTAAGTAAACAGCTCCCTTGTCAGGGTGTAGGAGACCTGAAGCTATTTTTAATAAAGTTGTTTTTCCACAGCCACTTCTACCTAATAAACTGTGAAATTCCCCTTTTTTGATCTTCCATGACGTATCATTGATAATTGTTTTTTCCCCTCCGTAACTGTACGTTACATTGTCAATGATTAAAAAACTCATGTTGTCATCTCCTAATCTATATAAGGGGCAAGACCCTCTGCATACTCCTCTGCACTATGTTCAAGATCAACCATGTTTACTAAATCTAGTAAATTAAACCGTCCGTCGTGATGCCATCCAGCTTCTGGAGACGTCATATATCCAAGACTTGTAATACGTGTAACTCCCAAAGCTCCTAATGATTCTGCTAATTGGAATAGTTCTTTTGGTGATGCAGCAATTCCCACCGTTTGGAGGTACGATCGATAGGTTTCAATATTGGGTAAAATATCACTAAGCTCGTTTACTTCAACAACTTTAATCACTCTATTTAAACAGCTTGGTGTTAGTTCGCCTTCGTTTCCACCAAACACGACCGTCCACGAATTACTTTGTTCTCCTAATACTTCTTTTTCTGAATTTGTTAACATGCTAAATTCTTCTTTTTGTCTCCACTCTGCAATACTTGCCCCTTCTTCAATGGAAAGAACTCTGCGCGGATACCGCTTTTCAAAACTCTCTAATTCATGTGCTAGATATCGAGAAAATTCCCTAGGTGTTACATTTCCACCGTTTTGCACATAAAACACGTGTGGGGAATAACAACCTTGCTGATCATAGCGAATCACATCGTATGCAGCGTCTCGAACAGTTTTCCGTGCTTTTCGAGAGTCAAGACTGACCTTTGAAACAATACCGAAGCTAATCTTATGCCCAAACGGAAGGAAACGGGTTGTAATCGGAATACGACTTTTGATCGATTCTAGTGATTGGTTACTGCCGTATGCTAGAACAAGATCTGCACGTTGAAACAGCTGCCGTTCCTTTTCTTCATCCCCGCCCTTCCACCAAATAACAGCTAAACAATTAGCAAGCCTAGGTTCTGCCTCTACAATCATGCTAGCAAACCAACCAGCAAATAATGGCTCAGCACTTGGTAGTTTTCCGACTGTACCGGATTTTACCATGAGACTTGAAATTAGGCTCCAAAGTGGGAGAGCCGGAACATTTCCAGCCCATATTTGCACAATTACATTCGCTCCTACAGCCTTCGAGAAACCTCTTTTCGTTCTTGGCTGAAAATCATCCAGAAGTAAGGGGTTACCAAAATCCTCTACTAAAAATCGTTGCAAATTCTGTTTGCGGAATGTTTTTAAATAGTTGGTTAGCCCTATCCTAATTAATTCCTTATCATAACCTGTAACAATAGGTAATAGTTTTTCCGCCTTTTGTCGATAAGGATTTGTACGATCTAGCAGTTGCTCTACTACCGTATCAATGATTTGTAGGAGTTCAGTTACCGTTAGTGTTTTAAGAATCTCCGAACTTGCTTGTCTTACCTTTTCTATGACAGTGTCAAGCTGTTGTTGTGATAATAGCGGAACTTGAACGTTAAGCCTTTCTGATTTCCCTTCAAAAGTTAGGGTTTTATACTCTACCTCTCCCTCTAAGGAAATTGGGAGATATCCTGCTTTTTCTATCATTGAGAAGACCCCTTTGCCGCACGAATAAATTCATCAACAGCGATAGAGCAACCTTTTGCCTCCGAACCTTGAACTCTACCTAATAATTGAAAACCTTCCTCTTTCTCAACTCCAAGATCTTCGGTTAAAATGGTTGTCACAGAATTAAAGTTTGCTAAGTCACAATGGACTAAGACTCCTTTTTCTCCTTTTGGAACGTCTTGTCCTGTCAATGGATTTACTACTCTGGTTCGAATCCAATGTGGACCTGATTTTACTGAAGGAATCGAACTGTTTCCATCATCATAAAATTGCGTACTAAGTTCAGTCATTCCATACATATTAATACATTCTGACTTGTCAACACCCAATAAAGTTGATAATTGTGTATAGAACGTCTCCAAATCAAGCTCTTTTGATTTATTTTTAAATCCACCAGTATCTAGAATTCTACTACCGGCAGGCAATTGATACGATCTTCCTCTGTCCTGTAATTCCTCAAACAAGTGCACAAAGCTAAACGATGCACCAAGCAAAGCTAGTGGATCTCCTGATGTCTCGGCGTGTTCAAGTAGGAGTAGTAAGGAATCGGTTTGTAAACCCAGATCATTTACCAAATATTGACTATCACCTGTACCATATTCTTTATAGGCTAGTGCTAAATAATGAGATAGAGATGAATTGGGCATTTCCTCTTCGGTTGGAAAGAGAATACCCATTTTTATTTGTTTATGTCCCTTCATAAAACGATTTTTAAAATTTTTTAGCATCGATTGGTTGTAAACCTCTAGCGTTGGATGATAGTGCTTCCCCCTAATTCCCTTCGTTGTACCACTAGTCATAAACACATCTTCTGCTTTTTCAGGGTCCTCACAACTAAGGGTAAGCTCCTTAAATGCATTAATCGGAACTGCAGGGATATCCTTCCAACTTTTAACCATTCTAGGTGTTTTTCCTTTTTGCCGGCAATACATTTGATAAGGGGTGTTATTCGTGTATTGGTATCGGAACAGTTGTAGTGCTTGATCGTTAAATGCTTCTTCTGATGAATCATCACTTTTAATATATTGAAGAACACCGTCTACGATTTCTTGTCTCAATTCGTATACCCTCTTTCTTGATCTCGTTCTAGGTTAATCGTAAGGGATGGATTTAACTTCTCACTATGTATAAATTATTTTCGGAAAAAGCAAAAAGAGCACTCTGCTTGGCGCAAAGTGCTCATAGTTTCCCTACTCACATTCCCTACGCTGGCATTATCCAACAGGTTACACGGTCAGCAACGGAATAGTTGCAATCTCAGCTAGCTTCCACCAGCCCCCGAAAAATGAATTTAAACGTAGTGTACTGAATTTACTCGAAAAATACAAGAGTTTTAGGTTTTGCCCTCTTTTTCTCCGGTATGATAAGAAGGTATATTGCTCACCTGTAGCACGGACTCCCAAAGGTTGATTAATAACGAACACAACACTCTGTGCAAGTTCTTCAGGCTACAACTCCATAACGAATAAAAAAAGTGGGACGTTTTTTCTGCTTCAGAAACGCAGAGAACCTCCCTTTGTTTACAACCCTAGTTTCTCCAATCTTGAGAGTATTCCTTGTACGTTTTCGATGGTTGATAAGATTTCTGAATCTTGTATTTTATTTAGGACGACGTGGCCATCTACTACGACTTGATTAATTTGAGCTAGTAGCTCCTCATTCTTTGCAACAAGTTCCTGATGGATGTCCTTTGCCACTGCTGGTATATCTTTCGTGGCTATGAACTCTTCAATACTTGCTTTTACTTCAAACAGTTTGTCTTCAAGCTCTTGTTGTTTTGCTTCATCTAGAGCAGCTTCCTGCAGCAATTGTGGAGCCTCATTGGCAAAGTCGGATAGTGCAATAATATGCTCCGTTGCTTGATTCACGTAATCAACACTATCATTTACCTCATTCAAAAACGAACAAGCACTCAACAGCATGGTTGATAACACTATAAAAATCATAATAGTCTTCTTCATCATCAACTTCCTTTCTTTCCTGAGAAAATCATCACATCACATGTTATACGATTGAGCAGCCAGAAAGTTTCGTAAACAGAGGGACGGCTTCTTCAACCTCACTAAACGAAGGTTATTCACTTATATTAAAATTTCCAGAAAAAGGATTAGGGATTGCTTGGTATGTATGTTATACTTTGTCTACCATTTTCTTTACTATTGTTGTGACTCCGCCCTACTCTTACGTGAGTAGGGTTTTTGTTTTATTTTTGCATAAAAAAAAGACTCTGCAAGAGAGTCTTTTTATATTTTGGTTCTTATTATGCTTTACGAACGTTAGTAGCTTGAGGTCCACGTTGGCCTTGTTCTACTTCAAAAGTAACTGCTTGACCTTCGTCTAAAGATTTGAAACCTTCGCTTTGGATCGCTGAGAAGTGTACGAATACATCGTCTCCTGCTTCGCGTTCGATAAATCCAAAACCTTTTTCTGCGTTAAACCATTTTACTTTACCTTGTTCCATTTGTGTTTCCTCCTAGTGTGCAATGCACACAATGTATTACTATCCTTGCTTAAATCTTCAAGACAGAAAGTTAACTCACTTACCATTTCTTAACGAACAAACAAAAATAATTCTTATTCAGAATAACAGTTATTAGTGAAAAGTGCAAATCGAACCTTTTAAGCAATGTGCTGTTTTATTAGTCGTTTTTTAAAATTGGAAGTACGAACCATTCCATTGACGAATGATTCGTGTTATATTTTATTATTCGTGAACAAAAAACAAGTGAATGAATTTAAATATATTTTTCCCTTAATAAGATGACAATTAAAATGAAATGAGTGTGAAATAGATGAGTATACTAACTGTTAAAGACCTGAGTCACGGATTTGGAGAACGTGCTATTTTCAACAACGTTTCCTTCCGCTTGTTAAAAGGAGAACACATCGCTTTGGTTGGTGCGAACGGTGAAGGTAAGTCAACGTTTATGAATATCATTACTGGACAGCTTCAGCCAGATGATGGAAAAGTTGAGTGGGCGAGGAATCAACGGATCGGTTATCTCGACCAGCATGCTGTTTTACAAAAAGGAATGACCATTCGTGACGTACTAAAAACGGCATTTCAATATCTCTTCGATGTTGAAACGAATATTAATACGATTTACGGGAAAATGGCTGACGTAACACCTGAAGATATGGAAAAGATGTTAGATGAAGTTGGTACATTACAGGATATATTAACAAATAATGATTTCTATGTTATTGATGCCAAAGTAGAAGAAGTGGCACGCGGACTTGGTCTTGATGATGTTGGTTTGGAAAAAGATGTTCATGATTTAAGTGGTGGGCAAAGAACAAAGGTTTTATTGGCCAAGCTTTTACTTGAGAAGCCAGATATCCTTTTACTAGATGAGCCTACTAACTATTTGGACGAACAGCACATTGAATGGTTACGACGTTACCTGCAAGAATACGAAAATGCATTTTTATTAATATCTCATGACATCCCATTTCTTAATAGTGTTGTGAATGTCATCTACCACTTAGAAAATCAAGAATTAAATCGCTATGTTGGCGATTATAATAATTTCCTTACTATATACGAAGCAAAAAAACTACAAGTAGAAGCAGCTTTTAAGAGACAACAAGCAGAAATTTCTAATTTAAAGGATTTTGTAGCACGTAATAAAGCAAGGGCATCTACTAGTAATCTGGCCATGTCGAGACAGAAAAAACTTGATAAAATGGAGATTATTGAAGTTGGACATGAACGACCAAAGCCTGATTTCAATTTTAAAGCAGCAAGAACCTCTGGAAAAACGATTTTTGAAACAAAAGAATTAGTGATTGGTTACGAAGAACCACTCTCAAAACCGTTAAATCTATATATGGAACGCGGACAAAAGGTGGCATTGGTTGGAGCAAACGGTATCGGGAAAACCACCCTCCTTCGAAGTATTCTTGGAGAAATAGAAGCTCTTTCAGGTGAAGTTGAACGCGGTGAACACCAATCTATTGGTTATTTTGAACAAGAAGTGAAAACGGCGAATCCAAACACATGTATCGAAGAGGTTTGGAATGAGTTCCCTCATTTAAGCCAAGGAGAAGTTCGCGCTGCTCTTGCAAGATGTGGGTTAACAAGAAAGCACATTGAAAGCAAAGTTTCGGTTTTAAGTGGTGGCGAGAAAGCGAAAGTAAGGTTATGTAAGCTTCTTAACCGTGAAAGCAATATCCTTGTTTTCGATGAGCCTACCAACCATTTGGATGTAGATGCAAAAAATGAGCTTAAACGAGCTTTGAAATCGTATAAGGGAAGCATTCTTCTGATCTCTCATGAACCTGAGTTTTATCAAGACGTGGTAACAGCGGTTTGGAACGTAGAATCATGGACGACTAAAGCACTATAAAGAAAAGAAGGGGCTGTCCAGAACGTCAGTATAACTGATTTTCTGGACAGCCTTTTTATTGAAAAGAACAGAAATAATTAGTGTAGCTCTACTGGATTATTTTCTCTATCTGGATAAACAGCTTGTTGCAAGGACGTATCGTCATATTCCCCATGTTCCGTATGTATACATGTATTATTTTCTTCTTCATCTACAGCTGCTTCACTGATAAACATCTCTTCCTGTCCATAAAAAGTTTCTTAGTGGTGCGAATTTCCTGCTTAAGAATAAGTTCCGAACATAACGAATAAGCGATCGATCCTCTATCTCTTTTAATTCCGAATAGATACAATACATGACTGGTTCTTGTTAGGTCATTATGAAATAGCTACACTCCCAATTCACATTGTGATATAGGAGTTTTTTACTAACAGAATTCACTAAGTTATAATGAAAGAGATGTAACTAAAACGAAGCATTACATAATTACCATCACTCAAAGTTTGAACAGACATCGACAATTTCTGGGTGGCGCTTTTATAACAATGGAAAGAAACACACATGATAAATTTCTCTAATAAGGAGCAAAACAATGAACAACTATAAATTAACTATTCAATATGATGGAGGACGCTATAAGGGATGGCAGCGGCTAGGTGAAGGAGAAAGTTCCATTCAAGGAAAAATCGAAAATGTATTGTCAGAGATGGCAGGGAAGGAAATCGAAATCATTGGATCCAGCAGAACGGATGCAGGTGTACATGCTTTTGCTCAAATAGCCAATTTTAAGTTCAGTGGGAATATGACTGAATCTGAAATCAAAAACTATTTGAATAAATACCTACCCAATGATATCAGCGTAACAGAGGTTGGGTTAGTTCCTGAACGATTTCATGCCCGGTATAATGCCAAAGATAAAACCTATATCTATAAAATCTGGAACGAGAGTCATACAAATCCTTTCATGCGAAAGTACAGCATGCATGTTGAAGAAAAGCTGAATATCGTAAACATGAAAAAAGCATGTCAATATTTTATCGGTGAACATGATTTTACTACTTTTTCAAATGCTAAATCTAAGAAAAAGTCTATGGTCCGTGAAATTTATTCTTTCGATATCGAAGAAATAGCCGGCTTCATTCAAATTAGAGTGCGAGGTAACGGATTTCTTTATAATATGGTGAGAAAGATTGTCGGAACGTTGATAGAAGTTGGGTTGGGTAAAATAAATGCTGAGAGTATACCAAGCATTTTAGATTCAAAAGAACGAAACCAAGCGGGTTTTCCTGCGGAGCCAGGAGGCCTTTATTTGGAGAAGATTGAGTTTTAATAATAAAAGTGCCCGGCACAATCCAATAAATTGGAAGGTGCCGGGCACGTTATTTCTTTCAACGTACTTCAGCCTGTTGTTGGATTACTCCTGCAATTTGACTTTAACCTTCCTTTGTCCAGTCCCTTCCATTTCACTTTCTGACTGGCGGTCTTTTGAAATAAAAAAGGACAAGATTAGACCTACCAACGAAAGTATCGAAACCACCATAAACGCTATATTCGCTCCATACATATCCGGATAAGAAATGTCCGGACGCTGTTTTGCTGTTTCAGCGGTTGTCGTCATAACCGTAACTAGAATGGCGGTTCCAACCGAGGCAGCAATCATTTTCATCGTATTATCCATAGCAGCTCCATGTGAAAGTAACCGTTTTGGTAACTGGTTTAATGCGGCTGTTGCGACCGGCATCATGACCATTGAAAGACCTAACATTCTAACCCCGTATAAGACTGTAATAAATGTCATCGTAGTAGACGGACCTAAAGTGGTAAAGGCAAATGAAGCAGCGGTCATTATCGTTAAGCCGATGATCACTAACCATCTTGCACCGATTCTATCAAATACCCGCCCTACAATCGGGGCCATTAAACCGCTAATAAGCGCACCAGGTAATAGTGCCAGACCGGCCTCGAATGCTGTGAATCCCCGCATATTTTGCATAAATAGTGGAATAATTGTCTCTGCCCCAATTAATCCCATAAAGCTAATCATCCCAATGATGATCGCAAACGGAAAGACGGAAAACTTAAATACTCTAAATTCCAGCATTGGATTTTTTAATCGTAACTGCCTAGTAATAAACAACGCTAATGATATTACGCCAATTCCGATTGATACAAGGGTAATCGGGTTTGACCAGCCATAATTTCCAGCACTTGTGAATCCATAAAGCAGTCCCCCGAAACCAAATGACGATAAAATAATCGAAACAACATCAACTTTTGGTTTCGAAACCTCTGTTACATTTTTTAAAGCAAAGAAAGCGATCAGAATATCGATAAGCACAATTGGCAAAATGATAATAAACAACACTCTCCATGAAAAATGCGCTGTTACCCATCCTGACAATGCTGGCCCAATTGCCGGTGCAAAGGAAATGACCAGACCGACCAAGCCCATTGCTGCTCCACGCTTATTCCTAGGAAAAATTAATAAAAATACTGTTTGCATCAAGGGAAGCATGACACCTGCTCCAGAAGATTGAATAACCCTGCCTAGTAATAAGATTTCAAAATTGGGAGCCATTGCCCCCACCAATGTACCAACCGCAAAAACACTCATAGCCGATATAAACAATTGCCTCGTGGTAAACCGCGCTAATAAAAAAGCACTAATCGGAATCATAATCCCGTTGACCAGCATAAAAACAGTTGTAAGCCATTGTGCACTGTTAGCTGATACGTTCATTTCTTCCATTATTGGAGGGATTGCTGTGATCATCAATGTTTGATTTAAGATAGCAATAAACGTCCCTGCAAGAAGCAGCACCACAATCGTCGACTGTTTACTTGTAAATGCCAAACCTTCATCCCCCGTTCTTTATTAATGGCTCTTTTCTTAAACTTTGTTGCTATTTGTAACAATAAATGAAGGGTTGTACTGAGTTTTCTAGGAAAGTCGCATAACTTTAGTGAGAAAAGAGCATACAAACTAAATTCAAAGGCGCAAAGTGACTATTTCTACGGTAAAATCGGCCTTAAGAATTTAACACCAATCGTTGCGAAAACAGCCTTATAAAAAAACTTTTTATAAGCCTATCGTTAGAAATGCACTTTTATATATTAACTGAAGCCGCTATTAAATTCCAATCAATTGCCTTTAGCACTGTTCCCATTAACAGGAGTTATTTACTGATTCTTTAACTAAATAAAAGTGCTAGGCACCATCCAATATTTTGGATGGTGCCTAGCACGGTTCTCTTTCTATCAGTCCCCCACTGGTTTAAAGCACTACCGGTGTCGGGGACTGACCCTTATTGCTTCAAATTCGTTGACTTTACTGAACAGCTCTATTCTTATATCGACTCTCTTCAATAATTTCCTTAATACGCTGAACGGTATCCGTAAAACTAAATGGTTTGGGAATAAAATCCGTTGCTCCGAGACCATCCCTCTTTTTTTGATCAAATTTTTCATTTTGGGCCGACAGCATAACCACTGGTGTATTCTTAACAGCTCGAATTTCTTCGAGAATGATATACCCATTTTTATTAGGAAGCAAAACATCGAGAACGAACAAATCATATTCATTCGTTAATGCCATTTTAGACCCAACTTCTCCGTCTTCGGCTACGTCAACAATAAATGATTCTCTTTCCAGATAAAGCTTCAATAAACTGCTTATTCTTGTTTCATCTTCCACAATAAGGATTTTAGTAATCACAAACACCTCCTATTTGTTCACAAAATGTTCACATTTGTTATACCATCATTCTATAACATCCTGCACTAAAATGGTACAGTTGAATTTTGGAACAAAATGAAAAAGCTGAAACATGGAGTAAAAACAAAAAATGTGCCAGGCACTTCCCCATTACTTGGTTGGTGCCTGGCACATTTACATTATCGCTCTCTTCTATCAATGTTTACTTATCTTTCTACCAATTCCAGCTTCTCCCCATTCGGACCATAGAAAAAGGCGATTTTAACTGTACCCTTTAAAACAGTTTGAGGTTCTTCATCTATTAATGTAACTCCCGCTTCTTTTAATCGCACGAGTTCAGTTTCGATGTTCTCAACCGTAAAGGCCAAGTGGTTCACGATTCCTTCGTTTTCAACAAGGACGCCATACACTAGCTCAATCTCTACACTCGGCTGCTCTGGAAAAAAAAGAAAGGCAAGCTCAACAGATTCATTTAACCATTCTCTATTCCTCAATTCTAAACCGAGAATGTTCTGATAGAACGCTAAAGACTCGTCCATGTTTTTAACCATTATTCCCACATGTTCCATTTTCACAATCCATTCCTCCTTCATTCTCAATGTACATTCATTTGGATGAGGTCCAGTACAACGACCAGTATCCAGCTCCGCTTCTAAAGGACTCAAAGCTCCTATACAAATAGTATGCTTTTTGCAAAGAGCTTTCAACTTATTCTGCAGTACCTGTGCGATCCATATCAGTAAGCATCCTTATACGCAATTAGGGAAGACAAATCTCTTGCACGAAAATACTATCGGATGTCACGAAAGTAAACAAGAAATTCACTGAAGAGAAAAGGTAATCCGGATCTTCACCAATGACCAATCAGCAGTCAGAATAATTGGTTCAGTTTTAATGGATATCGAAGAAAGTTGGACAAGCAACACTTATATAATAGAAAGGGAAATAACTCTAATCATTCGGAGTAGAAATGCCTAATTTCGAATTAACATTGAGCCTCCAGCGGGCATGATTTAAAGCCAGGAAGCCAGGAGTTTTACAACACCTGGCTTGCCCTCCAGGCCATCCTGCCCGCCCCTCAAATGCAAATTCGAAATAATTGTAGCTCACTATACAAATTTTCCAATAAAGTTGAAAATCATTGTTGACACTTTTACACAATAATATGGACTTGACTTCCTCTGATGCCCATGCTAGCCATAATTCGCTGTTTACGGTAACCAAAGAGGACCTCTGATGCCCGTGCTTGCCATAATTTGCTGTTTACGGTAATCAAAGAGGACCTCTGATGCCCGTGCTAGCCGTAATTCGCTGTTTACGGTAATCAAAGAGGACCTCTGATGCCCGTGCTAGCCATAATTCGCTGTTTACGGTAATCAAAGAGGACCTCTGATGCCCATGCTAGCCATAATTCGCTGTTTACGGTAACCAATGAGGGCCTCTGATGCCCGTGCTAGCCGTAATTCGCTGTTTACGGTAACCAAAGAGGACCTCTGATGCCCGTGCTAGCCATAATTCGCTGTTTACGGTAATCAAAGAGGACCTCTGATGCCCATGCTTGCCATAATTCGCTGTTTACGGTAACCAAAGAGGACCTCTGATGCCCATGCTAGCCGTAATTCGCTGTTTACGGTAACCAATGAGGACCTCTGATGCCCCTGCTAGCCGTAATTCGCTGTTTAGGGTAATCAAAGAGGGCCTCTGATGCCCATGCTAGCCATAATTCGCTGTTTACGGTAACCAAAGAGGGCCTCTGATGCCCATGCTAGCCATAATTGGCTGTTTACGGTAACCAAAGAGGGCCTCTGATGCCCGTGCTAGTCGTAATTCGCTGTTTACGGTAACCAAAGAGGGCCTCTGATGCCCGTGCTAGCCATAATTTGCTGTTTACGGTAACCAAAGAGGGCCTCTGATGCCCGTGCTAGCCGTAATTCGCTGTTTACGGTAACCAAAGAGGGCCTCTGATGCCCATGCTAGCCATAATTCGCTGTTTACGGTAATCAAAGAGGACCTCTGGTACCGCCATAACCGACTGTGTGCAGATTATTTAACTTTAATGACAATTTTCCCTTTGGCATGATGTGTCTCACTTAATTCATGTGCTTTTTGTAATTCTTCTGCTGAGAAATCAAATACACTACCCACTTGAGGCTTAAGTATTCCTTTCTCAAGTAACTCCCCTAGTTCACCTAGCTGTTTACCATTTGGCGTTAACCAATAGGAGCTTGCCGTTACTTGATGTTTTTCTGCTAATGCTTGATCGGGTTGTCCGGCAATCGTTACTAGTCTGCCACCAGGCTTTAATACCCGGAAGCTTTTATTTAAAATGTCGCCGCCCATTGTATCAATCACCACATCATAATCACTTAATACTTCCTCAAATTGTTGTGTGCGGTAATTAATGAATTCATCTGCACCTAGCTCTTTTACATATGCTTCATTTTTTTCACTCGCTGTTGTCGCGACATAGGCACCCAAATGTTTTGCCATTTGAATGGCCAAGCTTCCTACACCACCAGCTCCAGCATGGATGAGTACTTTATCTCCTTGCTTGACTTTTGTATGATCTACTAGACACTGCCAAGCGGTTAAACCTGCTAATGGAATAGAGGCAGCCTCTTCAAATGTCAGGTTGCTAGGCTTTTTCGCAAGCAATTCCTCATCCACAGTCGTAAATTCCGCATAAGTACCTTCCGCGGTTGTATCCGGTCGCGCAAAAACTTCATCCCCGACCTGAAAATCCGTCACTTCACTTCCAACTTCAACGATCTTACCAGCAACATCCCAGCCTAGGATAATAGGGAATGTCCAATCTAGCATCTGCTTCAAGTAACCCGCACGAAGCTTCCAATCAATCGGATTAATGGAAGTTGCATAAACCGCAACAAGTACTTGGTTTGGTTTTATTTCTGGTTTCGGTAGCTCCTGCTCCACTAACCCATTCTTACTACCATATTCATTGATGACAACCGCACGCATGAACAGCACTTCCTTTTACGTGATAGATTTGCACGCTCTAGTATTCGTTTCTTCCTAAGAAGCCATTCCTTCTCGTCAGAGCTTGATAAAAAGATTTCCACTTTGACACAAAATATATCTTAGCTTCAAATAGCTTGAAATCAAAATAAATTGCTCAAGGAAAAAGGGCCAGTCCCCCACCGGTTTAAACTACTACCGTTGTGCGGGACTGACCCCATAACCCAAGTAAAATCAAGTGACCATTTTATCAAGTTATTGATGAAACTTCAAACGTTCGTAAAAGTAATTTAAATAAAAGAAATGGAGTAGATTGTAGAAATAACAAAAGAGGTTAATGCTCAAAAGGTGTGTTGGAGAAGTTGATTGTCTTTGAAATGATTTACTTTTAATAATAAACATATTCCCAAAAAATTCAGGATATTTTCGGGAGATGTCATACATTATCTAAAATTAACCTTAACAGAAACTTTTAATTTGATTTTCAGTAATCCCTTCAATTAATCCTAGTTCACTAATCAAAAATTCATGTGCGTTAGATAACATTGTTTTTTCACTTGTATTCAGTGCTTTTTCTTTCTTCATACGCATTAAATCACGTACAACTTCAGTACATTCTTGTATTTTACCCGTTTTTATTTTGTCCGTATTCACTTTAAACCTTTGTTTCCACGGCAGTAATCGATCTGATTCTCCATGATGAAAAATGTTTATGATGTGTTTTAATGCAATTATGTCAGTAATAGGGCGTATATTTGAACTCAATATTTTACCCGTAGGAATCATGACTTGCATATTACCGATTAACATTTTTATGACATAGTACTGTTGTTTTTCCCCCGAGATTTCCTTTTCTTCTATGGATTTAATTATACCTACTCCGTGCATTGGATAAACAATGTTATCGCCAATTTGAAACAAATAATCCACCTCCATAATGGTAACCTTCCTAACCTTAACACATAAGTAATTTTTTATCAAATTTTCTATAATATCATAATTTTATTTTACGTGTCAACTACTTAATCTTAAAAAATAAAAAAAGTTAAATAAGGGTCAGTCCCCCATTTTAGTAAAGCGTTACCGTACCGATAGATAGGGTAGAAATCTGAAGATAGTTGGATTTGTTTGATTGTAAATCGGTTTTAGCAAGAGTGTATTGCGATGAAGATTCTCCGACGGTAAGATGAGTGATTTGATAGGATAATTGTTTGGAGAACATAATCCTGGATTGACCAATACGAGCACGGCATCAAAGTCCTCACAATCTTAGTATTGTGTTATAACCTGTGACCAAGCCAATTTCAAAATAAAGTGCCAGTCACTACCTCCATTTTGTAAATGAAGGTAGTGGCCGGCACTATTTTACTTATTAAGAAGTTCTAAAAAGGAACAGATAGTTAAAATCCCTTTATCAAAGTTTTCTAAGTTAAAGTGTTCGTTTGGAGCATGAAGATTCTCATCTGGTAAACCAAATCCCATTAAGACAACAGGAACGTTTAGCGATTGGTTGAAATCCGATACAATGGGAATCGAACCACCTTCTCTTTTGTAAACCGGTGCTTTCCCATAAACGATTTCGTATGCTTCTGCCGCTTTTTGGATCATCGGACTGTCGATCGGGGTTAAAAATGGGTTTCCCGTATCTTGCAAAGTCACTTTCACCGTGCATCCCTTTGGTGCATGTTCTTCAAGATGCTTTTTGATCAAGCCCTGAATTTGTTCTGGGTTTTGGTTATGAACCAGCCTGCAGGTGATTTTGGCATGAGCCTCATTTGGGATTACCGTTTTTGTCCCTTCTCCCTGAAAACCGCCCCATAAACCGTTTATTTCTAATGTTGGACGTGAACTGATTCTCTCTGGATAAGGAAAATGATCTTCCCCTCCCGTTAATTCCGTTAATCCTAACGTTCGTTTTAGCTTTTCTTCATTGAAACCTAGTGCTTTAATTTGGTCTTTTTCAAATTCTGTCAGTTCTACTACATCATCATAAAAATGGTCCACGGTTACTTTACCGTTTTCATCATGTAAGGTAGAAAGAAGCTTTACCAATAAGTGGTTCGCGTTCTGGACTCCACCGCCATACATGCCAGAGTGGAGATCAGAATTAGCGGTTTTGAGTGAAAATTCTAGTGCACAAAGACCTCTTAAAGAGTAGGTGATCGCTGGTACGCCTTTGTCCCACATATCAGAATCAGAAATTACCACCACATCACAGGATAATTTTTCTTTATTGGCAGATAAAAATGCAGGAAGATGAGGACTACCGATTTCTTCTTCTCCTTCAATGCAAAATTTAACGTTTACCGGTAATTTTCCTTCTAGTTTCAATAGTGCTTCCACCGCTTTAATATGTAAGAACGTCTGCCCTTTGTCGTCCGTTGCTCCTCTAGCGAAAATCTTTTCATCACGGATGGTTGGTTCAAACGGAGGCGTTTCCCACAAGTGAACTGGATCAACAGGCTGTACGTCATAATGGCCGTACACTAAAACGGTTGGAGCGTTTTCTTGATGAATCCAATCCGCATAAACGATCGGGTGGCCTTTTGTCTGTATGACTTCAACATGTTCCATTCCAATGGATTCCAATTTATTAGCAATCCATGTAGCTGCTTTTTGAATATCTTCTTTATGTTCGGATAAGGAGCTTATGCTAGGGATTCTTAGCAATTCTTTCAATTCCTCGACATTTTGATGATGTTCATTGGATAAGCGTTCTGATAATTGACTCATATTCTCACCTTTTTTCGTTTTTTTCTCATCTTTCTTTATTAAAAAAGACAAGTTGACCTTTAGTATTCTATGTTCTCTTTTATTTTGAACAAAAACTTCCTACATTTCCACTAATTTCTCAGGGCACAATTAAATTTGTTTACTAAATTGAAAAAGAAGATGGTTGATTACCCAAATCAAACTTGATAACCCAGAGTCACATTTGTCATAAACCATTAACATCCGTCACATATCCCTCTTCATTTCAAACCTGTCAATAGGCCTTTCCTAGTATAGTCTTCCTCTTTCCTAAAAACACACACATATAAAAAACAAATCATATTCCGTCAAATCTATTATTTTTCAATAATAGATCGAAATGAATTTAGTAGAAAAGTTTTGGTTTTAGCTGTGCAGGAAAAGTCTTCCTGAAATATTACAAAATTCTCATGCTATGATTTGGTTGAAGCAAAGATAGACAACATCAAGGAGGACTTGAATATGAAGAAAACAGTATTATCTTTAGCAGTAGCAGGTGCCCTATTTGTTACAGGACCATTAATTAGCTCAGCGGAGAAGTTAGATGGATCAACGAAAGTGTTTGAGGGCCGTTATGTGGTATCTGTTAACAACACTACGAATTGGAATGATCTCATTCAAAACGTGCTGAAAAAATACTATTATCAAACTCAAACTCAGCCAAAAGTTGTGGCACCTACTCCACCAGCTGAGGTGCCAGTAATAGAACCGGAACAAGCACAACCAACAGAACCAAAAGCTGAAGAAC
The DNA here is from genome assembly GCF_001940785.1 of Bacillus sp. MRMR6. Lineage (GTDB taxonomy): Bacteria > Bacillota > Bacilli > Bacillales > Cytobacillaceae > Neobacillus. Next base: position 41,667 of record NZ_MSLS01000033.1, read on the forward strand.
CTATCGTGGAAAGCCCTGTTGTTCAGCAACCTGTGCAACAGCAGCCTGTAGAGCAAACGAACGAAACGACAAATCCGGCAACGTATTCATTAAGTCAATATGAGCAAGAAGTGGTGACATTAACGAATAATGAACGTGCAAAATATGGCTTACAGCCACTAAAAATTGACTTGAAATTAAGTGAGGTTGCTAGAGTTAAATCAACTGATATGAAGAGCAACGGGTATTTTTCTCATACTAGCCCAACCTACGGATCACCATTTGATATGATGAAGCAATTTGGTGTTCAATACCGTTTAGCTGGTGAAAATATTGCAATGGGCCAACGCTCACCACAGGAAGTTGTAACTGCTTGGATGAATAGCGAAGGTCATCGCAAGAACATCTTAAACTCAAGTTTTACTCATATTGGGGTAGGTCATGTTGAGGGTAATTATTGGACACAGATGTTTATTGGAAAATAAGTTAGGGATAGTATTTCCCTTTTAATAAAATGTGCCAACCCCTCAGCATTGGGATTGGCACATTTTAATTTATACTTATGAAATTCCCTTAATAATTTCTTCTGCATTTTCTGGCTTTTTGGTAAATTTGCTGACAATAATAGTTACTACAGTAGCGATTAAAAATCCATGGAACGCTTCGTATGTGATTCCAAAGAAGATCGATGACATAACTTCTTTTACATTTGGTAAAAACGTTAACGTCCATGCTGGTTGTTGTTTSACCAATACGACTGTAATTAAGCCTGTAATCATTCCCCAGAAGACACCTAACTTTGTTGTTCCTTTCCAATAGAAAGATAAAAGTAATGCAGGACCAAAGCATGCACCCAAGCCGCCAAAAGCAAATAATACCATCCAAAAAACAAATTCTTGGAAAGAAAATGATAACCACATTGCTAGGGCCATAATTAATAAAATAGATAAGCGGCTATAAAGAACTAATTTTTGATTAGATATTTCTTCCCCTTTTGAAAAATATTTATTATAGATGTCGTGTACAACTGCACTCGATGCTACCAGTAGTTGACTATCTGCACTGGACATGATTGCAGCCAAAACAGCTACTACTAAAATACCAAAAATAAATGGATTAAATAGCTCATTTCCTAACGCTGTGAATATGGCTTCATGGTTTTCCCCCGGCAACATAGAAATATCAGGGAAATACGCTCTACCAACTAGACCGATCATGATGGCTCCATAAGCCATAGTAAGATTCCAAAACGTACCAATTAGTGCTGCTTTACGCATTTCAGAAACACTCTTTAACGACATATACCTTACAAGGATATGCGGATTCCCAGGACTGCCTAGTCCTATTGCTAAAAGTCCCCCTATAGCACCGAATGTAAACGAAAATACGTTAATAAATCCTCCCCCTTGAGCATGCATGGCATCTAACACGGGACCAAAGCCGCCCAATCCTATGATGGCAACGGTTGGTACAATAACGAGAGAGAGGAACATGAACGAAGCCTGTAATACATCCGTTTTTGAAACTGCATGAAAGCCGCCAAGTAAGGTGTAAATTAGAATGATACTTGCTGTTAACCACATTCCGGCAGTGCTACTCATTCCTAAACTACCAGAAAACGCTACTCCGCCTGCTACAATTTGACTACCCACATAAGCAATCATAAAGAAGATGATAATCAAAGAGCTCGTGACTCGTAACAATTTTGTTTTATCCTGGTAACGCGCCTCCAAGATATCTGGCACGGTGATACTATTATACTTTTCGCTAAAATTCCTAAATCTTTTTGCAACAAAGAAGAACATAAAGATCTCAACAAGGATATAACCTACGGCTGCCCAGATGGCCTGAAGTCCGCCAAGGTACGCCATTCCCGTAACACCAAGGACTAACCAAGCACTTCTTCCAGAACTAACCGCACTAAGAGCAACCGTCCACTTCCCAAGGCTTCTTCCCGCTAGAAAGAAATCAGTTAAACCGCCAGATGACTTTTTCGAACTTAGGATTCCAATTGCAATTAATAGCAGCAAATAGATAATAAATACAGTTATTGTTAGAGGATGTGCTGTCATCTTACACCCYCCCCTCTATTTCTGTCGATTTACTAGAACCTTGTAAATCTATTTTTTCGTTTGCCTCATCTTTTCTTTTCTGATTAAAGTAACAAAGGAATGTAATAACCGCAACCGCAATTGGAAAGCCTATCAAGCTTAAAAAAATACTAAAAGTCATCTTTTAACCTCCTGTTTGTTTACATACCATAACATTCAAATTATTCTGTAAACTAAATCATAAAATTTTTTTATTTACCGCTGCTTACTCCAGTTTGCTGGGTAAAGACAAAAAATGAAGGTTCCCTGTGATGAAGTTTCGTACGTTATAGGCGTTGATTTCTCAATAAAGAAGGAATCTCCTTCTTTTCCAATCCGTTTTTCACCATTCGAATCGATTATCACCTCACCTTCTGTTACAAATAAAATCTCATCATATTGAACAGTCCAGGGAAACTTACAATCTTCCATTTTTACAATTCCTCCGCCAAGGGAGGAAGAAATCTTGTCTGTAACAAATCTAGCAATTTTTGCAGAGCCATTCCCCTCTGTTCCTTCTAATGGCTCAAACAAATACTCTTCCTTTTTAAACAAAATGACTCCCAAGATCTTCGCTCCTTTCTACCAGCCACCGTAAGCCAGCCAGCCGCCATCCACGTTATACGTCGATCCAGTTACGTAACTTGCTTCCTCTGATGCTAAGAACAACGTAACATCAGCTACCTCCTTTACGGTACCAAAGCGGCCAAGCGGAGTTCTTCCTTTAATATCGTCATCAGAATATCCTCCAGTTTCCTGGTCCGTTACATCTAACGGAGTTTTAATAAATGCCGGTGCGACAGCGTTTACTCTAATATTTTTCTCTGCTAATTCTACAGCTAAGACTTTTGTTAGTCCGTTAATACCAAATTTTGTAGAACTATACGCGGCCCTCATTGGTGCACATTTTTCTCCGAATATCGAGGTAATATTGATGATGGATCCGCCCCCAAACTGCTCCATATATTTACCTGCTACCTGACAACTAAAGAATAAACCTGTTAGATTTGTATCAATGACTGTCCTCCAATCTTCCTCACTTAATTCCAATGAAGGACCAATTCGGTTTACACCAGCATTATTTACGATCACATCTAGCTTTCCGTATTTTTCTACGGTTTTATCCACTAGATTTTGTACGGATGCCTTGTTTGAAATGTCTGCGGCAATCGCCGTTACTTCATACCCTTTTTCTCTTAAACGTGCTGCTGTTGCATCCGCTCTTACTTGACTTCTTGAATTTACGATTACCTTTGCCCCTTCTTCAGCAAATCGTTCTGCAATGGCCTCACCAATTCCCATACTAGATCCAGTCACGATGCAAACTTTGTCTTTTAAACGCACGAAACACCATCTCCTTAAATTTAATGATGTTAAACCTTCTATCTACTGACTTTGTTGCCACGTAAATCCCTGCTTTATTAGTCCATCACAAAAACATTTATGTTAACACATCAAATTGTCTTCGTAACTGTTTTGCCTTTCCTACACTACTAATTCGTCTTTCAGCTAATAGATCAGCAGCTTTATAGGTTGGGATACTTTCATTCTTTGAAATCGCAATTAACTCTGTCATCGTCTCATAAACCCGTTTGACAGAATTGATTCCTCTCTCTTGATTAAAGCCACCCGGCTTAATTCGGTCGGTATCAAAAATGGTCCCACCAGAGTTTGCGATATAATCTGGTGCATAAAGAATGCCCATTTCATCTAAATGGTCGCCGTGTCTTTCCTCTGTTAACTGGTTATTGGCAGAACCCGCAACAATTTGACATTTTAGTCTCGTTAACGACTGGTCATTGATCACTTTTCCTAATGCACACGGTGAAAAAATCTCCACTTCCAGAGAATCAATCTCATCCACTTTTGCCGTTCTAGTATGAAACTCTTCTGAGACCTCTTTCACTCTCTTTTCATCAATATCTGCAATCGTAATATTTGCACCCTCATCAGCCAGTAATTTGACTAAATGGTAGCCAACGCTTCCTACCCCTTGAACGGAAACACTCACATCTTTTAAGCTGTCCGTACCTAGCTTTTCCTTTGCACAAGCCTTCATTGATTGAAAGGTACTTAAAGCGGTGTAAGGTGAAATTTCACCTGCTCCCCCAAATTCTCTTGGAAGTGTCACGACATAAGGAGTTTCTAGACGGATCGTTTCCATATCTCTTAAAGTTGTTCCTACATCTTGACCTGTAATGTACGTACCATTTAGGCGATTTAAAAATCTTCCAAAAGACCTGAAGAGTGCTTCACTTTTTTGTGTTTTCGGGTCACCAATGATGACAGCCTTTCCTCCGCCGAGCTCCACACCTGCAGCAGCATACTTATACGTCATTCCTCGTCCCAGCCTTAAGGCATCTTCAATCGCATCCCACTCATTTGCATACGTCCACATTCTGCATCCACCGGTTGCTGGACCTAATGTTGTATCATGGATACAAATCACGCCCTTAATGCCCGTTTGGTTATCATTAAAAAAATATAAATTTTCATAGTTATACTTTTCTAAGTATTCAAAAATTTTACCTTCCATTTATGCTTCACCTCGTCTATATTTTTGTAACTATGCTAGATTTTTTTTAATAAATGAAGTTAACTCTACGTCTTTTATCGTTTTGTTTGAGTGTTGAATACTATGTCTTTCTGATTTCTTCTCCCATAACACGCCTGTAGGCATGGACGATTGGCAAATCATGCTTACGAATTCTACCGCATCTTTTGCTGGCCTATCCTGGACATCTATATTTTCACGATAATAGTCATACCCTTGTTTTTTATTAAAAACGACACACGGGCTAAAAATATTGATTAATGAAAAGCCTGGATGTTGAATTCCTTTTTCGATTAGATTGACAAGCTGTTTAATATCCCCTGAAAATCCCTGTCCGATGAATGATGCTCCTGTTGAAAATGCTAACATTAATGGGTTTATTGGTTGATCTGTATTCCCATTGGGAGAGGTAGAAGATTGGTAGCCTAATGGACTTGTTGGAGATGTTTGACCTTTGGTGTTTCCATATACTGAATTGTCCATGACAATGTAGGTGATTGGTAAATCGCGTCTAGCGGCATGAACAAGATGTCCAACACCTATACCGTACCCATCGCCATCGCCGCCTGCAGCAAGGACCGTTAATTCTGGTCTTGAGGATTTTATTCCTAAAGCTGTTGGTAATGTGCGCCCATGTGGTGTGTGGATGGAATAGCCGCCGAAGTAATGTCCAATTTTTCCACTACAACCGATACCTGATACCAAAACAGAATCTTCCGGTTGTACACTTAAATTTGCTAATGCTGTTTTGATCCCGCTTAACACTGCATAATCTCCACACCCTGGGCACCATGTCGGTGAATTACCATTAGAGTAATCTTTTGTTGTTACAGTTGTATTCATCCTTTCACCTCCCTTAAATCGTTTGATTTACTTGTTTTTTTGAGATTTCAGTAACAGCAGCTTCAAATTCGCCATCTGTAAAATGTTCACCATCAAAACGGAGCAAGGAATGTACCTCCTTTTCACCAAATACATCTTTCAGCAGTGTTCTAATTTGACCTCTCGCGTTATATTCAGCAACAATAATTTGCTCAATCCCTTCGAGGCTTTCTGATAATTCTTCTACTGGTACGGGTGAAAGCTGTCTGATCAATAAACCTTGGTATTTATATGGATTTTTTTGCACGAAATTTTCGATTACCTCTCCAAGTGCACCGGTTCCAATGATCATGACCGGAGATTTTACTTCCCCTACCCTTGTAAAAGGACGATGATAATTGATTTTGTCTGCTTTATGCAAGCGTCTTTTGTGCAAAGTATGCCTTACTTCCTTAAAGTCAGGCTCCATAAAACCTCTCTCGTCATGTTCGTCACCACTGGCAACATAGGCACCACCTTTAACACCTGGTACAGTTCGTAGTGGAGGTTTACCATCAATTGATTCAAATCGAGTATATTGGTCAACTTCTATTGGCTCGAATACTGTTGGTCCTCGGTCTATTTTTGTTTTATTGATGGCATTTTCGACTTCTGACCATGGAATAGAAATTCTCCTCAGTGCTAGATCGAGGTCTAAAGCAAGGATGACGGGACATTGATAATAATCTGCAAGGTTCAGTGCTTCTTGCATGGTGACAATACAGTCCGTCACACTCGTTGGTGTTAATAATATTCGTGAAAATTCACCATGGCCGGCATAATTCAAATGCAAAAGGTCACTTTGCTCTGTTTTCGTCGGCATTCCAGTAGAAGGACCTCCCCGCTGGTTATCTACCAACACTAAAGGGATTTCAGTTGCCGAAGCATAGCCTAATCCCTCTGTCATCAGAGAAAGACCAGGTCCACTCGTTGCAACAAAGGTTCGTCTGCCAGCATAGGAACACCCAATCGCGGCGTGAATCGCTGCCATTTCATCCTCGACTTGATATGCACCCCCTCCTAGGGATGGAAGCCACTTTGAAAAATTTTCAAGTATTTCTGATGCAGGCGTGATTGGGTATCCATAATAGTGTCTGACTCCTCCACTAACACCCCCAATACACAGTGCATCATTTCCAGATATCGTTACATTTTCGGCCGAATGTTGTTTAAACGGATCTTTACCCTTTACCGTTAGTCCTAATTCATATCCCCCATTTAATAAGCGGATATTTTTTTCGCCATTAAACTTTGCTAGAACTTCTGCTTGGATCTGATTGTATGGTAAGCCTAAGTATCCGCCGATAATTCCTAAAGACCAAATATTGTACCCTATTTTTGGAGGAGTGCCTTGGTGGCCATTAGGAACCCCCGCTACTGATGCGGGGCCAAATAGCATGTTTTTATCTTTTAATCTTGGTAAAAAATTCTCTGCTCCTGCGTCATCCCAAACAACCGCTAAATCGATTTGCTCTAAACGCGGTGGAAGGTCTTCATTCGGTTCCTCCGCTATGTATATTTCAAAAATGGTCCCTCCCCCGCGTATAATGGTTGAAAACTCTCTCCATGTTCGATGAATATATCCGTGATCTTGAATCACTTTCGATAAAATTTCTCCTGCGGTTTCTATTCCTTGACCCGTTAATCCATAAAGTCCGATACTTTTCATCCACTTCCCACTCCTTTGTTTGCGGCTTGTTCTAATATCTGATATATTAGATAATTGTTTAAAATATTCACAATATTTTATAAATTAAAAATATTAATCATGTTTTTTTTAATATCTGATATATTAGATAATAATATTTAGACTGCTTTATATATAGAAAGGAGTTATTACCTTGTTGGATAATCGAAATTTAAACCTAAAAATTTATTTTTATATAAGAGATGAAATTATTAATAATCATTTAAAACCTGGATCAAGAATTGATTATAATAAGCTAGCAACCGAACTCGGTGTAAGTAAAACTCCTGTACGGGATGCGCTGCAACGATTACACCAGGATGGATTAATCGAGGTACAAAGTCGCTCCGGAACATATGTAAGCACACCAAAAGAAAAGGATGTTGAGGAGATTTTTGATGTCAGGAAGGCACTTGAAAGGCAAGCGGTAAGTCTTGCGATCAGACATCTTTCAAAAGAAACGCTTAACGTGCTCTATGATGAAACCATTGTGGCCGAAAGTGAAATCGATAGAGGAAATTTTCAACCATTTTTTCAAGCCGATCGAAAATTTCATAAAACATTAATCAATCATTCTAATAGTTCAAGATTAATTAAAATCATGGAATCGTTAGAAGTACAAATCATGTGGATTGGCGTCATTATTGCTTACCATTCTGAAAGACCTCGTTTAGCAAATGCTCAGCACCAGCAAATTATTTCGGCACTTTTGGATGCTAACACCCCATTGGCTCAAGATTTAATGGAGGAACATATTGAATCGATCAAGCAAATGACATTAATCGATTTTAAAAATAACTCGGAAATCAATCAGTACTAATTAAATATTTTTGAAGGAAAAGAGGGATATGGATGGATCTCCGGTTTGATCACATTATCTATTACTCTAGCGACCCACAAGCTGTTCAGTATAAACTTCAAAGTCTAGGTTTTCATGTTACCCCAGGCGGAAGCCACCCCAATTGGGGGACGTACAACTATCTTTGTTTTTTCGGACTTAGCTATATTGAAATTGCAGGAATTGAGGACAGGGAAAAGGCAAATATGGTTGAAGGAAATCCGTTTGTACAGCAAATGTTATCTGAAGGAATAGAGGGAAATTGTTTCTTAAGGGCGGTCTTAAGAACAAATCAAATCGATACGGTTTTGGAAAGGTTACAGAAAAAAGGGATAAAAATGGTTGGTCCCATTTCAGGCAGTAGGAAACAGAAAAACGGAACTCTATTAAATTGGTCCATGCTCTTTCCTGAAGATCATAAAGAAGACCCGTTCCATTTACCGTTTATCATTGACTGGCATATGACCGACGAAGAACGAATGCGAAGTTTAAAAGAAAATCGTGTCATAGAAGACCATCTAGCCGGAAAAGTAGATTTATTAAATATCCCGATTGCTGTTCATGATGTTTCAACAGCCGCTTTAAGATGGCAAGAACTATTCGAATTTGATTCCAGCGAGCAGTACATTGATAAAGAAATGGATGCACTATGCCAGGACATTGATGCTAATGGGACAACAATAAAGCTTTGCCAACCGCTAAATGATAACGGTATGATTCAGCAAGTGCTTAACCAGCGCGGAGAAAGGCCGTTCCATGCAAGTATTTCCGGACTCCAAAAGGATCCGTACTATTATTTAATATGAAGCATGGGTGGAAGCATAGGGACGGTTCTCTTGCTTCCTTCGATCAACGAAACGATACGAAAGGAAGGACCGTCCCTATGTTTTATCTATAAGCTCAAACTACACTCATATTGGAGTAGGTCATGTTGAGGGTAATTATTGGACACAGATGTTTATTGGAAAATAAGTTTGATTAGCAATATATTATTTCCCTTTTAGTAGACATGGGCATTCAGCGGAGGTTTCGTTGGGTGTCTATTTCATTTTACTATATAAAAACTTCCTATCACTTCGAAGTCCTTCATTATCGTGTTCCTACCCAACTATCGGTGCGGGCTATTTTTGGGGTAAAACTTCGAAGACGGAATCTAGTTTTTTAAAGAAAAGAAAAAAAGTGCCAAGCACCTTCCAATTTTGTAACAAATGAAATAACCGCAAATCATAGCGGCTTATCTTATTTCATTTACATAGTTTACTAGGTCAGTGCTACTCCTGTATAACTTAAAGTGCCGGGGGCTACCATTTTATTTTTTATCACGATTCGAGGTTTTGTATTTTTCACCTTTGCTATCATAGGTGACCCATTCACCAACTGGCTCACCCCTTTCAAAATAACCTGAACGTTTAATTGTTCCATCGGTACGATACCATTCCCAATAGCCATCTGGCATATCATCAATCACTTTTCCCTTTGACCATATCGTGTTTCCCTTTGCGTGGTACTTTATCGTGTAACCATCAATCACTTCCAGTTTCTTTTCCTTGACACCATTTGGGTGAATAAATTCACATTTTTCATTTTCCATGTCATACCTCCATAACCATTTTTAAATGCTTTTTTTAAGCTGAAAATAGCATAAAGACAAACATTTATTCAGAGTAACTCCCTTTTCTATATATGTGGACCTGTATAATTAAAAATTTCACAAGAAATGCCCGATTTAACATAAAAAATCCTTAAGAAATCGAACATCTTCTCAAGGACCGAATGCTAAGCTGCTATACCGTTCGTCTGTATATCGAACCTGTTCACAAATGTCATCATTCATTCTTTATCGTTTGTGTCAGCAGGAATATAATCTGAATATTTTTATCTACATCTTATACCTTTACTTATCAATAAACAATAATTCACTCTCTCTACTTTCATTATACTACTAATAATAAATTAGTTATAGACTACTCTTTCTAAAGATCTTGTTCTATACTGTTGTATACAAATTCAAAAAAAGAGGTGTATGCGGATGATTAACCAAAATGATGTCTTAGATAATGGCCCTTTCTTTCATGGTACGAAAACAGAACTAAAAATTGGAGATCTATTAGAACCGGGACACGTATCAAATTACCAGGACAGGAAATCTAACTATATCTACTTCACTGCAACATTAGAGGCTGCTAAATGGGGTGCTGAATTAGCAACAGCTACATCTAAAGAAAGAATATACATTATAGAGCCACTAGGTGATTTTGAAAATGATCCGAACTTAACTGACAAAAAGTTCCCTGGAAATCCAACACGTTCTTATCGGTCAAAATCGCCTTTGAAAATAATCGCTGAATTAAGTTCATGGGAAAGACATTCCGATGAACAAATCAATCATATGCTTACATCTTTAAAAAAGTTACGTGAACAAGGAAAAGCTGTAATATACGATTAATCATCCACCTTGAAGGTGAGAAAGTGCTCTTTACCACCACCATTACAACAGCTGAACAAACCTTTTCTAATACCACTTCTCTGTATCCTGTCACATCAAAGCAATTGCTACCAGCTTTAAGAAATTGCGGATTTCAATCAGTTGAACTATATGGAAATTTTGAAAAAGATCCTTATTCACTAAATTCAGCAGCGGTCATCGTTGTTGCTAAAAAATAACATAGGCGCTGCTTTTAATTGAACACCTTTTTACTTATGAAGACCTTTTTTCTGATTTCCCAAAGAGAAAAGGTCTTCATCACCTTAATGAAGACCTTTTTCTACGTTTTCCCAATGGGATGTGGTCTTCATCCTCTTAATGAAGACCTTTTTCTACGTTTTTCCAATGGGATGTGGTCTTCATCCTCTTGAAGACCTTTTTCTGCGTTTTTTCCAATGGGATGTGGTCTTCATCCTCTTATTAAGGAAACCCACCATCAAGGGTGGATATTTTAATAGTTAAATAACAGTGTTAAAGCCCAGGGGACTGTCCCGGGTAGCACACAGTATTAGAATAATATAGAACTTATCAGTTTATATTTGAATAGTAGAATTGTAGAATGAAGGAAGCACGATAAACCGAATTAGCGGAAGGAATTGATCGTCTTGGAACAAAAGTACGCAGGTCATACTTTGTTACAATCAGTATCGTTTGGAAATCAAAGGTTAGCAAGCCGGTTGGTTATGGCTCCCATGACAAGAATCTTTTCTCCCAATGGTATTCCTGGGGAAAATGTTGCTCACTATTACCGTAGACGTGCAGAGAATGGGATTGGTCTCATCATCACAGAAGGAACAGCAATCAACCACCCTGCTGCAGTCATGAGCCCAGATATTCCCCGTTTTTATGGTGAGGCTGCCTTAAATGGCTGGAAAAATGTTGTGAATGAAGTCCACGAAGCAGGCGGCAAAATCATTCCACAATTATGGCATGTAGGTGCAGCACGAAGAGCAGGCAGTGAACCGAATAGTGACGCACCACCTGTGAGTCCGTCTGGCTTTACTTTAAGAGGCCAAAAAAATGAGAAAATAAAGGCTTTAACGAAAAATGAAGTCGTCGAAATGATTGATACATACGCCGAAGCGGCAGCTAACGCGAAACGCATCGGATTTGATGGTATTGAATTGCATGGAGCACATGGATACTTAATTGATCAATTTTTTTGGGAAGTAACCAATAAGCGTGATGATGTGTATGGTGGCGACCTTGGGGAGCGAACAAAATTTGCCGCCGATATCGTTCGTGCTTGCCGAAAAGCAGTAGGCCCCGACTTTCCGATTGTCTTTCGTTATTCACAATGGAAAGGAACCGATTATCAAGCTAAATTAGCTAATACCTCTAAGGAGCTTGAACAGTTCCTTACTCCCTTGGTTGAAGCTGGGGTAGACATTTTCCACTGCTCTACAAGACGAATATGGGAACCTGAATTTGAAGAGGAAGATCCATCATTAAATTTAGCCGGATGGACGAAACGATTGACGAAAAAGCCAACGATCGCGGTCGGTTCTGTTGGAATAAACCGTGCCTATCTGAGTAATCAGGATCATGCTCAGGTAACCATTGAAGACAATCTCAGCCTAATAGATGAAAAAATCAAAGCAGGCGAATATGACTATGTAGCCGTTGGCCGTGCAGTGCTAGCTGATCCAGAATGGGCAGTAAAACTTAAGAGTGGTAAACTTGATCAAGTGACGCATTATACTAAGGAATCCGAGAAATATTTGATTTAATACATGCTTATCTTAAACATGTATATAAAGCCTAGCCAATTTTTCCAAGGCTAGGCTTTTATTCCTTTAACACTTCCACTAGCCGATTCTGCCAAAATCCGCTTTTACTTTTTCATATTAATAAATGAACACTACAAACACAGTAACTTTATGTTTTGATAAAATATAATTAATTGGACGATTCACACATATTAAGGTAAAAGTTCGATCAAACTCTGCTTCAACTCTTCACCCACTTTAGATTTGGACTGAATATGCTTAATCGTACATTCTCCCAGTCCAAATCCCCATATATCTCTCCAAGCTCTGGCTTTCACTCTAGATTGATCAATGTCGGCTCCCATTGCCTCTGCTGCAAGAATATCCCCACCGCAGGATATGTAGGCGTAAAGGATAATAATTCCCTCCCAAAATTTCTTAACTTCTCCCGCGAAAGTCAAAGGGTTACTCATTCAGGGAAATCATTCCCAGCGTCGCCACCTGCTCCGCTACACACCAATATAAGACTAACTCCCCTGTAAAGTGTACCCGTTGTAAAGGACATTTTTAAAAAAGACCTAGGCAGTTTTAATAAGATGATTTCTGTATTGAACAGGGGTCATCTTATTTAAGTTCCATTGGTATCTGTAGTTATTGTAGTAAATCATATATTGCTTAATTTCACGCTTTAGTTCATCTAAACTCGTACATGGCTTAAAATAGGATTCGTCCTTAAAATGGCCAAAGAATGATTCCTGCGGAGCGTTATCCCAACAGTTTCCTCGTCTTGACATTGATTGACGCAATCCAAGTTTCTTCACTAACTTTTGAAAGTCA
>NZ_MSLS01000034.1 GCF_001940785.1 Bacillus sp. MRMR6
CCCTGAGGATCTGCAGCGGTTAGACCCTGAGGATCTGCAGCGGTTAGACAGAAGACATAAATATCAGGAAGACCAGAATCACTCCTCGTTAAAGGATAAACGTCAAAAGCGTGATGAACTGAAAGAGAAGAAATTCAATGCACAGCAGCAAAAATCAACCGTACAGTCTGACAAAGAAACAGACTCAACGGGTAATGAGTAGGTGATCAGTTTGGATATGAAATGCGATTGGTGTGAAGGAAAGGCAAGTATCGGTGAAAACACCGTTTATTGGGAGCTTCCAGATGGAACAAGGGCGGTTGAAATTACGGCGACACCAGCCATCAACTGCATGGTATGTGGAATGGTATACCAGACAGATAAAGTGATTAAGGAGATTTAGGATCAATTGTTTTTAGTTGATTCGAAGATAATCGGAAATACTATAAGCTTTAAAGAACTAATGGACCTACCCAGATTGTTGAAGAGAAACTATTTTGATTTTACTTCTTAAGTTCGATCTAACGTTTGAAGGCACTCAGAGATGGGTGCCTTTTTGTCGTATTTATGGATTACAAAAATATGTCGAAATATTTGCAACGTAAATATATTACATAACATCGATTATTATTCACAATTTTTTGTAGTAAAAGATGTCCTGGGGTTTGACGCTAGGAACACTGCCTATCGGGAACTGCCGGATTTTTCACAGAAAATATATAAATGAATACTATTAAAAAGCATGTAGAAAGGATTACATAGAATGAAAAAATTCTTTTCTATCCTTTGTTTGTTTATTTTTAGCTTTAGTTTAACTGCCTGTGCTATTAGTGAAACAAATGAAAGTAAAGAAACTAATCAAGAGGAATTGCCAACCAGTGACTCAATTCAAGAAACGAGGGATATTGATATGTCAAACCCATCAACGATGATAGATTTAAACATAACAATAGGCGATCAGGTATTTTCTGCAAAGCTTTACGATAACCAAACCACACAGGTATTTATCGAAAAACTACCGTTAGACATAAACATGAGCGATCATAATAGTAATGAAAAATTCTATAACTTTTCAGATACACTCCTAACATATTCCAAGAGACCCGGGGAGACCATTGATGGACTCGGGACAAGAATCGCTTATTCCTGTAGCGAAGTTATTGCTTATTATCATTTTTTGTTTCTTGGCGTTTACAACAATCTTATATGAGCCCCAAGCAACATACAATGAAATCATAAATATGACGAGTGCAAATGCTGAATGGATAGCACCAAGCCACCTGTAAGTAGTATAGTATTGGAAGTTGATAAAAAAGAATAACAAAAAGCTCCATGCTCTATATTGTTTATGGATCCCACCAGCACAACCAAAAAAAAACATAAGGGCTGGTATAAACTCAATAAAACTTATTATAGCTCTGTGTATTTTCCAAAGGCCACCATCAACAAAAACAGCTAAGCCTACTATAGAAATTTGAGTGACAATCCCTAGCAAAAGAATCCAGGCTAACAAGAAAAATAAAGTTTGAGAGTATTTTTGTATCTTAGAATTAGTCTTTTCACTCATTCTCATAAAATATCCCCCTTCTTTTCTACTTTCAATAACTCAGACACGCACACCTAGCATGATCCCAATAACATATGTAATATTTTTATTTTATTAATAGTTTCAAATAAACTATACAATTAAAGTATCAAGGAATTGTGCAGAAGTTATGAACTTTCTATGTCGATAAGCGTGGTTTAGATAAGATATTCTGTGAACAGAAGTTCCTGAAGTATCTTTTTAGAGTATTGCTAATCTGGTAGTAATCCACCATTGTCCTCAACTTATGAGTTCTTGAAAGAAGGATTAAGGGATAGATTAAAGTTAATCGGAAATACGAAAACTGAAGTAGAACGATGTTTCTTATTTGCTATAAACATAAGGTGACAAAAGTGTGAATTATTATTAGAATATTAGTAGAGTTATAATTATTTGAATTGTCAATATACCGAGGGATGGCTATGAAATCTAAACTTCCAATGTCTTTACAAACAAAGATCATCAGCATTAACATATTAAACACTATAATTATTATTTTTGTTTTTGTAGTAATTTCTTTAGTTATTGAATATAAAGAAGTTGAAAAACAAATGGGAAACCAAGCTCTTCAACTGGCTATAGCGATTTCCTCCATGCCATCTGTCACTTCTTCTCTTGAAGCAGAAGATCCCTCCAAGCTTTTGCAGCCATTAATAAATAAAATTAGAAGAGAAACAGGAGCAGAATTTATTGTAATAGGTGATAAAGAAGGGATTCGTTATGCCCATCCGGATGATACAAAAATTGGACTTCCTATGGTTGGTGGAGACAATGGCCTTGCATTAAAAGGGGAATTTTATATTTCCAAGGCAAAAGGATCCCTTGGCAAGTCAATTAGAGGGAAAGGTCCGATTCTGAATGCGGAAGGGCAAATCATAGGTGTTGTATCAGTTGGATTTTTAATGTCAGATTTAAGAGAAGTCACCATTCAACGTGGTAAAGTAATTGGCCTTATTTCTTTGATCGTTGTGGTCATTGGAATGATTATAAGCTATTTGCTAGCTAGGAACATCCGTAGTACAACATTAGGATTAGATCCGCATGAGATGACCTCTTTATATTTGGAAAGAAATGCAATTCTTTACTCAATAAAAGAAGGGATCATTTCAGTTGATAAACACGGGTATATTACAATGATTAATCAATCAGCAAAAAACTTGTTAGATGTAAAGGAGGATATTGTTCACAAAAAGATCGAAACCATTCTGCCCAACACAGGTGTTTATAATGTACTTGAAACAGGGAAACCAGATCGGGACCATGAAATAACTCTAAGAAACAAAAGAATTATTATTAATCGGACACCGATTATTGAAGATAATCAGGTCATTGGTGTTGTTTCAACGTTTAGAGATAAAACAGAAGTAAACAAAATGTTGGAAACCTTAACAGAAGTTAAAAAGTATTCTGAGGATTTACGGGCACAGACCCATGAGTTTTCCAATAAACTGTATGTTTTATCTGGGCTGTTGCAGTTGCAAAAATATGATGAAGCAATCGAAATGATTCAGGCAGAATCCTCAGCTCATGAAATACAAAATAAAATCATTTTTGAACAAATTAATGATCCTAAAATCCAAGCTTTATTACTAGGAAAGCTTGGCAGGGCCTCTGAGAAAAAAATCCGTTTTATTATTGACAATAATTGCAGCATAGGAACTCTTCCGAAGCATATTGTCTATTCAGATGTTATTTCTATTATTGGAAACTTGATAGATAATGCATTTGATGCAATAGAAGGAAGAAGAGATGGCGAGGTAACTTTCTTTGCAATTGATGTTGGAGATGATTTAGTCATTGAGGTTTATGATAACGGGCACGGTATTCCAGAACATGGACTAAATAAAATATTTAAAACAGGGTATTCCACAAAGGGCGAGAAGAATCGCGGATTTGGATTAGCCATTGTTCAACAAGTTGTAGAAAATCTAAATGGAACTATTGAGGTGCAATCTCAGCTAGGTAATGGAACGATATTATCCATATACCTGCCAAAAACTAACAGTCACGTATCTTAAAGAGAGAGGTGTTTATGTGATTAAGGTAGCTATTGCAGAGGATGACTTCCGAGTCGCTTCTATTCATGAGCAGTTTTTAGAGAAAATTGATGGTGTTGCCGTTGCAGGAAAAGCATTAAATGCATCTGAAGCTCTTGCCTTAGTAGAAAATGAAGAAGTGGATGTTTTATTATTAGATAATTATTTACCAGACCAAAGTGGAGTATCTTTAATTCCAGAGTTGAGAACAAAAAGCTCTAAGCTGGATATCATTTTAATTACGGCATCTACAGAAAAAAATGTAATAGAATCTTCTCTTCAATATGGTGTACTTGATTATATAGTAAAGCCCGTTACTTTTAATAGATTTAAAACTGCTTTAAAAAAAGTATTGAACCGAAGAGAGTTATTAGAAACCAACATTGAGTTAAATCAGTCAGTAATTGATCAAGTATTTAATCCTAATCATACCAACAACGTAAATTCTATATCTCTCCCAAAAGGAATTGATCCATTAACTCTGACTAAGGTGCAGCAAGTGGTGGAATCCTTCAATCATGGAATAAATGCAGAGGAATTAAGTGAGCATTTGGGTGCTTCGAGAACAACTGCAAGGAGGTACCTGGAGTATTTAATATCAATTGGAAAAGCCAAGGCGGAGTTAGAATATGGAATTGTTGGAAGGCCGGAACGTAAATATTATTTCATTTAATCTTGCATCTTCTTTATAAAGAAGATGCTTTTTTTATTAGAAGAAAAAGTTTTGACTTTAAGAATTGACAGTTCTAGTACCTAGGGGCTCCGGACATAACTAATCCGCCGCTCGTTTTTTAAACTGCCTGCTTGCGTTTTCCTATCGTGAACAAAATGAACAAAATGAATAGAAGGAATTTTATGAAGGATAATTTGCAAACGGTTACATTTTGACTTTTCTAAATTATCATAAAAACTAGGATAGAAAAACAAAAGAATAAAGGGGGAAACATAATGAAAAAGTTATTTGGCATTGTTACTGCCTTCATGCTTATTTTATCTTCGGGATGTTCCAGTCAGTCATCAGGTGAAGGAACTAATAACGATAATGAGGAGTGGAAACCGACCCAGCCGATAGAAATTACAGCACCCGCAGGACCGGGTGGCGGTTGGGATACTACTGCCAGGATGGTTTCTCAAGTATTTGAACAAGAAAAAATTATTGATAAACGGTTGCCAGTTGTAAATAAAGCTGGTGGAGGAGGAGCAATCGGCTGGGCCTATATAGCTGGTAAAGAAGGAAGCAACCACCATTTATTTGTAGCTTCACCTCCGTTAGTTTTAGTACCTTTAAATGGTCAATCTGAATATGGCTACGAGGATTTCACACCAGTTGCAAATGTAATTGCCGATTATGGGGCATTTGTAGTGAAGGCTGATGCAAAATGGGACAACTTAAACGAATTATTTGAAGATATGAAAATGGACCCTGCAAGTGTTAGTGTAATTGGAACGTCCTCTCCTGGAAGCATGGATCATATGCAATTTGTAAAGATTGCTAAGGCAGCAGGTGTCGATGTCACAAAGATTAAATATATTTCAGATCCAGATGCGGGTGGTTTAACTGCAGTATTGAATGGAAGTGTTGACATATACACAACAGGGGTGGCTGAAACAATTGAACAAGTGAAAGCAGGAAAGATAAAGGTTTTAGGGATTACCTCCGACTATAGATTAGAGGGTGATGTGTTATCTGATTTTCCAACAGCCAAGGAACAAGGGATTGATGCAACCTTTGTAAACTGGAGAGGTTTTTTTGGCCCCAAAAATATGGCTCCAGCAGCAGTAAAATACTACGAACAAAAATTCAAAGAATTAAATGATTCTCCAGCATGGGATGAAATTCGTAAAAAGTATGGGTGGGGCGAGCTCTATATGAATAGTGAGGAGTACAGTGAGTTCTTAAAGAAAGAGACTGACGCTATGGAAGCTCTTCTAAAGGAATTGGGACTGGCCCGCTGATTTAGACAACACATAAAAATCGGTAGGAAGATAGAACGGTTTAGCCTGTTCTATCTTTCATTCTATTATAAGAGGTGACATTCATTGCTTAAAAAGATTAACCAAAAAATGGCTGTTGTTCTTGCGATGACTGCAGGAATTTATCTAACTTTGAGTTATAACATACCAAAATA
Source organism: Bacillus sp. MRMR6 (assembly GCF_001940785.1). Lineage (GTDB taxonomy): Bacteria > Bacillota > Bacilli > Bacillales > Cytobacillaceae > Neobacillus. Next base: position 5,730 of record NZ_MSLS01000034.1, read on the forward strand.
TCCAAACGCAATCATAGATGCAGATTTTGTTCCAAAAGGACTTGGATTTCTTTTATTTTTCTTTGCTGTACTATTATTTTTTGATAAAAAAGAAGAAACAGAAAGTGAAAAACTGAAAAGAAGTATATCAAAGAGTAACGTATTTTTAATATTGGTTGTTGCTGTTTTTATTTTAATTTATATTTCTTTGCTTGAAATAGCAGGATTTTTATTTATGACAACGTTGTTTATTTTCTGTTGCTCGTTATTCCTGGGATATAAAAAGCATATTACGAATGGGATTGTGTCTGTCGTTTTTTCTGTAGCGATATATGTTTTATTTAATTACCTGCTGCGAATCAATTTACCAGCAGGAATCATACCGTTTTAAAGGGGGGAAGAGTATGGAAGCGTTTCAAGGGTTAATGTCAGGATTTCATGTCGCCTTTAGTCTTCAGGGAATCCTCTTTGTATTTATAGGTGTTTTTATCGGAACCTTTATTGGGATGATGCCAGGATTAGGACCAATTAGTGCGATAGCTATTATGATTCCGATTACGTATAGCATGGATCCTACTGTTGCCTTAGTGATGATGGCTGGTGTATATTACGGAGCAATTTTTGGCGGCTCAAGTTCTTCCATTCTTTTAAATGCACCAGGAGTAGCCGGAACGGTAGCAACTGCCTTTGATGGTTACCCGATGGCGCAGCAAGGAAAAGCAGGAAAGGCCCTCGCCATTGCAGCTATCGCTTCGTTCACTGGAGGAACAGTAAGTGTTATTTTGTTAATGCTGTTTACTCCTATCTTAGCTGCAGTAGCCGTTTCATTTGGCCCTGCAGAATACTTTGCTTTAATGTTTTTGGGGCTAACTGCAATTTCTAGTTTATCAGAGGGTTCTACCATAAAGGCGTTTATCTCGGCGACCTTAGGATTTATAGTTGTTACAATTGGGATCGATAGCCAAACAGGTACAAGTAGATTTACATTTGGAAATCCTAACTTGCTAGAGGGTATTGACTTTTTGGTTATCGCACTGGGGCTTTTTGCTCTAGCTGAGGTTTGTACGCTTATACTGAATCGAAATGACGACAGTATGAGTAACAGCAAACACTTAGGCAGCTTACGGCTATCAAAAGAGGATCTCAAGGAAATGAGCGGCCCAATGGCAAGGCAATCATTTTTAGGATTCATAATTGGTGTTCTACCTGGAGCAGGAGCTACTATTGCCTCATTCATTGCGTATATTACCGAAAAAAAATTAGCCAAAAATCCAGATGAATTTGGAAAGGGCTCCATTAAAGGATTAACAGCTCCTGAAACAGCGAATAATGCTGCTACTGGAGGAGCATTTGTACCACTGCTTAGTTTAGGGATTCCTGGTTCAGGGACTACGGCAGTCTTATTAGGTGCATTTTTAGTATTAGGAGTTCAGCCAGGACCGTTATTAATTCAAGACCGTCCGGAGGTGTTTTGGGGAATTATTGCTAGTATGTATATTGGCAACATATTCCTATTGGTTTTAAATCTACCTTTAATTCCGTACATTGCAAAAGTGTTGAAAATCCCTAGACCGTTACTAATTTCCCTTGTTATAATTTTTAGTTTAATCGGTGTATATGCAATAAGCTTTAACACATTTGATTTGTATTTATTGGTGATATTTGGTGTTATTGGCTTTCTTATGAGAATGTTTTCATTTCCAGCAGCTCCTTTTATCCTTGCATTTATACTTGGAGGAATGATGGAGAAAGCCTTAAGACAAACATTAACCATCTCAAATGGCAGCCTTTCAATCTTTTTAGATAAACCTATTGCTTTAACCCTCATTGGTATAAGCKTGTTGACCATTATTATTCCTTTATTAAAAAATAGACGTAAAAAATTCAGTAAATCATATGATGTAAATATTCGAAAATAGGCGTTCAATGCAAGCATCTTAGTTCGTGAAAGTTGGAATATGAATAATGGAAATGAATATTCTATTGATGATGCATTTCTTGAAATTTTATCAAACCCGTTAACTAACGTGACTTTTAGTGGTGGGGACCTATTTATTCAGGCAAAAGAGGCCTCCATGCTCGCAGAAAGAGTAAAGAAGGCGGGAAAAAACCTTTGGTGCTACACCGGTTTTACTCTTGAACAATTAGAGAATAGCGAAGAGGAAGATCATCAAAAATTGCTTTCATTTATTGATACACTGGTAGACGGGAGATTTATAATAGCTGAAAAAGACATTAGTCTCCCGTTAAGGGGAAGCAGGAATCAAAGAATTATCCATTTAATTCAAGAAAAATAATGAWRTAAAAAGCCTATAAGAAAAAAGAAGATAAGGTAATGGGGTCTAAACTATTTCTTATCAAATTTTAATTTTTTCTCATAGAACATAGAAACCCCCTCAACCGTTTTGATTGAGGGGGTTTCTATTAGGCTGAATTACCCGAAGCTGCATGTTTCCTAGCCCTTAAAAACTTAACTAGGTTGAGGACAATCGTTTTGATGACAGCATAAAATGGGACGGCCAGAACCATTCCTAGTACACCTGCTAAATTTCCTGCTGCCAATAGAACAATGATAATCGTTGCTGGATGGGTATCAAGACTTTTACCTAAAATAAGCGGAGATAAAACATTTCCTTCAATTTGCTGTGCAATCAGAATAACAACCACAACGAGCAGTGCCTTTGTTGGTGAATCAAAAAAGGCGACGATTACGGCCGGGGCTCCACCTAGAATCGGCCCTATGTATGGGATGATATTAGTAAAAGCAACAATCAGAGCCATCACTAGTGCAAAGGGCAAATCGATAATAAGATAACCTATAAACGCTAAGGTTCCGACTGCGAGTGCTACGGTAACCTGTCCTTGAATATAAGCAGAAAGAGTCTCGCCTGTTTCTTTAAGAATGGACAAGCCCTCTTGTCTATATGCTGACGGTAAAAATTTTGAAATGGCCACAGGGAATTTATGTCCATCTTTAAACATGTAAAATAATAAGAAAGGAACAGTGACAAGGATAATCGCAATATTGGTAACAACACCGAGTATATTAGTAATGCTGCCAGTAATCGTATCAGGTAAAGTATTAGCAAAATCAATCAATTTTTGTTTACCCGTTTCCATGAAGTCATTTTCTTCTGACATCACCCACCTAAACTCAGATGATTGGGAAACCTCTTCAAAGAAGATCATTGTTTTATCAGCATACACAGGAAGTGCTTGTGCAAGGGCTGTAAACTGCTTAGTGATTGCTGGAACTAAATTACCGATTGAAAGTACAAGGATTCCTGAAAATGTCACATAGATAATGATGATGGCAATTATTCTAGGAACCTTTTGCCGCTGAAGGAAATTAACAACAGGATTCAGTAAGAAAAATAAGAACCCAGTAATAAGAATTGGGAAGAAAATCGTAGTAAAAAAGATTCCGATCGGCTGAAATAAAAAAGAAATCTTAGTGGAAACAAAGATGATGGTGAGTAACAATAAAATTTGAATGAGCCAAAATTGAAATTTGCTATTGGACAATGTATGTACCTCTTTTTCGTGTCATTTTCTAAATTATATCAAATAACCATTGTTGGTAAAAGTAGACAATCTCTTAAATTTACATGCTTTACTAAAAGATGTTATATCCGTTATAGTGTTTTTAAGAAATTTAACTATGGTTTGAAAGAAAGGCGTTGATTATGACTAAATCCTTTTACCATTTCTTAATGAAATACAGACATCCATCACCTAAGGATGCCATCAGTGCATTTGCTAATCAGGCATACTTAGACCACAGCTTTCCAAAAAATATTGAAGATTATCATGAGATTAGTTCCTATCTAGAGTTAAATGGTCACTATTTAGATTCAATGTCGGTCTTTGACGAGGCATGGGAACTTTATGCATCATCTGAAATAGTATGAAGTAACAACAAAATCGTCTCTTTAAAAAAAGAGGCGATTTTTCTTGCTTTAAAAACGTCCCGATATAAAAATTGGAGCATATAATAAGGTAACAAAAATTCACGACTCATCATTGAGAGGACGGAGGATATGAAAAGAAGGAAAATACCGAAATATAAGGTCGGTGATACGGTCGTGATTACGATGTACGGTACAGTCGGCAAGATAACAGATGTGAAATGGCTAGATGGAAATTTTGTGTATGAAGTGAATAAAAGCGATGGGTTATTTGTGGAATCTGGATTACAACTGCTCTCTGAATTCGAAGGTAAGTTAATCGAACAAGAACAAATTGATATTGAATATAAATACTTCTTTGGTGACTTAGTACAGGTCAAGGGGTATGGTTCCGATTTATTTAAGGTAGTTGGTTTTCGAACTGAAATTTGGCGTTATAAAGAAGATGCCTGGGAAGATGTTATTTATGAATTGTCTAGAATTAGCGATGGTGAATGGCTCGAAGCGGGTGAAGAGGAGTTAACACTCGTAGCCGATGCAGAGAGTGCAGATACTTTTATCCAAAAGTTAGGATTACTATACTTAGTAAAAAGTGAAGAAAAGCAGCAACTAGCCTTACCAAAAGAAAAAGAAAAGAACAAAAATAAAAAAGCAGAGATTGAAGAAATAGATAGAAAAAGGGAAAAAAAACGGCAAATAGATAATCTATTAGATATATATAATGATTATAAAACTTTGTATGAACTTTTTCACGATCAGGAATATTACCAAGTCATGCGTGTAGTTATAAGAAAGCTACAGACTATTGTCAATGATGATGGCAAAAGCCATGTATAGAATTTATTGCCAAAAAGATGCTGCGATTAATAAATAGATGACCATAGGGATACCAGCCCATTTAATTAGGAAAAACAATGAATCTGTAATCCTTTCAAATAAGCTAAGAATCATTCCATTCTCTTGGTTAACATCCTCTATAATGGCTTCTAATTTTGACTGTAAACTAACCATATCATCACCTCATAGTGTTTGTTTTTCTAATCCTATGCTTGTCCAAATAAAAAAAGACATCTTTATTAACTTGATTTTCCCTTTTTTTAAGTAATTACAATGATTCTTCCTGAAGTTAATAGCATGAAAGAACCGGATACGTCATACATTCTCTAAAAAGGGGGCGATGCTGTGAGAGAAATTGAAGTATTTATTGATACGGAAGAGATTGCTGAATTTTTCTTTCATGAGCTGGTGAAAAGAGGATACGTTCCTACGGAAGAAGAATTAGAGGAAATAGCTGATATTACCTTTGAGTATCTCATCAATAAGAGCATTATTGATGAAGAAGTACAAGATGAATAACATGTAAATTTAAAATACACACTGATTCATCATTATAATAAAGGAAAAAGCCGAGCATTCGTGCTCGCTTTTTGTTTGGTCTATAATAGATTTTTGTGGTAAAATCTTCCTAATAATGATTACTTATTCATATCTTAAATTGGTTTGAGTGGATGAAACCTTTTCTGCTAATTTTCGTATATTGTATATTCAGATGGAGGAGTTTCCTAAGTAGTCATGCTAATAGCTTCCTAATCAAGCTGACATAAAATAATAAATAATAATAATAATTTGGGAGGAATCAGAATGTCTTTTTTTGATAAAGTATTTGCTAGTGTTGGTATTGGGTCTGCTTCGGTTGATACGAAGCTTGAAAGGGATACGTATGTACCTGGTGAAACAGTGAAGGGAGTCGTCGAAATTCGCGGTGGAAAAGTAGAACAGCAAATCGATGATATCTATCTATCGCTCAATACAAATTATCTAAAGGAATCTGATGAACGAAAGTACTCTGTAACGGCGACTATTGATCGTTTTCGAATTACACAGCCTTTTACCATTGGTAAAAATGAAAGAAAGGAAATCCCCTTCTCTTTTCAGTTACCACTAGATACACCTCTTTCAGTAGGTAAGTCAAAGGTATGGGTCACAACAGGGTTAGATATTAAAAATGCGGTTGACCCAGGTGATAAGGACTTTTTAAAGGTTGCTCCTAATCCATTGATGAGTGCCGCTTTAAATGCGATTGAAAATCTAGGGTTTCGTCTTAGGGAGGCAGATTGTGAAGAGGCTTCACATCGATTACGTGGACGCTTCCCGTTTGTTCAGGAATTTGAGTTCGTACCGACTTCAGGACCGTTTCGAGGAAAATTGGATGAACTAGAGCTGGTATTCAGACCTTCAACGAATGGTATGATGGAATTGTTGTTTCAAGTTGACCGCCGCGCACGTGGGTTAGGTGGGTTGTTTGCTGAAGCAGCAGGGTTGGATGAATCAAATGTACGTTTAAGTGTATCAAGTGCAGATATTCCAAATCTACAACAACAAATTCATAGTGTAATTCAAAGGTATTCTTAAGAATCGACAAAAATAGATGGTTTTATTAGAAGGAATCGACATAGCTCATCTCTAATTATTAAAGTAACCTTTTTATTTTAATGATTGGAGGAATAAGATGATCAGAGCAATGACTAGAAAAGCTAATATTCAGTATGATGTGACACTCTTTCAAACTCCAAAGTACCGAGAAAGCAAAGGATATAATCAGGTCTATCGGACGACTGTTTTAGCTAGTAGCAGGGAGAGTTGCTTAGAGGCAACATTTAGCCGCTTTAATATTACTGATTTAATACCTGCGAACTACCAGGGGCGTTTCTTATCGACCGGAGATATTATTCTCATTGATGAAGGGCGCAGAGGTCAATATTATTACCAGCTGAAGCCAGGAGGATGGCAGTCAATTAACAGGATTCATATACGTTAATAAAAAACCTAAGGAGAATATCCTTAGGTTAATTTTTTATTTAGATTTAACCTCTTCTTTTACGTCCGCCAGTAGCGGTATTTTCTTTTCCATGTGCTTCATGCTCGGCTACGATGGCCTCCGGTGGAATATGATTATTTTTCTTTGGCTGATTTATCCGGGCTCTATGCTTTTTGCCCATATGTTTCACCCCTTTAGCTTAGGCTATAGTTAGTTTCCCAAAAAATCAAAATATCATGTCCATTCTCTAAAACGTTTTCTTTATAAATTCAATATGATATATTTTCTAATGTGAAGTGAATTGCTTCACTTTATTATGATTGGAGGATTTATCATGAGTGTACATATTGGTGCAAAAGAGAATGAAATTGCTGAAACAGTATTGCTCCCTGGAGACCCTTTGCGGGCGAAGTATAWCGCAGAAACTTTTCTAGAGGATGCAAAATGTTATAATGAAGTACGAAATATGTTTGGGTACACAGGTACATATAAAGGGAAAAGAGTTTCAGTTCAGGGAACAGGAATGGGTGTTCCGTCAATCTCCATTTATGTGAATGAATTAATTAGCAGCTATAATGTTCAAAACTTAATTCGAGTTGGTACTTGCGGTGCCATTCAAAAGGATGTAAAAGTGCGTGACGTTATTTTAGCTATGGCTAGTTCAACAGACTCGAACATGAACCGCTTAACCTTTGGAGGGGTTGATTTCGCACCATGTGCTGATTTTGATTTGCTTAAGAGGGCATATGATGCTGGTCTCGAAAAGGGTCTTAGTTTAAAGGTCGGAAATGTTTTTACAGCAGATTCTTTTTATAATGACAATGCAGAATTAGAAAAATGGGCTAAGTATCAAATTCTTGCGATTGAAATGGAAACCACTGCTCTCTATACATTAGCTGCTAAATTTGGCCGAAAAGCCCTATCCGTGTTAACCGTAAGTGATCATATACTAACAGGTGAAGAGACAACAGCCGAAGAGAGACAATTAACATTTAATGACATGATCGAAGTAGCCTTAGAAGCTGCATCTAAATAAAAAACAACATCCAATAACCTCTTCCAGCTGGAAGGGGTTTTAAATCTTTAATTTATTCACTTATCAATCCTTGACCTTTCAATCAAAAATAGATATAGTGCATTAAGAAATAGAAAAAATAGATAGGTGAATAAGTATGAGATTGAAAAATATCATGTTGATATCACTGAGTACCCTACTTATTACAGGATGTAGTCAAATGTACTCACTCTTAGATAAAGTACCTTTCCTTAGTAAAGAGAATCAGGATCAAATTACGAATGTGCCTTCCTCACCTGGACAAGAAAACGATTTGCTAAGCCTAGAGTCCATTTTCTTTAACGAAGTGAAACAGGTTGACGGAAAAAACATTATCCAAAACTCCACTAATACCATGGCTTTAGTAAATAAGGAATTTTATCTGCCGGAGGATTATGTGCCAGAGGATCTTGTTCGACCAGAAGTACCTTTCTCATTCGGTGATGTAGAAAATGATAAAAGCCTAATGAGGAAAGAAGCAGCAAGTGCCTTAGAAAAGATGTTTGCTGAAGCCGAAAAAGCTGGTATTGAGCTTTTTGCTGTATCAGGATATCGCTCCTATGAACGTCAAAAGATATTATTTGATGCTGAAACGAGCCGCGTTGGAATAGAACAAGCCATGCAAGTGGTTGCCATTCCTGGTTCGAGCGAACATCAATCAGGTTTAGCCATGGATATATCAAGTAGGGCTGTTGCTTTGAATTTAGTGGAAGGATTTGCAGATACCGATGAGGGTAAATGGCTTGCTGAAAATGCTCATCGCTTCGGTTTTATACTTCGATACCCCAAAGGCAAGGAACAAATAACAAACTATATTTTTGAGCCATGGCACTTCCGTTATGTAGGAAATAAGGCAGCACAAATTATCCATGAATATAATTGGACACTTGAAGAATATTTTAATGAAGTAAAGAAAATATAAATTTAAAACCCTGTAGAAATGAAAGAATTGCGGTACTCCAATAGGCAGTGCCGCAATTCTTTCATTTCCTCAACTTTTTCTTTGTTAATTTCGCTAGAAAGATGTTATTCTAATCACTAAGGGTAATATTTGCAAAAAAAGAAGGTAGTTATTTTATTTATTGGTTAATGAAAGTGGTGAACGCTTTGGATGAACAAAAGAGTGAGCTAGAACAGCAAGGTGAGCAAGAACATCAGGAACAGAATCAATTAACGGAAAACAAAACAGGTTTTGTGAAAATGAAAAAATTCCATTTTATAATGATGTTGTTTTTTATTGTTTTCTTGTCCGCTGGAATTACAGCATTTTCTTTATCGTTTGGGGATGAAAAGGTTGTTACTGTTGGAACAGAAAGGTCAGAATTCAACAAACTTTATATGGCTTACGACACACTGAAAGGTCAATACTTTGAAGGCTTGGATCAAACTACTCTGATTAACGGTGCAATTGATGGAATGGTAAAGGCACTTGATGATCCGTATACAGACTATATGAGTGTAGAAGAGGCGAAGAGCTTTCACAACAGTATTTCTTCTTCCTTTGAAGGAATTGGAGCAGAAATACAGGAGAAAGAGGGTCAAATTCTAATTGTCTCTCCAATAAAAGGGTCTCCTGCAGAAAAAGCAGGTTTAAAGCCGAATGATATTATCGTTTCTGTAGACGGTAAAAGCCTCCAGGGGATGACCTCTACTGAGGCAGTAACCTTAATACGTGGTGAAAAAGGAACGAAGGTTGAATTAACCATTCAAAGGGCTGGATCAGATGCTCCAATAAAAGTACCCATCATTAGGGACGAAATCCCAATTGAAACGGTCTACGGTGAAATGATGGAAGATGGAATAGCAAAAGTACAAATTACAAGCTTCTCTACAAACACTTCTGCTGACTTAGTGGAAATGTTAAATGATCTTCAAAAACAAGGAATGAAAGGCCTGGTTTTAGATCTAAGGCAAAATCCAGGTGGTTTACTAGAAGAAGCGATAAATATTTCCAGTATGTTCGTTCCAAAAGGGAAAATGATTTTAAAAGTAGAAGATCGAAATGGAAAGATTAAAGAGCATCCATCACAAAATGATGGTAATCCTAATTTCCCATTAGTGGTATTGATTGATAAAGGCAGTGCCAGTGCTTCTGAAATCTTAGCAGCTGCTGTAAAAGAATCAGCAGGTGTAAGCCTAGTTGGTGAAAAATCCTTTGGAAAAGGAACTGTACAAACAGCGAAGGATTTCCAAGACGGCTCCAATATTAAATTCACTACTGCTAAATGGTTAACACCTAATGGTAACTGGATACATAAAAAAGGCATCCAGCCAGATGTAGAAGTCACTCTACCTGAATACGCATCTTTATCAATCATTAACCCTGAAAAGGAATTAACACTTTCCAGCTCATCGACTGAGGTTCAAACAGCCCAGAAGATGTTAAAGGCTATAGGATATGATCCAGGCAGGGAAGATGGGTTCTTTGATGAGGCGACACAAGAAGCGGTTATGGCACTTCAAACTGCACAAAACCTTCCTGTAGATGGGATAATAAAAGGTGAAACGACCTACAAATTAATGGAATTACTTCGTGAACAAATTCAAAAGAATGACACACAGCTTCAAAAGGCAGTTGAATTATTGATAGAACAAATGAAATAAAATAAAAGCCTATTCCTGCATAAAATGGAATAGGCTATTTTTTTCAATCACTTTGTTATTAATCTAATGCTTCCTTTATAATTAGGCTGTGTTAATGGATACTGTTGATTTTAGAACCTGTTGATTGGAGTGAAAGGCGCTTGACTCCTCGAAAATGAAAATCACATTTTCTTCGTGCGATGTTTCGCTACCGTAGCCTTCCTTGTCCTGCGGGATGTACGAGCTGAGTGAGACCCCACAGGTGCGAAGCTATAATAGGCTCACGGGCGAGCCCGCGGAAAGCATAGCGCCTGTAGCGTAAATCAACAGCCTAGTTTAACACAGCCTATAATTAAGGAATGTAAATAGAAGCAAAAGGGAAGGAACTTATATGAAGCAAACAGAGATCTATATATTATCAGGGTTTTTAGGGAGTGGTAAAACAACACTTTTAAAAAGATTACTAGAAGATGAACGGCGGTTAAAAAGGAATGTTGCGGTTATGATGAATGAATTAGGAAAGGTATCGATTGACTCTGATGCTGTAGGGGATGAGGATGTAGCCTTAAAAGAATTGTTAGGTGGATGTATTTGTTGCTCGATCCAGGAAAAGCTAGAGGCACAGCTTCAAGGGCTTTTACTAAATGAAAAACCTGACGTGATCTACATCGAGACAACAGGGGCAGCACACCCAGTAGAAGTGCTTGACAGCATTCTTTCACCCTTGTTTGCTGATCGTTTCATTGTAAAAGGAATCATTACAACCGTAGACGGATTTAGGTGGAAAGACAGGAGAAAGCTAACACCTCAACTGCAGCAATTAGTGGTTGAACAGGTTAGTCACTCGGCATTGATTATTATCAATAAAACCAGTGACCTATCTGAAGCAGAACAGGCTAAAATAAGTTTTGAAATTCAAGCCATTAATCCTGTTGCTCGTTGTTTATTTACGAACTTTTCAAAAGTATCTATGGATTTAATTAGAAAGCTTAATGTTTCTCACAAAACAACTGAAGATCGAGTCAATGAAAAAAAAGCATTGAGTCTGTCTACTTTTGTTTACCAATTTCAACAACCTATAAACCATGAAAAATTTGAAGATTTTCTAAAGAGCCTGCCCGATACTGTATATCGAATTAAAGGTTATGTGAAGTTCGGATATTCGGAGAAGCCATATCTTTTCCAATTTTCTTATGGAATGCCTGTCTATATGCGGGAGGAAATGAATTTACCATTAAACATGGTTTTTATCGGAGAAGATATTGATTGGTCAGAAGTTAGCAGGCATTTAAATATCCTCGAAGCACAAATATAAAATTAAAAAATAAATGCATGAACAATTCCTCTTCAGGTAACTCTTTTAATGTAGCTTAAACACATTTTAGAGGGGGATTTGATGAAAAAAAGAGTTGTTTATTTGTTCGTTTTTCTAATCCTCCTACATGGACAACAGATAAAGGCATCTTCTACTATCAGTTATAAGATTGAAATGCTTGAGTGGGAGGAAGTTAACACCCTTTTACCTAAGTATTCTAAGTTTACAGTAATGGACCTTGAGACAGGGAAGAAATTTGAGGTACAAAGACGAGCAGGGAGTCATCATGCTGATGTTCAGCCATTGACCGTTAAAGATACAAAAATAATGAAGAAGATTTACGGTGGAGAGTGGAGCTGGCGGAGAAGGGCAATCATTGTCATGAGTGAGGATAAAATGATTGCTGCATCTATGCATGGAATGCCTCATGGAGCAGGTGCATTAGAAAATAGTTTTCCGGGGCATTTTTGTATTCACTTTTATGGCAGTACAACACATAAAACCAATGCAATGGACCTATCTCACAAATTAATGATTTTTAAGGCATCGAGCAGACTGGAGAAGTATTTTGCAAATGCTAGTCCGTATGATGTTGTAAGTGCTTATATTGCTGGTTTAAAACAGCAGGATTCAAAGATCCTTTCATTGACCTCACATCAACCAATTGTTTGGAAACCGATTTTAAAGAAAGTTGAAAATGTTCGTATCTCAAGGATGCCGATTTTGCCAGCTGAGGATTTAAGTTCATATATTAGCTTGGATATACCTATCGAAATTGAATGGTTTGTCAAAAACATTGGCCGGAAAACCTATCATGGAGAAATCCATTTAGTTAGGTTTTCCACCAATGATCCATGGACCGTTGACTCCATTTCATTCTTGGAGGAAAATAACCTCATAAAAAAGAAACACTCTTATAAATAGATGGATATTTATAAGGGTGTTTCTTTTATTTTAGGCTGTGTTAAACTAGGCTATTGATTTACGCTACAGGCGCTATGCTTTCCGCGGGCTTGCCCGTGAGCCTATTACAGCTTCGCACCTGTGGGGTCTCACTCAGCTCGTACATCCCGCAGGACAAGGAAGGCTACGGTAGCGAAACATCGCACGAAGAAAATGTGATTTTCATTTTCGAGGAGGCAAGCGCCTTTCACTCCAATCAACAGGTTCTAAAATCAACAGTATCCATTAACACAGCCTTATTTTAAAACGATTTACCCTTGTTCACCAAATTTAGCGAAGGTTCGTTCATCCTCGATTAAACCACAAGCAGCGCATTGAACACGGTACTCTGGCCCCTTATAAGGCAGATGAAAGGGTTCTAGATCATTTTCAGAGTATTCCCGGACTACTTCTCCCGAACTTGGATTCAGCTTTACTGACTGAGAGACTTGTTGAATGAGATTGAAACGACTGCGGTTCGTTTTGCAATTTGGACATTTATATGGAGTGGTCATAAGTTTCTCCTTTCTTATTATTGTTAAATTGTATCTTTTGCAATAATGTTAAAAAGTATGTAACAATGCTAGTGAGGAGGTGACTAATTTGGACATAACGGTAATAAATTATGGTGCAGCCTTAAAGGAATATCGGTTAATATGGAATAATCGTTTGCTTGCTACAACAGCTGGAAATAGTGAACAAACACTTAAGGATGCGATTAAGAGAGAGCTGTTAGACGAAAACTCACATCCAAGGATTAGAAAGAATCGATATGAAAAGTATTACTCTGCAGTTAATAGAATTATTTCTTCTGAAATTCCTAATGAAGCAAAACTACAATTAATACAAGTACACAATCAAATAATGGAAAACCTAATTGGGGAGATAAAATGAGAACACTATTAGTCATTATGCTGGCCTTCCTGAGTATTGTCAGTGCCTGTGATAATAATCAACCAACTCAAGAAGTACCTGAATTTGTCGAAGTAAAACTTACTGTCCATCCAGAAACAGGACGGGTGAATCAACCAATCCTTTTTGAAGCAAAAGTGACACAAGGGAATGAAAGTGTAGAAGATGCGAATGAGGTGAAATTTGAGATTTGGCGAGCACAAGATGAGAATCATGAAAAGATATTGGTAGAACACGCAGAGAATGGAATCTACCGGCTTGAAAAGGCTTTTGAGGAAGAAGGAACTTATTATATTATTTCACATGTCACGGCAAGGGACATGCACAATATGCCTAAAAAAGAATTTATTGTGGGTCAGCCAAGTGAGCCTGAGGACCCGAAAGATACTCATGATTCCATGGATATGGATATGGATAAGGAAGAACATTAAGACAGCCATGATTGGGCTGTCTTTTATTAATCAGAAACCTCTATTTGTGAAAACTGTGTATCAAACGATTTAATTAATCTAACCTCTAAGACCCCATCCTTACATTTCGCAGAGGCCCCTTTCTTTTTTACAATCGCTGGGAGAGTAATCGTGTGTTTATCCTCTTCCTTAGGGATATGTTCAATAATTAATTGGTTGGCAGTATGGTAAACACGCAATTGTTTCAGCCATTCCTCCCTCGTTATTGGAATTCTGACAAATATACAATCATGGGTCTCAAAGGCTACGGCATCAATCATATTTGGCTGTTGAGAGGGGGGGGATTGAGAGGTATTTCTTAAATCCTGGGGGTTCATCATCCCTTCTAGGTGAGAGGGCATTACCTTTCCCATGATCCCTTGGATAAATTGCTCGATTTCTTCTGATTTCATATTTTGAAGGTTATCTTTCATTTGTTTATTAAAAGGAAATAAATTCCAAGGAAACATAAGCTCTCCACCTTTCAGCCATAATCCGTTAACATTCATATTTCATTTATATGCATGATAGGGCCTATGCGTTATCAAATCTTTAGATGGTATAACTCAATATGGTTGCTGTTTAATACCATTTTAAATTTTTCGAACAATTTGATTTCTAAGAATAAATCAATTTCCACTAGTAGATAATAAAACATAATATCTATGAAGGGAGCAAAGACGTGAGTTTTAACATGAATCGAATCAATCCTAATCAAACGCAAGTGTTCTTTGTTGATGGACGTTTTGAGACCTTAACAAATGAGGAGTTAGAAGAGTTTTTGCTCCAAATAGGGACTGGCGATTTTACTACTGGTTTTGAGCAGGATGTTACGGAATAATAAGTAAAGAGCAATCAGCTTAACGCCGATTGCTCTTTATCATGCTTCTAACAAATGTGAAGGTTCTTCTTGAATGGAACCGTTTCGTAACCGGTAGAAGGTATATTGATCTTTAGGAATCTCATATAAATCGTATATATCACTGGTCGCATTTAATTGCTCATAAAGTGATTTTCTCGTTTCGTTTGCCTTGACTACATATGGCAGTTTTTCAGCTGCTTTAATCGAACGTATATTTACTTTTCGAATGCGCATAAAGATTGTTTCGATTCCGCAACTGTAAAAAAGCTCCTCAAAGAAAGCATCCTTCGCTGGGGAATTGTATCCTTTTCCATGATATGGCTTGCCAAGCCATGTTCCTAGAAATCCTGCATTATCTTCAATATCAAACAAATTAATGGTACCAATTGGAGCGCCCCATTCATCAAGAATGGTCCGGGAGATCAGTTCCCCGCGCTCCTCTGCTTCGTTTGTTTGCTTAGTCATAAATAAGAATTCTTCATATGATGAGCATTTTTGACGAACAAAAGGGAAGACATCTGGATGCGTCATTAGTTCGTATAATACATGGCTCTCGTGAAGATCACGTTTTTTAAGCATGAATTTCCCTCCATTAGGGCTATCCGATTCCATGTCAAAAGAAGCGGTCCACCCTCGAAATTTTTTATTCAGATAAACTAAAAAATTTCGGGGTGGGAATCGAACCCACTAGAACCAGTAAACTGGTGGCGCACCATTTGCCTTCCCTATTTCATTTTTTTTACAAAGATGTATATTGGTAAACCTCCAGATTAAACTCTTTCTTGGTTTCACTTAGAGTATCATACAAGAAAAAAACAAAAAAATAAATAGTTTTTTTGGCGAATTTTATAGAAAATTTACTGCCAAATTTCAACAATATTCATTTAAAGAAAAAGCAGTAGCGGAGAGTAATTTACGAAATAATTAGAAACTTTTTTTGACTCTTTGCGTAATAATTAAGGTAAGGAAAAATCAACCCAATGGGGGGAGTAGTAATGGTTAAAAATGATGAAAAGATGCTGGCGGCTGTTCTCTATGTGCTAAGTTTATTTGCACCAATCGTTGGTCCACTTATCATTTGGTTATTAAAAAAGGAAGAGTCTTCATTTGTCGATTATCACGGTAAAGAATACTTTAACTTCTTTATATCCTATTTTATTTATTCCTTGGTCAGCGGAATCTTAGTATTCTTAATTATTGGCATTTTCTTATTATGGATATTAGGGATTATGGCGTTAGTATTTACCATCATTGCCGCTGTTAAAGCATATGAAGGAAACGAATATAAATTTCCTCTTATCATTAGATTTATTAAATAGTTTTTGAGTCAAAACCCAGCAAAAAAATTTGCTGGGTTTTGAACGTTTTTATGGATCAACCGTCATATGAATGTAAGTATAAAAATGGGGGTAATTTTCATGGAATTATTAAATAGCATAAACTGGGGGCTTATTGCACCATTATTAGTCATACAGCTAATTTTATTCATAGTTTCTCTAATTGATCTCGTTCGTATTGAGAGAACAAATGGTCCTAAGTGGCTTTGGGCACTGGTGATTTTATTTGTAAATATTATTGGTCCTATTCTTTACTTTGTAATTGGAAGGAGAAATAATTAATGTCCCTTATCCAAATAAGCGGCTTAAAAAAGAGTTTTCAAGGTAACGAAGTGATAAAGGGAATAGATTTTAATCTGGAAAAAGGGAAATGCATTGCACTTCTTGGACCAAATGGTGCAGGAAAAACAACAACCCTTCGAATGCTATCAGGTTTAATGAAACCTACTGAAGGTTCTATATATTTTCCTGGGGCAAAGGTCGATGGGGATATTCGTCATTTAATTGTTTATTTACCTCAATTTCCGGTATTTTATGATTGGATGAGTGGTATTGAGTTTTTAGTATATGTGGGAAAGCTTGCTGGATTAACCAATAAGGAAGCGAAGGACCGTTCATTAGAACTTCTTGATCTTGTTGGAATCAGTAATGCAAAAAACCGCAAGATTGGTAAATATTCGGGTGGAATGAAACAAAGGCTTGGTATTGCACAGGCAATCATTCACCGTCCACAACTAGTCATGTTAGATGAACCTGTTTCAGCTTTAGATCCAATTGGCAGAAGAGAGGTATTGGAGCTTCTTGAAGGGTTGAAAAAGGAGACGACGATCTTGTTTTCTACTCATATTTTGACTGACGCCGAAGAGGTCTGTGATGAAATTCTATTTCTACATAACGGAAAGATTGTAGAGGCTGGTACAATGGAAAACCTTCGTGACCAGTACCAGCAGGCAAAAATCGACTTATTTTTCCGGAAAAAAACAAAAGAAATTCTCTCGGTATTAAAGAACCATCCTTTAACAGTATCACTTCTTGAAGAAGGCAATAAAATTAGTGTGTTTGTCGAGGACATAGAGAGTGCCCGACAAGCTTTATTAAGAGAAGTTTTGGAGAAAAATTGGGAGTTAGATAAATTCGAAATAAGCAGTATGAATCTAGAAGATGTGTTTATGAAGGTGGTGGGTAAATGAGTCAGTGGATCGTTCTATTTCAAAAAGAGGTTCTAGAGATGTGGAGGAATTTTAAATGGGTTTGGGTACCCATTACCTTTATATTATTAGGTGTTTCGGAGCCGTTGACAAGCTACTATCTGCCACAAATCATTGATTCATTAGGTGATCTTCCAGATGGAGCGGTTATTAACATCCCTCCACCTTCCGCAGAAGCGGTATTAGCAGCAGGCTTTAGTCAATACTCAACAATTGGAGTACTAATTATCGCTCTTGGTACAATGGGGATAATTTCCGGTGAGAGGAAAAGTGGAGTTGCCGCACAGATATTAGTGAAACCTGTATCCTATTTATCCTATGTCACCTCGAAATGGGCAGGTGGTGTACTATTAATCTGGTTTTCCTTATTAATGGGCTCACTTGCGACATGGTATTATACAGGTCAGTTATTTGATTGGATACCCATGGGTGTATTTTTTCAAGCTTATTTCTTATTTGCTTTATGGCTTTCTGTTGTGTTAACCGTTACGGTCTTTTTTAGCAGTATCCTCTTGTCTCCAGGCATGGCAGGCTTTATATCTTTGTCAGTTATTCTTGTTGTTAGCATTATTAGCGGAACTCTTTCACATTGGCTTGAGTGGAGTCCATCGCAATTAACCGGCTATTCATCTGCAGTACTTTTAACAGGTGAAGTTCCTAAGCAAACATTAACGGCTAGTATTACAGCATTGGTTTCGATCGCAATTCTACTCTCGCTAAGCACCTTGATTTTTAAGAAGAAGGAACTTGCCTCATAACGGCTAATTAACGCTCTAGTATATCAATTCTAGTAATAAAGGAGCAGTTGGCGGCTCCTTTTTTACTAGTTTACTTATCCTCCTCTGTAAAACTTCTATCATTTTTTTCATCCTCTTTAAATAGAATAGTACAAGAGCCTAGATGGAGGAGTTTTTTGATGAATATACATGACTTTTACCGAAGTATGGCAACCGTAAGCCTAAATGGTAGTATTGTTTCATTATTCCCCGCGATATTAATTATTGGAGGAAATCTCGTTATTTTTCAAAACAAGCAGATTATGTTTTTATCAATACCTTTCTTGATCATAAGCTGGATAGGATATCAAACCTATTTATATAGAATGAATCAAGCGGCGCAAATCAGAAAAAACACTTTCAATTCAGATCGTGTCTATCAGTCTCTTTTCGAGCCTGAAGAGTTACTAGTACTCTTAATGAATACACAGTCTGCAAATGTATTGTTTTATTATCCAGATGGGAACGAAGCTGGAAGGATCAAGCAAATAAGAAAAGGAATTCATTTATTTCGCTTAACAAAGATCTATGCGCTTTATAACTCAGCAGGTCGAGTTGAAGGTTATTTCAAAGTTAAGAGAGGAAATGCAAACTTGAAAATCGAGGTATATTGTCATGATAACCAGTATCTCGGCTGTTATGTTAAAAAGAAAATCACCTGGAAAAATATGATAGAAGAGCTGTTCGATGCTGAAAACCATTCATTAGGTGTAATAGAAGGGTCAAGTTATTTTATGGATAAAAAACTAGTAAGCCCTTCAAGGGAGGAAGTGGGACGGTTGAGACGCGGGTGGATGCCAGTGGAATGGAGTGAACGATTCCCAGAACCTAATACACCTGTCCTTACCTTTAATAAAGCCCTTTCTAATCAGGACAAGCTTATTAGGATCTCTTTCTTAATAAACGAATTCTTCATTGAAAGGTAAGGCAGTATCCATTCTCACTATTATTTGATAGAATAGTGTATAAATTGTCTTTGATTATGGAGGTCACCTTAATGGAAATTACTTTAATAAAAGGCCACGGATCTGGTAATGATTTTCTCATAATAGATGAAATTTCACATGCTTACTCTTTTTCTGAGGAAGATAGATCAAAGCTTGCACGCTTATTATGCGATCGTAATAAAGATCTTGGAGCAGATGGAATATTATTTATGTTGAAAAGTGAACGAGCGGATGGGAGAATGCGGGTATTTAATTCAGATGGTTCTGAGGCCTCTATGTGTGGGAACGGCTTAAGATTGGTTGCTAGGTATATATGCGAACTGCTCAATAAGGAAGAGGCAGTAATTGAAACGATGAAAGCGGATTTAAAGGTAAGTAAGCAGAAGGAGATCCTTCCAATGATCCATACTTATCAGGTTGAAATCTCGCCTGTTTCATTTCAATTATCAGACTTACCGCTCGTCATGGAGCAAGACGTTTTAATAAATGAGCCAATCACTGACCTTTCTAGTGAGTTGTTATTTACTGCACTAGCTGTCCCCAATCCACACCTTATTGCAATCGTGGAAACGGAACAATTACAGTCAGATTTACAAAAGCAGCTAAGTGAAAAGGTAAATAGTCCTAATGATTTATTTCCTGACGGTGTAAATGTCAGCTTTGTTAAGCCATTATCAAAGGGAAGCATTTATGTAAATACATTCGAACGTGGTGTAGGTTTTACAAATGCATGTGGAACTGCCATGTCAGCATCTTCACTAGTGACTTGTATGAATAAATTGAATGAGTTTGAAGAAGTGATCCAGGTTTATAATAATGGCGGAAAGGTCCAGTGTGTCGTCCATAAAGATCATGGTCAATATTTCATTGATTTAATCGGCAACGCTACCTATCTTTATCAGGCAGCAATAAAAGTAAACCTCGGGGAACGAACTTTTAAGATCTCCTCAAAACATGTACTTTCAGAACAAACAGCCTATGAACAATTACAAAAAGAAGCACAAAAGGTAATAGTGAAAGGACTGTAGGGTGAGAGGGAACCAGGCTTTTAAGGTTCCCTTTTATCCTTTTTTTGACCCATTTTTTAAGACTTCTAAAACTGGAGAAAAAGGCTGAATAGCTTTTGTTTTAAAGTAAGTACTAAAAGGGTCTCCTTGTTTTTTCAAGCGTTCTAGTGCATTTCTCATTGTAAAATGTTCTGGATTCAGCTTTTCGTTCACTTCCTCCCAGAATAGCGGTGTGGCAACACCGGCATGGTCATTGCCCCGCATGGAGTATGGAGCAATAATGGTTTTTCCTTCACTATGCTGTATATAATCGACATACAGTCTGCCACCGCGATTTTTTTTCAATCGTTCTACTGTAAATGAATCTGGATCTTTTGATATAAGGTATTCTGCAATAAAACTGGTAAACAGACGTGTATCATCAAAGGTAAACACATTTTCGGGTAATGGTAAATATACTTGCAATCCTTTATTGCCCGAAGTTTTTATAAAGGCTATTAGATTTAATTGATCAAGAACCTCTTTGATGAACAGTGCTGCCTTAATCGCTAAATGAAATTCATTTTTGGAAGGAGGATCTAAATCAAAGACAATTTCACTGGGGCCATTACTATTAATTGTTTGAAAAGGGATGTGAAATTCAATTGCCAGTTGATTCGCCAGCCAGATGAGTGTTTTCAGGTTGTTACAAATGATATAATCGATACCATCATCAAGGTGTGTTTGAACAAACTCAGGTGCATAATCTGGACAGTTTTTTTGATAAAAGGCTTCTCCAAACATTCCATGAGGAAAACGAATGACTGTCAATAAGCGATCCGTTAAAAAAGGGAGCATAAAAGGTGAAACCTCCCTTAAATAAAGGATATAATCTGCCTTTTGAATATCATGATCCTTCCAAAGAGGTTTGTCAGGGTGAGTAATAGTTAAATCACCCGGCAGGTTCTTTTGCTGAAACAAGAATTGCTCATAGGTACATTCCGTAGGCTGTAAATCAAAGCGAAATTTATCAAAATGTGGTTCACGCAGCTGATGATCATACAGTTCTAGGTACTTTACTTCTAGACAGATAGCTGGCTCGACATATATGTATTGACTGTCTTCTTTTATCATATTTTGCTTTAAGGTTTGCTGAAGAGCCTGTTTCTCATCCGGTTTAAAACCAAAGAGAACTTGCCCGATGCTATGAATTTTTTCTTCTTTATACACGCTTACGAAGAAATACCCATTTGATTTATCAAACGAAGTGATAAAGCAGCTGACATACTTGAAATTTTTGTACTTTAGCCATTGAAGAGAGCGTTTTCCTTCCTCCCATAAACTGTTTTTGTGTTTAGCGATAATACCTTCGCCGTCATGAAGGACAACTTTTTCCCAAAGCTCATCAAAATTCGTATGTGCTTTAACCAATTGCAGCAGACTTTCACTAAAAAGATCAATTTCTTTTGGCAGTCCGATTTCTTCAAACATTTTTAATAATTCACTTTTTCTTTTCAGAAACGGAAGTGAAGTAAGCGGCGTTCCAGCAAGTAAAAGAACATCAAATAGCATTAAACGACTTGGCGTTTTATTGGCTGTTTCAATTATTTTTTTTTCTGACTTCATTCTCCCGCGAACCTGGATTGCTGAAAAGTTTGCCTTGTAGGGTGTTTCAAGGATTACAAGTTCTCCGTCTAACTTCAGCGGGAGAAAGGGCTTAAAATCCTCTTTTTGTCTTAGTAAATACTCCTTGATCTCAGGGAATTGAGGGAGTAATGTTTTATTATTTCTGCTATCAAGCTTGATTCCGCTTTTATCCCACGTTAATATCGCTCGAAAACCATCATATTTTACTTCGTAAAGCCAATCAGGGCTAACAGTTAAATCAAAAGTTAAACTGGGCAGCATCGGTTTCATTATAAGAATTCCTCTCTTTTTTTATTATTTTGTTTAAAAGAACTAAGATTCATCCTTTTCCAAATGTTTTTAGGGATTTCATCCACTTCCCAGCACAAAATAATAAAAAAAGGTGGGAGATACAATATGCATACGATGTGGAAAGGTAGCATAAGTTTCGGACTTGTTAACATACCGATCAAGCTTCATACTGCTACAGAAGACAAGGATATTAAGCTGCGGACCTTACACAATAAATGTCACGCACCAATAAAATATGAGAAGATTTGTTCTGTGTGTGAAGAAGAAGTAAAACCGGAGGATATTGTAAAGGCTTATGAATACACAAAAGGGAAATTTGTCGTTCTCGATCATGAAGAGCTTGAAAAACTCCATAAGGAAAACGAAGAAAAAGCGGTTGAAATTATTGACTTTGTTAAGATTGAAGAAATTGATCCAATCTATTTCGATCGCAGCTATTATATGTCGCCGAATGAAAGTGGAGGGAAGGCCTACTCATTGTTACGGAAAGCATTACAGGAATCACAAAAGGTCGGATTGGCTAAAATTATTATCCGATCCAAAGAGCAGCTTGCGATTATCCGTGTTTATGAAAACACGTTGGTGATGGAAACGATTCATTATCCAGACGAAGTCAGGCGTGCTGGAGATGTTCCTAATGTACCAGCAGAGGATAAGGTAACGGGAAAAGAATTAGATACAGCTATTCTTTTAATCGACCAATTAACATCGAAATTTGAACCTGAAAAATATACTGATGAATATCGAACAGCACTTCTAGAACTAATTGAATCGAAGCGCTCAGGTAAAGAAACTGTAAGCCCAGCGACGAAAGAACCTGCGGCATCCAATGTAACTGATTTAATGGCAGCCTTACAAGCCTCAATTGACCGAACAAAACCAGGTAAGACGTCTGCTGCAGCAGTTCCGAAAAAGAAAACAGCTGTAGCACCAAGAAAAAAAGCAGCAGCGGCAAAGGTGAAAAAAGAAGCCTGATGTGATGTGTTAAAACCGATTCAATAGTTTGAATCGGTTTTTTTGGATACTCTACACGATTATAGTGCTTTCAGGCTAGCATCAAGCATAAAATGGTAAAATCATAATCTTGACACGGGCGGGGGAGAGGCAATGTCGGTAAATGTCCTATTGTTTGCAGACCCAGGTATAGATGATTCATTTGCCATCATGTATGCATTATTAAACCCTAGGTTAAATGTTGTAGGGGTTGTAAGTGGGTACGGGAATACACCGAAAGAGCAGTCTATTCGAAATACAGCTTATTTATTGAGCTTAAGTGGTAGGATGGAAATTCCTATTATTGCTGGTGCAGCTGGTCCATTGTCAGGTGAATTGGTTACGTATTACCCAGAAATTCATGGAGAAGAAGGGTTGGGACCGATTAAACCCCCTGATACTTTGGCGAATGTAAAGGTGTATGACTTTAACAAAATTCTAGAAATCATTAATCAGTATAGAGGAGATTTGGTGATTGTATCTGTAGGAAGATTGACTGAGTTGGCTTTAATGTTTATTTTATATGGAGATAACGCATTAAAAGGCGTAACGGCCATTTATATTATGGGTGGTGCTTTTTTAGTACCAGGAAATATTTCAGCTGAAGCAGAGGCAAACTTTTTTGTGGATCCGATTGCTGCTAATACTGTAATGGAAAAAGGTCATAATATTTATTTATTTCCTTTAAATGTAACGAATAAAGCACTTATAAATCCCGAAATCATCGATTACTTGGAGAAAACAAGTGGAACACCTTTTACTCCACTTTTAAAACCTGCCTTTGAATACTATTTCCAAGCTTATCAAAAAAATGTACCTGGCATAAAAGGAGCACCCCTTCATGATGTCGTTCCTTTGATGGCGATAGACAATCCAGATCTAATAAAATACATTTCACGAAGAGTTAGAGTTGAAGAATTTGGTAAGGCAAAGGGAAAAAGTATTGCAGATTTCCGGCCAAAGCCAGATCAAGAACCGATAAGTTCAATGGATAATATAGGAATGGAAATAGATATTGAAAAATTTAATTCCTACTTTATAAAGGTCTTTGTCTAAGAAGGCTCACAGATAGTTTAAGATTCCTTTATTTTACTATTTTAAAAGGATAATAATTGACTTTTAGTGAAAAAAAGGTTATTATTAAATTACGCTTTTAAGTTCGTTTAAATACTTGTTTGGATTAAGTAGTCTTAACTGCACGAAAATGTGGGTGATGTCTATTACCCAAGTGCGATTATGGCTTTTTTAGTTTTAAATGTTCCAAAACTTAAAGTGAACAAATCTTTGGAGGTTTCTATTCATGAACAACGGTAAAGTAAAATGGTTTAATGCAGAAAAAGGATTTGGATTTATTGAAGCTGAAGGCGGTCAAGATGTATTCGTACACTTCTCAGCTATTCAATCAGAAGGATTCAAAACTTTAGAAGAAGGTCAATCAGTTTCTTTCGAAATCGTAGAAGGCGCTCGTGGACCACAAGCTTCTAACGTAAAAGCTGTTTAATTTTCTATTAAAAAAGGTGGTGCATTAAAAAGGCATCACCTTTTTATCTGTTAAAGAGTTTCTTATTCACATGAATGCTAAAAAAGTTCAAGGGGTGAAGCGTTTTGGCGTTTGGCAGAAGGAATGACGAAGAAGTAAAATTAGAAGAAACTAAAGTTTGGGAATGTAATTCAGACAATTGTAAATGTTGGATTCGTGACAACTTTAAAAGCACTGAAGTACCCCGCTGTCCGATATGCAAAAGTGAAATGAGCCTCACAACAAAGGAACTACAAGTGATTCATAATCACAGTAAGAATTTTATGTAAATAAGGTTTAACAGGGAGAATAAAATCTCCCTGTTTTTTTATTCAGTAAGGTTTTCTTTACAATAGTTGAAAACCGTTAGTAATTCATCTTCCTCAAGTTCAAAGTCTAATATCTTTTCTGTTTCCCTCTCATAAAGGTGGTAGTGAGAAACTTTTGGTCCATTTTCATCTATTACAAATATTAATCTCACTCCAACACCTTTCTCGGAATAGAGCTCATCTTCTTCCTCTATCTCAAGTTCAAGAAAAAACTCATAACGGTCTCCGCTAAGT
This sequence comes from Bacillus sp. MRMR6, assembly GCF_001940785.1. Lineage (GTDB taxonomy): Bacteria > Bacillota > Bacilli > Bacillales > Cytobacillaceae > Neobacillus. The sequence continues at coordinate 30,819 of NZ_MSLS01000034.1, forward strand.
AAATTAAATGGATCTTCGAGTTTCTTTACATTATGTCCCGTGATATTCAATAAAATCATCCTTTACTTATATTGTCCTGTTTATTATATACAATTTTCGACAGTAACTAATAATATTCACAATAGTCATCTAGAATTTGTTAACAAATTAGCGCATTGTTTTTGAAAATAATGTGAACGATGGTAGATTTRATATAAATTTAATATCTATACAGTAAAATTGAATTATACCAGATTGATTAGGAATGTAGGTGAATACTGCTCGAAAAATATGTGAAAACATTCACAAAATAAGGAGGGTTTTATAGTGTTAACTAGTCAGACACCTATACATACTCAATTACAACCACTTTTTCGATCAAGAAAGAATCTTTATCAACTCCTCCAATTGCTTTTTTCTGAACAGCTATTAGGTGATCCCTTAATTGGATTAAAACGTAACGAAGAAATTCAAGTTCTACTAGCAGAGATGAATGAAGGAGGGAGAATTCTTCATCGTTTTTTTGAGCGTTTGTCAGTAGAGCAGATTTCAAAGGAGAGAGAAGAATATCGGTTTCTCTTTGTTGGCCCAGGTCCTTTAGCAGCGCCTCCTTGGGAGTCATTTTATCGAAGCAGAGAGCAGTTATTATTTGAAACATGCACATACAAAGTTCGTAAGCAATATCATCAGTTTGGCCTTCAATTTGTAAAAGAAAATAATGAGCCAGACGATCATCTTTTAATAGAGTTAGAATTTATGACAAATTTATGTGATCAATTATTGCAGGAAAAAGAGGTTGGTGGCATTAGCATTCTGATAGAAAGCCAAATTTACTTCCTTAAGAATCACCTAACAAAATGGATACCGCTTTTCTGCATGAGATTGATTGAACATACAAATAGTCAGCTGTATCTAGGTTCAGCCCTGCTTCTAGAAGAATTTATTCTGTTTGATTTACAATCGCTTATTGAGGTAAAGGAGGCATTAATCAATGTCTGAGAAAAGTCCATTAATGTCAGTATTTAACAATACAGTGAAAAGACGGACCTTCTTAAAGTGGTCAGGAGCTATTGGTGTTCCAGTCATTGCAGGTGGAATTGGAACGAAATTATTAGTAGATCGACAAGGTGAAGAGATGGTAGCGAATGCAAGTGAATTTGATAAGGTTATTTCTACTTGCAGCATCAACAACTGCGGTGGGCGCTGTGTAATAAAGGCATATGTAAAAGACGGCGTCGTCGTTCGTGTAGGAACAGATACACAGGGAAGTGAAGATTTGTCTGCTCCGTCTTTAATGGCATGTGTTCGCGGAAGAAACTATCGGAATCTACTCTATCATCCAGACAGACTAAAGTATCCAATGAAACGAGTAGGCAAACGTGGTGAAGGCAAGTTTGAAAGGATTTCTTGGGAAGAGGCGATTGAAACCATTGCTTCAGAGGTTAAACGGATTGGAGATCAATATGGCCCCGAGTCTAGATATGTCAATTATGCATCTGGACAAAGCTGGGGACTGCATAGCGGCAGAAACAGTGCGAGGAAATTATTAGCGCTAACTGGTGGGTACTTAAATTACAGAAATGATTATAGTTCAGGTGCCGGAAATGTGGCAACCCCCTATACGTACGGTACTAATAACTCTGGAAGTAGTTTTGATTCACTTTTACATTCTAAATATATTATCCTATGGGGGCAAAATCCATCGGAAATGATTTTTTCTACTCCATACCGAGAATATCTTAAACAGGCTAAGAAGAATGGTGCAAAAATTATCGTTATTGATCCAAGACACACAGATACGGTTATAGCTTTTGCAGATGAATGGATTCCAATTTTACCAACAACCGATAATGCAATGATGGACGCTATGGGATACGTAATCATCACAGAAAATCTTCATGACCAAAACTTCCTTGATACCTACTGTATTGGGTTTGATGGTGAGCATATTCCAGAAGGTGTAGCAAAGGTAGAATCTTTAAAGAGTTACCTGCTAGGTGAAAAAGACGGGATAGAAAAAACACCAGAATGGGCAGAAAAAATTTGTGGCGTCCCTGCTGAAAAGATTCGTGAGATTGCTCGGCATTATGCAACAATCAAACCGGGAGCACTTATTCAAGGATGGTCTGCACAAAGGCAGGCGTATGGTGAGCAATTCATGCGTGGCGGTGCACAGTTAGCATGTCTAACGGGTAATGTAGGGAAATTAGGCGGATGGGCTGGAGGCACAGGTTATTGGAGCAGGTCAAATATCGTTTATCCTTTTACGTTTCAAAATCCTGTCAAATCATCCATTCCGTGTTTTCTTTGGACCAAGGCTGTTGAAGCAGGTACTGAAATGACAGCTGCTGATGGCTTACAAGGAACAGAAAAATTAACAACAAATATTAAACTGATCTTTAATATTGCTGGAAATATGCTTGTAAATCAACATTCAGATATTAATAAAACAACAGCCCTTTTAGAGGATGAGAGTAAAGTAGAATTTATCTGCGTCAGTGATCTTTTTATGACACCTAGTGCAAAATATGCCGATATTTTACTCCCGGGAACGACCTTCTTTGAACGCTATGATATTGGCGTTCCATGGTGTTTTGGAGATTATGTTGTATTTGGAGACAAAACAATTGAGCCCCTATATGAATGCCGTAATGAGTACGATGTATTTACCGATGTAGCCGATAAATTAGGTGTTAAGGAACAATTCACGGAGGGCAGAACGATTCTTGATCTAGTAAAAGAAAGTGTAAGAAGGACAAAAGAGGAGCTAGATCCTAATTTTCCAACATTTGAAGAGTTTCGCGAGAAGGGTGTCCACCATTTTAAATTCGACGAACCACTTGTTGGGTTCAAGCAGCAAATTGATGATTTTGAAAACAATGCTTTTAAAACCCCATCTGGCAAGATTGAACTATTCTCAAAGACACTATGGGATATGAATCAGCATGAAGAAATACCGGCGCTTGCTAAATATATTTCTTCCTGGGAAGGACCAGAGGATCCATTAAAGGAAAAATATCCACTGCAGCTAATTAGTTGGCATTCTAAGCGGAGATGTCACTCAACCTATGACAATATGCCGTTATTGGAGGAAGTTGAAAAGCAAGAAATTTGGATGAATCCAAGCGATGCTGATAAACGAGGATTGAAGAATGGGGATCGAGTTAGTGTTTTCAATGACCGGGGTACCCTGGGTATCGATGTAAAAGTAACGCAAAAGATCACTCCTGGAGTAGTAGGCATCCCACAAGGCGGTTGGTATACTCCTGACAATAATGGAACGGACCAAAGGGGGGCGGTTAATGTTTTAACCTCTCAAAGACCGACGCCACTTGCGAAGTCAAATCCACAGCTAACAAATCTTGTCGAAGTGAAAAAAGCGTAGGGAGTGAGAATTTTGGCTCAGATTGGATTTTATATTAACCAAAGTCTTTGTCAGGGATGTAAGGCTTGCACTGTCTCCTGTAAAGATAAGAATAATACAAATGTAGGTATTAACTTTCGAAGGGTTTATAGTTTTGAAGAAGGAACATATATGCAAAAATCGACTGGAGGCATTGTTCAAAATGTAAAAGCCTTTCACCTTTCCATCTCATGCAATCATTGTGTTTCCCCAGCATGTGTATTGAATTGTCCTACTGGAGCAATCGTTAAGCGAAAGGAGGATGGAGTCGTCACGATTGATCAAGACATTTGTGCAGGTGCACAATTATGTGTTAAGGCATGCCCTTACGGAGCACCTCAGTATGACGAAAACAAATTTAAAGCGAATAAATGTAATTTCTGCATTGACCTTCAAGAAACTGGCGAAGATCCAGTTTGTGTAGCTACATGCCCAATGGGAGCGATTGAGTTTGGACCGATTGAAGAACTAAAGAAGAAATATGGGGAAATTAGACAAATAAAAGGAATGCCAAGTCCAACTGTTACAAATCCAAATATTGTCATTACTCCACATAAAGACGCAATACTATAGTTGACTATAATGATTGAGTTGGTGGTAGAATGTCACTTATTGTAAATTGGCTTGAAAGCCTGCATGAGCAAATGAAAATTTCATCAACCTGTTCAAGGGGAAGAAATCGCAAGTCTACATGCACCCATTGCAAGGATCAGTGTAGTAAACAGGCCATAACGATAATCGATCATCTGCCAACCATTGATGCTGATTTATGTTCAATGTGTGGTGACTGCATGATTGTGTGCCCATTGTCGGCCATTGAGGGCTTGGCGGTTAATCGGAAATTTGAAAGAACAAGCCTTGTATTTGATGACACCTATACACCAACAACGAAGGAATTATTGATCTATGCAAAGCGGGGGCTGCAGTCAATTCAATTTGATCAACTAGCCTTAAATCAAGAATGGACCAATGCACTTAATGAAGCAAATACTATTTTGTCTAGTCTGAATCAGTATCCTATAGCAGTGGTGAGAAAAATCCCGAAAGATAAACTATCTCGCAGAGCATTCTTTCAATCCTTTCAAAAAGAAGGGAGACAATTAGCTAAGAACATGGCACCCGCCGCATGGAAAATTGAAACGGATGGCTGGAAATTATCAAAATACTATCCGGAGTATCAATTTTTTTCAGTCGATATCGATCAGAATAAGTGTACATTGTGCCGAGCGTGTTTTTCAGTTTGTACGGAAAAGGTATTTGTGTATGAGGATGGGTTACTTCAAATACAGAATGATAAATGTGTAAATTGCACAGCTTGTACGGATGTTTGCAGTCAAGACGCCATCCAGGTTATATCTGATATAAAGAGTAAGTGCGAAAGGGCCGAACCTTATCTAACAAAACAATGTAAAGATTGCGGTCAAAAGTTTTACACCTTTCATTCAAAAACAGAAACTTGTCATATATGTGTAGATAGGGACTCCGATTGGTTAAGACCTTATTAATTAAATAAGTGGTTCAAGCTTTTTAAAGTTGGCAAAGAACAATTTGCCAACTTTTTTTCATTAGGTTTCTACCATCCGAATATAAATTATAAGTGCCAAGGGAAAAAAACTAAGGGGGACCTTGAATGAATGATGTTTTTGAGAGTAAAGCTAGGTTTGAACATCGGTTTTGGCTGCAAATCCTAGGTGACCACTCACGATTTATCTATGAGGCTTTAGCACCGGTGCAAAAAGCGGATATACAAACAGCCTTAACGTTTATTACAGTTTTTGATACTCTTCTCCAAAAAGCGGAAACAGAAAACATTTTACAGATAACAGCGATGGCTGAGGAAGAAGGATTAAAACTCCGGGAGTTTAAGCTAAGCCTAATACAACGACATTTACAAGGTAAGATAAAACTACACCTTTCCCCAACATTTATTAATCATATGGTTAATGAATTAGATGAATATTTACGAATCATTTCCCATCTGAAAACTAGAAAGACCCCTCCTATTTATCATGAGCTGCACCATCATCTTATTTGGCTTTTAGATGCAGCCGGGCATGCAGGTGCAATATCTGATAGTCTTGATCATATTGAGAAAAAATTAAAAAAGAAAAGTGATTTATATACAAAGGAATTTGAGCAATTTTATATAAAGGCAGTTGAAATGGCAGGATATTTACGAACGAATTTAACTTCTTTTCCAGCGCTAGAAAGATTTAATACAGACATTTCATTAGAAATGAAGCTATTTCAGAATTTCCTACAAGAGTTAGAAGAACTTGAAATCACAGCCCAGTCGTTAGGGACATTTTCGCCCTTGATGGCAGATCATATGTTTCGGGAAGAATGCTATTATCTAACAAAGTTAGCTGAATCAACAAACCTTGATAGCCCGAATTGTGATCCTGCGAAGCCCCGTCTAAAGGATTAATAAAGTAACAATAACGATGGAAAAAAAGCGCTGAATCTCAGCGCTTCTTTACTTTTCACTTTGTGCACCAGGCTTTATTGAAATTAAAGTTACAATTGCAGCTAAAACACTTAGAGTGCTTAGGATAACAAAGATCCAGTTGTTTGAATGCTTCATTAGCAAGGCAATGATTGGCGGCCCAGCTGCAACTCCAATAAATCTCATTGAGCTGTAAATCGAGCTGATTGTCCCTCGCTCCTCTTTTTCTATTCCTTCTGTCAATAAGGCATCTAAACAAGGAAGACCTGCTCCAATACCAATCCCGGCAATGGAAAACATTAGCAATAAAAACCATAACTTTATGGAAATCCATAAGGAAATAATTGCTAAAGCTGATGCTACGATTCCACCAAATGTAATCCACTTCATAAGTACCTTGTTTTCCTTTATTACTTTTCCTGTAATAAAGGAAGTTAGGCAAAGGGAACCAAGAGGGATTGCTAAAAATACCCCTTTCTTAACATCCTTAATTCCATATTCCGTTTCGAAGATTTCTGACAGGTAAAATAATATTCCAAATAGAACAAGCATTAAGATCCCACCAATAAAGAAAATGGCATACAGCCATTTACCCTTTTCTGTAAAAGTCTTCTTTACATTAATAAAGAATTGCTTAAAAGGGATAGGTTTGCTTTTCTTTGGTGATTTAACAAGAAATAATACCATAAAAACGGATATCCCACAAAAGACTGGGAAGGAGAAAAATGGTAGAAACCAGATAAAACCTGCTAAAAAAGCTCCTAGAATAGGACTTAACACCTTACCAAATGTATTGGAGGTTTCAATTAACCCTAGGCAGCTGCTTACATCATCGTCATTTTTAAACATATCACCTACTAAAGGCAAAACAATTGGCGCAGCACCTGCCGCACCCACCCCTTGTAAGGCTCTCCCAACTAATATTACCCAGTAGGCATTATCCAATTTCCAAGCCGCCCATCCGGATATCAATCCGCCAATTCCAGCAATGATAAGACTTGGTATAATCACTTTTTTTCTGCCGATATGGTCTGATAAATAACCTGCAACAGGTATTAAAAATATTGCAACTATGGAGTAAACTGTAATGATCATGCTTGTTTGGAAAGATGAGATGTCTAATTTCTTTTGCATGGAAGGTAATACAGGTATTAACATTGAATTACCCAGTGTCATAACCAGTGGTATGGAGGACAGTGAGAGAATTGCCCACTTTTGTTTTGAAATCTCACTTGACTTATTTTTCCCGCCTGATGACTTTTTCTTAGATGTCTCAGATTCCGGGCATAATCGTTCCACATGTTCCATCAACTTTTATCCCCTTCATAATGTGCTACTGTTAATATTGGCATGTTTATCGGAAATTAATTAAGTAACTTAAATCCTTTTAATGGAATAAAGAATTCAAAACACGGTTTATAAAAATCATCGGAGAGGTAACATTAAGAAATGATCAATTAGTCAAGTTGTACGAACTTTAGATTAATTAGAAAATTTTAATAACTTATGATTGACTTTTATTTTTAAAAGGTTTAATATAAAAATCAATAAATCAAGAGCAATGATAAAGAGTAGTAACTTTGACGGATTCTTAAGAGAGCTGATGGTTGGTGCGAATCAGTGTAGACGTTTAAGTGAATGGACTTTTGAGCTCCAAACCGAACTCTCAATAGGGAAAGTAGGCCTTGGCGAAGATCTCATCGTTACATGAGACAAATATTAAAGCAGTGGTTTGCTTTGATATTGGTTAAGTGAGCTAATTTATAGCTAATGAAGGTGGCACCACGGGTCTCCCGTCCTTTTGGAAGGGGGGGCCTTTTTGTATTTTCAACAAATAAATAGGTAAAATCAGTGAGCAAGAGTAGTAAGCTTATTAATTCTTTACAGAGAGTCGGGGAAGATGAGAGCCCGATAAGAATGAATTTGTCGAATGGACTTGCGAGAGGCCTCCTGAAAAGTTAGTAGGGATGCACGGGGTTCCGCCGTTAAAAGGATAGGATATCGGGTTTATCCCCTGTATCCGAAAGAGGAAGCAGGTATTCTGCTTCAAATGGAGGTGGCACCACGGTCTAGAAATCGTCCTCTATGTACATACCCTAATTATGTACATAGAGGACGATTTTTTTGTTTCTTTAAACTTTGGAAGGAGTCATTTTATGAAATTAAAAAATGGATTTTATGTAGAAAAGTTAAAAGGGGATACGTTCACTCCCATTTCGATATTGCAAAAAATAAGCGGCGAGAAAAAGTTTTTACTAGAGAGTTCTCACAAATACAATGACTCAGGCCGCTACTCTTTTATAGGCGCAGATCCAGCATTTGAGTTGATTTCAAAGGGTGATACAAATGAAATTATTAATAAAAATGGAGAAAAACAAGTAATTAAGGGTAATCCATTAGAAGTGATTAAGACCTTAATGCCTACTGAAGCCATTACAGACCTTCCAATTCCCTTTACAGGGGGTGCAGTGGGGTATGTTGGCTATGATATTATCCGCCATTATGAAAGCATTGGAGATGAATACCCAAATGGACTAGAAATGCCTGATGTTCATTTAATGTTTTATGAAGAATTTATTGTGTTCGACCATCTTAAAGAGGAAATATCATTATTCGGAGTACCCCTGACAGAAAAAAGTGACGTTGAAGGGATCAAGGCTAGAATTCAAAACAGGATTGAAGAACTGAAACAGCCTAATTTTTATGAAGAAGAAGCATTGTTCCAATTTACTGGTTTCCAATCAGACACATCGAAGGAAACATTTTTAAAAAATGTTGAAACGGCTAAGGAACATATTTTGGATGGTGATATCTTTCAGGTAGTACTGTCAAGAAGGATGAAGTCAGAGTTTCAAGGTACGCCATTGTCGCTTTACAGGAGGCATAGGGCAAACAATCCAACTCCTTATATGTTCTATATCGAATTTGAATCTTATACGGTTATTGGTTCATCGCCTGAAAGTTTGATTAAGACACGAGGTTCACAGATTATAGCGAATCCAATTGCCGGCACGAAAAGAAGAGGTAAGACTTCTGAAGAAGACGAAATCATTGCCGAGGAGTTACTTCATGATGAAAAGGAACTTGCCGAGCATAAAATGCTTGTCGATCTTGGAAGAAATGATTTGGGAAGAGTTTGTGATTTTGGCTCTGTAAAGGTAGAGAAATATATGCAGGTTGAAAAATTCCGGCATGTGATCCACCTTGTATCAGAGGTAAGCGGTCAACTTACGAAGGCACAAACACCACTTGACGCTCTAGCTGCTTGTCTTCCTGCTGGTACTGTGTCTGGGGCTCCAAAAATAAGAGCAATGGAAATTATTAATCAACTAGAAAAGTCAAAACGCGGTCTTTATTCCGGAGCAATTGGATATTTATCTGCCAATGGAAACATTGATTTTGCATTGGCAATCAGGACCATGATTCTGAAAGAAGGAACAGCGTATATACAGGCTGGAGCAGGTATTGTTCATGATTCTAATCCAGAGTCCGAGTATGAAGAAACAGTAAATAAATTAAGATCATTTTTGGAGGGTGAGAAATGATTTTACTCATTGATAATTTTGATAGCTTTACGTATAACCTTTATCAATACTTAGGGGAACTTGGAGAGGAAATCGTTGTTTATAGAAATAATCAATTAACAGTTGACCAAGTCAAACAATTAAATCCCGATGCAATTATTCTTTCACCAGGACCAGGAAAGCCTGAGGGTGCGGGGATTTGTATTGAACTTATTCAATCTCTCTATAAAGAAGTGCCAATTTTGGGAATATGTCTAGGTCACCAGGCAATTGGAGCGGCTTTCGGCGGCGTGGTAAAAAGAGCAAACCATATTAAGCATGGGAAAACATCGCTGATTAGACATAGTGGGACAGGAATGTTTAATACCTTCACGGAGGATTTAGAAGTGATGCGCTATCATTCCTTAATCGTGGAATCTTCCAGCCTGCCAGAGGAAATAGAATGCATTGCAAAATCTTTGGATGACGGGGAAGTAATGGCAATAAGCCACCGGGAATATCCGATATTCGGCTTACAATTTCATCCAGAATCGATCGGTACACCTGCAGGAAAACAAATTTTAAGTAACTTTTTAGTTGAGATAGAAAGGAAGAGGAAATATGAAGAAATATTTACTCCAGTTAGCTGAGCAAAAGTCCTTATCCGAACACGAAATGACGGAGGCGGTAGATTTAATACTGGGTGAAGAAGCCTCTGAAAGTGAAATCGCAGCATTTCTAATGGGTCTAAAGTCAAAAGGTGAAACAGTCGAAGAAATAACTGGTATAGTTAGGGCATTAAAAAATAATACACTGAACTTTAAGAAGAAGTTTCCGAATGTTCTGGACAATTGTGGTACAGGAGGGGATGGTTCCTCTAGTTTTAATATCAGTACAACCTCTGCTTTTGTAATTGCAGCAGCAGGCATCCCTGTAGCGAAACATGGAAATAGAAGTATTTCAAGTAAAACTGGAAGTGCTGATGTTTTGGAATATTTGGGAATCAACTTAAATTTATCTGTTGAAAGAACGGAAGAGATCCTTGAAGAAATCGGAATTGCCTTTTTATTCGCACCCCATGTGCATCCAAAACTTAAAAAAGTCATGTCCGTTCGAAAACAACTCAAAATCCCAACCATTTTTAACTTTATTGGTCCTTTAACCAATCCAATCGATTTAGACTATCAGCTATTAGGTGTTTACCGCAGGGATTTATTAAACGTATTTGCAGAAGTTCTGCACAAGATTGGGCGGAAACGGGCAGTAGTTATAAATGGGGCTGGTTATATGGATGAAGCCTCCCTGCAGGGTGAAAATTATCTTTCATTATTGGAGAATGGAAACATTTCGACCCTTTCGTTTTTTCCTGAGGAGATGGGGCTGTCACAATACGATAATAGTTGTATTAAAGGCGGGGATTCCAAAGACAATGCAGAAATACTTATAAAAGTATTAAAAGGTGAAAAAGGAGCCTACCGAGACACCATCTTGTTAAATGCAGGAATCGGGATTTTCACAAGTGGAAAAGTTCAAACCATTCAAGAGGGAATCCAGCTTGCGAGAGAAATCATTGATTCTGGTGCTGCTTTTGAAAAACTAAATAACTTAATTAAGAAATCGAGCCTAGGTCAACGGGAGGCGGCAATATAGTGGAAACGATATTAGATAAGATTATTAAACAAAAGAAAATAGAAGTTGAAGCCCTCAGAAAAAGTGAAAGTATCAAACAGAACTCAACAAAGAAAAGGTCTTTAATCAACAAATTAGCCGGTGCTGAGGAAATAAGTATTATTGCTGAATATAAACGTGCTTCTCCTTCAAAAGGAATCATCAATAACGGTGTTGAACCAGCTGAACAAGTAAAGTTATATGAAAAATACGGAGCTTCCGCCATTTCAGTATTAACAGATTCAACCTTTTTTAAGGGATCCTTCCATGATTTAAGGGCAGCTAGGAGTGCTGTTGACTTGCCGATTCTTTGTAAGGACTTTATCATCGATTCTTTGCAAATAGATCAAGCATCTGAAAATGGAGCAGATATTATCCTATTAATTGTCGCAGCATTAACAGAAGAGAAATTACTTGAGCTGTTTCGATATGCAAAAGACCTTAATTTAGAAGTGCTAATTGAGGTACACAATGAAGATGAACTTGAGATTGCATTAAAGACAGGGGCCAAGTTAATCGGCATCAATAATCGTGATTTAAAGACCTTTCATGTATCGCTAGAGGTAACAGAAAGGTTAGCTCCAGTAGTAAAGGCAGCGGGTGCATATTTAATTAGTGAAAGCGGCATCCATCAGCAAGAAGATGTTGAGCGGGTGAAGGAAGCAGGAGCGGATGGGATATTGGTTGGTGAGGCTTTAATGAAAAGCACTAATATAAAGCAATCATTTCTTGATTTCAGAATTCCGGTCACTGGGAGAATGAACTGATGAAAGTGAAAATCTGCGGCATTACAGATGAGGGTACTGCCAGCGCTGCAGTCGCCTTTGGTGCGGATGCACTTGGCTTTGTTTTTGCAGAAAGCAAAAGATATGTAGAGCCTGAAATCGCTCAAGCTATTGTTGCACAACTTCCCAAAAATGTTTTAAAGGTTGGAGTATTTGTTAATGAAACGAAAGAAAAAATTGAAGAAATTGCTGAAAGAGTAGGTTTAACACATATCCAGCTTCATGGAGATGAGTCACCTGAATTTTGTGGATCTATTAAATTGCCCGTAATAAAAGCGATGAGTATAGAAGAGGATGATCATCAGTTAGCAATCGAAACATTCCCCTGTGACTATATACTGCTAGATGGACCGAAAGGAAAATACCGTGGTGGAAATGGAATGGCTTTTAATTGGACCACGGTTCAGTCTAGAAATTTTCAAGGTAAAAAGATAATCCTTGCGGGTGGGCTAAATGTAGAGAATATAGAGTCGGCAGTAAGGCTTGTAAAACCCTATATGGTGGATGTTAGCAGCGGTGTAGAGACCGATGGGGTAAAGGACCTAAAGAAAATCGAAACTTTTTTAAATAAGGCTAAAGCGAGCCGAACTGGAGGAATAAATTGATGAAGTCATATACATTACCAAATGAGAAAGGTCATTTTGGAATCTTCGGTGGAAGATTTGTACCTGAAACTCTTATGAAAGCAGTACTAGAATTACAGGAAGCCTATGAGGATGCTAAAGAAGATCCAGATTTTCAGTCGGAAATAAATCTATTATTAAAACAATATGTTGGCAGAGAAACGCCTCTATATCTAGCAGATAATTTATCCAGGTATGCCGGTGGAGCGAAGATTTACTTAAAAAGAGAAGATTTGAACCATACAGGGGCACATAAAATTAATAATGCAATCGGTCAGGCGTTGTTAGCTGTAAGGATGGGGAAAAGAAAAATAGTTGCTGAGACAGGAGCAGGACAACACGGCGTTGCGACAGCAACGGTGTGCGCTTTACTTAATCTAGATTGTGTCATCTTTATGGGTGAGGAAGATATCAAGCGGCAATCTTTAAATGTTTTTCGAATGGAATTATTAGGAGCAAAGGTTGTTAGTGTTACTTCCGGCAGTGCTACGTTAAAGGATGCGGTGAATGAGGCATTAAGATACTGGGTCGAGAATGTGGACGATACCCATTATCTATTAGGCTCGGTAATGGGGCCACATCCTTTCCCGATGATGGTTAGAGATTTTCAAAGTGTGATTGGAAAGGAAGCAAAGGAACAATTTTTTCAAGCCGAAGGAAAACTGCCGGAAGCAGTTGTCGCTTGTATCGGCGGGGGCAGTAATGCAGCAGGGATGTTTTATGCATTTATTGAAGAGGAGGAAGTCAAGTTATTCGGTGTTGAAGCAGCAGGTCAAGGGGTTGATACAGACTATCATGCAGCTTCATTAACGAAAGGAAAACCGGGCGTTCTTCATGGTTCTTTAATGTATCTATTACAAAATGATGCTGGCCAGGTGTTAGAGGCACATTCCATATCTGCAGGGTTAGATTATCCTGGTGTAGGACCAGAACATAGTTTCTTAAAAGATAGCGGACGTGCAAATTATGAATCAATCACAGATCAAGAAGCGCTTGATGCTTTTCAACTTTTATCAAAGCTAGAAGGGATTATCCCAGCACTTGAAAGTGCCCATGCAGTGGCATTTGCCGTTAAGTTGGCAGGAAAGATGGAAAAAAATGAACATATCGTTGTTTGTTTATCGGGACGAGGCGATAAAGATGTAGATGCGGTAAAAGCACGTTTAAATAGGGAGAGATTATCGTGAATCGTTTAGAGAAAACCTTCAAAGAACTAAAAGAGAATAATAGAAAAGCATTCGTTCCTTATATCATGGCAGGGGATGGAGGCCTAGAATGCCTGGTTGATCGTTTAGTAACACTTGAAAATTTTGGTGCAACCGCAATTGAAGTAGGAGTCCCTTTCTCAGACCCAGTGGCAGATGGACCAACCATTCAACGAGCAGGAATTAGAGCGTTAGAAAATGGTACTACACTAAGAGGGATTATTAGTGAAATCGAAAAAGCCAAAGAATTAGTTACGGTACCCATTGTATTAATGACTTATTTAAATCCAATCTATTCTTATGGAATTGCTGACTTTGTTAAGGATATAAACAAGGCCGGAGTAGCGGGTTGTATAATTCCAGACTTGCCGATTGAAGAAGAAGAGATGATTGCCCCGTTACTAGAAGCAGCAGATATTGAATTGATTCGGTTAGTCACTTTAACTACTCCGCTTGAGAGAATTAAAACGATTGCAAATAAAGGGAACGGATTTTTATATACCGTAACTGTTAAGGGGATCACTGGAACTAGAACTGATTTCGATCAAGAGGTAAGCCAATTCTTATCAAGTGTAAAGTCTGTAAGTAAAATACCAGTATTAGCTGGTTTTGGAATTTCAAATCAAAGTCAAATACAGGAACTGACGAACTATTGTGATGGAGTAATTGTTGGCAGTAAAATTGTTGACTTATTTGAAAAAAAGGATTTAGAAGGACTAGAAAATTTGATGTCAGTATTTAAAGCAGAAAAAAATATCATTTAAATGAGTGAGTCTACTTTCTAAAGTAGACTTTTTTTAATCTAGGATAAACATAAGTGTCATTTGTTACAGCCAAAGAAAGCAGGAATTTACTATAATTTGGATGAGGTCAAAGGAGTAAATAATTTTGTCCTTTTAAAATGGAATAGATGTTACCTTGCTAGTATTGTTTATCTCTTATATAATATGACTATACTCTTAATGAATTGATGGAAGGGGACACCCTTTCGTTCGTATTAGGTAAATCAAACTTCCATTCTTGGAAGTTTTGTTTGTTTTAGCAGAAAACTGAGGAGCTAAATTATATATGAGGGAAATTACCGTTGAGGATTTACAAAAACTAGAGAAATCAATCATCATAGATATTCGTTCTCCGATAGAATTTGACGATGGATCTATTCCAGGGGCAATAAATATCCCATTGTTTACGAATGAAGAGAGACAAGAAATCGGAACAATCTATAAAAGAGAAGGCCAGGCTGCTGCAAAATGGCGGGCAATGGAGCGAGTCTCATCTAAACTTCCTGTTCTCCTAAGGAGTATAAAAAATACTATGTCAGATGGAGAAGAACTCATTATTCATTGTTGGCGTGGAGGGATGCGTAGTAAAGCGGTGGTTACCTTTTTAGAGTTTGCCGGAATCCATGCTATCCGTTTGGTTGGTGGATACAAGGCATATCGACAGTTTATTCTTAAAGAGATACCAGCCATGTTTCCTGATAAAGCAATTGTATTACACGGTTTAACAGGTGTCGGTAAGACTGACATATTGAAGAAATTAGATAATTTAGGTTACCCTATACTAGACCTAGAAGAAATGGCTGGTCACAGGGGTTCTATCTTTGGAACGATTGGTCTTGGAGAAGGAAATAATCAAAAATCATTTGATGCACTGCTGCATCATGCACTTAAAAAAATTGAAGGTTCTGCTTATTTTATTATGGAAGCTGAAAGCAAGCGGATTGGTAAGGTCGTGCAACCTGAAGAATTAATGGATAAGAAATTACATGGTATTCATATGTATATACACACGCCGTTTGAGCATCGGATTAATCATTTAGTAAATGAATATGTATTACCATATAGTAAAGATTCTTGGTTTTTTGAGAAAATCTCTGTTGGTATAGATAAAATTTTACTACGAATAAAAGACGGTGAGATGAAAAGACAGCTTTTGACTACGTTGGAGAATAAGAATTATCAAGATATGATACAGATCTTGCTTGAAAATTATTACGATCCGCGATATGACCATAAACTACAGGACTACGCAGGCGAATTTATTAATATTCACGCAACTAACTCAGAAGATGCCGTAGAAATAGTAATAAATGAATTAAACAGGCTTCTATTGAAGCCGGACAGCAATGTAAACCATACAACTAAACACAGCCTATCATAAAAACCGCCGAAAAAAATCGGCGGTTTTTTTATCAGCAAGGGGAAATTACTTTTTAAAGGGCTTTAATCCACGTCGTTTAATTTCATCTTTCAGAATTCGAATCCATTCTTTCTCTTTTCCAGATTTTACGGCATCCCGATACGAAACAACCAATAGTTCATTACTCATAATTTTCAAATTAGGTAACCTCCTTGAAATGAAAATGTTGAATATTCTGTTTTTAATATTGTAATGTTTTTTTTCTGATTTAGAACTAAAAAAAGTAATTTTTTCAATATTTAATTAGAGCAATAAAGGATAAGATTCTCATTTGATTTCCGTTTTCTGTTGTACTTATAGTTTGTGATTAGCTATACTAGATGTTGGATTAGTAATGAAAGGAATGTGGCAATTAATGAATCACTTAACATGGCGTGAGCGGGAAACAATAAAAAAAGTAAAATGTGTTCATACAGACGCAAAGAAGTATATCGTGAATCAAGCCTTAACAGCTGGAAAAATTTACGAAGTTAAAAACATAACAGACGAATTTTATTACATTATTGATAATTCGGGCAAGATCGGTGGTTTTTACAAGGAATATTTCCAGGATCTATAGATCATTTATCTCTTAAACCAAAAAAGAAGCATCAATTGATGCTTCTTTTTTGGTGGGTTACTGTGGTTTTGCTTCCATCTTAATAACTTCTGTATTTCTACGATAAAGTCTTCTGCTAATCAGTGTTTGCAAAATTAAGAAGGCACCACCAACTGACCAGTAAAGGGGCAATGCAGCTGGAGCACTCATGGAAAACATAACAATCATGAGAGGGGATAACAAGCCCATAAATTTCATTTGCTGCTGCTGTTGCAAAGGCATGCTAGTTTGGGAAACCTTAAATTGAATATAGTATACCAGCCCTGCAATAATCGTAATAACTATGTCAGGATGACCCAGGTTAAACCATAAGAATTGATGTGTTGCGATTTCTTCAGAACCACGGATGGCATAGTAAAAACCGGTTAGGATGGGCATTT
The DNA here is from genome assembly GCF_001940785.1 of Bacillus sp. MRMR6. GTDB lineage: Bacteria > Bacillota > Bacilli > Bacillales > Cytobacillaceae > Neobacillus. Next base: position 47,611 of record NZ_MSLS01000034.1, read on the forward strand.
GAATTAGAATCGGCAAACATCCCATGTTTAAGGGATTCACTCCGTGTTTTTTATATAAACCCATCATTTCCTGTTGCAGCTCCTGCTTCTTTTTAGTAACCGTTTCCGTTTTCAACTTATTTTGAATTTCCTCTAGCTCAGGCTTTAAGACGTCCATTTTTTCTTTCATATCCATTTGATTTTTATATTGCTTTAACATTAATGGTAATAAGATCAGCCTTATTATTAGTGTTACAAATATAATAGATAATCCATAGTTCCCATTGAAGAATTCACCAAAAAAGTGAATCGAAACAATGAATGGTTCAATAAAATACGTATGGAAAAATCCATCACTGCTGCCATTCTGTGTCGAGCATCCTGAAAGTAAAGTTGCCGCTAGTGTTAAAAGAATCAAGATTTTATAAGATCCTTTGTTTTTCATATTTCCTCCTAGTTTTTATAGAATTTAGTATAGTAACAGGGAGGAAATASGGTCTTCATTATCATCTTGATTATATTTTTTCGTACGGATATATCTAACTATTCTTAGAAGGATAATATTACCATTTAAATAATTACCTTCGTTTTTGAAAGATAAGGGTTGAAATATTTTTGTATTGGCAGGTTCAGATATAGAGCCAATAAAGGAAAATTCTACATTCCACGCCCATAGTAATTTTAAAGTCACACCAAAGAAAAGGCTGCAGTAAAGAGCTGTTAAGGCATGTATATCTGTTATATCCATTAGTACTTCATACAAAAATAGTCACCTCACTTATCTGTATTGTAATGCAGAAAATACAGAGAATCAATTATTGTTCATTCGATAAGTACAAAACAAACTTAGTTAAATCAGTTTATGACCAAAAGGTAATCGTGTCAAATAATCCGATTATGATAAGAATAAGTCCCGTAAATTTTTGAACTCCTGCCCCAATTTTGCGGCTTTTTTTCATTAATGCCCCGTCAACTCCAAGGTAAAAGATAACAAACATAAAAATAATTAATGGCAGTGAGGAACCAATCGCGAAAACGGAAGGAAGGAGAGCACCGTAGCTAGAGCTTAACACAATTGGCATAAGTGTTAGAAAAAATAGGACGAACATCGTAGGGCAAAATGCAATGGAAAAGCTTACCCCCATTAAAAAAGAACCCCAAATCCCGCTTTTATTTGTATTACGTATAAGAGATGTATAGCGCCCAAGAAATGCTAATTTGAACATGCCCAATAAAAACAACCCTAGGAAGATAATCAATGGTCCAATTACCTTACGAAATGCAGCGAAGAAGCTGGTGATTGCATGTTGAAACTCCTGCCCAATTAACCAAAAGAGGATTCCTAGGCTAGAAAACACCACAATCTTTCCTAAAATAAAAAATAGGGCATCTGCCCACTGTTTCTTTGATTGCAGGCTTTTGTTTCCATAAAAGGTAATAGCGCTAATATTGCTGGTAAGCTGACAGGGAGCTAATGCCCCGATTATTCCGAGAAAGAAAGCAGCAAGGATAGGGATATGCTCAATTTGGTTTAATAAGATCATTATTGGGCTGCTCAAAGCTCTGCTAATAGAACTTAGTAGTTCATACATAGTTTTCACCTTTTCAGACAGTAATAGGGATTTTAACATTATGATAATATTAATTTATCAAAAAAAGATGAAGAAGAATTGATGTTCACAAATTAGTTGGAAAAACCTACTAATAAAGAATGCTGCCATTCTGGGCAGCATTCTTTATTAGTTAGTTACAATAGAAGGCATATTCCAGTGTGCAGTAATCAGTTGGTAGGCTATATCTACTTTTTCCACTGATGGAGGTTCAACATGATTTAATGGATATTCCAGTCCAAGTGCTTCCCATTTATAAACACCGAGTTTATGATAAGGAAGAATTTCAATCTTTTGAACATTTTCTAACGTACCAATAAATTCGCCTAGTTTTGTTAAATCTTCAAGATCATCTGTTACAGTAGGAACGAGGACATGCCTTACCCAAACTGGTACTTTTTGAACAGATAGGAATTTTGCAAATTCAAGAATATGCTCATTGGCCATTCCTGTTAACTGAATATGTTTTTTTCGATTAATGTGCTTTAAATCGAGTAGAACTAAATCTGTGTATTGTAATAATACTTCAAGTTGTTCTAGGAATAGCTTAGAGTGTGAGAAGCAACCGCCAGATGAGTCAATGGTGGTATGAATTCCTTTCTTCTTACATTCCTTAAACAATTCTATAAGAAATGGTATTTGTAACAGGGGTTCACCACCACTTACAGTAATACCTCCTCCAGAAGATTGAATGAAGGGGAGGTACGACATAAGATCATCCATGATATCGGAAACCGCCATTTGTTTGCCACTTCCTATTTCCCAAGTATCAGCGTTATGGCAAAACTGGCAACGTAATAGGCAGCCTTGTGTAAATACAACATAACGTATACCTGGTCCGTCTACTGTTCCTAATGTTTCAATAGAATGAATATTTCCGTTCATGATGATGATCCCCCTTTATTTTTAAAGCAGAAGCCCCTTGAAAAGGAGCCTCTTAATCTAATTTTATAGTGATTCGTGGAAAGTACGGTTAATTACGTCTAGTTGTTGTTCTTTTGTTAATTTGATGAAGTTAACCGCATAACCAGAAACACGGATGGTTAATTGTGGGTATAATTCTGGATGTTCCATTGCATCCATTAAAGTTTCTTTATTAAAGACGTTAACATTTAAGTGATGTCCTGATTTAATTGCATATCCGTCTAAAATGGATACAAGATTACGCACTTGGCTTTCTTCTTCTTTTCCCAAAGCTTTAGGAACGATTGAGAATGTATTTGAAATTCCATCCATTGCGTAGCTATAGGGCAGTTTAGCAACAGAAGAGAGAGAAGCAAGTGTACCTTTTGTATCTCGTCCATGCATTGGGTTTGCTCCAGGTGCGAATGGTTCGCCGGCACGACGGCCATCAGGTGTGTTACCAGTTTTCTTACCGTAAACTACGTTTGATGTAATCGTCAAGATAGACATAGTATGCAGTGAGTTACGGTATGTTTGGTGCTTGCGCAATTTTTTCATGAAAGCTTTAACAATTTCAACAGCAATGCTGTCAACGCGGTCGTCATTATTTCCGTACTTAGGATATTCACCAGTAGTTTCAAAATCAATCGCAATGCCATTCTCATCACGAATTACCTTCACTTCACCAAATTTAATGGCGCTTAGTGAGTCAGCAACAACACTTAGTCCGGCAATTCCTGTTGCCATCGTACGAAGAATTTCAGTATCATGTAATGCCATTTCAATTCTTTCATAGCTATACTTATCGTGCATATAGTGAATTACATTTAAAGTATTGATGTAGAGGTCGGCTAACCATTCCATCATTTGATCAAATTTCGCCATCACTTCTTTATAGTCCAACACTTCAGAAGTGATTGGCTGGTACTGCGGACCAACTTGAATTTTAAGTTTTTCATCCACACCACCGTTAATTGCGTAAAGAAGAGCTTTTGCAAGGTTTGCGCGTGCACCGAAGAATTGCATTTGTTTGCCGATTTCCATTGCAGAAACACAGCAAGCTATACCATAGTCATCTCCATATTCAGGTCGCATAATGTCATCGTTTTCGTATTGGATAGAGCTAGTTTTAATCGACATTTTGGCACAGTATTTTTTAAAGTTTTCAGGTAGTTGTGATGACCATAAAACTGTTAAGTTTGGTTCAGGTGCAGGTCCTAGGTTGTCAAGTGTATGCAAGAATCGGAATGAATTCTTTGTAACCAATGAACGGCCGTCCGTGCTCATGCCGCCAATGGACTCTGTTACCCATGTAGGGTCGCCGCTGAATAGTTCGTTATAATCTGGTGTTCTAGCAAATTTAACTAGACGCAGCTTCATAACAAAATGATCAACCAATTCTTGGGCTTCTACTTCTGCTAATGTTCCATTTTGTAAATCTCTTTCTACATAAATATCTAAGAAAGTAGATACACGGCCTAGGCTCATTGCTGCTCCGTTTTGCTCTTTAATTGCTGCCAGATAGGCAAAGTATACCCATTGAAAAGCGTCAGAAGCATTCGTTGCCGGCTCAGAAAGATCGTACCCATAGCTTTTTGCCATTTCTTTCAATTCTTTTAAGGCGCGGATTTGTTCAGCTATCTCCTCACGAAGACGCATTGTGTCCTCTGTCATTACCTTACTCATATTCTTTTGGTCCAATTGTTTTTGCTTAATTAAGAAATCAACACCATATAATGCAACTCGGCGATAATCACCTATAATACGGCCACGCCCGTAGGCATCAGGAAGACCGGTGATGATGGCAGCTTTACGCGCAAGCACCATCTCATCTGTATAGGCATCAAAAACACCTTGATTGTGGGTCTTACGGAATTCAGTAAAGATTCTTTCGATTTCAGGGCTTAATTCGTATCCATAGGCTTCACATGCTGCTTTTGCCATTCTGATTCCACCGTAAGGCTGCATGGAGCGGTTAAACGGTTTATCAGTTTGAACACCAACGACCTTTTCAAGCTCTTCATTGAGATATCCAGGTCCATGTGAGGTAATGGTAGAAACTGTCTCGGTGTCCATATCTAGGACACCGCCATTTTCTCGTTCCTGCGTCGTTAATTCCATTACTTGGTCCCATAATTTGTTTGTAGCATTTGTGGGACCTGCAAGGAAACGATCGTCTCCTTCATAAGGTGCAAAGTTCTTTAGTATAAAGTCTCTGACATTAACTTCTTTATTCCATGTTCCTTTTACAAATCCTTGCCATTTTTCCATGGTTTTTCACCTCGTAAGTTTTATCGAAATTTATATAACAGCTTTATGTTTTTATCTTACATCGAGTATAACAGGTTTAAAGTGATAAATGTCACGTGAAATAGCGCATAATTGTTAACATATTGTGAATTCAAGGTTTTTGGGGTTTTTTACAGGTGGTTTTTGAACGTTTTATGAACGAATTTAGCGAGGGGAGTAATCTGTACTATAATTATTGAAGAAAAAATACAAACTGTTATACAAGAGAAATCCACTAATAGCAACATAGTTAAAGTGAAAACCATTGAAACAGTTTGTAAGAATGCATTGAAAAAGCAGGAGGCAATATCTCCTGCTTAATCAACCTCAATATAAGCAATCATTGGACCGTTATGTTTACGATCTCCGTGTATTTCACAAATTAGGCGGTAGGTACCTTCTTTTTCAAGCTGAAGTGCTACCACCGTTTCCTCACCTTTTTTTACTGTCCCCTTTATATCTGTCCCTTCAATATAAAAAGGATGCTCCTCACCATTAATGCCACTAATAAATAGATTTACCTTTTCGCCAGCCTCCACTTTAATAGTACCCGGGTCCCAGCGGTACACTTCCATTTTTGTGCCATCTTTCATGGTAGACTTGTATTCTACTGTAACCATGTGTATCTCACGAGGCTTTTCAGTAGTTTGTTGGTTAAATACAGCCGTATCACCTGCTTTTAACAGGAACCACGAAGAAATGGCTATTAGCATTATGGCAACTGCTAAAATGAAAACCAAAGTATCTTTCTTAAATACTAAGAACTTCATTTTCTTCCCCCTTGTTATTTGTCCTACTTATACTTATGCAGGAAGGGAGGGGAAACTTGTCTCTTTTTTTCACTGTGAAATAAAAAAACTGCCTTTTGGGGGGCAGTTTTGACGATATCTTAATCCTTGTAATAGGATTCGTACTATTCCACTTAAGTATTTCTTGAAATTATTTAAGTCTACTTTCTACCTGTTGGCAAACCTCATCAGCGCTCAAACCATTTGCCTCAATAACGGAACCTTTAGTAAAGGTATCTGACATGCCCATTACATTAGAGTCCAAGCCAGTAATGACACAGCAGTCACAGTTTTGCGCATCGGATTCCTGTTGTAATGCTACAACATCATAGCCCTTTTCGCGCAGTGCTTCTTGAATATTTGTAAGGGATTGTTCTACTCCAACTTTAGCCATTACACTTCACCTCCTCAATAGATTATCATGTCTAAATTCAAAGTTATTATACTGAATAAGTCCTGTTAAACATCCAAAAACTATTAGTGGAGGTGTTAATAATGGCAAAAGTTAAAAAAGACCCAAGTACAATTGGTCTTAATTCACCCCAGGTAGAAGGACAAGGTACCACTACAACTGAAACTGGGGCACGAGCTGAATCGTCTACCCGTCGTAAACAAAAAAGGGGATAAAAAAAGCGGGCATTTGAACTTACCTAGCTAAATGAGACACATATAAAACACCATTTTAGGCTGCCATCATTCCAAATTCTTTTGGAGTGAGGTAGCCTAATTTTTCTTGTATTCTATTCTCGTTATAGTGGTACATATAGTCGTCAATTTTCGATACTACGTTAAAATTTGTCATTGAATTAAACTTAGAATACTGAAATTCCTCTGTCTTTAAATTAGAGTGAAATGATTCTATCACCGCATTATCCCAACAGTTTCCACGCCTGGACATACTACTAACCAAATGAT
>NZ_MSLS01000035.1 GCF_001940785.1 Bacillus sp. MRMR6
TTGCTCCGTCAGACTTTCGTCCATTGCGGAAGATTCCCTACTGCTGCCTCCCGTAGGAGTCTGGGCCGTGTCTCAGTCCCAGTGTGGCCGATCACCCTCTCAGGTCGGCTACGCATCGTCGCCTTGGTGAGCCGTTACCTCACCAACTAGCTAATGCGCCGCGGGCCCATCTGTAAGTGTCAGCGAGAAGCCGACTTTCAGCTTTCCCTCATGAGAGGAAAAGGATTATCCGGTATTAGCATCGGTTTCCCGATGTTATCCCAGTCTTACAGGCAGGTTGCCCACGTGTTACTCACCCATCCGCCGCTAACCAAGAGGTGCAAGCACCTCAAGATTCGCTCGACTTGCATGTATTAGGCACGCCGCCAGCGTTCGTCCTGAGCCAGGATCAAACTCTCCATGAAAGTTGATATAGCTCATTTGTTACGTTGGCTTCATTTCAATCAAGAAATGAAAAATATTGTTTGTTGACATTTTTGTTTGTTTAGTTTTCAAAGAACAAAATTACTACATGATTTACTTCATGTTTGGTATTTTGGAGCGGGTGATGGGAATCGAACCCACTACATCAGCTTGGAAGGCTGAGGTTTTACCAGTAAACTACACCCGCATATTTTATTTAGAAGTGGTCGGGAAGACAGGATTCGAACCTGCGACCCCTTGGTCCCAAACCAAGTGCTCTACCAAGCTGAGCTACTTCCCGTAATTAATGGCGCGCCCGAAAGGAGTCGAACCCATAACCTTCTGATCCGTAGTCAGACGCTCTATCCAATTGAGCTACGGGCGCATCTTTCAAGTCAGCTTTAACATCATAACAAAGTCCAAGTTAGTTGTCAATGTTTTTTTGGTGCGGCCGAGAGGACTTGAACCTCCACGGGGTTAACCCCCACTAGGCCCTCAACCTAGCGCGTCTGCCATTCCGCCACGACCGCATTGATTAAGCAACATCATTAATCATACCAGATTATCAATGTTTTCACAAGAGGAAATACTTGGTGCGGGTGAAGGGAGTCGAACCCCCACGCCTTGCGGCGCCAGATCCTAAGTCTGGTGCGTCTGCCAATTCCGCCACACCCGCATATTGATATTTATTTAAATGGCTGGGCTAGCTGGATTCGAACCAACGCATGTCGCAGTCAAAGTGCGATGCCTTACCGCTTGGCTATAGCCCATTGGTGTTAGTTCTATTCAACTATTTAAATAATGGCGGTCCGGACGGGACTCGAACCCGCGACCTCCTGCGTGACAGGCAGGCATTCTAACCAACTGAACTACCGGACCAAATTTAATAGATAAGAAACAGAAAATGAGCTTTTTAGCTCACTCTCCATTCCTGATGACCCCTACGGGATTCGAACCCGTGTTACCTCCGTGAAAGGGAGGTGTCTTAACCACTTGACCAAGGGGCCGATATATTTTATGGCGGAGAAGGAGGGATTTGAACCCTCGCGCCGGTTACCCGACCTACACCCTTAGCAGGGGCGCCTCTTCAGCCACTTGAGTACTTCCCCATAAAAATGGCTCCGCAGGTAGGACTCGAACCTACGACCGATCGGTTAACAGCCGATAGCTCTACCACTGAGCTACTGCGGAACAATGGATAATATTCGTGATCAACTAGGTAATTACCTTGTCGACTCTTTACATTATAATGAGGTTGTCCAGTAAAGTCAACATCCTTTTCGGAGAAATTCCGCTTCAAATTACTTCCAGGTTTTATAACAGAATCTCTTTTGCTTTCTTCAGCTTTCCTCTGCACTTCCCGCAAACATACCGGCTTGTATCTATCTTTCTTTTTCTCTTGTACTGGAGCTGGCATTTATCACATTGATATATTAACAATTTCTTTAATGTTCTATTTTTAGGCTTATCAAGAAGCTGCCTGCAAAACCTTGGGGCACCCACTTGTTTTAAGAGCACCTTAAAATCTTGGTCTCGGTGTTGATACCCTCTTCCTTCTAAATGAAGATGATAATGACAAAGTTCATGTTTTATGATTCCAATTAATTCATCCATCCCCAGTTGGTCAAGGTACTTCTTATTAATCTCAATGTTATGGGTTCCTAATAGATACCTGCCTCCTGTGGATCTCAGTCTCCCATTAAATGATGCTTTATGCCTAAATAGTTTTCCAAAATAATCAATAGAGATTTTCTCGACTAATTTTTGTAGTTCTTTTTCCTCCATTTTTTCCTCCCAACCTTTTAAAGCGAACGTGACAACCTATTATAGCATATATTGTATATACCTTTAATGATCCACTTTTCGGGAGGTTTGACTATGCCGACTTGGTTTCAAAACCAAATGAAAAGAGCTTTTTACGAGAAGGACCGCTACCAAATAAAGCTGTTAAATCAGTGCTGGTTTTTTTACAGAAAAAAACACTGCTCCTAACAAAGCAGTGTTTCTCTCTTATTATGCAGGCGGCAGCATGGTTAATGCCACACGCCCTTTGTTCATGTCAACAGAGTCAACCCAAACGGTAACCACATCACCGACAGCAACAATGTCTAATGGATGTTTAACAAAACGGTTGCTTAATTTAGAAATATGCACAAGTCCATCCTGCTTTACACCAATATCGACAAAAGCTCCGAAATCGACAACATTCCTTACCGTTCCTTGCAGCTCCATTCCAGCTTTTAAATCTTCTAACTTAAGGACGTCCTTTTTTAATAGTGGACGCGGCAAGTCGTCCCGAGGGTCTCTTTCAGGTCTCACTAAAGCCTCAATAATATCTTTTAAGGTGAGTTCACCAATTGATAAGTCAGCAGCAACAGTTTTTAGGTCAAGTGCACTTAAAGCTTCTTTTAATTCTACTGAGCCAAGATCATCTGTAGTGAAGCCAAGGTTTGTTAATAACCTTTTCACTTCATCATAGTTTTCTGGGTGGATTCCTGTTCGATCAAGCGGTTGTTTACCATCTAACACACGAAGGAAACCTATTGCTTGTTCATATGTTTTTGCTCCAAGGCGAGGTACCTTTTTCAACTGGACTCTACTAGTGAATTTCCCTTCTTCCTCTCGCTTTTTGACAATATTATGTGCAGCTGTCTTTGACAGCCCCGCTACATATTGGAGTAATGAGGCCGATGCTGTGTTCACATTAACTCCAACGCGGTTAACAGCTGTCTCAACTACAAAGTGTAATGACTCCGATAGTCTTTTTTGAGTTACATCATGCTGATACTGGCCGACACCTACTGATTTCGGGTCAATTTTTACTAACTCAGCAAGTGGGTCTTGTAAGCGGCGGGCTATTGAGACAGCACTTCTTTCTTCTACCTGAAAATCAGGGAACTCTTCGCGCGCTATATCAGAGGCCGAATAAACGCTCGCTCCCGCTTCATTAACAATCAGGTAAAAAATCTCTTCCTTCATTTCCTTCAGTATTTCAGCAACGAACTGTTCTGTTTCTCTAGACGCCGTTCCATTACCGATTGCCGCCATTTCTACCTTATACTCACGAAGAATGTTAATAAATTTATCCTTTGCTTCTTTTGCCTTATTAACTGGCGGGTGAGGGTAGATCACATCAATCTTTAATACTTTACCCGTTTCATCTACGACTGCTAGTTTACAGCCCGTCCGGTAAGCAGGGTCTACACCAATTACGACCTTACCTTTTAACGGTGGCTGCAAAAGTAAATTGCGCAGATTTTCAGAGAATATATGTATTGCTCGCTCTTCCGCTTTATCTGTTAATTCACTGCGAATTTCCCGTTCAATTGATGGTTGAACGAGTCTCTTATAGCTATCTTCTATCGCTTCCTGAACGATAGCTGCGGCAGGAGAGTGCTGTTTATGAATCCATTTCCTAGAAAGATAGGCTGAAATTCTTTCAACATTAATCTTAATTGATGCTTTTAGAATGTCTTCCTTCTCACCACGGTTTAACGCCAGGATCCGATGAGGAACAATCTTATTAACGGGCTCCGCATATTCGTAGTACATTTCGTAGATTTTTTTTTCATCCTTTTCTAGTTCTTTCACAGTTGATTCAACCGTACCAGACTTAAAGGTTTCATTACGAATCCACTTACGACTTTCTGCATCATCAGATACAAGTTCTGCTATGATGTCTTTTGCACCGGCGATCGCCTCTTCAACTGTAAGAACTTCTTTTTCTTCCGAAAGGAATTCCTTTGCCTTGTCTTCAACAGAACTCTGTGGGAAGGTTAAGATCCATTCTGCTAGTGGTTCTAATCCCTTTTCTTTTGCAACTGTAGCCTTTGTACGTCTTTTTTGTTTATAAGGTCGATATAAATCCTCAACCTCTTGTAGTTTTTCAGCCTTTGTAATTTTACGAGCTAGTTCATCGGTTAATTTCCCTTGCTCGGAGATAATCCGGAGAACCTCTTCTTTCCTTTGTTCAAGGTTTTGTATGTACTGCCAGCGTTCCTGGATATTCCGAATTTGCACCTCATCCAGTGCGCCAGTCATTTCTTTCCGGTAGCGGGCGATGAAGGGAACAGTATTACCTTCATTCATTAACGAGATTACACTCTTTACTTGTTTATGTGAAATGGTTAGTTCTGAAGCAATTTTTCCAAGAAGCTGTTCATCTTTCACGATTGTATCATTCACTACAATTGATCCTCCCATACTTTTTTATCATATTGTATCAAATTAAGGGTAAGGTTTCATATCAAACACCTTTGCGTTTACGCTATAAAGAAAACTCGCCGATTGGCGAGCCGTTAGGCGGTTCATTAGGCGTAGTTGCACTTATGTGTAATAGGAAATTAAAGTATAAAATTCGGCAGTACTTTTATATTTCCCTATTAGCAAAAAAAGAGCAAGCTTAGGCAGCTTGCTAATGCAGAACACAGATGAGGTTAGTGATATGTATAAAAAAACGCTCTTTAAAAGAGCGTGCTTATTGCTAAAATTCAATGAGACCGATACTAACCCTTAATGCATCGTCCACTTTTTCCATCATTTCGTCATCGAGATGGGTAATTTTATCGGTTAATCGCTGTTTATCAATTGTACGAATTTGTTCTAAAAGAATGACTGAATCTCGTTCAAAACCGTAGCGCTTCGCATCAATTTCTACATGAGTGGGAAGCTTCGCTTTTTGAATTTGAGCTGTAATCGCTGCAACAATAACTGTGGGACTAAACCGATTCCCGATATCGTTTTGGATGACAAGTACAGGGCGGACGCCGCCTTGTTCTGAACCAACAACTGGGGATAGGTCTGCGAAATATACGTCACCACGCTTGACAATCAAAGGATTAGCCTCCGCTTACAAGACGTTCAACTGTGTGTTCTGCCTCAAATTCTGCTTGAAATGCTTCCGATGCAATTGTTAAATTGATTTTGGCCATTTCCATGTATCCACGTCTCATGGATTCGCGAATTTGTCTCTTTTTTCGTTCGCGCAAATACATTTTGGTTGCTTGATAAATAAATTCACTGCGATTAACGTTTTCGAGCTTTACAAAACCGTCTAACTCGGTTAATAGATGTTGCGGTAATTTCACTAAGATTTCCGTGGTTGCGCCAGATTCAGACACAAACATACACCTCCACCATCACTACACACCAAATTTTTTCTCTTTACCATATACAATAATACCACTTAATGCCCAAAATTCATAGACCAATTGTAATTCTTCTGTATTATAAGCCAAATGGAGTTCCTTTTATGCACAAAAATTTCTGCATTACCATAAATATGTTTGAATTTCTTTGTTTACGCCATTTTATTTATTTAACAGGTAGTTTTTTAATACGACAATTTGCTCACCTTTTTTATAAAGACGGGGAACACGGTTTGATATAATGCAAGGTACCTCATAGTTGATTGTTTCAAGCTTCTCGGCAATTTCATTTACCGAGATAAATTGGTCATCCTGCCTGCCGATTAGGGTAACAGTTGTCCCGACAGGAAGTTCATATGGAAGTTGAATCATACACTGATCCATACAGATTCTACCTACGATCGGTGCCCTTTTCCCATCAATAAGAACAACTTGTCCTTGAAGTCTGCGGATCCATCCATCGGCATAGCCAATTGGGATCGTACCTACCCATACCTCGTCTTCTGCTTCGTATGTCGCCCCATAACTTACTTTGTCGCCTCTAGCTAACCTTTTTACTTGGACAAGTTTTGATTTAAGGGCAAAGGCTTCCTTTAAGTCAAAAGGGATTTCATTCTCCATTTCTTTAGAAGGAGTTAGTCCGTACATCGCAATCCCTAGTCTCACTCCATTAAAATGGGCATTTGGAAACCTTAAGGCTGCAGCACTATTACTTGAGTGGATATATTTAGGTCGGTCTTTCATAACACTTAACAATCTGTGAAATTCTTCTACTTGTTTTAAGAAGTAGGTTTGGTCTAATTCATCCGCAGTAGCAAAGTGGGTGAATATACCTTCCAGAATCAATCGATTATCTTCTGAAATTAACTGTTCCATTGCTAGTAATTCCCTTTTACCGCGTACGCCTATTCTTCCCATTCCCGTATCTAGCTTTAAATGGATTAAAAGTCTATGATCATCCGCTAAAGATTTTACAGCCTCTTTAAGCCATTCTTCTTGGAATACGGTAATAGTTATTCCATGCTTTACTGCAATTGGTGCATCTTCAGGTCGAGTAGCTCCTAGAACTAAAATAGGAGCAGTGATCCCTTTATTCCTTAAGGCAATTGCCTCATCCATAAAGGCTACCGCCAAGTAGGAGGCTCCTGCATTTAGAGCCGTTTCCGCCACTTGTATATCGCCATGACCATAGGCATTTGCCTTTACGACCGCAAAGATATTGACTTCAGCTGGCAAAATCCTTTTAACGGAGGCAACATTTTCTGAAATACAGTCTAAATCCACTTCGGCCCATGTATCTCGAAAGAAAAAGCCCTGCTCATCCATTTTTTCCACTTCCTATTTTCCATAATCAAATATATATACTTTTGATTATCAAACTACTTTCATCCTCTGTCAAATGAAAACAAATAAACAGACCCTTTAAGAAAGGGCCTGGGATTTTAGCTTATTTTTCTACATCACCTTGGACAGATCTTGCTAGTTCGATGAGTTCCTTTTGTGTTAGGTTGTTGGATGCTATCATGTAGTCAACACCATCCTGTGACCAGGTGATAGAACCGTCTGACAAAGCACCAATTGTTACACCTAAGTCAACCAGGTCTCCGTCAACATATGTTGGAGAAGTAGAGGCTTCTTTAACGGTTACTTTTTCTTGGACGAGTGTAAATGATTTTTCGCCTCCATAGGTGAGGACAAACCGCTTGCCATCTTCAATTTTCACTTCTTTTTCCTCAATTAACTTTGTACCTTCAATCTCAGCAGTTGGGTATTTCACCGTAAAGGCTGAATCCATTCCATCCGCCATCGCAGGTAACCCAAGCTCTGCTCGAGTCATATTTTTTTGCATATCAAAGTCGCTTTTATCAAAGCTGGCATTAAATTTAACATTCGAGAATTCAACCGTTACCAGTGCATTTCGGTCAGGATCCATTACTTTAACAACAGCAGGTGATAAATCACTCTTGTTTAGCTGAATCTCTTGAGTAGGTAGCATGCTATTGTTTTGATAGCGGGTTTTCGTTTCAAATACATAATGGTCTTTTGTTGAAGTAAATTTAGCATCCTTATCTTCAATAATGTCTCTAATTAATGATTCGTATAAATAGGCCTGACTGCTATTTTCCGGCCAATCACTTTGGAATTTAAAGCTTTTTTTGAGAGCAGGAGTTAATACAAACACACCCTCTTCGTTTCTTAAAATCATTTGGCTTTGATCTTTTTCAGCATTTTTTAAATTCACACGATAAAAACTTGGATCTTTATGCCAAATTTCCACATTATATACCTGTGAATCTGCGCCCATTTTCAGTGTCATCTTAGCATCTGCTTTATAGGCCGATATGTCACCCAGTTTACTATTTAATTCCTTCACTACATCTTCTTGTGACTTAGAGCCACAGGCCGCTAATATAAAGATAACCAGTAACCCCGAAACTAGCAGCATTAACTTCTTCCTCATTCCTTCAACCCCTTCTTGTCTCATTTTCATATGAACTAAAGAAGAGAAAGGCAGGGATCAGGTATTGGATAAAAAACAAACAGGAAATTTGTTTCCTATGTGACCAAGCTGACCTTGTCTCTCCTATTTCCCTATGAATATATGAGACAACCTCTTGGAATATGATAAAGAAGTTGAAAGAAAAGCAACCAAGCTGTTTAACGTTTTTTAAAACTCTTCAATAATAACCTGTGCAACAGCATAGTCTCTGCTGTGAGAAATCGATACATGTGCATTTGTTTGCGGTCTGATAATAATAGGCTTTCCTAAAGAGGTACTGCTTATTTCAATATCAAGAAAGGATAATTCTTTGCCTATACCCGTTCCCATAGCCTTTGAAAATGCCTCTTTTACGGCAAACCTTCCAGCTAAAAACTCTACCTTTCTTCGTTCATTCAAGGTGTCGAAGATTCGTTTTTCCGATTCAGTTAAAATACGGCTAACCAGTTTTGGTTGCCTTGTCATGATCTCCTGTATTCTAGATAGTTCAATAATATCAATCCCAATCCCTTTTATCATGGTATTCTCCTTCTAGATTGCTTCTAACTAGCATAGTTTGTTTGTACAAGTCGGAATTTCAGTCTATTATAATAAGTAATATACTTAGGAGGTTTATATGTTTACGAGAACGGAAAATTTTCGAGAATTTATCCGCTATTACCCAATCATCTCTAGTATTATAGCCATCCATTTAGTTTTGTATCTTTTTACCGTATTACCTTTCTTTCCAAATTACTGGATTTTCGCTAACTTCTCAGGTGTAAATCTCTATATTATGGAAGGTGAAGTATGGAGACTTCTTACCCCCATCTTTCTGCATAGCGATTTCACTCATGTTCTATTTAATAGCTTTTCCCTTATTCTGTTCGGACCTGCATTAGAGAGGCTGCTTGGAAGTGGAAAGTTTCTTTTCATCTATCTCGCTTCTGGGCTTATCGCCAATATAGCAACACTAATTATTGAACCACTAACCTATACTCACGTAGGTTCAAGCGGTAGCATCTTTGGCTTATTCGGCTTTTATATTAGCATCCTTGCTTTTAGAAGAAATACTCTCTCACAGCAAAACTCTCAAATTATCCTGATTATCTGTGCATTGAGTTTAATCATGACCTTTATCCAGCCCAATATAAACATTACCGCACACATCTTTGGATTAGTTGGCGGGTTTATACTAGGGGCAATACCTTATAGAAAAGAATAGAAACTGGGATTGAACCCTAAAACGGTTCAATCCCCATTTTTACTTCTTGAATACCAGTTATATATACGCTCTGTATCGCTAGTCTCCAGGTCCATTACCTGACCACCCGCGCTGCCGAAGCCAGACTTTACGAAGGCTTCAACTGTGGCTAACTTCTTTTTCCGCTGAAAAAAACTTTCCATGATCTCAAGGCTCTGAATTTTATTTTTCTTCATAAATACCGTTGTTCGAATAATTCCTCGGGAACGCAGGCAGAGCTGATTTCCATCAAGATTCCAGCCCGCATCTTTATATTTCAAATATGCCCAAAAGGTCGAGAATGCAAGAAGGATCAACGATAAAAGGCCCCATATTTTCAAAAAAATCAACGCAGCAATCACAATAGGAATCGATAGGTACCAACTGCGAATGAAATAACGGATTAACGCTTGTTTTGGCGGAGGAGTGAAATGGGTATTCAAATGATAGTCCGCTAAAAATGGCTCTAGCATGGAAGCAATTTTCTTTGTCCGTATAATGGGCAAAAGGTTAACTTTTGCGCCTTCCTCATTCCTGGCAGAACCTCCCGCACTTTCAACGACTACACTACCGTATCCAAGAAGTTCCCGGATGATATTTTCATTTATTCGAATTGCCTGGATTCTTTTTAGTGGAATCGTCACCTGCCGCCTTTCAAGCAGCCCTTGGGATATAACCAAATCACGTTCTGTTTTGATTACAGTGAAATTTGCATATTTTAACATCGTTCCAAAAAGGGCAATAATCCATGCCAGAAGAAAGACTATGAACACAATCATCACAATCAAAATAATATTACTCACAGCCCAGTTTTCAACCCCTCGAAATAGGCGCTCGTATGGAATGAAATCATCTAACTGTGATAAAAAGGCCAGTAACGCAGAAATAACCACTCCTACGCCTCCAGAAGTAAGTGATAGTAACATTAGTTGGCCTGTAGTAATTTTATAAATAAGCTGCCCTTGGCTAATCTGCTTCGGCTCTGTACCAGATCCACCTGTGCTCTTTGCCGCTGAAACAAAATCCTGAATTTGGCGTGCTTCTTCCTTCGTGATAGCAGATAGGACTACTTCAGCTTCTGCACCACCGCTTCCGCCAGCTGTTTCAACCTTAAGCTGGACTAAACCAAACATTCGTTGAAAGAGACCCTCTGAAAGGTCAATGCTTTGAATTCTTTCAATAGGTATGTACCGATTCTTACGGACAAATATCCCATACTCAATTCGAAGCTCATCCTGCTCTAGTCTATATGTATATCTAAGCCATGATAAAATGCTTGTAATCATAATAATGATCACCACTATTGCAGAAGCCCCTATAAGGAACAGTTTTCCGCCGGAATCTTTGTTCCCTATGACTAATAAAGCAATGAAGGTAAAGATAAATTCCTTTAGTTTCTTACTGACATTGACCAACATTGCAATTGGGTGCAGCCTTTTTGGTTCAAACATCCTCATCTGCCACCCTTGCTAAACTTGAGATAAAGTGACGTAATTCTTCCGCTTCACTTTCCTCTAATGCTGGAATTTCGTGTGATGTAGCTGCTGTATTAACAATAACAGAAGCCAGCAGGTATTTTCTAAGCAGTGGACCTTGTACTGTGTCAACATGTTGGACTCGGATCATCGGAATTAATGTCCTTGTCTTAATAAAAATTCCCCGTTGAAGTTCGATTTCCTCCTCCTTCACCTCATAGCGCCACCGTTTCCATCTTAGTGACGGAAGTAAAAATGATAGTAAATAGGTTAAAGTAATTCCAATTACAACGAGCAATATTGGTATCCACAAAGAACCATTAAAAATACGAATAATAAACAGAGCGAAAGCTGCAAGTACCCAGAACACACCTGACTTTATCATTCCTGAAATTCTCCATACCTTTAATGCCTTTGTAGAGATTTGTTTTTTCGGCCCGGATTCCATACGTTCCCTCCTCTTCCCTCGGTTTACCTCTAAGTATACACGGGTGCAGGGGCTGTGACACTATTCAATAAAAAAGCTGGATGGGTCAATCACCTGTATTCCCTTACGCCCTTTTAAATCTTCCATGAGCCGGAAAAGAGCAGCATCTTTTTGCTTTGCTTCAATCATACAGTGTAATTCTGAGACGGACCCCTTTACCTCAGATAGGAATTTCAAAAACATATTTACGTCAATATAATCAGCATGGGCCCGGAACTCCTTTTCCGAACGCGGGCTCGATATATGCATTTTAACTGGTAAGGGTGATGTCTTCCATGTTGTAACAATTCTTTCCCAGTCTTGATGCCACTCTTCGCCCTCATGATTCGCTAAATGGTGATGGTAATCAAAGATCATTGGAATTCCGAGTTTTTCGCAGAGATATAACGTTTCCTTCACGGTAAAGGTTGTATCATCATTTTCAAGCATAATCATTTTCTGAATAGAAGGCGGGATATAAGCCCAATTATGTATAAACTGTTCAAGCGCCATTTCTTTATCTTCATAACCGCCGCCCACATGCAGGACACAACGGTGTTCTGTATCAATTTCCATTCCTTTAAGAAGTCCTTCATGCATGATCAAGGTTTTGAGAGCATTTTTTAAGATATCTTTATCTGGAGTATTTAGAACGACAAAATGGTCAGGATGGAAATCAAGTCTCATGGGGTGCTGCTTTATAAAATTTGCCAGCTGCTTTAGAGGCTCGCTTAATGGCCGTAAAAAATTCCAATCCAGTAATTCTTCGTGGTTTGCTAACGGGATCAGGCGTGAGCTAAACCTAAAAAAACGAATATCGTTCGCAGCATTATGCTTTAGCAGACGCAAACAGTTTTCCAAATTCGATTCAGCAATTCTTTCTAACTTACGAATCGCTGCTTCACGGTCTTTTATCCGATTAAACTGAGCAAAGGTCATTGTTTGCGATGGCGATGCGTTCTGGAGTTCAACGCTCATAGCCACATATCCAAGCCTTACAATCATGATGGCCCACT
Source organism: Bacillus sp. MRMR6 (assembly GCF_001940785.1). GTDB lineage: Bacteria > Bacillota > Bacilli > Bacillales > Cytobacillaceae > Neobacillus. The sequence goes on from NZ_MSLS01000035.1 coordinate 12,229, forward strand.
CCTAATAATGTTTTGCTTATTATTCCCTTTATCTCACCTTAAAAAAACAGGCTTGATCCTGGCATGGAATTTTAAAGGTCGCTCTTTGTCCTCTAACAGGGTGACATCACTTTCTATCTGCCTTTTTCGTGGGTCTATCTGCCATTTTTGTAGCTCTATCTGCCAAATTCACCCTTCTATCTGCCTAAATCCACTTTCTATCTTCCAACTCAACCTTTCCACCCTTCAGAGCAGGAAAAAGCAAGGCTTTAGCCTGGCTCTTGTCGCATAATTTTCCTTACTTTTACATTTGAGGATCATTCTTTTCCTTCAAAGAGGGGTGTCTCATCCTCTATCTGCCTTTTTGGTCGGTCTATCTGCCTATTCCACCCTTCTATCTGCCAAAATTCACCTTCTATCTGTCAAAACAACCATTCCACCCGACAGAGCAGGAAAAAGCAAGGCTTTGGCCTGGCTCAGGTTACTAATTTTCCTTTTATTGGAGTTTAAAGCACATTCTTTTCCTTAAAAAAGGTGGGCTTCACTTCCTATCTGCCGTTTCGGTGAGTCTATCTGCCAAATCCACCCTTCTATCTGCCAAAATTCACCTTCTACCTGCCAATTCAGCCTTTCACCCGAAAGAACACTTCGTCTAAACAAAAAAGAAGCATGACCTCAGTTGATGAGTCCATGCTTCTTTTATAATGATTTTATTCTGCCTTATATGGGCTAAAGATTATGAGCGGTTAAAGCTTCTAGGTTTACCAGCAGCTGAGCGCTTTTCACCTGTTCTTGGCTTGGCTGGTGCCTTTTTTCGACCACGAGAATCTCCTCTGTTGTCGTCTCTTCTTCTACGGTCACCGCCGCCACCGCCGCTGCCGCTGCGATCATAAGATTTTCTCTCACGCTTTTGTGGTAGTGGTGATTCATCCGATAGCTTGATTGGTGTAGTGTCAGGTTCTTTGGTTAACATTTTCAACACTGCAGCTACAACCGTTTGTGCGTCATTCGCTTCAAGCAATTCATCAGCAGCTGCTTTATAATAATGCAGATTATTTGAATCAATCGTCTGAACAATTTTATCCACTACCGCACGTTGTTGTCCTTCTAACGCTTCATCAAGTGTTGGTGCCTTCATTTTTTCCATCTTACGCTTCGTTGTTCTTTCCACAACCGCTAAGTAAGACTTTTCACGTGGTGTAATGAACGTAAGTGCCATACCCGTTTTACCAGCACGACCTGTACGGCCAATACGGTGTACATAGCTTTCTGGATCTTGAGGGATATCAAAGTTATAAACATGAGTTACGCCGGAAATATCTAGTCCTCTGGCCGCAACATCTGTTGCTACAAGTACATCAATATTACCCTCTTTAAATTTACGTAAAACCTGTAGACGTTTTGCTTGACTAAGGTCCCCATGAATTCCTTCAGCAGTATATCCTCTTAGGTTTAATGCTTCTGATAATTCATCGACACGTCGTTTTGTACGTCCAAAAACAATGGCTAATTCTGGTGATTGAATGTCAAACAACCTTGTTAGAACATCGAATTTGCTCTTTTCTTGAACCTCTAGGTAATATTGTTCGATTGACGGCATTGTCAATTCTTTTGTCTTAACCCGGACAATTTGAGGATCCTTCATGAACTTCTCAGCCATTCTCTGAATAGGACCTGGCATCGTTGCTGAGAAAAGTAATGTTTGACGTTCCGCAGGTGTCGAAGCAAGAATCGATTCAATGTCTTCAATGAATCCCATATTTAACATTTCATCCGCCTCATCTAAGATAACGGTGGTAACCGTATCAAGGCGCATTGTTTTTCTATTTATATGGTCTAATACACGTCCCGGAGTTCCAACAATAATATGTGGTGCTTTCTTCAAAGAACGGATTTGACGGCTAATATCCTGTCCACCATAAATTGGAAGCACACGAACTCTTTTGCCTGATCCAATTTTATAAAGCTCTTCCGATACTTGAATCGCTAGTTCTCGTGTTGGCGCGATGATAATCCCTTGAATCGCATCTCTGCTCACGTCAACTTTTTCTACCAAAGGGATACCAAATGCAGCTGTTTTCCCTGTTCCTGTTTGAGCTTGACCGATCAAATCCTTATTTTCTAAGCTCAATGGAATCGTTTCTGCCTGAATTGGTGTTGCTTCCTCAAATCCCATTTGTAGGACAGCTTTTAAAGTGGCCTGGCTTAGGCCTAATTCTTCAAACTTTGTCAATGTTTTCATTCTCCTTCATCTATATGAAAATAATTTGTGCGCTGAATATTCTCTACCGACTCTCGTATAAGCGGAAGCGCCCTTGCACCGGGGCGGCTAACGCATCAAAATGCCGCAACTAGGTAACATCTATATTTTACCAAAAAAAGACATTCCTCCAAAGGAGTATGCCCTTTATTCATCGTTCTTAAGACACGTTGCTGATAATTATAACATTATTAGTATTAATTTGCAATAAAGGCACTTTTTCACTCTTAGCCTTCTCGCTCCATCAAGAAGTCAAACACTTGAGAAAATAGGGCGTCTTTTTCCCCACAGTGACATATATGATGATTAGAATCCTTGATATAGGTGATTTTTTTCGTCTTGGCGTTAATGGTTCGGTACAAGTATTCAGCACTTTTGGGCGGCACCACCCCATCGCACTCTCCTTGAGCAATCAAAGTCGGAACCTCAACCTGGGGGAGCAGCGGTTTGATATAAGAAACCAGCCTCCTAAATTGCAGTGTAGCTGTAAGGGGAGTCACTTTTATTTTTCTTTTATAACGTTGAAATAATACATTTTTGTTCAATTTTCCTTTGAAGGTGTCAACAAGCATTGTCTTAATCTCACTGGCCATTTGTTTCGGATTAAGGTAATAAGCAGCTGCACTTAACAGCACCAGCTTGTCCACTGGATACTTGGCGGCAAGAAAACTAGCGATCATGCCGCCCATGGAAAAACCAATTACATAAACCTTGTCACAAACTTTAATAAGCTTCTGCAGTTCTTCCTCAGCATGGTTAATCCATTGTTGATATTGAACACCTTTTAAAGTGAGGATTTCTCCATGACCAGGAAGCGTTGGAGTAACGATGAGCCATTCTGTTTGATTTGTTAAATACTCTGCAAGGGGCTCTACTTCGGATGGTGCACCCGTAAAGCCATGAATACATAAGCAGCCAATCATATTTTCTCACCTGCCATGATAAGTATTATAGTTAGTGTGCCAATAACACTAATTAGCATACAGTATTTTAAGCATGGCCGAGATGTGGTTTATTGTAAGGACTGAACGACTTCCTCTAATTTCATCCCTCTAGACGCTTTAACAAGAACCAGTGTTTTATCATTTACGTGCTGCTCCAATTCACATATAAGTTCCTGCTTATCGGTATAGGAATATACGTTGTTCTTTCCGAGAGAGGCATGTGCACCTCTGGCAATATGCTCTCCTAACGGTCCGAAAGTGAACAGTAAATTAATTTTCTCCGGATTTAAACCTTCCCCGATTTGCAAATGGTATTGCTCCTCCTGAGGCCCTAGTTCAAGCATATCCCCAAGCACCAAAATTTTTCGGGTATAGCCTTGAAGATTTGAGATTAATTCAACCGCTGCCATCATGGAAGTCGGACTGGCATTATAGGCGTCGTTAATAATCTTCTCTCCGTGTCGCCCCTCCACTAATTCCATTCTCATATTGGTCAGTTTAATATTTTCTAATCCTTCATTTACTTTTTCATAAGGAACAGAAAAGTACTTCGCAATCAGTATAGCAGCAAGGGCATTTAGAATATTGTGAGTTCCTAAAACAGGCAGTTCAAAACAATGGTCGGACCCATTTATTTTGAAACTATTTCCAGTTTCTAATTGCTTAATATCGATTGGATATAGATCGTTAGTATGATTTCTCCCGAACGTTTTGAGTCGAACATTCCCTTTATATTCATGAATTCTTTCCATTAATAGCGGCTCGTCACCATGAAGCACCGCTAAGCCATTATTTTTAAGCCCTTGTAAAATTTCAAGCTTAGCTTCTGCAATTCCCTCCCTAGACCCTAAGTCTAGAAGATGTGATTCTCCAATATTGGTAATCACTACAGCATCAGGGCAGGCGAGCTTCGTGAGAAACTCTATTTCTCCTCTCCCACTCATACCCATTTCTAAAACAGCGATTTCCGTATCTTCTGATAACCCTAATACTGTTAACGGCAGTCCAATATGATTATTATAATTACCTTCTGTTTTTTGGACCTTGTAGGTAGTTGATAGAAGTGCGGCTGTCATATCTTTTGTTGTTGTTTTACCATTGCTCCCCGTAATCCCCACGACTTTTACCGATAATTCATTTCGATACTTCCTTGCCAGCTCTTGTAAAGCCGTTAAGCAATCGTCAACAATGATGATTGGCAAGTGGGCAGGTGGATTGGGAACATCACTTTGCCAAAGAGCCGCAGCTGCCCCCTTTTGAAAGCAATCCTCCACATATTGGTGACCATCTGAATTCTCTCCCTTGAATGGTACAAATAAATTGCCTGGTTCTATCTTTCTAGAATCAATCGCCACACCCATAATCATTGTATCTGCAAATGAGGGCTGCTCACTATTAAGGCCAAGCATTGCAGCAATTTGATTTAATGAACGCTTAATCATCATCTTCCTCCTTTAAGGAACTATCTAAAAAACGACACGGCAGTCCACCGTGTCACCGTCATTTAGAATGTGTATTTTATGTTTTGTTTTTCAGAATGTCTCTCTTTCGCAAGCGCTACGAGACGTTCAATTAATTCAGGATACTCTACCCCAGTGTGTTTCCAAAGTAATGGGAACATACTAAAAGGAGTGAAACCTGGCATTGTATTTACTTCATTTATAAGTGCTCTTCCATCCTTTGTTAAAAAGAAGTCAGCACGGACAAGTCCTGAGCAGTCCAAGGCTTTAAATGCCTTTATTGCCATCTCTTTAATTTGCTGATATTCATCCTCAGTAACATCTGCCGGAATAATTAAAGCCGTATCTCCATCTTCATATTTCGCCTTATAATCATAAAAGTCCTTTTTTGGAACAATTTCTCCTGCAACAGAGCATTCAGGTTCATCATTACCAAGGATACCTACCTCTATTTCACGCGCAGTGACCCCTTCTTCAATGATTACTTTACGGTCAAATTGGAATGCTTCCGCAAATGCAGCCGCTAGCTCTTCACGATTGGTACATTTACTTATCCCAACACTCGAACCAAGATTAGCTGGCTTTACAAAACAAGGATAGCCGAGCTCCTCTTCCACTCTCTTATAAACCGCATCACCAGCTTTTTTCCACTCACTTTTTATGAAAGCTACATAGTTCACTTGATCTAATCCTGCTTGCGCAAAAACATTTTTCATCATTACCTTATCCATCCCAGCAGCAGATGCCAGCACTCCGTTACCTACGTAAGGAAGATTTAATAGTTCTAATAATCCTTGAACGGTTCCATCCTCACCATTTGGTCCATGTAAAAGCGGAAAAATAACATCTAGTGATTCATTTACCTTTTGCTCTGCGTGGAAAAGAGTGGGTGCCAGCGATAAAGGTGATAATTGATTTTCGTTTGAAAATTCCAATGCTGCTACCGTTTCTACCGATCCTGTAAGCTGCGGCCCTTTAATCCATTGTCCTTCTAAATTTATGTAAATCGGATGAATCTCAAATTTTTCAAGATTAAGCGCCTTTATGACAGCAAGTGCTGTTTGTAATGAAACCTTATGTTCAGCGGATTTACCTCCGTATAATAAACCAATTTTCGTTTTCATCATCGTACCTCCATATTCTCAATCAAATTTTACTTTAACATTTTATCGTAAAAAGTGGCGTTTTGCTTAATTTTATCAAGTATACTGTTTCCTAATTACTATTTTATGAAACATACAGCTTGTCTAAATACTATTAAGTGCACTTCCATCAGGAGAAAAGCACCATTAAAAAATCTCTCCATTCAAATGGAGAGATTAAATAACAGCAAGCTTCCATTCCTTTGTTTTTTTATCAAAAATCATTTTAGCATGACAAGCTTCCCTTGATAACTTTTGGTATTCTTCCATCATATCATCCATTGAAGCAAAATCACCAATTACCCAGATCGGGATTTCAAGTCGGTTTCGCTGGAGGTCAATATCTCGCAAAGAGATACAAATACCCTCTTTCATAAATGGTGTTAAGCTCAGCAGAATATCTTTATTAATGGATGGATATTCTCGTTTTCTTCTTATTCCGAGAATTGATTTCTCGAGTTTTAATGTCCCTAATTTCCCTGATACCGCTTCGCTTAATACATGGAAGAAGTCTTTAATGCTTCGATAATAAGTTTTATTGAAATAACCATCCTCATCAGCTAGGTAGACAAAACGGTTTCCTAATTTATTATAGAAGGGAACTTTTAGATGCTGCTTCTGGTGCCCCAAATACAATAATTCTGCCATTTCCTGTCCAGTGAGTTCATTTAGTACATCCTCTTCGATAAAATCAATCCAGCAAAAATCACCATAAGCAAAAACATCCTCATTCGTTAGCTTAGGAATTCTTTCCTCTGGACAAAACTCAAGCAATGTATGCATATTAAAATCTGCATCATCAAATTTATGTTTTAATAAAAGTAAGTGATTTAAAGAACCTGAAAAAGCAGCAGCAAATTCAGAAAACTCAATACCATAGGACAATACATACTGGTCTGATTGATTTAAATGGACATATATTAGATCCCGTATGTCTTGATGATGCTTTTTCAAAGACAAACTCCTCCGATCAAGGGAAAATCATATTCTCATACGTTATTTTAAAAAACGATTTACACTCATTTTACCACTTAATGGGTGTATAGCTTATTTCATTTGTTTTACAAATATGAAGTAGTATCGAACTCTTTTTACAGGCTTTTTTTTATATTATTGACACAAACTAAGGTGATCTATCTGATAAATTTGGTCCACATAATATAGTCAATTTTATCAATCATTACATATTTGTATAATAAGTAGAGCGCACCAGCGGAAAGGAGCGTGTAAGATGATTAAGAACATGACTCAAGATGAAATCTCCCTTCATATTATAAAAACATTAAAGGAAAATAAAAAGACAGACTTTTTTGCCATTCTCGAAGAACTACAGCCTTATGATGTCGCAAAAATTTACGAGGATTTACCCGAGAAACACAAAGTTCGCTTCCTCTTATTTTTAACGATTGATCGACTGGCGTATTTAATGGAGGAACTGGAAAAAGAAGAGCAACTTGAAGTGTTAAGTAAACTCGGCATTGAGAAATCAAGTAAAGTACTTGATCTAATGGATAACGATGACTTAGCGCTGCTATTAGATGAACTTTCAGATGAACAAAAAGACTCCCTCTTATCTGGAATGAAGTCAGAAGAGTCTAAAGCAGTTACTGACATCATGAATTATCCGCCTGAAACAGCAGGCCGGATTATGACGAATCGTTTTGTTTGGATTCGAAATTATTATTCGATTAGAGAAGCAGTAGATAAACTAAAAACCTTTGCGGAATTTGCTGAAACGATCAATTATCTGTATGTTGTGGATGAAGCTCACAGACTTGTTGGAGTTGTGTCCTACAGGGATTTACTATTAGCAGATCCTAATGAAAAAATAAATAACATTATGTACGAAAGAGTTATTTCAGTAGAAGTCAAAACAGATCAAGAAGTGGTTGCCCGGATGACAGAACGTTATGATTTCCTTGCTATACCAGTAGTGGATGAAGCGAACGTTCTCGTTGGAATTGTAACGATTGATGATATCATAGATGTCGTGATTAAGGAAGCCAATGAGGATATTGAAAAATTATCTGCGACAGGAAAGTCGATTGACTTCGAGACAAAAACGCTTGTTGCTGCAGCTAGAAGGCTGCCCTGGCTTATTTTGTTATTATTTATTGGTCTTATATCCGGAAGTATTATTAGCGGCTTTGAAGATACTCTAGACAAGGTTGTGGCGATTGCCTTCTTTATGCCGATGATCGCAGGAATGACAGGAAACACCGGTACACAGTCGCTCGCAGTAGTTGTTAGGGGGTTGATATCAAATGATATCGATAGAGGTGTAGTGACTCGGCTAGTTTTCCGTGAGTTAGGCGTAGGCGTTACGATAGGCGTAACATGTGCCATTTTAATCTCCATTATCGCGTATATATGGCAAGATAACTTTATTCTTGGCGCAGTTGTTGGTATTTCACTATTTTTCACGCTTATTATCGGGACCCTTGCAGGGACCATCATACCATTGATTTTATTCCGATTGAAAATCGATCCTGCAGTCGCATCCGGACCGCTTATTACAACCATTAATGACATTCTATCCTTACTTATTTATTTCGGTATTGCCACTGCCTTCCTACACTACCTCCTATAACACGGCTAAGAGCCGTGTTATTTTTATTAAATCTGAAACAAATTCACTTTAAAGAACGTCAATATTTATTGTAAAGATTTGTCTTTAACGGTATTGTTACATATATCCAACTTTGTTAGCATAAACTTATAAACAGAAAAATGGGTGTGACCTAATGGACAAACTAACCAAAAATGCCGATCGATTTGATTGGACCCTTACTTTAATTTTATTTATGCTTTTCTTGGTTAGCTGTATTAGTATCTACAGCGCACAATCTTCAGGTCAATATGACGGCAATTTCTTGAAAATGCAAATTTTCTGGTATATTGTAGGTTCAGTAATTATTTCTATCACTATTTTCTTTGACAGCTATCAATTGAGAAAACTAGCTTGGTATTTGTATGGGCTAGGCCTTCTGCTTTTAATCGGTATTATCTTAGCACCTGAGACCATTGCTCCTATTCGAAACGGAGCAAAAAGCTGGTATATCATCCCTAACCTTGGAAGTATTCAGCCTTCCGAATTTGTAAAAACCTTTTTAATCATTACCTTAAGCCTTGTTGCAACAAAGCATCAAGAAACTTATTTAGATAAGACCGTAAAGACTGACTTCTGGCTGTTATTAAAATTGGGAGTGGTCACTGCGGTTCCACTGGGGTTAATAATGATGCAGCCAGATTTAGGAACGTCCTTAGTGCTAATTTCTATTTTAGTAGGGTTTATTCTAGTTTCAGGGATTACCTGGAAAATCATTTTCCCTGTATTTTTATTAGGTGCATCACTTGCTGGCAGTATTCTCTATCTCGTCATCACGAAACCTGAATTGCTGGAAAAGCATGTGGATACCTATCAATTTAATCGTATTTATTCATGGCTAGACCCCGTGAATCACCAAAGCAATGCCGGCTACCATCTTATGAAATCACTGAGTGCGATTGGTTCTGGGATGTTGACTGGTAAAGGGCTGGGTAATGGTGAGGTTTATGTGCCAGAAGGTCATACTGATTTTATCTTTAGTGTTATTGGTGAAGAATACGGCTTTGTTGGCGGCAGTATTGTTATTGGGTTATTCTTTCTATTAATCTACCATTTAATAAAAACAGCACTCGATACAAATGATCCCTTTAATACATATATTTGTACTGGTATCATCAGCATGGTCACCTTCCATGTCTTTCAAAATGTTGGGATGACAATTCAAGTGCTTCCCATTACGGGGATCCCTTTACCCTTTATTAGTTATGGAGGCAGTTCATTAATGGGTAATATGTTTGCAATGGGTATTGTCTACAGTATTCGTTATCATCATCGTAACTATATGTTCTCATCTGATAGATCGCTTAGTGCTTAAGTTTCTAAGTGATAAGCTTTGTTGTTTTCCGCTCCAGGTGCTTCGCTCCAATTAGCATAGCTACAAAATTATTAAGTGAAGGTGAATTATGAAGGAGTTTATTTTTTCTGTTTTGGACTTTCTTTCTCAATTAGGCTATTTCGGGATTGCTTTAGGGTTAATGATTGAGGTGATTCCAAGTGAAATTGTTTTAGGTTATGGCGGTTATATGATTTCACAGGGGATCCTAGGTTATCCAGGTGCGGTTATTGCTGGAACGGTGGGCGGGACCCTTGCTCAGTTATTCTTATATTGGGCTGGCTATTACGGAGGTCGTCCATTTTTGGAGAAATATGGCAAGTATGTGTTTATTAATAAAAAACAAATTGATCTTTCTGAACTTTGGTTTAGGAAGTACGGCGGAGGAGTGATTTTCTTTGCCCGTTTCATACCAGTTGTTCGGCATGCAATCAGCATTCCTGCTGGGGTCGCAAAAATGTCTGCCCTCAAATTTACCCTTTATACCGTTGCAGCGGTTATCCCTTGGACGATTCTTTTCCTCTATCTAGGACATATGCTGGGAGAAAATTGGGCAGGGATTAAGGACTATGCGGAGCAATACACGTTCCCCCTTATCATCGGTGCCGTTCTTTTAGGGGTCATTTACTTCTTAGTTAAGAAAACAAAGAAAACAACCACGTAATTTAGTGGTTGTTTTTCTTTTAAGAGACTAGTTTTAAGCCGACTGCTGCGGCTAAGACTAAGCCGATAAAAAATATTCTCTTCCAATCATTTGATTCACCATAGAGCAGGATTCCCATGATTGCTCCGCCTGATGCTCCGATTCCTGTCCAGATGGCGTAGGCTATGCCCATCGGCAAGGTTTTCATTGCATAGGCTAGAAATAAAAAGCTCCCTGCAAAACCGATCACTAATAAGAAGAACGCTTGCCAGTTACGATCTTTGTTCAACTTATTCATCATCGTGACTGCAAACATCTCACATGCTCCTGCAGCAATTAACGAGGCCCATGCCATCAGGAATCAACTCCTTCCTCATTGGTGTCTGGTGTCACCAATTTTAAGCCGATCACACCAATTAACAGCAACATGATAAAAAGTATTTTCCCTATCTTAAATGTTTCGCCAAAGATGAGGATTTCAACAAGAACTGTTCCGGCGGTGCCCAAGCCAACAAAAACTGCATATACTGTTCCTACTGGAAGTCCTCTGCCTGCCGCGATTAATAAATAAAAACTAACTATTATTGCGACTATCGTACCAGACCATGACAAAACATCGCTAGCATGTTTTAAACCAACTACCCAGCAAACCTCAAAAATGGCTGCAATAAGAACCTTTATCCAATTTGAATTCAATCGTTTTTTCTCCTTTTATCCCACATTAACGGGCAGTAATATCCCCACATCAAGGTTATGAGTGAAAACAACAAATTCTATGTGGGGGTAACTGCCCGTAAATGCCCGATAAGTTCAACTAACCATCAGTGGGGGTTGAAGAAAACCCCCACTGATGGAAGCTTCACTTTATAAATAGCTTTTCCACCTGTTTACCTACCCATGCTGTGCCAATTTAAGCCGTTCCTGATATAAAATAAAGAAATAGAAGACCATTGAGAGAAATACCGATATTGCTGAAATAAAGTAAATGGTGGAATACCCAAACAGATGTGCAATTTGACCAAACCCGATTGCACCAATACCTACTCCTAAATCAAAAAACGAAAAGAAGGTCGCATTTGCCATGCCTCTACGATTGATCGGTGATTTCTCAATTGCCCAAGCCTGCAGGCCAGGCTGTACCGTTCCAAACCCAAGCCCATAAAGAAAAGCAGCTATATATAGGATGAAACTGTTTGGTAGCCAAGCTAATAAAATCATTGCTGAAAATATTAACACCGATCCTGGGATAAATACAGCCTGATGTCCCCTTTTATCGTATAACTGGCCAGCAAAAGCCCGGGATGCCATTGTAGCAAGTGCAAATAGCAAGAAATACATTTGAATACCGGGAATGCCCTTTTGTAAAGTATATAACGGTAAAAAGGTAGCAATACCTCCAAATGTAACGGTTAAGAAGAACAGCAACATAGATGGCTTCAAAGCACTTTTCTCATAAAGATCCAGTTTAAATGCAGCTTTTTGCTCCTGTTTTCGTTCTACCTTTTTGTAATGTATGAAAGAAGATAATAGTAATGCTGCTAGCCCTAGTCCTGCACAAATTAAGAATAATGTTTCAAAGGAGATTATACCCGCCAACACCAATCCGAGTGATGGTCCAAGTGCCATTGCGACATTCCCGGCTAACCCGAAATAACCCATTCCTTCGCCGCGCCTTTTTGCAGGGATTAAATCTGTAGCAATCGTTCCTGAAGCGGTTGTAGAAAATCCCCAGCCAACACCTTGAATCACCCGCATTAAAAATAAGAAGACGATACTAGTTAGGAACCCGAAGGATCCAACTGCAATAACAAAAATCGCCAGACCAAGGATATAAACAAACCCTCTTCCCCTTGTCTCAAGCGAATGACCTGCATACGGACGGAGCAATAGGGCCGAGAAGGTAAAGATTCCGACGACATATCCAATTAATTGATCATTGCCGCCTAACTCTTCTACGAATAATGGGATGGTTGGCAACGTCATTTGAAAACCAAGGAAAATGAAGAAATTAGCAATTACGATTAAAATAAAATCCCTGGTCCAGATTTTTTCTTTAGCAGCTTGTGCATTCATAAAGCAAAAGACTTCCTCTCTTTTTTGCGTCGATACAGTCAAACCGAAAGCCCGTTTCTACGGTTGTAAAAACGAGCTTTCTTCAGTAGGAGTTTTATAATATTATTTCACTAATGTAGAATTTATAACACGTCTCATTGCTGAAACCTGTCCTAGATGAAGGGTTTCATGAAAAATAGCAAAATTAGCAAGTTCGCCAAACGTTTCTTGACCTAGAAATGGTGTTTTAAGTTTAGCAGCAAAGCTTTCTACTGGAATTTGTTTTATTCTTTCTAACTGCTCTTTTAATTGTTCAGTTAAAACCGCTACCGCCGGTACTTCCCCTTGCCAATCTGCCGGCTTAGTGCCGTTACCAAATAACTCTAAGTAATTAGCAGGTAAATGATTGGATTTTTGTGGGTAGCCAAACATAAACTGTTCCGTAACCGTTAGCATATGTCCAATATGCCAATGGATTGTATTGTTAAAGCCTTCAGGTTGAACATCAACAACAGCCTCTTCCAACTTTTCTACATTTTTTAAGGTGTAATTTCTTGCTACCTCAAAATGTTTAAACAACAATTCGTTCATTTCACTTCTCTCCCTTCATACTTAACACACCTATTTTAAACCAAAATCATCCATTATTTAAATAATCTGCCTTACATTTCCGCTGGAGCTTCTATTCCTAATAAGCGCAGTCCTTCTTTAAGAACCGTCGTAACCGCAGCGACTAAAGCTAAACGCGCTTCACGCTCTGGATTTTCTTCTAGGATCTTTACTTCACCATAATATTTATTAAATGCTTGCCCAAGGTCAATCATATATTTAGCCACCTGTGATGGGTCATATTGCTCAAACGACCGCTTAATTGTATTTGGGAATTCCATGAGTAGAGTAATTACTTTCCATTCTCTTTCCCAGGAACTGTCCAAGGCTTGTTGTAAAATGCCACCTTGATAAGCAGCCTTTCGCAAAATGGAGCAGGCTCTAGCATAGGTGTACTGAACATATGGTCCTGTTTCCCCTTCAAAACGAAGCATCTCTTCTAACGAAAATTCGATATCGTTCATTCTGAAGTTCTTCAAGTCATGAAACATAACGGCACCAACTCCGACTTGCTTTGCCACGACATCTTTGTTAACTAAATTAGGGTTTTTCTCGTTAATATTGTGCCTAGCCATGCTGATCGACTCGTCTAACACTTCCTCTAATAAAACAACCTTACCTTTTCTTGTCGACATTTTCTTGCCGTCTTTTAGCATCATTCCAAATGGAATGTGAACCATTTTCTCGGCCCATTCATAGCCCATTTTTCCAAGCACGGCTATTAATTGTTTAAAATGCAAACTTTGTTCATTCCCCACCACATAAAGTGATAAATCAAAGTTATAATTCTCTTTCCGATAGAGCGCTGCTGCTAAATCTCGTGTTGCATAAAGCGTTGCCCCATCAGATTTTTTAATTAAGCATGGCGGAAGATCCTGCTCCGATAATTCCACCACCTGGGCTTGGTCTGATTCAACCAGCAAGTTCTGTTCCTCAAGAAGCTGGACAATTCGGCCCATTTTATCATTATAAAATGCTTCTCCTGCTAAAGAGTCAAATTGAACATTCATTAATTCATATATTCTTGAAAACTCTTTTAATGACTCATCTCGAAACCATTGCCATAGTTCCAAAGCTTCCTGATCAGCATCCTCCAAACGTTTAAACCAGCTTCTCCCCTGATCAATTAACTCCGGATTCGTTTCCGCTTCATCGTGAAACCTAATATACAGAGTAAGTAATTCTTTAATAGGGTTTTGTCTTACTTTTCCAGCATCTCCCCACAGTTTATAGGCGGTAATTAGCTTGCCGAACTGTGTTCCCCAATCACCAATATGGTTTATTCTTATTGGCAGGTAGCCGCATTTTTCAGAGATATGGGCTAAAGAATTACCGATTACGGTTGAACGTAAATGGCCCATTGAAAAGGGTTTAGCGATATTTGGCGATGACATATCTATCGTGATATTTTGTTTATTTCCTATGTTAAGCGTGCCATAAGCTTCCTGTTTGCTACTGATTTCAGCTAATACATTTTCTGCTGCAAGTTGTTTATTTAAGAATACATTTAGATATGCACCCACTACCTCTATTTTTTCAAAAAATGGCGACAGGATCTTTTCACTTAGCTCCTGTGCAATGCTTTGGGGCGATTTCCTTTTCAGTTTTGCTAATGTGAAACAAGGAAACGCCAGATCACCATGGTTTTGGTTTTTTGGCTTTTCAATCAGCAATTCAAGTTCCTTGGCCTCGATTTCCTGATTCAATATTTCGTAAAGCATTGCGGCAAGCTCCTGTTTAAAGTTCATCATCTAGAACCTCCTTTTATATATATATAAACACAAAAAACTCCCGCCTCTATTATGAAGAGACGAGAGTTAAACCCGCGGTACCACTCTAATTGTTCAAAGAACCAGCTTAGCTTTTTAACGGAGGATTCTCCGGCGTACCCTACTTCTTTCAGGCAGCATCTCAAAAGTGCGCTTCATTTTCTGATTCAGATCAGGCTTACACCACCCCTGATTCGCTTTGCCTTCACAGAAAACTACTCTCTTTTTCATGGATTTTTTCTAGTTTAATTAGTTGTTATTATACTGGATAAATAAGGATTTATCCAGTTATTGTTGATTATTTTCCCCTATCAGGAAACTCTATACATAAAGGAGGGATTATGAATGGCTAGAAGAAATAAAATCCTTGTTCCAGAGGCAAGAAGAGGACTGGATGAATTAAAAGCTAAGGTGGCTAAAGCCAGCAGTCCTGAGGATGCAAAATTCGAAGCTGCTAAAGAGGTGGGTGTTCCTTTATCAAGTGGATATAACGGCAAACTCACATCAGAGCAGGCAGGTAAAGTAGGCGGAAGGCTTGGCGGCAGCATGGTCCGTGAACTCGTAAAGATGGCACAGCAAAACATGGTAAAGAAATAATGAAGATAGAGAACGATTTGGAGGTCGTTCTCTTTTTTCGACTTTTCTGAGTTTGTAATCATTACGAGCCCGTAGAACTCTGACACCGATTTGCCGCTGCTCTGTACTGCATGCCGAACACCACCCTAAGCTTTAAGACCGCTATGTATACCTCCCTATCTGCGACTCCTTCCCTTTAAAAAGAGCCTTTGCCTCCCTCCTTAGTCCGCTAGACCGTTTAGCCAATTTATAGGACTTACTGAAACCAGTGTTAATATTATCCTCTGTGACTCTAAAAAAAGGGGTAAATTCCAAATGATGGAATTAAAATATTTGTTTTATTAGTAATGGTCAGAATTGTTTTTTGTAAAAATTCACTAACCTATCACAAACTAATTCTTCACTTTTTATAAAATAGAATTAGGTCTGTAAGAAAGGAAGTGGGGTATGCCTTTTAAAACTCGAACTGAAACGGATGAGTTGAAAATTCTAAGAATAGTAAACACAAGAATGGATTTGCCCGAAAGTGAAAAGAAACGTTTTTTGAAATTGAAAAAAGGTTTTGAGGGGGAAGTGAAGTTTGACTCATATACAGCGTGTTTAGACAATAAATTTTTGATCCTCAATGATCTGGAACTTGAAGTGAGCAATACATCTTTTCAAATTGATTCCTTATTGCTTACACAAAATTATCTGGTTCCATGCGAAGTTAAAAATTATGAAGGAAATTATTTTTACGAAAACGATAATTTTTATTTTTGTCATAACAAGAAGGCCATAAGCAATCCTCTTCACCAATTAAATAGAGGTGAAATCCTATTACGTCAACTAATAGAATTGTACGGATTCCGCTTTCCTGTAAAAGGAAATCTTATCTTTAACAATCCTGAATTCTTCTTATATCAAGCACCCCTTAATCATCCGGAAATCATCTATCATTCCCATCTCAATCATTTTATAAAAGAATTATGTATGAGACCTTCCAATCTAAGTGGCCAACATCAAAAACTACTCGTTTTCTATCCTAACGGGCATCTTAACCCTTCTAAGATGACCGGTTGCATTCTTTCGCCAAAAAAGCAGAATGCATCGTAAGCATTCTGCCCTTTAACTAAATATTCGCTAACTGTTTGTATTGATTTACAATGCCTTTAAACAAAGCAGAACCCTCTTCTAGCTGAGTAAACTTCCCAATAGCTGTCTCTAAACCCTGGTTTTGAATCATTTCCTGAATTTGTACCGCTTCCTCATCTTTACTGTAATCATATAAAAGGGCTGCAGCGATCCCCTTAAGAAGGAAAGTTGGTTCTTTTCCAACTATTTCATGATATTGTCTTGCTGGGCTTACAAGGCGGTCATTTGGACCAAGTTTACGGATTGGCGAACGGGCTACACGCGTTACTTCATCAACAATATAGGAGTTTGAGAACCGCTGAAGAATCTTTTTAATATACTTATTGTGCTCTTCAGAATTAAAGCCATATTTCTTTACTAAGAATTCTCCGCTCTCCTTTAATGCTCCTTCTACTAATTGAGGGATTTGATGATTTTCCATTGCTTGATTAATTGTTTCAACCTTATAATAATAGCCAAAATATGCGGCAAGAGCATGACCTGTATTAACGGTGAATAGCTTGCGCTCAATATAAGGCACTAATTCCGACACATAGGTGATTCCGTTAATCGTCGGCTTTTCCCCAACTAGCTTTGTTTCCTCAACAACCCATTCGTAAAACGGCTCTACTTTGACCATTAGCTTATCTTCATTTACCTGGTTGGGAACAATTCGATCGACAGCAGAGTCTGGAAAACCAAACTGCGCATCAAACTTTCCTTTTTCAGCATCTGTTAATGTTTCATAGACTTTTTCTTTTAAGAGTGTACTGCCACCAATCATATTTTCACAGGCAATAATATTCAGTGGTTTCCTGTTAAGCTCCAAACGTTTTCGTAAACCATCTGCAACTAGTCCCGCTATAAAAGGTAGGATATTGGGGCCAATTGCCGTAGTGACAAGATCCGCTTCCGCTATTGCTGCAATCACTTGCTCAGGGTGTGCTGCACTGTTAATCGCTCTAACATTCCCTACAATTACTTCCTCTTGTGATGCTTCAGCAAGAACTACTCTATATTCTCTCTTTGCATTCAGCAAATCAACCATTTGCTCATTAACATCTACAAAACAGGTTTCATATCCTGAATGGTATAATAGATTGCCGATAAAACCGCGGCCTATATTCCCAGCTCCAAAGTGGACAGCTAACAAATTAGTTCACCCCTTCAAAGATAGCTAGAATTTCGTCAGCTGATTTTGCTGCAACGAGCTTTTCAATATTTTCTTCTTCAGAACAAACAATAGCAATACTAGATAAAATATCTAAGTGTTCATTATCTTTACCAGCAATTCCAATTAGTAGCTTTACGATATTACCTCCACCAAAATCCACACCACCAGGAACTTGAATAAATGAGATACCTGATTTTTTAACATATTGCTTAGAGTCCTCTGTACCATGTGGGATGGCAACAAAATTACCCATATACGTTGAAGTCAATTCTTCTCTCTCGAGCATCTTTTCGATATAACTTGCATCAACATATCCTTTGTCCACAAGGATATTTCCCGTTAGTCTGATTGCTTCTTCCTTTGAACCTACCGATGCGTTTAATAAAATGTTGTCACTTGTTAAAATGTTGTTTGACATTTTAGACACTCCTTATATCCATTAATTTTTTGTAAAAAAACTGATCAAAGTTTGCTGTTAGTAATGATAGAATACTGTCCTGATTTCTTGATTGAAAAACAGCAATATTATCTTCGCTTTCAATTAACAATGTACTTAAATAACTTAATACTTCTAACGCTTTTTCTGATATATCTTCAGGTGATAGCATTAATAGCAGCACGTTCATCGACATCCAATTTTGGTCCATACCTTTAACCTCTATAGGCTCTTGGGGAATATAAACCGTGAAGCTCGGTTTGATAACATGGTTGGATCGTGCATGAAAAAGTGCCATTTCGGTGTCTGGAATTCCTAAACCACCTAGCTTTTCCCTGTCTGTTAGCGACTTGATAACGGCTTCTATATTATTGACCTTATTCTTCTTGAATAAATCTTCGCCAGCAAGTAGTAAAATATCTTTAACTCCTTGCTCCTTCACTTCCTTCAGTTCAAATCCATTTAAAAGAGTGGCGATCGTTTCTGCATATTCGTGGATACTAGTTAGTTCATCTATAAGATCAGCGGTACTTTTTAGTCCTACCTTTTCATTTATTCTGATAGGAAGGGCCGCTTCTGTTCCATTCACAATCATTCGCTCGTTGATAAACGAGTGAATCTTCTCTACTTCATCTTTATTTAACATTGGACTAACTAATATATAATCTAATTGATAATCTGGGATTGGAATGGTAGAAATAATAACCTGATAATCATCAAGTTTCATCTTCTTAAACTCCATAACAGATACATTTTGGATATCATTTAGTTGAGGAAACTCTTTTTGTAATCTTGTAGCAAGTAGTTTTGATGTTCCAAGTCCACTTGAACAAATGACGAGCGTTTTTACATTCGCTAATTCCTTCTTTCCGAGAATGCCAGCACCAAAATGCATCACAAGGAAGCCTATTTCCTCATCAGGAACGTGAAACTCACTGAAAACCTGCTCGCATGCTTCTTTCACAAGTGAAAACAACTCGGAATAATCTCTTTTAATTTTTTCTAGTAAAGGATTACTAATTCCCATACTTTGCTTAATCCGGTATACGGCTGGCTTCAAATGCATGACCAATCCGTCAAAAAGAGAACGATTTGCAGATAAATCAAGTCCAACTCTTTTACCGATGTAATCGATCAAGTTTCTTGTTTTAATGGCAATTTGTAGGCTCGAGTCCTCAATAAGATATTCATGATCATGTCGAAGTTTGGCACCCTTTAGGTGCATCGTGATATATGCGACTTCCGCTTGTGGAATCTGGATTTGAAAAACTTGCTCTAATTCCGCGACAATCTTTTCTGCAAATTTATATTCCTTCGTCGCTTGCTGGTCTCTTAGGTATTCTTGATTAATCTTAATACCTTCACCTTTTTGGATTCGTTCAACCGCTAATGCTAAGTGCACGACTAAACCAATATAGGCGCTATCCGCCATGGAAAAAGGCAAATCCTGCACAGTGGCTTCGACTATTTTTTCAACAGTGAGTAGCTTTTGCTTTTCCACAAGCCCTAATAATCGATCTGATATGGTATTGATTTGCTGATTAGACCTTTTTTGGATATTTTCCCTTGCAAGTGAGAGAATTTCAGATTCATCTAGATATTCAGTGATAAGATTGCTCATCGCTCGGCGCTTTGACCCCTCGTCACCTTCTATCTCAACACCATACCCTCTTTTTCTAATCAGTGATAAGCCAAAGGTTTGAAGTTTTACTTCTAATCTGGTTAAATCAGCACTTACTGTAGCTATCGTTACATTTAAATCATTTGCCAAACCAAGAAGCTTTACAGGTCCATCTGTTTCTAAAAGCTCACATAAAATAATGGTTTGTCGTTCGTCAGGAGTATATTCAGTATGAAAAAGATTGTATAGAAATCGTTCTAGTTCACGAATTCTATCCTTATCCCCAGTAATTTGAACACCCACACCGGCTTTCTTTTGGAGCAATAAATCATATTCCTTGAGGATATCTTCTACATTTTTCAAGTCACGATGAATGGTCCTGCCGCTCACGCCAATTTGGTCTGCGAGGTCTTTCACCGTAATCTCATTTCGCTCAGTTAACAAGACTTCTAAAATTTGTCTTTCTCTTGCAGAAATATACATGTTCTCACTCCGTGTCAGGGTAATGGATTTTGGCCTCCAAACTTATAATGTTGCCAAAATTAAATAACAATACCCTTATTTCAATTTTATTGCGAATAAAACCTTATTACAATAAACAAAAAACAGGATTTAGTCACTCAAGTTGTTGACATATTTGAATTAAAACAAAAACCTAGCACAATAGGGCTAGGTTTTTTGGACGTTACTTTTTCAAGGTATTGATTAACTCATCATACCTAGGACTATTTAAGAAGTTTTCTACTGAGATATGTGTTGCATTTGGCAGCTTCACCTTTGCACGATCGGTTAAATCTTTGTGTGTAATGACTACATCAGCATCTTCAGGCAGGTTGTTAATAGCTGTATTAATAACTGTTACATCTATTTCAGCTTTTTTTATCTTGTTTCTTAAAATAGATGCCCCCATTGCACTAGAGCCCATACCTGCATCACAAGCGAAGACAATTTTATTCACTTTCGCTGCTTGTGCCGTTAATGTTGAAGTAACAGAGCTTTTCTTGCCTTTCATTTCATCCATTTTTGCTGCCGCGGCAGTAAGGTCCTCATCTGTTGTTTTACTCGTTTTTAAAATCAGTGCAGCAACTACAAAGGATACAGCTGCTGCTACTAGTACACCTGCTAAAACTCCTACATAATTTCCTTTCGGTGTCATGGCAAGAAGTGCGAAAATACTACCAGGTGATGGAGCTGCGACAAGCCCTGCACTGAAAAGGTTAAAAGTAAACACTCCACTTACACCACCAGCAATGGCTGCAAGGATTAACATCGGCTTCATTAGGATGTACGGGAAGTAAATCTCATGAATACCGCCTAAGAAGTGAATCACTACCGCACCAGGTGCTGTTTGTTTCGCTGTTCCTTTACCAAATAACATGAAAGCTAGTAAAATTCCTAAACCAGGTCCAGGGTTTGTTTCTAGTAAGAAAAGAATCGACTTTCCTGTACTTGCCGCCTGATCAATTCCTAACGGGCTTAAGATCCCATGGTTAATTGCATTGTTAAGGAATAATACTTTCGCTGGTTCAATTAAGATGTTTGCTAATGGTAATAAGTTTGCATTAACGATTGTTTCTACACCAGCTGCTAGTACTTTACTTAATCCAGCAACCACTGGACCAATTGCTTTAAAGCCAATTAATGTTAAAACACCTGCGATAATACCAGCAGAGAAATTGTTTACTAACATTTCAAATCCAGATTTCACTTTTCCGTGAATCGCTTGGTCAAACTTCTTGATTGCATAACCACCAAGCGGACCCATTAACATGGCTCCTAAGAACATCGGGATATCTGTTCCTACAATTACCCCCATTGTTGCTGTTGCACCAACAACACCACCGCGGATATCATAGACCATTCTACCGCCGGTAAAACCAATTAATAATGGAAGTAAGAAAGTAATCATTGGTCCAACTAGTTTTGCCAGTTCTTCATTTGGCCACCAGCCTGTTGGGATAAATAATGCTGTAATCAATCCCCATGCAATAAAGGCACCAATATTCGGCATCACCATACCACTTAAATAACTTCCAAACTTTTGTATCTTCACTTTAACATCTAATTTATCTTTAACCGTTTCGTTCATCTCTTTTTCCCCCTCCAACATATTTGTTGAACTTTCTATTTTTATATTAAAGCGTTTTCAACAAGCTATCAATTTATACAAAAATGTAATTTGTCATAGTGATTGTTGCCAATATTAAAATTGACATAGGACAAAGTACTTATATCAATAGAAAAAACCCTGGAAAACATACTCATCTTCCAGGGCTGATGTTCTATTAATTTTCTACTACTTCTTTACGGTTTTTCTTGAATAGCTTTGATAATACTTCATATACAATTGGTACAACAATAAGTGTTAATAAAGTAGAGCTTGTTAACCCGCCAATTACCGTAATACCTAGACCTTTCGAGATTAGTCCGCCGCCTCCTTGGCCAATAGCTAAAGGAATGAGTGCACCGATTGTGGCAATAGCAGTCATCAGGATTGGACGAAGACGTGTCGCTCCTGCTTCCAGAATTGCTTCACGCATCCTCATACCCTCTCGCTCCATATGAATAATCCGGTCAACGAGCACGATTGCATTTGTGACGACAATTCCAATTAACATTAACAGTCCCATCATAACGGAGACTGAAATGGTTTCACCTGCAATTAATAACCCAACAAATGAACCAATCGCTGCAAATGGTAAAGAGAATAGAATCGCAAATGGTGCTAGACCCTCTCCGAACGTTACCACCAAAATGAAGTACACGATGGCGATTGCAGCCAGCATCGCTATACCAAGCTGTGTAAAGGTTTCAGTCATGTCCGCCTGAACACCAGCAACTCCAACTGTTACGCCTTTAGGTAATTCTAGTTTATCGATTTCTTTTTCTACTTCTGCTGTTGCTTTTGAGATATCCTTGTCGATGATGGTTCCTGATACAGATGCGAAGTATTCACCTTTACTGCGTGCAAGTGTATTTAGGGTTGTTCCTTTTTCAACCTTTACAAGCTCAGAAAGAGGCATGGTACCAAGGGCTGTCGGAACCTGTATTGCTAAAATATCATCAATCGACTTAGGTTGTGCAGCTTGTTCTTGCTGAACAATTACTTCTAATGTGTCGCCCGCTTTTTCAATTGTCGTTAATACTTCTTGAGTCTTCATAGGGTTTAGCATCATCACAATTTGCCCTGCCGTTAAACCATACTGAAGTAATTCATCCTGCTCTACCTTAAACGTATATTCAACGTACGCATCCTCCGCACTTGTTGAAACGTCTTCTAATCTTTTGTTCTTGCTCATAACCTCTTCTACCATTTTGACAGACTCATTTAGTTTATCTAAATCCTCACTGTAGAAGGTGTAGCTTACTTCATTAGTAGACATGGACATAGCAGAGAAGTTTTGCGTCTTCCACTCGCCCGATTGCCCAATATTAAATATATACTCTTCAATTTCTGTGCGAACATCTGGGAAGTTTTCCAATTCTGGATCGAAGATGAGGTACATTAGTGCACCGCCGCCTCCGCCACCCATCATTGCTGCCATTTGGTCGCCGCTTTCCGTTACTGATAATTGAAGAATATCGATGTCATCGCGTTTAAGCAGTTCCTCTTCCACAGCTCCAACATTTTCCAAGGTCTCTTCCTTAAGCTCGCCAGCAGCAGGGGTGTACGTTAAGTACATGACTTTTTCTTCTTCGCTGCCCATAAAGCTAAAGCCAATCACCGGCATTAATGCCAAACTTCCCACTAATAAAACAACGGAAATAATCGATGTAATGATTTTATGGTTAAGTGTCCAATCAAGTATTCCTTTGTACCAATTTGATAGTTTGCCCGTCTCTTTATGACTGCTTTCCGTCTTTTCACTGTATAATTTTTTCTTAAATAAAAAGTGAGATAAGGCAGGTACGACTGTGATCGCTACAAGTAACGAAGCTCCCAGTGCAAATGTCATCGTTAATGCAAACGGCATGAATAACTCACCAACCATGCCACCGACAAAAATAAGTGGTGCAAATACAGCAACAGTTACTAGAGTGGAAGAAAGAATGGGTTTGAACATTTCAATGGTTGCTTCGCGAATCAAGGCACGCCCTGTTAATTTCTCTTGTTTTAAATGAAGACGTCGATAGATATTTTCAACAACTACAATCGAGTCATCGATTACCCGTCCTATCGCTACAGTGATCGCACCGAGAGTCATAATATTTAAGGTGATTTCCATCCAGTTTAACAGCAGCAATGCCATGAAAATCGAAACGGGAATAGAAATAATTGATATTATCGTAGATTTAAAATCACGCAGGAATAAAAGGATAATTAATACCGCTATTAAACCCCCGAATAATGCTTTTTCCACCATGGTTGCAACTGACTCTTCAATTGGCTTCCCTTGGTCAAGTGATACATCAATAACAAGACCTTCAATTTTCTTCTCTTGTTCTTTAATCAAGTCCTTCACACTGTTTACGACATCAACCGTGTTTGCTTGCTGACCTTTGACAATTTGTATAGCAATTGCATCATCACCGTTTGTTCGTGAAACGGATTGGACCCGGCCAACCACTTCAATTTCAGCAATCTCACTTAATTTGACAAATGGAGTAGGATTCTCAGCTGTTGGGGTTACAGGAATGAGCATTTCCTTCAGTTCTTCTATCGTCATGAACTTGCCGTCAACGCTAACAGCCTGCTCACCTTCTTCAAACTCATAAAGACCTAGCGATACAGCTAAATTGCTAGCTTGAATCATTTGCCTTACTGTAGCTTCTTCAAGAGCTAGTTCCGCCATTTTTGCTTCGTTATACGTTAACTGGACTTCTTCAATATGCTGGCCTGTGATGGTTGCCGAAGCAACACCTTCAATTTTTTCAATTTTCGGAAGTAAGATTTCCTCGACGGTTGATGTTAAGTCAACAATATCGTCTGAAGTACTGCTTACACTTAGCGCCACAACGGGCATCATGTTCATACTAATGGCTGTTACAATCGGTTCTTGTGCCCCTTCCGGCAGCTTTACTGCGTCTAACGCAGATTTGAGAGCACGGTTTGCCTCATCCATATCTTCACCGTACTCATATTCCACTTGTAAACTAGCCATATTAGAATATGAGTTCGAATAGACAGATTTTACACCCTCAAGGTTTTCTAACGCCTTCTCTAAAGGCATTGACACTTCTTCCATTACTTGTTCAGGAGTGGCTCCTGGATATACGTCCATTACCATTAGGTAAGGTATTGATATATTGGGGATTGTCTCCATATTCATTCTTGTACCGGAGTATATACCAGATACAGTAATGATGATGGTCAGAAGCCATACAGCTAGTTTATTTTTCAGGACAAAGTTTACTAAACCTTTCACGATTACACCTACCCTTTATTGACTTATCAAGCTCATTTCCCTATAATACTGACTAACCGGTCATTTGTCAATTAGAAGACCCTTAGGAGCGATCATACAAAATGGCAAAAAAACAATTAATCATGGAGAAGGCATTAGAGCTCTTTGCAAAACAAGGGTTCGAAGCTACTTCTATTCAACAAATAACAGAACATTGTGGTATTTCAAAGGGTGCCTTTTACTTATCCTTTAAATCAAAAGACGAATTAATATTAGCTCTAGTTGATCATTTTATGATGCAATTTACCGCAGATATTGACTACGTGGTCAGAAATACCGCCGACGAGCAGCTTTTATATCAATTTTATTTTACTATTTTTCAGTCTTTTCAAAAGCATTCTGATTTTGCCAAAGTGTTAATAAAGGAACAAACACAAACCGTTAATAGTGAACTTGTGGAAAAAACACATTATTATAACAGCTTGATTGAAAAGGACATTTTAGTAATGGTGGAACGCTTGTATGGGGAAGCAGTCAAGGAAATAAAATATGATTTAATTTATTGCATAAAAGGTTTTATGACCACTTATTCCCATTTATTTTTATTTTTCAACGTACCTATAGACTTGGATTTATTATCTCAATCACTTGTTGAAAAGACGAATCTGCTGGCAAAGCATACCACTCTTCCATTTATCACCGATGATTTACTTCAAATGCTTGAGCAGCCAATAAAAGAAGAAATAACGAAAGAAAAACTTATTTCTCTATTAGAGCAAAAAATCGAGGCAATTGAGGAACCGATTGAAAAAGAATCATTGTCCCTGTTAAAGGAACAAATCGTTACCCCTAGCTTAAGTCCTGCTATCGTAAAGGGATTACTCGAAAACATAAAAAGTCATCCGGATTGCAAATGGATTTCTTATTTGCTTCGTAAACATTTCGTTTTTTAAGCTAGAACGACAAAGTATTGATCTTACTGAATTTGACGAAGTTGCAGATTTAGCTAACAGAAGTGGTAAAGAAGTAAAAAAGGGAACTAAAAGTCATTTTTGAATAACGAAAAAAGCGTCTGGTTACTACCACACGCTTTACCGTATTCTTTAGATTCTGTTTCAATTAAAGCACCCTTATATACAGTATGATTTTTGACCGTATTCATTGTAGTAAATGGGAGTTACGAATACATCTTATTGGAGCATTAGATTCTTATGACTTTGATGAACGAACAGTAGCGCTAATATTGCAACTACAAAAGCCACCATACCACACCAGAAGAATGCTTGTTGATAGCCTTCATTAAGAGTTACTGCTATCGCTTCGGGTCGGCTTGTGCAATATTTTGTGAATTTGTTGACATAATAAAACCTCCTCGAAATTTAAAATTATTATGTGTTATTTAAACATTGAAAGCTTCGTTCAAAGTTGTAAAAATTTATGTTAACTTATTAATTGTTCTCTACCTATTCGCTTTAAAAAATTATAGAATGTCGCCCGTTTTTTACCCATTTGTGAATATACACTAATTATCTTTTCTACCGTATCGTACAATTCTTCTGGGGTAAGCTTATCCATTAGCATGGAACCAATCTCAGCGTCTTTTCCTTTTGCTTTTGAATTTAATTTAGCCCCAAAACCTATTCCTCCATTTATGGCAATCTTAATTTTTTTAACATCATTCTCCATATTATATCCCTCTCTTTTTAATAATTACTATACTATGGTAAGGTATATAACTAGCCAATTTTATACCTGTAACTAAATATAGCAACAGGTAATATCAGCTATTTATGTTTAATATCATTCTTATTTCATCTATATTTTGCTCAAATCCAATCAGGACTTTTGGTTTGTTCATGAAACCTAACAAGGATTTATTTTTAAATACAAACGTTGGAACAATCCTTGTACCCGTTATTTTGATTAAATCTTTCTCTTTAGAAGGTTGTTTCGTTAAATCGTATTCAATATAAGATACCTTATTCTTGGAAAGAAACTCTTTCCCTGCCTGACAATCTGTTCAGGTAGGTCTCGTATAAAGCTCAAGTTGAATTTTTTTCAAAGACAATCACCCTTTACATTTTTATTATTTAACTTCTATAACAAATGGGTAGACATTAACCTGTCCTCCAAATTTGAATTCAGCCCAAAGCTTATAAATACCTGGTTTATCAAATTGTGTTTCAAATACAGTTTGATCATTCGAAACTGGGTGAACATGGATATATTTCTCACCATCTTCATCTAAGATGACTACATGACCTAATGCTCCTAAATATGGTTCAGGTATAACACCTTTCACATCAAAATTTAGGATGATTTCCTTATTCGCTTCAAATGATTGGGTGGTTAATTCAACTGTTTGACCATTGATGGTCTTTGTAAAAGCCGAATCGGCAACGAGTTCGTTATCACCGAGTTCATGATGCGTTTCACCAACATGGAATTCAATAGGCATTACTGAATATTGAAGACCTTTTGGTTTTATGTCAACGAACGCTTTATAAGAATTACCAACTAAACTTACCTTCTGTTGGTAGATTCCATCGCCCTTTTTCTCTGGATGTAAATGATGGTACTCTTTTAAGTCTGAACTGACGACAATAAAATGCATGTATTTTTCATGGGAAACTTCCAGTTCCGGAACATGATTATTTATATCTTTTAACTCAATTGTGATTTCACCATTTGCATAGGATACTTTTGTTGTAACCTCGCTAGTTGTGTTTGTGCTATGGTCCTCATGGTCGTTATGACCATTCTCATTATTAATGTTTTCTTCTTCCTGTTCACGAACTGTATGATTTGTTTGTTCATCCGTTTTTGCGTTCATACTTGCATACACACTGTAACCTGCAATGACTACTCCAAGATATACGATAGCCGAAGTAGCCCAGACCATTATACTTTTTTTCATATAAGCATCTTCCTTTCTACATTTAGGCTTTTAATTTAATTCTCTGAAGTCTTAGGGCGTTGAGCACAACCGATACAGAACTAAATGCCATCGCTCCACCGGCTAACCATGGTGCCAAGAAACCTACTGCTGCGATAGGAATTCCTATGACGTTATATGCAAGTGCCCAGAAGAGATTTTGCTTAATATTTGTGATCGTCTTTTTACTCATGAAAATCGCATCTGCAATACTAGTTAAATCGCCTCTGATGAGGGTAATGTCAGCTGCTTCCATTGCCACATCGGTACCTGTACCAATCGCCATCCCAATATCAGCTGTTGCAAGTGCCGGAGCGTCATTAATTCCATCTCCTACCATTGCTACTTTTTTACCTGCTTGTTGGAGCTTTTTCACTTCTTCAGCTTTGCCTTCTGGTAATACTTCTGCTATGACTTTCTTAATTCCAACTTGCTCTGCAATGACTTTGGCTGTTTGTGTATTATCCCCTGTAATCATTACTACTTCTAAGCCCATTTTGTGTAAACGCGCTATAGCTTCTTTAGATGTGTCCTTGATTGTATCAGCTACGGCAACAATCCCGGCATAGCGACCGTCGATAGCTACTAACATAGCTGTTTTTCCTTGCTTCTCCAAATTCTCCATTTTTACTAATTCATCTTGTACATCGATGTTATATTTTTCCATAAGCTTGCGTGTGCCGATGAATAACTGTTTACCATTCACCACCGATTGGATACCGAAACCAGGAATAGCTTCGAATGTATCACATGCCCCTAACTCAATTCCTTTATCCTTTATACCTTCCACAATCGCTTCGGCAAGTGGATGTTCGGAGTTTCTCTCAGCCGTACCAACCTGCGTTAGAAATTCCTTTTCATCCATGCCTTCTGCTAGAATAACATCGGTTAAAGATGGTTTTCCGTTTGTAACTGTACCTGTTTTATCAAGAATAATCGTATCTAATCGATGGGTTGTTTCTAGATGTTCCCCGCCTTTAAATAAAATTCCAAATTCGGCAGCCCGACCAGAGCCAGCCATGATCGATGTTGGTGTCGCAAGTCCAAGTGCACAAGGACAAGCGATCACTAGTACCGCAATAAATTTCTCAAGAGCATCCGCAAAATCGCCAGGGTTTACAACAAAATACCATACAAAGAAAGTCATAATTGCGATTCCTACAACGATCGGCACAAAAATACCTGAAATCACATCAGCTAATCGCTGAATAGGTGCTTTAGAACCTTGTGCTTCTTCAACCACCTTAATAATTTGAGCTAAAGCTGTATCTTTTCCAACCTTTTTTGCTTTAATTTTCAAGAAACCATTTTTATTAATCGTTGAACCAATTACCATATCTCCAGTCGTTTTATCAATTGGAATGCTTTCACCCGTTAACATTGATTCATCAACCGCTGATTGACCTTCCACAATTTCACCATCAACCGGTACTTTCTCACCCGGCTTTACAAAAACAATATCTCCTTCTAAAACTTCTTCGATAGGGATCATAATCTCGATACCATCGCGAACAATTGTTGCGTTTTTCGCCTGTAATCCCATTAATTTCTTAATTGCCTCAGATGAACGCCCTTTTGCCTTTGCTTCAAATAATTTCCCTAATAGAATTAAGGTAATAAGCACTGCACTTGTTTCATAATAAAGCTCTACCATATGAGCGCCGGACCCTATTGAGCTAAAACTTAAATATAGACTATAGAAATAAGCAGCCGATGTACCAAGAGCAACAAGTACATCCATATTGGCACTCTTATTTCTTAACGCCTTAAAAGCACCTACATAAAACTGCCTTCCAACAATAAATTGAACAGGTGTTGCGAGAGCTAGTTGTACCCATGGGTTCATTAACATGTCAGGTAGCCAAATAAATGACGTAAATTCAAAGTGACTTACCATTGCCCACAATAACGGGAATGATAAAATGGCAGAGAAAAGAAACTTTCCTTGTTGCTTTTCAATTTCCTTTTGACGATGGTCAACTTGTTCTCCTGCATTTTCTTTCTTTTGTTCAAGGGCATAGCCTAATTTTTTGATTGCCTCTTTCATTTCAGAGACAGAGACCTGTTCTGGATTATACTCGACAAGGACTGTTTCTATTGCGAAGTTGACAGTCGCTTTTTTAACGCCATTGAATTTGTTTAGTCTTTTTTCAATTTTATTTGCACATGCGGCACAGGTCATTCCTGTTATATCAAATTCCACTTTTTCCTTTACAACATCATATCCTAAAGATTGAATTTTCTTTTGGAAATCGTGTTCAGATACAACTTCAGGATCATATTTTATGGTGGACTTTTCAAGTGCTAAATTAACATTCGCCTCTTTCACGCCCTCCATTTTTTTGAGTCCTTTTTCAATTCTTGTGGCACATGCCGCACAGGTCATTCCTGTAATTTGAAAATTTGTTTCTTTTATTTCATTACTCATCGATATTCACCTCTTTCATACGGATAGGGGGTATATTTTGTTGTTAAAGATAACGTGCTTTTCAGCACGTTACCTGTTTATTCTATTTAACTTCATAGCCATGTTCATCGATTGTTTCTTTAATCTTGCTTAAGGAAACTTCAGCAGAGTTAAATTCTACATCGACTGTCCCTTCAGCTAAATTAACTTTAACAGAATTAACACCTTGTAATTCTCCGACGTTTCCTTCTATTGACTTCACACAATGACCACATGACATTCCATTCACTTTTAATATTACTTTTTCCATTTTTATCACTCCCTTTTATTTTTTCATTAATCTTTCTATTGTTATAAGAACTTCATCTAATACTTCTGTATCCCCTTCATTAATCCGTTCCAATACACAAGTTTTTAAATGTCCTTCTAGAAGTATCTTTGCCACACTGTTTAAAGCAGACTGTGTAGCTGAAATTTGGGTAATGACATCATCACAATAAGTATCTTTTTCAATCAATCCTTTTATCCCACGAATTTGACCCTCAATTCGATTTAAACGAGTAACCAAATTTTTCTTTACTTTTTCGGAATGATGACTCTTTCTTTCTTCAGAAAGATGACAATCATGATTCATGTTTTCATTCATCCAACCTCACCTCCGCACTTACACTTTACTATACCCCCCTATAGTATGTCAAGGAATAAAGTCAAACCACCAATAGACTGTATTTAATCTATGTATTCGTTATAGGTCCATAGTATAGACTACACATTGTTCAAAGGAAATTTCAAAAGATAAAGGAGTTAATAAATATGAACATACAATTAATTCGCAACGCTACACTCGTTGTTCAATATGCAGATAAAAAATTTTTAATAGGATCGAGACAAAATGAGAATAATTGTTGATTGACAATTTTGAAGCTATTACCCGTCTTTGTTGTCATTCAACAAATCACAAAAACCAGTTCACAACTTTTGTCATTCAACATCCGGGGAGCAAAAAAACTTAATCAAAAAGAATTCGAAAAAAAAGACCCAATCCTAAAATGGATTGAGTCTTACAATTAACTAACTGTTACAAGTTCAAGGTTGAAAAACAATTACAAAAATCAGTTCCCGACTTTTTTGTCTTTCAACATTATCTGATCGGGTCTAAAAACCTTTACTCAACAGTCACCGATTTTGCAAGGTTACGTGGTTTATCAACGTCGCAATCGCGGTGTAATGCTGCGTAATAAGCAATTAATTGCATTGGTATGACAGAGATAAGTGGTGTTAACAATTCATGTACTTCAGGAATGACAAAGCTGTCTTCATCCATATTCAAGCCGTTCATTGAAATAATGCAAGTGTTTGCACCACGGGCTGCAACTTCTTTAACATTTCCGCGGATGCTTAGGTTTACACTCTCTTGAGTAGCAAGAGCAATTACAGGTGTACCTTCTTCAATTAAAGCAATGGTACCATGCTTTAATTCTCCGCCAGCAAAACCTTCTGCTTGAATATAAGAGATTTCTTTTAGCTTTAATGCACCTTCTAAGACCACATAATAATCGACTCCACGGCCAATAAAGAAGGCATTGCGAGTTACTGATAAGAACTCTCTTGAAATCTGTTCAATAATCTCTTTTGAGTCGCATAGAACATCCATCGCATTTGCGATAATTCCAAGCTCATGTGCAAGGTCAAAATCAACCGCGATGTTTTGCTTCTTTGCAGAAACCTCCGCTAAAATAGCTAAAACAGCAAGCTGAGCTGTATAAGCTTTTGAGGAAGCAACAGCAATTTCAGGACCCGCATGAAGCAGCAAAGTAAAGTCAGCTTCACGAGAAAGTGTTGAACCTGGAACATTTGTAATCGTTAAAGTTGGGTAACCCATCTCCTTAACCTTTACTAAAACGGCACGGCTATCAGCTGTTTCACCACTTTGAGAAATAAAGATAAACAACGGTTTCTTTGTTAACAGTGGTGTATTATATACAAATTCACTAGCAATATGAACCTCTACAGGGATATGTGCAATGGTTTCAATGAATTGCTTGCCAACTAATCCTGCGTGGTAGGAAGTTCCAGCAGCTACAATGTACACACGATCAGAATCATTTAATGCATTAATGATTTCATGATCTATGGTTAAGTCGCCTTGATCATTTTGATAAGCTTGGATAATTTTGCGAATGACAGCTGGCTGCTCATCAATCTCTTTTAACATGTAATGAGGATATGTTCCCTTTTCAATGTCACTAGCATCCAATTCAGCAGTATAAGGGGAACGTTGAATGGTTTCACCCTTTAAGTTTTGGATTGTTACTTCATTCTTTGTAACAAGAACGATTTCTTTATCCATAAGCTCTACATACTGATTAGTCACTTGAAGCATGGCCATTGCATCACTAGCCACTACATTAAAGTCATCGCCTAAACCAACAAGTAATGGGCTCTTATTTTTTGCAACCAAAATAGTTTCGTTATTTTGTTCATCTAATAATGCAAGAGCATAAGAACCGTGTAAAAGTGTAAGTGTTTTTTTGAACGCTTCAACCACTTCCATGCCCTCGTTAACAAATAGCTCGATCATTTGAACAATAACTTCTGTATCTGTTTCACTAACGAAATTTACATCCGCTAAATATTCGCGTTTTAATAAATCATAGTTCTCTATTACACCGTTATGAACGAGTGTAAAACGGCCAGATGCACTTTGGTGCGGATGCGAATTAATCTTACTTGGTACTCCGTGAGTTGCCCAGCGTGTATGGCCAATTCCGATGTTAGCCATAACATCCTCATCCACAATGGCACGTAGATCTGCAATACGGCCTTTTTCTTTAAACACATGAACGCCGTTCTCGTTTTTCACAGCGATACCAGCTGAATCATAGCCTCTATATTCAAGCTTTTCTAAGCCTTTTAATAAAATTTCTTTCGTGTCGTTATTTCCAATATATCCAACAATTCCACACATTTTTCTTTTTCCTCCCTACAATCAGGGGGCCAGAAGGCTTTGGAGGCGTACTTGCCCCCTTATCTCTGTTTTGGTGTAATTTAGGTATCTGTCTATACCTTCGTCTTACATTAGTTAGTATGCGCATTTTCCTCTCTTTGTGCAGTGAGTTGCCTCAATGTTTTAAAGAAGAAACTTACGGTTGTGCGTTCAACCGGGAGGTATCCGCCGAACATTCGATAACCCTCCTCCTCGTCAACTAACCCACACTGGTTAGTTCAGGCGCTTTTAGATACTTTTTTTCTATCCTCCTTTCAGGCTTTCTATATGAAGAGTAAAGCAAATTAATATTACATGATGAACTGGAATTCGTCAACCAATTGTGTAATAAACGTAGAAAATTTCCATCTGATTTACAATTCACACATAATAAAATATGCATAAGAGAAAGAAATAGTTCCCTTATGCACACCAATAGACTATTCTTCTTTTAATTCCATTTCTGCTTTTACCACACTAACAATGCGGTCAACATATGCCGCACATAGTTCCTCAGTAGGAGCTTCAGCCATGACGCGGACAAGTGGCTCTGTCCCTGATGGACGGACAAGGATTCTTCCATTCCCATTCATTTCTGCCTCAACCTGAGCGATTACTTCGCTGACCTTTTCATTATCCGTTACATGATGTTTATCTATCACTCTAACATTGACTAGTTTCTGTGGAAATTTTTTCATTTCTCCAGCCAGTTCAGACAATGTCTTTTGTGTTATCTTCATAATATTCACTAACTGCAAGCCTGTTAATAATCCATCACCAGTCGTATTATAATCTAAGAAGATAATATGGCCAGACTGTTCTCCACCAAGATTGTACCCGCTCTTCTTCATTTCTTCCACCACATAACGGTCACCCACCGCTGTTGGTACACTATGAATTCCATGAGCTTCTAGGCCTTTATAAAAACCAAGGTTACTCATAACGGTAGAAACAACAGTGCTATGCTTTAGCCTGCCGTGTTCCTTCATGTACTTTCCACATATGTACATGATTTGATCACCATCAATGATATTTCCTTTTTCATCTATGGCAATCAAACGGTCACCGTCACCATCAAAGGATAAACCTACATCCGCACCTTTGTCTTTTACCATTGCCGCAAGCGCTTCAGGATGGGTAGAGCCTACTCCTGCATTAATATTAATGCCATTAGGTGACGCACCCATAACTGAAATATCAGCATCTAAATCAGCAAACAAATGAGTAGCAAGAGAAGAGGTTGCACCATGTGCACAATCTAATGCAATGTGAATCCCAGAAAAATCTTCGTCCACTGTATTCTTCAAATATTGAAGGTACTTCTGACCGCCTTCAAAATAATCCATGACCTGTCCAAGCGATTCTCCTACAGGACGTGGTAACTGGTCTTTTTCTTGATCAATAAGCGTTTCGATTTCATTCTCTTGCTCATCGGAGAGCTTGAATCCATCCGGCCCAAAGAACTTAATTCCATTATCTGCAACAGGATTATGTGAGGCTGAGATCATAACGCCTGCTTGTGCCCCCATTGCTTTAGTAAGATAAGAAACACCTGGAGTTGAAATAACACCAAGGCGCATAACCTCCGCTCCAATCGATAGTAAACCCGCCACAAGAGCTCCTTCAAGCATATGCCCAGAGACACGTGTATCTCGGCCGATTAATACCTTAGGCCGATCTTTATCCTTTGTTAAAACGAAGCCTCCAAAACGCCCTAATTTAAATGCCAGTTCAGGTGTTAGTTCACTATTTGCAACACCGCGGACGCCGTCTGTTCCAAAATATTTTCCCATTATCAAAATCGCTCCTTATCAAGTGAATTGCTGTGTCTTATACGTTGTCTCTTGAAATTGTAATTTTCGCTGACGATTTATCGGGTTTCCATGTCACATCTGGAGGCCCTTCTACTTGAATATTTACATCATGACTACCTTCTGCTAGTCCAGATAAATCAATAAAAATCCTAAAGTCCTCAGGGCTTAATCCCGTTACTGTACCACTCGGTCCATTAATAACTAGACTAATTGTACGATTTACAGGGTCATTAACCACAGCATCATATGGTTCGTCTAACCCACGTATGTTAATGGGGATACCTGAGACCGTTTTTTCTTCTTCTTGTTTCTTTATAGTAACCGTTGCCTTGACGGTTTGCGGATTTACCTTAGTAATTCCATTCGGAATAATAACAGGCAACTCAAGTGTGGTATTCTCCGTAATTTTACTTAAATCAACTTCAACTCGTACATTATCTGTTTCCTTTAAAACCTCTTCAGTCCCTGTAATGATCGCTTCCCTAATATCAAGATTAATCGAATCAATCATGATTCCATCAGGCGTTGTACCTTTTTCTACTACATTGATGGGAACCGTTTTGTTAGTTGCCTTAATTGGGATTGTGACTTTTACCGTTTCAGGTTCAATCAGAACCGCTAGTTTATTTAACTCTTTGTCCAATACTTGAACTTGGGCTTCTTGTGTTATGGTTTGATTAATAGAATCTTTGTTGTCAATTGTCGCTTTCACGTATGTAATTTGGTCAACTACATTTTTTGCTCCGGTAATCTTTACCTTATTAGGTTCTACTGTAGCCTGCCCAGCAGCATAGCCTTCTTCAATCATACTCGTGTTAAATTCAGCTTCTACTTTAAATTCCTTGGTTACTTTTTCTTGAATGGAAACACTTACTGACTCAGGATTAATCGTTGCCTTTACCTTATCAGATAAGTCCCTAATCTCAAACTTCACCTTTTTATTTCCTATTTCTGCATCTGTTAAATCAACAAAAACTTCAAAATTTCTTAATGTCTTTGCAGATTGGACATGTGGCATTGGTCCTTTAATGGTCACCTCAACTGTTTCAGGAATTCCAGTTACGACTAGATTATCGATGTCATAATATGCTTTTACTGGAACCTCTTCTATAGTTGCTGTTGAAGTCTCTCCTGGTATATTAATGCTTGTTGCTTTATCATCGGAATTTAAAACAGATGTATATAGGAGTACCGCCAATAGTAAAGCAAGCATTTTGATGAACCACGGATTATCCATAAGTTTATCCATTATTCTTTCCCCTCCAGTTCCAACGAGCTGAAGAAGCTGGTTTTACTTTGTTGGTTGTCACTAACTCATCGGTCAATAGCTCTTTATAGGCATTTAATGTTAGGTCCCGATGGAGCTCGCCATTTTTAGTTAAGGATATATTTCCCGTCTCTTCTGAAACTACTACGGTAATGCTATCCGTTACTTCACTAATACCCAATGCTGCACGGTGTCTTGTTCCGAGTTCCTTTGAAATAAAAGGACTCTCAGATAGAGGTAAATAACATGCAGCAGCCGCCACGCTATTTTTCTGAAGAATAACGGCACCATCATGCAGCGGTGTATTTGGAATAAAGATATTGATGAGCAGTTCTGAAGAAACCTTGGCGTCTAAACCAATTCCAGTTTCAATATAATCACTCATTCCTGTTTCTCGCTCAATCGAGATCAAGGCACCTATTCTCCGCTTTGCCATATAATCAGTAGCTTTTACGATTGCTTCAACCGTTTTCTCCTGGTCCTCATCATCTGGACTGCTGCTTCTCGAAAAGAAACGGCCTCTTCCTAATTGCTCAAGTGCTCTTCTCAGCTCAGGCTGGAAGATAATAATAATCGCAAGAAATCCCCAATTTATGGTCTGCTGCATAATCCAGCCTAATGTATTTAGACCGAGCAATGCACTGATAACCCGCACTAAAAGGATAACAAAGATCCCCTTTAATAATTGGACAGCCTTTGTACCTTTTATAAGATTAATCAGTTTATATATGACATACCATACAAGGAGAATATCAACAATACTAGCTAAGTACTTCCATAACGTGAAATCTTCAAACGGCATTGTTATTCCTCCGTAGTTTCGCATATAAGTAAATAAAAATGATTAATAGATGATAACTTATTTATTATATCATAAATTGAATTAGTACTTAGTATATGTTCCCTTTTTAGATATCATTTATCAAATGTCTTCAATAAAAGCCATTAAAGAAACTGCTTTCAAGCCCTTCACAGCAAAAAAGAAATCACTCGTTTTGAGAGTGACTTCAATTATTCTCTTCATGCTTTTCAAAAACATTGAAAACATCATAGGCTGTCTTTTTTATATGAAACCAAATCCAATCAAAGACTTCGTTCACCTCTTCAATTTTCCCAGTTACCTTACCAGCTGAAGCTGTGTATTGTTCACCATTAATAACAGTAACATTCCCCTGAACTTCTCCTTCAATTTTCAGCGTGCCATTTCGTACAATAACGTCTCCCTTCACTACTTCTCCTTCAGGGACGATGACAATATTGTTTTGGACGATTAGATTTTCTTGTTTTGAAACAGAAAAATCATTTTCTTGATTCCAAGTAGAAAAAACACTTCCAATCATCAATACTAGGAAAAGTGATGCAGCCGCAATAAGCGGGTGATTTCTCATCCATCTCTGGAATCCAACCTTTTTCTTTTCTTTCGGAAGAAGCGCCATTACATTTGCTGTAAAGTTTTCAGGAGCCTGAATACTTGTTGTCCCTTTAACAAGGGCAATCGTCCGTTTTAATTCATTAAATAACTCTTCACATTCCTTACAACTATGAAGATGCTCTCTTAAAACCATCTCACTTTTTGGATCAATTTCTTCGTCTAAATACGTATGCATTAACTCAACGATTTCTACTGAACACTTCAACGTTTTCACCTCTTTATCAAACATAGCGTAATTGTTGTCGTAAAGCTTCTCGCCCTCGATGAATCCTTGTTTTAACTGTTCCAAGGGGCATTTCGAGTATCTCACTTATTTCATTTAAAGATAGCTCTTCAATATATTTCAAAACAATAACAGATCGGTATTTTTCAGGCAGTTTCATTATTTCCTTATGAACTGTGTCCTTTAGCTCCAAGCTTTCTAATTCTTTTTCGGGTAATGGAGTCTTAGAGGGCAGTTGAGAATACATCGTTAGTCCCTCTGTACCTGAGACTTCAGCATCTAGATAGTAGTCAGGTTTTTTCTTTCTAATTCTATCGATACATAAGTTGGTTGCAATTCGAAAAAGCCAGGTAGAAAATTTTAAATCTTGATTGAAAGAATTAATATTTGTGTATGCACGGATAAAAGCCTCTTGTGCGATATCTTCTGCCTCATGACGATTTCCTAGCATCCTGAAAGCAAGTTGAAAAATACTGTTTTTATATATTTCAACAATATCAGCAAATGCATCCTGATCGCCTTTAATTACCTGTTTTATTCTTTTCTTGATAATCGCTTCCATTTAATTTCCTCAGCTCCAATATAGCTATACAATCCTACGATTAAATTATAGTAAAAGTTTCATTTTAACATTAAAAACTTATCATCACTTTTTATATTAACAAAAATTAGGCAATTTGTTATAAAACCAGCTTAAAGTTTTAATAAGAAATAAAAACAGCAGCCGTTTATCCAGCTGCTGTTACCCCAACACTATAATAGTTTTTCTCCAAATAAAGAACCCATTAGGCCAACTGCTATAGTCGCAGTCTTATTCTTATCATCTAAAATTGGGTTAACCTCGACAAATTCAGCAGAAGTAATAATTTGAGCTTCCTCAAGCATTTCCATTGCTAGATGACTTTCCCGATAACTGATTCCACCAATTACAGGTGTACCAACACCAGGAGCATCATTTGGATCCAGGCCATCCAAATCTAAAGATAAATGTACACCATCCGTTCGTTCCTTTAAATATGAAATCGTTTCCTCCATCACTTTAGCCATGCCTAAGCGATCAATCTCATGCATCGTATACACCTTAAGTCCGATTTCCTTAATTAAGTTCTTCTCACCTTCATCTAACGACCTGGCTCCAATTATAACAATATTTTCTGGTTTCACTTTAGGTGTATATCCGCCAATCTCAGTTAACATAGGATGTCCTAATCCAAGACTAGCAGCTAAAGGCATACCATGTATATTCCCGGAAGGAGAGGTTTCAGCTGTATTCAAATCACCATGTGCATCATACCATATGACGCCAAGATTTTGATAATGATTTGAGACACCTGCTAAGGTGCCTATTGCAATACTATGGTCGCCGCCTAATACTAGCGGAAAGGAACCAGATTGTATTACTTCATCTACTTTTTCTGCAAGAAGGGTACTTTTTTCAGCGACGAGGTCCAAATTACGCAAATTTGACTCCTTATCAACTGCTACCTCAGGTCTGCCAATCGGAATATCCCCTAAGTCATGAATCTCATCAAATAATGGTTTTAACCTTTCATTAATCCCAGCATAGCGAATCGCACTTGGTCCCATATCAACACCACGTCTCATTTGACCCAAATCCATCGGCATACCAATAATCGATAGCTTCTTCATCTTTATCTCATCCCCCTAATCCCTTTATATATATATTTTAACCGCTTTCAGACAAATGACTCAACTCGACAAAATCCTGTATATATATACGAGATAAAATAAAAAAAGCCTTAAATCGAAAATGATTTAAGGCAAATAAATTATGTAGTGTATGGTGGAGCCTAGCGGGATCGAACCGCTGACCTCCTGCGTGCAAAGCAGGCGCTCTCCCAGCTGAGCTAAGGCCCCATTATAGTATAACAAGATTGAAATATAACAAGTAGCATAATGGAGCGGAAGACGGGATTTGAACCCGCGACCCCCACCTTGGCAAGGTGGTGTTCTACCACTGAACTACTTCCGCATTTCATAAACAAAGACCCGAAGAATAAAAGATTCTGTGGGTCAATATTATAGAAAATGATGAGCCATGAAGGATTCGAACCTTCGACCCTCTGATTAAAAGTCAGATGCTCTACCAACTGAGCTAATGGCTCTTGGCTGGGCTAGCTGGATTTGAACCAACGCATGTCGCAGTCAAAGTGCGATGCCTTACCGCTTGGCTATAGCCCAATGTTATAGACAACTTTTAGTTTGTCCAGATATTCGGTAAATATACATGGTGGAGGGGGACGGATTCGAACCGCCGAACCCGGAGGGAGCGGATTTACAGTCCGCCGCGTTTAGCCACTTCGCTACCCCTCCACATTAAATAAAAAAAGATGGTGCCGGCGAGAGGACTTGAACCCCCAACCTACTGATTACAAGTCAGTTGCTCTACCAATTGAGCTACCCCGGCATAGGTTTAAAATAAATATAAATTGTTATCCCCAGAAATGTTATCGTCAACCCGAACTCAGAAAGCTTATTCAAGATGCAACTCGTTCGGTTTGCTGAAGTATATTCAGGAAGCTTATTCGGGCGTGCTCTACCAATTGAGCTACCCCGGCACTAAATTATATGGTGGAGGATGACGGGCTCGAACCGCCGACCCTCTGCTTGTAAGGCAGATGCTCTCCCAGCTGAGCTAATCCTCCACAGAATAAATGGTGACCCCTACGGGATTCGAACCCGTGTTACCTCCGTGAAAGGGAGGTGTCTTAACCACTTGACCAAGGGGCCGATATATAATATAGGTAAGCTTCCAAGCGGGCTCGAACCGCTGACCTCTTCCTTACCATGGAAGTGCTCTACCTACTGAGCTATGGAAGCATAGCTAATTTAACTTTTAAGTTAAAAATGGCTCCGCAGGTAGGACTCGAACCTACGACCGATCGGTTAACAGCCGATAGCTCTACCACTGAGCTACTGCGGAATAATATAACAGCCTGGCAACGTCCTACTCTCACAGGGACGCTTGTCCCAACTACCATCGGCGCTGAGAAGCTTAACTTCCGTGTTCGGTATGGGAACGGGTGTGACCTTCTCGCCTTAATTACCAGACTGATTTGTTGACACTATTTTATTATAATGTCTTTTTTGTATTTTTCAAGAGGAAATTTTTTAAAATTTCATTCCCTCAAAACTAGATAATGTAGAAGAAGTTTTGTTAAACCGAGTTCACCTTACTCATATTGCTATGTTTTGTCCAGCTTCGGCTTCTAACTCTTCGGACCGTCTCTACAAATCCAAAGTGAAGGATTTGTAGTGCCGGCCCTCCAACGCCTCTCAGAGTTGAACAGTCGCCTACGCTTTTCTATTTGGTTAAGTCCTCGAACGATTAGTATCAGTCAGCTCCACACGTCACCGCGCTTCCACCTCTGACCTATCAACCTGATCATCTTTCAGGGTTCTTACTAGCTTGCGCTATGGGAAATCTCATCTYGAGGGGGGCTTCATGCTTAGATGCTTTCAGCACTTATCCCGTCCGCACATAGCTACCCAGCGATGCCTTTGGCAAGACAACTGGTACACCAGCGGTGCGTCCATCCCGGTCCTCTCGTACTAAGGACAGCTCCTCTCAAATTTCCTGCGCCCACGACGGATA
>NZ_MSLS01000036.1 GCF_001940785.1 Bacillus sp. MRMR6
CTCACCAACTAGCTAATGCGCCGCGGGCCCATCTGTAAGTGTCAGCGAGAAGCCGACTTTCAGCTTTCCCTCATGAGAGGAAAAGGATTATCCGGTATTAGCATCGGTTTCCCGATGTTATCCCAGTCTTACAGGCAGGTTGCCCACGTGTTACTCACCCGTCCGCCGCTAACCAAGAGGTGCAAGCACCTCAAGATTCGCTCGACTTGCATGTATTAGGCACGCCGCCAGCGTTCGTCCTGAGCCAGGATCAAACTCTCCATGAAAGTTGATATAGCTCATTTGTTACGTTGGCTTCGTTTCAGTTAAGAAACGAAAAAAATTGTTTGTTGACATTTTTGTTTGTTTAGTTTTCAAAGAGCAAACTATTACATCGCCTTAAAACGACTTTATTATCATACCAAGTTATTAACCTTGAGTCAATAACTTTTTTAAAAAGTTTTCGCTGTCAGCGAATCGTGTTTCGCAACAACAGATATTAATATACCACCATTGGACATACAGTGCAATAGTTTTTTTGTGATTTTTATCCTATATATCAATATAGCAATTATTAAGCCATATCATATAGGAAAAGCACCGGTTACCCGGTGCTTTTAGTTAACGGTGACGCATTAATGGAAATAAGAGAACGTCACGAATTGATGGAGAATTGGTTAGCAGCATTACGATGCGGTCAATACCAATTCCTAACCCACCTGTAGGAGGCATACCATATTCTAACGCTTCAATAAAGTCATCATCCATCAGATGTGCTTCATCATTACCTTGCTCACGTTCTTTCAATTGTGCTTCAAAACGCTCTCTCTGATCTATTGGATCATTTAATTCAGTAAAGGCATTGGCATGCTCACGAGCTACAATAAATAACTCAAAGCGATCCGTGAATCTTGGGTCTTCGTCATTTTTCTTTGCAAGTGGTGAAATCTCAACCGGATGACCGTAGATAAATGTTGGCTGAATCAATTTTTCCTCAACCTTTTGCTCAAAGAACTCATTTACAATATGACCATAAAGCATATGATCGTTAATTTCTACGTTATGTTCTTTTGCAAGATTTCGTGCTTCATCCACACTCATTTCCTTCCAGAAGTCAACACCAGTATATTCTTTAATCCCATCTACCATATGAAGCCTCTTCCACTCAGGCTTAAGGTCTACTTCATATTCTCCGTATTGAACAGTAGTTGTTCCAAGTACTTCTTGAGAAATATGAGCAATTAGATTCTCAGTTAGGCTCATGATGTCACGATAGTCAGCATATGCCTCATAAAGTTCAATCATGGTGAACTCCGGATTATGACGTGTGGATACACCTTCATTTCTAAATACTCTGCCGATTTCATATACCTTCTCAAGTCCACCTACTATTAGACGCTTCAAATGAAGTTCAATAGCAATCCTCATAAAAAGCTGCATGTCCAATGCATTATGATGTGTAATAAAAGGTCTTGCTGATGCTCCACCAGCAATAGCGTGCATCATAGGTGTTTCTACTTCCAAGTAACCATGGTCATCTAGGTAGCGGCGCATCGACTGGATAATTCTGCTGCGAGTAATAAACGTTTCCTTACTCTCCTGGCTCATTATTAAATCTAAATAACGTTGGCGGTACCGTTGTTCAACATCTTTTAATCCATGAAATTTATCAGGTAATGGACGCAACGCCTTTGTTAAAAAGACAAAATCTTGAACCTTCACAGAAAGTTCTCCCACTTTTGTTTTAAACAAGGTGCCGCTAACTGCAACGATATCACCTAAATCAGCAGAATCAAAAATTCCATAGGATTCTTCACCAACAGTGTCTTGTCTAACATAAACCTGGATTTGTCCGGTAATATCCTGTATATTAGCGAATCCCGCCTTCCCTTTCCCACGCTTCGTCATAATGCGGCCTGCGAGGGCAACTTCAACGTTTTTCGCTTCTAATTCTTCTTTTTCTAAGTCACTGAACTGCTCTACTAACTCTTTAATACTATGAGTACGGTCAAATCGTTTGCCAAACGGATCCAAACCTTTTTCGCGCATCGTACTCATCTTTTCACGTCTGACGCGTAATTGGTCATTTAATTCTTCGTGATTCATCCCTGATCAACTCCAATTTATATCTTATTATGTAAATCGCTATTCTAGCCTGCGAACCTTTTTCTACATACTTTATTATTTTACACAAAGTTGAGAATTCAGACATCAAAAAAGGATAATAAATAAAAACTGCCAGTTATTCACTGGCAGTCGATTGTTTAAACAAGCATATTATAGAAAACGAGTGTCAATCTGTCAAATCTAGCCTACTATTGCTTGACTTTCCTTCTCTTCTGCTTCAAGAACTAAGTCATGTAATAAGTTAACTAACTGGTCACGAGTATTACACTCATTGATGCCATGTCTTGCCTTAGCATTGCCGCGTACGCCTTTTAAATACCAGGCAGCATGCTTCCGCATTTCTCTTACAGCTATATCCTCATTTTTAAGTGCGATTAGTCGATCTAGGTGTAAGATGCATACATCTATCTTTTCACGCACTGATGGATCCCCGAGTAACTTCCCCGTTTCAAGATACTGAACCGTACGATAAATCATCCATGGGTTTCCAAGAGCAGCCCGGCCTATCATAACACCATCCACACCAGTTTCTTCTAACATTCTCTTTGCA
Source organism: Bacillus sp. MRMR6 (assembly GCF_001940785.1). Lineage (GTDB taxonomy): Bacteria > Bacillota > Bacilli > Bacillales > Cytobacillaceae > Neobacillus. Next base: position 2,657 of record NZ_MSLS01000036.1, read on the forward strand.
TCCTGAGGCGTCTGAACATCGCCATTACCAATGATCGGAATATTAACTGACTGTTTTACTTCCTTAATAATATCCCAGTTCGCTGTACCTTCATACATTTGGACACGGGTACGGCCATGTAATGCAACAGCTTTTCCTCCTGCACGTTCAACAGCTTGAGCATTTTTAACAGCATAAATATGGTCCTCATCCCAGCCCATCCGCATTTTTACGGTAACTGGTTTTTCCACTGCAGCTACTACCGCTGAAACCATCTCGTAGATTTTATTAGGATCAAGTAGCCATTTAGCACCAGCATCACATTTTGTTATTTTCGGTACAGGACAACCCATATTAATATCAATAATATCTGCATTTGTATTTTTATCAACAAATTGTGCTGCTTTAACAAGGGTTTCTTTTACCCCGCCAAAGATTTGCAGGCTCAACGGTTTTTCACGTTCATCAATATATAACATATTCATTGTCTTTTCATTTTTCAAGACAATGCCTTTATCACTAACCATTTCAGCACAAACTAAGCCAGCGCCAAACTCTTTTACCGTTAAACGGAACGCCGAGTTGCATACACCAGCCATTGGTGCTAATACGACTTGATTCTTCATCTGAATATCGCCGATTTTTAACATCCAAAATACCGCCTATTCTATTTTTCTTTTGAGGGAGTAAGCTCCTCAACGCTAATATTTAAGGTTTGACCAATTCTAACTAGTAAATCGCCTGTAGGCAGACGATTTCCTCTTTCGATCTCCCCTATTATTGAAACTGAAACACCTAGTACCTTTGCAAAGCTTTCCTGTGTATATCCTTTTAGCTTTCGATAGGCACGAATACGTCTTCCCCATTTTTCCGCTTCCATATCCGAACTCCTTTTTGGTCTTGGTTAGGTAATTCATCCAGCCAAAAGGAAAGAGGCTTTCCTTCAGGCGGAATGATTATATCATGATTGATTTCTAAAAGAGGGATAACGACAAAAGCACGTTCCTTTATCCGAGGGTGAGGAACGATTAAGTTCTCTGATTCAATATTTTCTTGGTTATAAAGCAGAATGTCAAGGTCTATTGTTCTTGGCCCCCACTTAAATTCCCTTTTTCTCCCAAGTTTCAGCTCGATATTTAAACACACTTCTAACAATTCAAAAGCATCAAGCTCAGTATTTATCTCAACAACCATATTTAAAAATAAATCTTGATCCTCATATCCAACCGGATCAGTTTCATATATAGAGGAAATATTTACTAATTCTATACAAGGATGCATTTGCAACTGTTGGAGAGCGCTCAAAAGATAATCATAGCGGCTTTCCATATTCGATCCAAGGGCAATATATGCTTTATTTCCCAATTTTATCTACTCCTTGTAATTTCTACTGCAACAGACTGATAATGACCCGGTATCGGAGGATCAGGCTTAATTACTTTTACAGTCACATCTGTTACAAGGCTGAATTGGCGTAAAACCGTTGTTGCAATATTTTCTGCAACTGCCTCTACAAGCTTATACGGCTTTCCCTCAACAATCCCTTTGCATACATTAAATAGTTCACCATAATTTACAGAGTGCTCTAACTCATCTGAATTGCCCGCTTTTTTCAAATCCAAGGAAATAGATAAATCAACATTGAAGCGTTGGCCAAGGCGATTTTCTTCAGGAAACACACCATGATAGCCATAAAATTGCATATTATTAACATAAATTTTATCCATTGTGAGCTCCTTTCCCCATTAGCGCATCCATCATTCTTGCCATTCTGCTCATTTCCTTCACATCATGGACTCGAATCATTTGACAGCCCTGATGAATTCCGTAACAAACAGATGCACCTGTTCCTTCCATTCTCTCAGTAACCGGTAATTCTAGAGCCTGTCCAATCATACTTTTCCTTGATGTAGCTAAGAGTACAGGATACCCCAGCGAAGTTAACACTTGCAGGTTTTGCATCATTTGAATATTTTCATTGTAGTCCTTTGCAAAACCTATGCCAGGGTCTAAAATTATATTTTCATCCTTAACACCGGCTCTTTTTGCTATTTGAATGCTCTCGTAAAGGTCATTTAACACATCTCTCAAAAACAAGTTGTAATTCCGCTCTGGGCGATTATGCATTAAGATGATTGGTACACTTTTTTCTGCTGCAACACTTGCCATTTTATCATCCGCCTTAGCACCCCAAACATCATTAATTAAATGCGCACCAGCTTCTACCGCTTGTTTCGCAACCTCTGATTTATACGTATCAATCGAAATTGGAACATGTACATGTCGGGCAATCGCCTGGATTACAGGAATAACTCTTTCCAGCTCTTCATCTGCCGATATTTTAGCAGAGCCAGGACGTGTTGACTCTCCTCCCACATCAATGATATCTGCTCCATTTGCTACCATTTCTTTGGCGCGTAAAATTGCTTTGTCAACATGATTAAATTTTCCGCCATCTGAAAATGAATCAGGGGTAGTATTCAATATCCCCATTATTATTGTTTTTCTATTTAACTCTAATGTATATGGACCACACTGAATTTTACCTTCAAATGCTTCTGGCATTTATAAACCTCCTAAAAAACCCATACAGTTTTACACTCCTTACATCATACAAGAAAAAACATTTTCAAAGCAAAAAAAAAGAGGCTTATGCCCAACGGAGCCATCACCTCTATAACTATAGATTAATTTTCAAATTGATAAAGTGGTGTGCTTAGGTAGCGTTCGCCGTTACTTGGAATAACTGCTAATACTTTTTTACCTTTACCTAATTCCTTAGCAACCTTTAACGCTGCATAAATAGCTGCACCTGAAGAAATTCCACCAAGAATCCCTTCTTCTTTTGCTGCACGACGTGCATATTCAAAAGCTTGATCATTACTAACTTGAATCACTTCATCATAGATATCTGTATTCAAAATATCTGGAACGAATCCAGCGCCAATTCCTTGAATCTTATGCGGTCCTGGATTTCCACCTGATAATACAGGAGAATCTGTTGGCTCTACCGCATAAATTTTAACATTAGAAAAATTCTCGCGAAGCACTTCACCAGCACCTGTAATGGTTCCACCTGTTCCAATACCTGATACAAAAGCATCAAGAGCATCCATTTGTTCTACAATTTCCTTACCAGTTGTTCTGCGGTGGACCTCAGGATTTGCTTCGTTTTTAAATTGCTGAGGCATGAAAAAGCCTTTTTCTTTTGATAATTCTTCAGCGCGGGCAATGGCTCCCTTCATACCTTCAGGGCCTGGAGTTAATACAAGCTCTGCTCCATATGCACGAAGTAGATTTCTTCTTTCCATACTCATGGTCTCAGGCATTACAAAGATTGCCTTATATCCTTTTGCTGCAGCAATCATAGCAAGTCCAATTCCTGTATTTCCGCTAGTAGGTTCAATAATCGTATCGACGCCTGGCTTAATTAATCCTTTTTCCTCTGCGGCTTCAACCATCGCTAACGCAATCCGATCCTTTACGCTGCTTCCAGGGTTGAAGTACTCAAGCTTTAAGTATACTTCTGCACTGTTTTCATCTACTAATCTGTTTAACTTGACAATAGGGGTTTGGCCGACTAATTCGGCTACAGAATTTGCAACACGAGCCATTATACAGCACCTCTTATTCCGAGTATTTTTATTGGTATTATAATGAATTTATCAGTTACCTGCCTGTTTTGTCAATTATTTTCATGTTTTTATTCCAAATTTTATTAATAAGTTATTCCTTTTTTGTTCCATAAAACCAATCGACCTTCACTTCTTCCCAGAAAACCTCTGTTGTAGCAGAGGTTTTCATTTGTTCAATTGCTATTTGACGGCGAATGGGCTGCTTTACCTCCTCAAAGGAATAATCCTTCCCTTTGATTTTGCCTTCTAAGAGAATAATCGCATAGCCTTGTTCCACTTTAATCGGTCCACTCCATTCCCCGTCGGCTAACTTCTTAACAGCTTGGATATATTCAGCCGGATATCTTTCATCTTCTTCGACAAGATACCCGATGTCTCCGCCCTCATTAGCTGAAAACTCTTCAATTGAACGTTCCATCGCAAGTACTGCAAAACTAGATCCCTCAGATAACTCCTTTAAAGCAGTTTCTGCCTCCGATTTTGTTTTTACAATAAGATGGGAAAGATGGAAGGTGGTTGGGATATTAAACAGTTCCTTGTTTTTCTCATAGTAGGCCTTCAATTCCTTATCAGAAACAACAACATCCTTAGTAAGGATTTCCTCTTTTAATAGACTATTTCGAATTTGCTCTTTCCAGCGATTTTCACTTATACTCTTAAGCTCATTAAAGGAACTATAGCGCGTTTGAAGTAGTCGATATTCTCGTTCAATGTCCTCTTCTGAAATCTCAATCTTATATTTCATCGCCATTTCTAAGACGACTTTTTGATCAATCATATCCTTCAATACATCTTTCCCATATCGAGTCTCTAATTCATTAAGCCATTCTTGTCTAGAAATTTTACCTTTCCCCACTGTTGCAACAACATCTTCCGTAACCGCAAAGTTGGCTAACTCATTCTCCTTTGAAAGGAAATAGGCAACCGTTAAACAATTAAGAGTGATTAACGCTGCAATCATCAACCAAAGCTGCTTCCTCCTCAATTGCCTCCCCCCAGATTTATTAGTTGGCCTCATTTTTTAGTTCTTCTAATTCTTCTCTCGTAAATAAGTACTTTTCATTACAAAAATGACAATGTGCTTCTGCCTGGCCATCTTCAGTAATCATATCGTCTATTTCGGACGTTCCTAAGCTGATAATTGCGTCCGCAAATCGCTCTTTAGAACAAACACATTTAAACTGTACCGGCATCGTTTCAAGCACATTCACCTGTTCTTTGCCGAACAGTTCCTCTAAGATTTCTTCAGGTGTTAATCCCTTCTGAATTAACTTCGAAATAGGTGCGATCGTTTTTAACCGTTCCTCTATCTTTGTGATTGTTTGCTCTTCAATCCCCGGCATCAATTGAAAAATAAAACCGCCTGCAGCCAGGATCGTGTCGTCTGGATTCACTAAAACACCTACTCCAACTGAAGAAGGTAACTGCTCAGAAGTAGCAAAATAGTATGTAAAGTCTTCACCAAGCTCACCTGAAACAATTGGCACTTGACCGGAAAAGAAATCGCGAAGACCTAAATCCTTTACTACAGTTAAAGAACCTTCTGTTCCTACTGCTCGCCTTACATCAAGTTTCCCATGTTCGTTAGCTTCGAAATCAACGTGGGGATTTGAAACATAACCTCGAACTTCACCTTTTGCATTGCTGTCAACCAAGATGACACCGATGGGACCGCCGCCGTTAATTTTTATCGTTAGTTTATCTTCACCCTTCAGCATAGCACCCATCATTACACCTGCAGTTAGTGACCTCCCCAGTGCTGCTGAAGCTACTCTCCACGTCTGATGTCGGCGTTGTGCTTCTGATACAATTTCGGTTGTCCGAACGGCATAGGCCCTAATCTGTCCATCATGGGCTAGTGCCTTAACCAAATAATCCTTCATTGTATAGCTCCTTTCAAGAGTCCCATTTTCTAGTAATACCTTCAGCTCAGCCTTATTACCTGCTGAGCTGAGAAAGTTCATCCATTTCTTATCATGTCCATATTTCGTTTATAGATTAACTGTAACCCTTTTAAAGTTAAAAAGGGATCGACAACATCAATCAAAGTAGACTCTTGGGCAATTAAGCTTGATAACCCCCCAGTCGCAATCACTTTAGGTTTTTCTTCACTTTGGTCCATAATCCGTTTGACAATTCCCTCAACTTGACCAACATAACCATAAACAATCCCAGCCTGCATGGCAGATACTGTATTTTTTCCAATTACTCCTTCTGGTCGTGTAATCTCAATTCTAGGCAGTTTAGCCGCCTTCGAATAAAGGGCCTCTGTTGAAATTCCAATTCCTGGAGCAATTGCACCACCCATATACTGCCTGTGTTCGTTGATGTAGCAGTATGTTGTAGCTGTACCAAAATCAACAATAACCAGCGGGCTTCCATATTCATGGATGGCCGCTACTGCATTAACTATTCGGTCTGCTCCAACCTCTTTGGGATTTTCATACTTTATATTGAGCCCTGTTTTAATTCCAGGTCCTACGACGAGTGGATTAATATTGAAATACTTTTTGCACATTCTTTCTAAAGCAAACATAATTGGTGGTACAACGGAAGAAATAATAATTCCATCTATATCGGTAAAAGACAATCCAGAGTTTTCAAACAAGGATTTTATAATCATTCCAAATTCATCTTCTGTCCGATTTCTATGGGTTTCTACCCTCCAATGATGTTTAAGCTCATCACCTTTATATACCCCTAAGACCGTATTGGTGTTACCAACATCAAATACAAAAATCAACATGATCACCACTTTACCCTAGTTTTCTATATTTTACACTGAAGATATCATATCATAACATAATTAATCGTGAAAAAAGAGTGCTTCACGGAAGCACTCTTTTTTTCATAGATCACTATTTATTTTCATCTTCAGAAGGCTTGGAATCATTTTCTGATTCCTTCTTGGTATTGATTGTTATTTTCACATCATCAGTTTTTTTCGGTCCGATAGGTACACTTTCCAAAGCTAGAGTTGGCTCTGGCATATGACCGTGTTCAACCAAATATTTAATTTGTTCAGCAACAAGCGTTTCTACTTCTAAAAGTGTCTTGGCAATTAGATCTAACTTAGCACGATTTTCCGTAAGGATTGTTCTTGCCTTTTCATAACACTCTTTAATAATCCTTTGGATTTCTAAGTCAATCTCATAAGCAATCGCATCTGAATAGTTTTGTTCATTATGCAAATCACGACCTAAGAATACTTGACCGCCTTGTGCTTGACCAAACTGTAATGGACCCAGCTTATCGCTCATACCATATTCAGTTACCATCTTGCGAGCAATAGTTGTCGCACGTTGGAAATCATTGTGTGCTCCTGTACTTACTTCACCAAAGACAATTTCCTCTGCTACGCGTCCGCCTAATAAACCGGTTATCTTATCTAACAGTTCAGGCTTTGTCATAAAATAACGATCTTCTCGAGGAAGCATGACCGCATACCCGCCTGCCTGGCCACGCGGTACAATTGTAACCTTGTGTACCATATCAGCTTCATCTAATACTAAACCAATGACGGTATGACCGCCTTCATGGAAAGCAACAATGTTACGCTCTTTTTCGGAAATAACCCTGCTCTTTTTTGCTGGTCCAGCAATTACTCGATCAGTTGCTTCATCAATATCTTCCATATCGATTTTCTTTTTATTTGTCCGAGCTGCAACTAGAGCCGCTTCATTCAATAAATTCTCTAAGTCTGCACCTGAAAAACCAGGGGTACGCATTGCAATATTCTTTAGGTTAACAGATTCATCTAATGGTTTATTACGGGCATGTACTTTAAGTACTGCTTCTCGGCCAATGACATCTGGGCGGTCAACAGTAATTTGTCGGTCAAAACGACCCGGACGTAATAATGCTGGGTCAAGTATATCGGCACGGTTTGTTGCTGCAATGATAATAATTCCTTCATTTGCGCCAAAACCATCCATTTCAACTAGTAATTGATTCAATGTTTGTTCACGCTCATCATGTCCGCCACCTAGACCAGCACCACGCTGACGACCTACCGCATCAATTTCATCGATAAAAATAATACATGGAGCATTTTTCTTAGCATTTTCAAATAAGTCACGAACTCGGGATGCACCTACCCCGACAAACATCTCTACGAAGTCAGAACCACTGATTGAGAAGAATGGCACACCCGCTTCTCCTGCCGTCGCCCTTGCAAGTAAAGTTTTACCAGTACCCGGCGGACCTACTAGTAGTACCCCTTTTGGAATACGGGCACCTAGCTCTGCAAATTTGCGTGGGTCCTTTAAAAATTCTACTACTTCAACTAGTTCCTGTTTTTCCTCATCTGCACCAGCAACATCTTTAAAACGAACCTTTTTCTTATCATCGTTGTAAAGCTTCGCTTTGCTTTTTCCAAAATTCATGACACGGCTTCCGCCGCCTTGGGCTTGGTTTAGTAAAAAGAAAAACAAAATAAAGATAATGACAAACGGAATAATGGAGGTGAAGAAGGTAACCCATCCGCTTGTTTCTTTAGCTGGCATCACTTGAACTTCAGAACCTGCGCTATCAATACGCTCTAGAATAATTTCACTATTAGGAACGTAAGTGAGGAAGTTAGCACCTTTATTTACATCATCCTGGAATGTACCTCTTACCTCAAAAACTCCACGTTCAGGCTGCATTGAAAATGTTTTTACTTCATTATTTTCTAATGCCGTAACAAACTTATCATAAGAAATGTTATCAGTCGGTTCGTTGCTTCCATTGAAGAAACTTACCACGCCAATTATGACTAAAAATATCAATAAATAAAAGATGGTATTACGGAAAATCCGATTCATCTCTTACCTCCTCCCGCGATAAACGAACTATTTTTAAATAGTATCATAGAAAATCATTCCATTTCAAGAAAATCACTCTTTAAACAGGGTATAACTTAATACGTGAATACCTTTATGTTAGCTATCTCTCAAAGGTTATCGCTATATACTTCAGGTTTTAATACTCCAATATATGGAAGATTCCGGTACTTTTCGATATAATCTAAACCGTAGCCCACAACAAATGCATCTGGAACAATAAATCCAACATAATCTGCTTGGATTGCGCTCTTTCTTCCAGTCGGTTTATCAAGCAGCGTTACAATCTTAATGGACTTTGCTTTTCTGTAACGAAATAAGTCCACTAGGTAACTGAGTGTTAATCCACTATCGATGATATCTTCAATGATGAGAATATCTCTTCCTTCAACAGATGTATCTAAGTCCTTTAGAATTTTCACTTCTCCGGATGATACCATTCCAGTACCGTAGCTTGATACATCCATAAAGTCCATTTCTAAATAGCAATCCATTCGTTTTAGCAAATCTCCCATAAATGGCATCGCACCCTTTAGGACACCAATTGCAAGCGGAAAACGATCGCTATATTCTTCCGTTAATTGAGTCGCTAAATCCTTGATTTTTTCTTGAATTTCTTCTTCTGTGATTAAAACTTTTTCAATATCCTGCTTCATAATCATTGTGCCCCCTAGAAAATCATTACTTTTGATATGTGAGTAGTATATAGTGACTTGCTGGATGTTTAATACCTTCGAATGATGATTTTTTTAAACCAGGAAGCCAAAGAATATTGTCATTTCCATCAGTAATGACAGGCCAACTATCCCTGTCCTGAATAGGAATTTTACCATCAATAAAAATATCCTTTAATTTTTTCGTGCCTGACATGCCTTTCAACGTCATTCTGTCCCCCATTCTCCTCGTTCGAATCTTAATAGGGAACACAAACTGGTCTGCATCAAGAAGCAAACAGCAAGTATTCAAATCCATTTCGCACTGGTCAGTAACAACCATTTTGATCATAGTGCCTGATGGCAACACAACCACGCCTGGCTCTTTCAATTCAAAATAATAATTTTCTACAGTCATTAGTTCAAACTGGAAAGATAAGAAATCATAGGATTTGATTACTTTTAAACCACTTGGTAAATCAAGGGCTGCCGACGGGTGAGGATGTTTAACTAAGGACAAGATTTGATCAGTATGTAGTGCAGAAAGTGATGCTGGTTTTTCATTGTAAAGATAGTTTAATATTAGATGAATCCCTCTCCTTTGTAAAGGTAAAGGCATCTCAAGAAAACGATTGTTGTCAATAGTAATTTTGCCCTTTTTTCTTATAGTCATTACTGTATTCATTTTCTGGACAGTTAATTCCTGAAGAAAAATTTCATCCTGGTTTAATTCTTCACTAAACCTCTGGAAATGTTCATGGACATTTTGATTCTCTGATTTTAAAAAAGGAAGTACAACCTTACGAAATCGATTTCTGCTGTAAACTCCCTTCTCATTACTAGGATCAATCCTTGGCTGTAAATGATGCCTATGACAATAGGATTCAATATCAGTCTTTGTTATACCCAAAAACGGACGAAGAAGGAAACCACTACCAAAGGTACGCTTAAACGGTATACCTGCTCTCGCAGTCCCTGAACTGCCTCGTGTTAACCTCATTAAAATCGTCTCTACTTGATCATCACCATGATGACCAAGCACCAAATAGGGATAGTTGTATTTTTCCATTATATTTTTATAAAATCCATACCTTGCTTCTCTAGCTGCAATTTGTGAGCTTTTCTTTGTTTTTTTGGAAAGTTCAGGAACATCAATTCGAGCCATTTCAAAGGGTATGTTATTTTGATGACAAAAGGACTTAACAAATAATGCATCTTCGAATGATTCCTGGCCGCGAAACATGTGGTCTACATGCGCTGCAACAATCGAGAAATGATACGTCTTCCTTTGCCCCCAAAGAAAATGCAGCAAGGCCAATGAATCAGGACCACCTGAAACCCCGACGACCATTTTTTTGTTTTTGAACGAATAAGAATTATGGTTAAGAAAGGCTGCTACCTTTGCTTCTAACATTATGTCCTCTTCCTTAAAAATCTTTAATCTTTCAAGATTACCATTAGCTTACCACTTTTAACAATAAAGTATCAAAGAGAAAGTCCTCTTTGGAAAAAACAATCCAAAACCATCTCGATACCTTTCCGTTAATACGGATTTAAAAGAGTAAGGTTTCAAAATTAAAGTAACTTTTGAAAAATATAAAGGATGTAGAATGAAGCAATGGCTGTTGCAATCACCATGGTTTCAATCCAACGGCTCTTTTTCTTTTTCTTCCGGTAGCCCTGCCTCGTCTTTGGCTGAGTTCCTTGTTGTACGACTTTTTGTACACTCTTTTGTGTCCGCTGTACTTGTGTTTGAACAGATTCTGTATTGTTTTTAACCTTTGTCATCGATAAAATGTCTGCCCTCATTTGCAGTGCATTCACGTATTGTCCTTGTAATGACTTTACAATGACCTTTTCGAAAGGTATTAAATCCTTCTCTTTCCTGATTGCCTCTCTTAGCTGAGTAATTCCCCCTGTACTCCTATTGAAACGTTTAGGATAGAAAGTATTAATGATGATCATACCCACGGCAAACAAGTCATAGGCAGGATCTGCCTTTCTCGTACCCAATCCCCAGTATCCACGGTCATAGAATTCTGTGAATTCCTTTATGGCTCTACCACTAAGTGTGGTTCCCCCCACGTCAATGCATCGGATTCTTGGAGTAGGACCTGTGACAATTAGGTTTTCAGGTTTTAAGTCGCCAAACACCCAGCCATTTTCATGAAGTTTATTAAGATCATTTAGCAGCTGCAGGACAAGGATTGGCATCCACGATTTATCCCTTTGCCCAATAAAGGTTAAAAAGTCCGGCCCTTGAATATATTCCATAATGTAAAAAGAAATCTGACCTTGATTGCTCATCCAATCATCTACATCAAGCAAAGAAGGTCCGAGGGCTGACCCTTGGACCTTTGCAAACGATTTTAAAACATTTACTTCAGAGGTAATTGACATCCCATTGTCACTCATCTTTAAAGCTACTTGAGCGTTTTTATACTTCGCAAGATAGACGATTCCGTTTGCTCCATATCCCAGTTCCTTCAGGATCGTGTATTGATTTAAATGCCATTTTCCTTTTATAACAGTGCCAGGGCGAACTTTACATCGATTCTTCAAGGAATGATTCATCATCACGGGATATGAGGCTCCTTAGTGAACGTTTTTGGTCAAATGAGGCCAATGCTGCCCTAATTGCAGGGCCAGTTGGAGTAATTCCTCCTGTAGTCAGCTTCGAAAAAACACTTGTCAAAGATTGTAGATTTGGTGTCCAATCTAAAATATTTTCGACATCTTTCTTTTTCCCGGGAAATACAAAAACAGAGAATTGATTTTCTCCGGAACGAGCGTTCAGGCTTAGGGAAAGGTCAAGCAACGCCTCTTTAACAGTTGGCAGCTTGTGTTTCATACTCGCACTTGTATCGACAAGAATCAACACTTCTAATTCGACAGTTTCCCCTAATTCATCAACAACCTCCATAACCTCGCCTCTTTTTTCCGGGGGAAGGTCTTCAATGGATTGGGATCGCCCGAGGATTTGTTGAAGCTCCCGATTGACTACTCCCTGGATCGTTTGGGTCATAGCTTTACGTGTAACCATTTGCACTGTCTGTGAAAGCTGCTGGGCGTAAACAATTTGACTAACTCCACCACCAGACATCGCCATACCCTCAATTTCCTTCAATCCCTTTTCATCAATAACATCCTGTTCCATTACACCAATTACATTAACAGTAATTCCTTGTTCCTTTGCTAGTGCAGCCATTGCAATTGGGTCTTCTCCCTGATTTGAACAGCCATCAGTAATTAGTAAGATTTGACGAATCTTCCCAGTGTACATACCATTCTCCCTCCACAACACGTAGTATCACCATTTTCGACCGTGTCGGAGGGTTTTATACATATTTTAATAGTGTCTGGGTAAAATAGCTGTTTATGCCCAGCGTTTATGATTTTGCACTGGTATGCTCGCCCATTTAGGGGTGTTATGCTTTATTTGAGCAACAGCAATGGTCATATCGTCTCCTATACTCCCATCACGAGTTCGAATGACCTCTTCTAGAATCAAGTCCGCTATTTCCTGCGGATTGTCTGTCTGAAGCTCTTGAATCTTTCGTTTCATCCATACATCGTAGTTTTCTACATGCTTAGGCCCCTCAAATACACCATCGCTCATCATGATGAGCAAATCTCCTGCTTTTAGCTGTTCGCTGACAACATCTACTTCAACTTCTTCGAGAATACCGATCGGCAGGTTACTCGCTTGTATCTTAATCACTTTATTTCCCCGTTTAATAAAGCTTGGTGTTGAGCCAATCTTCAGAAACTTCGCGTTAGCATTTTGCAGGTCAATCATAACCAAGTCTAAAGTTGAAAAAATTTCATCAGTGGTGCGCAGGGATAAAATGGAGTTCACCGACTTAATCGCAACCTTCTCTTCAATTCCTGATTGGAGTATCTTTTTTAATAACTGCAGTGTTTCTTTACTTTCGTAATGTGCTCTTTCTCCATTTCCCATTCCGTCGCTGATTGCGAGTGCAAATTTCCCAAATCCAAGCTCTATCGTCGAGTAACTGTCCCCCGAAACGAAGCCTCCGTCCATAGCAGCATGGGCAACTCCTGTTTCAACCATAAATGCTTTGGAAGATCTAAATATGGCATGGCATAAGCTATTTGGGTATGTGGCACATTCTTCTGAACTAACCACGATTGTTTCTCCAAGAATGTCCGACAGCATCGGGGCAATGAGTTTTTCACATTCCCCATGACCATTACAAAATGGGATACTCATCTCGATGTCTACATTTCCTTGTTCCAAGCTATAGATTTCAACATGTTCAATATGAATACCAAAGGCTTGAATGGCCTCCATAATTTGTTCTTCCTGTTTGTGGTGATTCTCCCTTTCACGCTGTATCTCCTTGGCAAAATTGTCCATTACCTCCGATACACCCTGCAATTGATCGGCAACTAGTTTTCTACTTTCCTTTACCTGCTTTTTTAGCTTTTGATTAGCTTGGAAGAAAGTTAACTCTTGCCCAATTGCTTCGTATACTCTTTTAGATCGGGTGCAGTGCTTTTCCCAATCTCGTGATAATTTCTGGGGTACCACTCCATCATTCTGGTCCATTTCGTGAATAATCTCTTCAAGATATACATAGGTTGTATTAAAATTCTTAACCCAGCATTGATCCTTCTTGAAGCATGTTTGGCAGGTTTTTTCCGTCACATTGCTCATGAAGTAATCCATTTCACGTTCGTTTTCCTCTGCCCCAGGCTGAACCTCCATTTGTGAGAAACTTTTTGAAAGTGCATGGAACACATTTGAAAATTGGGCTACACGTTGGGCTGTTACATCTCTCATTTTTCGCATATATTTCTGCTGCTCTGTCGTGTATTCCGAGGTACCGGGAATATATTTAGCTAGTTTAGAGGTAAAGGCTTGGGGTGTTAAAAGGAAAAGGAAAATTGCTGCCGCCGATTCTAATAGGCTATTCGTTAATGGTCCTCCCTCAGAACCGTACATACCAATTAACAGCGTTGAGATAAATAGACCGATTGCGACCCCTATTTTCTTTCCTTCTTTTAATAAGCCGCCCAAGACACCTGAAAAGGCTAGTAAACTCATATGATAAAAGCTAGAAACACTTGCAAGGCTAAAGATTAATCCAGTTACAACCCCCACTGTTGAACCGACCGTAGCGCCTGCAATAAATGCAAATATTAGTACGAGGTATCTAGACATAATATGTTCCACGGACAAATCATAGACTTGCCACCCAATAGTCCCGGTCATAATGGAGGCGAGCATAATAATTAAGCAAACAATTTCCTCTGTTTTTAACAGCTGCCTTCTTTTATTTAAAATTAACAATGGTATACTCTGCAGAAAAATAAGGGTCAAAATAAAAGCTAGGCTTGCCTGAACTCCGACCATCATAGCATCGTATAGTGTTAATTGTGTTGATATAATAAAGGCCTCTGTTAGTTTGCCAACACCTACAATACCTGCTACATAAAAGGGAACGGCTCTCATTTCATTTTTCAGCCATTTTTCACTGATTCGATAGCTGATTAAGAAAAGAATAGAGACAGCAAAGGTAAATGCTGCATTTTTCAAGGATATGGTTGCCGCTCCAGCAATAAGCCCTACTAGAGCAAGTGGTGACCGATCTCGTTTTATTAAATAGACAGCTGCAAAAAATGGCAGACTAAAGGGAGTTAGCTTTGATAGTATTAAAGCTCTGCCTAATAAGAAACCTACCAATAATAATAGATATCCTTTTTTAATAAAGAAGGTTTCGATTTTTAATTGGATTTTCTTCAAGACGCTTTCAAAGTCCCACCTAGATGGCTGGAAACTAGTTTCTCCGACCGGTTCTATTAAACTCCGCTCCATCTTCTCCATAAATCACACTCCCTATTATTTTCTCGTTGAATTCTATTATAAATTTGATAGAGTTAGAAGTTTGTCAAAATAGTGAATGAATTAAATAATTCGTTCGACGGTTTTCACTATAATCAACCAAATAATATTATCTAACCACATATATTGTGGAAAAACGCTTATACCGTTATGTTAAGACTTCCAATGTTGTGTATAGATTTTTGAGAAATCTGCTCCCTTTCCGCGGTCTCACCTGTCTCGTCCTTCCCGCAGGAGTCTCGCAGATTTCGCAAACATCTATTCTTGTATCATTTATTTTCAACAATGCTGAGGAATAACAAAAAAGACAAGTCGTTTTGACTTGTCTTTAGTAATGGAAGTCTTTTTAATTGTCCAGCAGCAAGTTATCCTTTTTTAGCTCCTCGGCCGCCACGCTTAGATTCTGTTTGGCGTTTTAATGAAGTTAGTCGGTCCTCACTATCCTTTAGGAACTTCGCCATTTTCGACTCAAATGTTTCTACTTTAGGGGCGTTACGGTCATTTGGTCTTCCTGGACGAGGACGTTGTGAATGTGAGTTTGAATTTGAGTTAGAATGGGATCTTGGTGGTGGTGCTGGTCTATCCTTGGCCTTTTTAATTGACAGCCCAATTTTCCCATCCTTTTCAACATTGAGGACTTTTACCTCTACTTGGTCGCCAACTTTAAGATGATCATTAATATCTTTTACATAATTGTCAGCAACCTCACTGATGTGTACGAGTCCTGTTGAGCCATCCGGCAGCTCCACAAATGCTCCAAAATTTGTTATCCCTGTTACCTTCCCTTGTAACTTGCTGCCTACTTCGATTGACATAAAAAGAATGTTCCTCCTTAAGAATATAAAAAATCATACTTATCTTATATTATACAGAATGGTAAAAATCAGTGTCAATAAGACTAGCAATTAGTCCTTTTTCCTTAATTAATCAGGAATACTGAAGATAATTTCATTCTTGTCTGAGAAGAAATATTCCTTTCTAGCCAGCTTAGCCATATAATCATCATCATTTAGTTTCACGATATCTTCTTTGAGGATCTCTTGTTTTTTCTTCAATTGAGCTAGCTCTTGGGTGAGCTGTTTTTTCTGAGCAAGCTTTGCCTCTAAATTCGAAGTCTGGGAAATAAATCCAGAAATAACGAAATAGGAAATCACGACGGAGAATACTAAAAACAAGGACATTCTTCGAATAAGAAGTTTCTTTTTCCTCGCAGATGCAATTTCAGCATATTCTTGTTGATGAACATAGGTTGTCTGAAGCTTTGCTACACTTTTTTCTCTTACTGAACTCATTTCCCAACCTCCTTATTCTTTTTTCTTTTTCCACTTATCCAGCCACTGTATCATATAATTCTTTATTACCAAGAAATTTCCTGCCGTTTTATTATATAACTTCTCGACGTTTTTTTTAATACCTTTCGGCAAAAGTTTCCATAGAATTAACACAATTTTTTCAAGAGGTATGATAATTCCTTTCAATAAAACCAGCAGAACTTTATAAACAAACTTAACAAGGGTAAAAATCGCCTTGCCAATTAAAACAATAATAGAAATGACCAAGCCAATTAACCCAATGATTGGTTTATAGACAAGGAGTAAAAAAGTTCTTCTTAAAAACCTATAGATGGAGATAGCCGTATTAATTAAAGTTTCAAGTAATTCGAGATAGAAGCCTTTAAATAAGCTTTGATAGGCAGCGAATCCACATAGCAATGCTATGAAAATATAAAAACGAAGCTCTCCATTATTGACCAGGAATAATATATAAAAGATGAGTAAAGCCTGAACAGTCCAAAACAGCAAATCATTGAAGAATACGATCCATGATTTTCGATTTGGCCGATTTAAAAATCGCTGATAGGTATCAAGCATGACACCAAACATCGAGCCCATACCAATCATGGAAAGCATGGTTAAAAATTGAGTCGAGAGTGTCATCGGAACAACTTACTAAAGAAGCCTTTAGTTTTCTCCCCATGCTGCTCATCTAGGTATACTAAATCAAATATTTTCCCCTTAATAGAAACAATTCCTTTTTCTACATCTAAATTCTTCATTTGCAAATTTTGTCCCTTAATCGCTAAGAAGCCCATTGATGTTTCCAATAAGAATTCTTCATTATCAAAGCTTTCTACTTGTTTAACACCTGTGATGTCGAGTAGCTTTCTTCCCCTCATAATCACATCATGATCGGGTATTGTGCTTTTCGCTGGGCTATTTTCGTAAAATTGGCTCATCCTTCATCCCTCACAATCATTTGTACAACCTTTTGTACATTTGTATGTGAGTTCGATATGGTTTAGAACACACTTTACTATTACCGTAGTTGATTAAAATTCAGATGTACTGACTCTTTCCTCTTTAACAATCGTATACATTTCGGCAGCTGCTTCTTTGCGGGATGTATCCTGAATAAGGTCAACTCTTGCTGTAACAACTCTTTGACCAAGGCGGATGGTAATCTCGTCTCCTACTTTTACGGTGGTACTTGCCTTTGCCTCTTTTCCATTAATTAAAATCCGACCTTGATCTGATACTTCCTTTGCCATTGTTCTTCTCTTAATTAGCCTGGACACCTTTAAAAATTTATCTAAACGCATGTAAATCACCCTCCATTTAAAGTCCTTTTATCTTTGCTTCATCCCAGAATAAATCGAGCTCCTCTAGTGTATGCTGCTCGAAAGACTTTCCGCTTTCCCTTACCCTAGCTTCAATATATTGAAACCGGCGGATAAACTTTTCATTTGTCGCTAGTAAAGCTTCCTCAGGATGGATTTTTAAAAATCTCGCCACATTAACAAATGCAAATAATAAATCGCCGAATTCTTCTTTTGCTAGCTGCATACCCTCTAGGTTTTCGGTTAATTCATCTTCAAACTCCTGGAGCTCTTCTTTCACTTTCTCGATTGCAGGTTTAATTTCCTGCCAATCAAAACCAACCTTTGCGGCTTTCTTCTGAATTTCATAAGCTCTAATTAAATTAGGTAGCGATTTAGGTACACCAGCCAAGCGCGAAGTCTCTTTCACACCCTTTTCCTGTTCTTTTATTTCCTGCCAATTGCGAACAACAGTGTCTGCATCCTCTGCTTTTCTATCTCCAAACACATGTGGATGCCTGCGAATCATTTTTTCAGTTAGAACCCCTATTACATCATCAATAGAAAAATATCCATCGTCTTCCCCAATTTGCGCATGGAGCATCACTTGAAGCAGAACATCACCAAGTTCCTCTATTAGGTTATCTATGTCTCCGCTGTTGATTGCTTCAATAACTTCATATGTTTCTTCGATTAAATATCTTTTTAATGATTCATGTGTCTGTTCCTTATCCCAAGGACAGCCATTTGGACCTCTGAGTACCGCAATAATTTCCTTTAGCTTAGAAAACTCTCGGACCAGCAGCTTTTCTTCTTTTACAGGCGGGACATATACCGAGGTAAGATTGCTCAGAATCACTTCTCGGTCAAGCTCATAAAGAGGAACCTTTATAATTGACTCAGAGCTGCTTCCTGCAGCTGTTACAATAATCACCTCATAGTCATCAGGCAAACGCTCCATTAAGGTAAGCTTTACATTAGAAGCTACATACTGGTCATATACTTGACCAATGATAATATGCTGCTTGATTTCGATTTCGCTTGATGATAGAGCAGTTCCATCTAACAACTGGAAGCCTTCAATTGGATCTATCTTCAACGCTTGGAAAAGAGAGTCAATAAAGCTTTGTCCGCCGCCAATGATAATTTCAACCCGACTGGCCGCGCTATATTCAAGAAGTAATTGTACTGTTCGTTCAGCTACTAGCGGGTGACCTGGTACAGCATATAGAACGTCTCCCGTTTGTGATTTCTCTAGTAAAGTCTGGACAATTTCTTCATACACCTGTTCAAACTGGTCATGCTTTTCGTAAATTGAATCAAAGCTGGTGAAGTTAAAGCCTTCTTGATCTAATTCAGTAACAACCGGATGCTGTTTTGTCCGTAGATAAACATGAGCGGATTGTGTCAACTTTCTATATACACCTAACGGAAGTTGTTCTAAGTCTCCCGCACCTAAACCAAGGATTTCAATTTTGTTTCCCATTCTATTAACTCCTTTTCATCTTAGGTAAAAAAAGGCTAAGTTTGCTGCCAAACGGAAATAACGCTAATTCTTTTTCGTGAAAAACACCGCCTCTAATCACAATCAAAAAATATAAGCATCCTCCCAAAACGACTCCGCTAAGTGCCTGTGCAGCAGCGGTAATGCGCTCAAAACCTATCGGAACTTCAATTTGAGCTATCAAGTATAAATACCCCTTTAAAAAGATGACCATCATGCCCCCCGCTAATAAAATTGTTTTTATAAACGGGAATGGTACTAGCGGAATAGTCAGCACCCTCTTAAATTTACGATATAACAGAGCACATACAATAAATAAGGTAATGAGTGTTGCATAAGCGGCTCCCATTGTACTAAATCCTGGGACTAAGATAGCATTAAGAACATATTTGATTGGAAATGCTATTGCGACCGCAATACTTGGAAAAATCAGTACACCCATTCCCTGTAAAATAGCATTAATCGTCATAATTATGCTGGTAAATAAGATTACGAAACTAAGAATTCCTAGGACAGGAGAACCTAAATTATTTTCAAATAACATAATATTCGTCGGTTCTATGATTGTCGATAATCCTGCCGATGCACCGATTCCAACAACAATGCTTATTCTGAGTGCCAATTGAACTTTATCATGTAAAAACCTTAAGTCCCTTTTCATTCTTACACTAGTAATCAATGGTACGAGTGATAAGGACATAGCTGTTGCAACAACGATTCCAAGCTGAATTAACGGCTGTCCTCGGTCAAAAATCCCCTTCAGCCCTTTGGCGGTTTGGATTTCTATACCACTGTTCACAAGGAGTGCATAAAGATTTAATGAATCAGCTAATTGGATAAATATCATTAGCATCCCGCTAATACAAATCGTTAAGCCTTGAAAGGTCAAAGCGATAAAGATTGCTTTGAATTCTTTAGTGTAATCCAGTAGAAGCCCCTTTCTCGGTGCCACTACCTTCCATTGTTTACGAACTCGAAGGAACATAAACAGAATTAACACTGAAACAATACTACCAGTGACCGAGCCAAACATAGCCCCTCCTCCAATCAGATAGAGGGAATACCCTCCCTTTGAGAGTACATAGGCCAAAAAGAGAATCGTGAAGGTCCGGGTGAGCTGCTCACCTACCTGTGATATGGCGGTTGGTACCATATCTCCATTTCCTTGAAAAAAACCTCTTAATATAGATACAATCGGGAATAACAAAAAGACAAGCGAGACTACTCGAAGGAGAATGGCCAATTGGGAGTCATTCATCCAAGAAGCAATATATTCTGAGCCAAAGTATAGGATTAAAAAACAAATAAAACCAAATAATTGCAGGATTCCATAGGATGCCAGCAAGAGGAACTTTATCTTCTCACGGTCACCTCTTTCCTTTAATTCCGTATAAAGCTTCGAAATAACTACAGGAAATCCAGTGGTAGCCAGCACAATGGCAAGGCCGTAAAATGGATAGATCTGCTGATATATGTAAAAGCCGACATCCCCGACAATGTTTTGAAATGGGATTCGATAAACTGCACTTAAGATTTTTGTGACCAGTGCTGCAAGAGCTAAAATAAAAGCCCCCCTAAAAAGTGCTTTCGATTGATTTACGGGCTTCATCACTTTCTCCTTTAAAACAGTAAACTTTATTAGATTTGTATTATAGCACAGGAACAACTCTGCATACTGAAAAAAGACAGCATAAGCTGTCTTTTAAGGAAAATGCTGTATTAAAAATCAAGTTTATGACTCCATTTGACGTGCAAGGAATCCAGCTGCTGTTTCAACAGCTTTTTTCTCCACTTCACCAAGGGTTCCTTCTTTTGAATAAATGATAACAGCACCAATTGGATCTCCATTTGCGATAATAGGTCCAATGGTATAGGATGAAATGGCTTCATCATTACCATCTGCTAATGCAATATCACCCTGTTGATTCACGAGAACTGTGTTACGGTCCTCCATCGTCTTTTCAACCATATCACTAATATTTTTATTCAAATAATCTTTCTTTGAGCTCCCAGCTAACGCTATGTACGTATCGCGGTCACAAATCAAAATAGGATTACCGAGGCTGTCAAATAGGGCTTCTGCATACTCTTTGGCAAAATCGCTTAACTCGCTGATTGGAGAATACTTCTTTAAAATCACTTCTCCGTCTCTGTCTACAAAGATCTCTAACGGATCACCCTCACGGATACGCAGTGTTCTGCGTATTTCTTTGGGAATGACAACACGACCCAAATCATCGATTCGACGAACTATTCCAGTTGCTTTCATCCAATGTTGCCTCACTTTCATCTGATGATTTATTTTAACTTGGTAATGACATAGTATTAAAGGTAGCTGTCTAGCTTCAGCGCCTAGTGGCTCGGGTCATAAGCCAATCCGTCATGAAGGCTAAAAAGCAACCATCTCGCCAGCTCGTCTTATGCCTGTCGCCCCTGATTGAGGCGCTTCCGCTTTTCTATTCATCACCAACTTTGAACTTAGTATCTTTCATCTAGAAAGTTCTATTCACATTCAGCGTTTTTTTTCAAATTTGTGAAATATATCCCATCAGAGTATAAAGTGAAACTTTCATAAGTGGGGATTTTTCCCACTTATGGTTAGTTGAACTTATCGGGCTTTTACGGGCAGTTATCCCCACCTAGGATTCCCTTGTTTTCACTCATAACCTTGAGGTGGGGGCTTACTGCCCGTTAATGCGGGATAAAAATGAGACAACACTATTTTTATAGGTTGAATTAATATTTTGTGCTGATTTGCGCTCCAGGTGCTTCGCTTTCCGGTAGTGGTAAAACAGGACTTTTATACTGGGTTTTCTTGGCCTTTTTTAGTTGCTTGCAGGCCTTTTATCATTTCAAAGGCTACATTCAGCCAATATGCTGTTTCTGTGCCTTTTATTTGTAGGACCATTTTAAACTTTTGGCCTTCCATCCCTAGACCAATCATTCTTCCAAACTGGCTGCTAAGTGCAAAGATCTTTTGACCATCAATATGAGTGCTAGCCCGTTCGTTTGTTAAAATCGTTACTTCCTGCTTCGACTGTTTAATCGATTCGACACCAGCAAGGAGTGCAAAAACCTTCATTTCAGCAATTTGAAACAGATACGCAACTTCCTCAGGATATTCCCCAAATCGGTCGAGCATTTCTTCCTGAAGCTCGGCAATATCCTCAAGCGCCTGTGCCCCTCTAAACCGCTTATACATTTCAATCTTCTGGTGCCCGTCTTTAATATAGGTATCTGGGATATAAGCATCAATTTCAAGATCAATTTCTACTGAGTTCTTGTCTTCTGCCCTTAAATCTCCCCTTCTTTCCTCAATCGCTTCTTTTAACATTTGCGAATACAAGTCAAAACCAACTGAATCAATAAATCCATGCTGTTGGGCTCCGAGCAGATTTCCTGCACCTCGAATCGATAAGTCCCTCATAGCTATTTTAAACCCAGAGCCTAACTCCGTAAATTCTTTGATAGCTTGCAGTCTTTTTTCCGCAACCTCTGTCAAAACCTTGTCCTTACGGTGGGTAAAATAGGCATAGGCAACACGATTAGACCTTCCAACTCTCCCACGAAGCTGATAAAGCTGAGAAAGCCCCATCTTGTCAGCATCAAAGACAATCAAAGTATTAACGTTAGGGATATCTACCCCTGTTTCAATAATGGTCGTGCTGACTAGGACATCAAATTCTCCAGCTAAAAAGCTTAGCATAACAGATTCAAGTTCATTCTCCGACATCTGCCCATGTGCAAAAGTAACACGTGCATCAGGAACAAGCATGGAAATTTCTTCTGCTTTTCGTTCAATATCTTCTACTCTGTTATATAAAAAGTAGACTTGTCCCGCGCGTGCCAGTTCCCTTTCAATTGCCTCTCTGACAAGCGCTCCGTTGTATTCCATCACATACGTTTGAACAGGAAAGCGATTCTCTGGCGGTGTTTCGATTACGGATAAATCGCGTACACCCAGCATCGACATGTGAAGAGTCCTTGGTATCGGTGTTGCTGTCAATGTCAGAACATCGATATTTGTTTTTAATTTCTTGATCTTTTCTTTATGGGTAACACCAAACCGCTGCTCTTCATCGATAATTAATAAACCTAAATCGCGGTATACAATATCCTTTGAGAGGATCCGGTGTGTTCCAATCACCACATCTACTGTTCCCGCCTTTAAACCTTTAATCGTTTCGGTTTGCTGTTTTTTCGAGCGAAACCTGCTTAATATACCTATATTAATAGGATATTCTTGAAATCTTTCCCTCATGGTTTCAAAATGCTGCTGAGCTAGTATGGTAGTTGGTACGAGAAGTGCTACTTGCTTACCATCAGCAATTGACTTGAAAGCTGCACGAATGGCAACCTCCGTTTTTCCATAGCCTACATCCCCACAAAGAAGACGATCCATTGGACGTGCTCTTTCCATATCTTTCTTAATTTCATGGATGGAGCGCAGCTGGTCTTCTGTTTCCTGATAAGCAAAAGCAGTTTCAAATTCGCGCTGCATATCTCCATCTGGAGAAAAGGCATAACCAACAGCGGCTTCTCGTTCAGCATATAACTTAATGAGATCATCGGCGATATCCTGAACAGAAGATTGGACCTTTTTCTTAACCTTTTTCCAATCGGTTCCGCCTAGTTTATATATTTTTGGCTCCTTACCTTCTGAGCCAACATATTTTTGAACAAGGTCAATTTGCTCAACGGGAACATAAAGCTTATCAGACCCTTGATAGCGAATATGGAGATAATCCTTGTGAATTCCATTAATTACAAGAGTTTCTATCCCAATATACTTACCTATACCATGATTAACATGGACAACATAATCACCAATCTTCAGCTCAGAATAGCTCTTAATTCTTTCAGCATTAGATAGTTTTTGTCTATTTTTAGATGACTTTTTTACACGTTTGTTAAAGAGCTCCTCTTCGGTAATAACCGCTATTTTTTGAATAGAAAGTTCAAACCCTGTCTGCAAGTTTCCTTTCATAATCTGTACCCTGCCAGGCAATAACTGCTGACCCTCCTGCAGCACGGAAGCTTCTACGTCATAATCCTCTAAAACTCGTTCTAATTTCTTAACTCTATCTTCATCAGGTCCTAAAAATAAAATACTATAATTTCCTTTTTTCCATCTGTCTATTTCTGCCTTAAGCAAGTGCATTTGTCCATGAAAATTCTGCATTTGTTTACAAGAGATATTAACAATGTTCTGCGGACTTGTATTGGCTACATGACGAAGAAATAAACTCATATAAATGACTGGAAAAACACTTCTTTGCAGCAATACCGTCAAATCATGAGATATTGTTAAATCGTGAATAATTTGCCCTTCACCAAGTAAAGCTGTATACCATTCAGCCTCTTCCTTGACAAGGGAGTCATTCATTTCCTGAACACGACTTATTTCATCGATAAATACCAGCCCGTTATCAGGTAGATAATCTAGTAAACTAGTAGCCCCCTCATAGGCTAACGATAGATATTTAAAAATTTGCTCTGGTTTTTGATGATTTTTTAATTGTTCTAATTCATAGCTAATATTTTGTGAAAGCTGCATTTTTGCCTTGTCAACTTTTAATTTCCTTAAACTCTTTGCTAACCCAGCCTCCAACTTTGTAACTAACCGGCTGTAGTCCGCTTCTTCTAACAAAATTTCAGTCGCCGGCCCTATGGAAACCTCCATGACCTTTTCCTTTGATCTTTGGTCTTCAAGCGAGAAAAACCGGATTGAATCCACCTCAGTATCAAACAGTTCAATTCGGATGGGATTAAGCTCTGTCAGAGGATAAACATCTATAATTCCACCTCTAATACTAAACTCACCTGGCGTTGAGACCATGTCAGCCCGGATATACCCCATCTTTACAAAGTCAGCCAATAGCTCGTTGACTTCTAAATCATCCCCAAGTTTGATCGAGAGTTGATGGCGTTTCCATAGTGATTTAGGTGGAATAACTTTTCTTAAACCAGCAATAGGCACGATCACAATACCGCGACCATGCTTGCTCAAATGATTTAACGTTTCTATTCTCTGTGCTTTTAACTCCGGGCTGGCGATACTCATCTCAGCCGCAATTAATTCATTTGTTGGAAAAAGAAAAACATCGTTCTCACTTAGTAGATTAACAATATCATCATATAGTTTTTGTGCTTGCAGCAGATTATGTGTAACTAGCAGAATCGGCCTTTTCATTTGCTCGTACATGGCAGCAGCGAGGACCGTTCTTGATGAACCTGATATCCCAGCAATAAGCTGTTCCTTCAGACCCTCTTTCACTCCAGAAATAATCGAATGAATATCCTCCTGCTGAAGAAACAATGTTTTTAAACCATTCAAGAATTTTCCTCCTCTCCGTTGGAAAAGCAGAAGCACCCTGACTGAGAGTGGCAGCCTCAGGTACTTCAGCTAGACTTATATATGAATTACCACTTAGTGTTTAAAAGTAAATAGAAAAATGCTTTGGATGGCATTCCAAAGCTAATTAATGGATCAAAAAGTCGTATTGATGAAAGTCAGGATTTCGCTCTAGAGCCTCTTGACAGTCTTCGCATATAGCAGATATCAATATATTACCCGACTCATCATAAGCGACCATTTCCTGCCTCTCTTCATTCGTTAATTTATGAAGACCGAGTGTTTCACTTTGAATATATGACTGCTCAATGGAGCCGATTTGGGTCCCACAATGACGACAATGATAATGGATGGCCACGCCTGTCCCTCCTAATATACTATTCATCATTAGTATTAACGATTAGGGACAAACTTATACAGGAGCATTGTATCACTCTACTTAGGGACTGTTCCTATTGTATGAAGCAAAGGTTTTCCTCATGAACAAATTACTGATTATATTCATTCATTACCTGTAAAAAAGGCTTATCCAGCCAAGCTTCACAGGCATCAGCACTCTTCTTTACCGCTTCCATCGTTAGTCCCTTTTCTTCCTCATGAAAATGCCCAAGCACATAGTCTGTTACCTTCATTCCAGTCTTTGGCCGATCCACTCCAATTCGGATTCTGTTGAACTCTTGGGTGCCCAAATGTTGTATGGTCGATTTAATCCCATTATGTCCGCCAGCACTCCCTTTTTGCCTTAGTCTAATTTTACCAACAGGCAAATCGAGATCATCATAAATGACAACAATGTCGCAAACATCTATTTGGTAGAAATCAATTACGGCTCTAATGGATTCACCAGACAAATTCATATATGTAAGTGGTTTTAATAAGACTACCTTTTCTCCGTTATAAAAGCCAATGCCATATAGTCCTTTGAATTTAGAATGGTTCAGCGGTATAGAGAATTTACGAGCCAGCTCTTCAATTACATCAAATCCTATATTGTGTCTCGTATTTTCATATTGTTTTCCAGGGTTACCTAACCCAACGATTAATTTCATACTCCCCATATCTTTTGACTCAAACCACCTTTTAAAAATTTCTCGTAACATCGCTCTTCTCCCATTATAGTCTCTTTATCGTCAAAAAGGTAATCATAAAAGACGTAACCTTAATCAGGTTACGTCTAAACTTATTCACCAATTGGTTCTGTTTCTCTTCCCTCTTCATTGTCAGGATGCCCTGGTTCCTGTTCCTCTCCTGCATTAATTTCCTCTTCTACCTTAGGCGGAAGAATGGATGCAATGACCTCATCAGCTTCATGGTTTATGGTAAATGAACCTTGATAAAGTAAATCCGCAATCGTTAAGGTTTCCCCTACCTGCAGATTTGTAACATCCATCTCGATTTGCTGAGGGATTTCACTAGGTGTTGCTGTAATGGATAGCTCATGAACAGGCTGTTGCAGAACCCCTCCATCTTTCACACCTGCTGCTTCACCAGTAAGAGCAAGTCTTGCAGAAACAGTGATTTTAGAAGATTTATCTACGGCTAGGAAATCAGCATGAATAATCTCCTTTTTGATAAAATCCTCTTGGTAATCTGATAGTATGACATCTTGGGAAGCACCATCAATATTAAGAGAAATAACACCATTTCTTCCCACAGACCGAATCGTTTTCAGCAAATCGGCTGAACTAACCATAACTGGTTTACTAGCAACCTTTTTTCCGTAGATAACTGCAGGGATATTTCCTGCACTTCTAATTTTTCTTAGTGAAGAATACTGCAAATCAGTCCGTTCTTTTGCCTCTAATATAGTACTCATAAGTCAAGTCACCTTCCTGTATGAAAATCAAAAACATCTCTATATAAAAAATGCCCCAAAACAGGAAGGTCTAAACATTTTTTATTCTGTAAATAATAGCAGGATCTGATTCATATCAGATCCTCTTCTCTACTAATTGGTTGTATTAATCAAACAGGGTACTCACTGACTGTTCTTCATGGACACGGATAATTGCTTCACCCATTAATGGAGCCACAGAAAGATTTATAATCTTATCAATCTTTTTCTCTTCAGGAAGAGCAATCGAGTTCGTGACAACGAGTTCTTTTATTTTTGAGTTTTGAATGCGATCGATTGCAGGACCGGACAGTACTGGATGTGTACAGCAAGCATAAACTTCTGAAGCACCATTTTCAATAAGTGCATTAGCAGCAAGTGTAATGGTTCCAGCTGTATCAATAATATCATCAATTAAGATCGCAACTTTCCCTTCAATATTTCCAACAATATTCATGACTTCAGCAACATTCGGTCTGGGACGGCGTTTGTCAATGATGGCAATGGGCGCTTTCAGACGTTCAGCCATTTTTCTAGCTCTTGTTACACCGCCATGGTCGGGAGAAACAATAACAATATCGCCATTAAATTCTTTTGTTTTAAAATAATCTGAAAGAATTGGTACACCCATAAGATGATCAGTTGGAATTTCAAAGAAACCTTGAATTTGTGGAGCATGCAAGTCCAAGCAAATGATGCGGGTAGCACCAGCTGTTTCAAGCAGGTTGGCTACAAGTTTTGCCGTAATCGGCTCCCTTGCTCTCGCTTTACGATCCTGTCGAGCATAGCCATAATACGGCATAACAATATTAATAGTTTTTGCAGATGCTCTTTTTAATGCATCGATCATGATTAGGACTTCCATAATATTTTCATTAACAGGTGAACTAGTCGACTGGATGACATAGACATCACAGCCACGGATACTTTCTTCAATGTTAATTTGGATTTCCCCATCACTAAATCTGGTTACAGAGGTCTTTCCTAATTCCACTCCGATTACCTTAGCAATTTCTTGTGAGAGCGGTAAATTTGAATTTAAACTGAATACCTTTAAGTTAGGATCTAAATATTGATTTGACATTGTTAGCCTCCCGAATCAATCGCTTATTTTTTTAGATTAAGCTTATCAACGTAATTTTCCTTATTCACCTGCTGCGCACGTGCAATCGACAAGGCTTGACCAGGAACATTCTTCGTAATAGTGGAACCCGCAGCCACATAAGCACCTTTTCCAACTGTAACAGGGGCGACTAGGTTAGAATTGCATCCAATAAATACATCGTCTTCTATTTTAGTTAAGTATTTGTTTTTACCATCATAATTAACAGTGATTGATCCACAACCAATATTTACATTGCTTCCTACTTCCGCATCACCAATATAACTTAAGTGAGATGCCTTGCTGCCATGACCAAAAACAGCCTTTTTAATTTCTACAAAGTTTCCAATTTTCACTTCATCGCTAATAGCCGAATCAGGTCGAATATGAGCGAATGGGCCAATATTAACTCGGCTTCCAATCTTACTGTAATGGGCAACAGATTGACGAATGACGGTTTCTTCCCCAATCTCACATGTATCAATCTCAGAGTTTGGTCCAATCTGACATTCAGTTCCAATGACCGTATTTCCAATAATAGATGTACCTGGAAGAAGAACTGTGTCCTGACCAATTACTACATCTGTTTCGATGTATGTATTAGCCGGATCAATAATCGTGACTCCATTCCGCATATGAAATTCATTTGTACGATTTCGCATAATCCGTTCAGCCTCTGCCAAGGCAACTCGGTCATTTACGCCTAAAGTTTCTTCAAATTCATTTGTTTGGAAGGCTGTAACGATTTCGCCCTGGTTTTTAAGAATTTCAATTACATCAGGTAAGTAATATTCCCCTTGTACATTTTCATTTGAAACATTTTTCAATGCCTCAAATAACGCTGCATTATCAAAGCAGTATGTACCTGTATTGATTTCATTTATTTCTCGCTCTGCTTCTGTTGCATCTTTATGTTCTACGATCTTTTCGACAAGACCCATGCCATTCCGTATAATACGGCCATATCCTGTCGGTTCTTTAATCAACGCCGTCAGAATGGTTGCTTTTGCACCTAACTCCTCATGATGTTTGAATAGCGATAGCATCGTCTCTGCCTTGATTAGAGGTGTATCACCACAAACTACAATGGTTACACCGTCTTTACCAGCCAGCATTTCTTGTGCCTGCATTACGGCGTGTGCAGTCCCAAGCTGCTGCTCCTGGAGTGCGTATCTACTTTGCTTCCCTAATTGCGCTTTTACCTTTTCGGCTCCATGCCCAATAATTGTCACTATTTCTTGTATATCAAGCTTCATTATTTGATCAACAACATGCTGAACCATTGGTTTACCGCAAACAGGGTGCAATACCTTATAAAGCTTTGACTTCATACGAGTCCCTTGGCCGGCGGCTAAAATTACAGCATAACGATTAGACATGTACAGGCCTCCAATTTTACCTTTTTATCCATTAAAAATATTAACGTAAATAGCCTATCATTTCAAGGAGAGAGAGTGAGTTGATTAAATTTGTATTATTTAAAAAAATAATTTGAAGGATTTTTAGGGAAGATAAAACGAGGAAATAGAATAAAAAAGAGCGCTACTTATGTAGTAGGCTCTAGTTGCTGTGATGGTATTAGGAAGCTCCTGCTTCTTCAAATTCAACTTCTAACTCACCCAAGCGATGATATTCAACTAAAACAGCCTCTTGGATTTTCCCACGTGTTCCTGAGTTAATTGGATGTGCAATATCACGAAACTCTCCATCTGGAGTACGTTTACTTGGCATTGCAACAAATAAACCGTTGTTGCCATCGATGACGCGGATATCATGAACGACAAATTCATTGTCTAATGTGATTGATGCAATCGCTCTCATTCTTCCATCCGTATTAACGCGGCGTAATCTTACGTCAGTTACTTCCATGTTTGTTCACACCCTTTTCTCAATGTTAAAAGCTATTTAATAAATTCAACAGAATTTCAAATAATCCTTCTTAATTTTTAAAATATTTAAGAAAAATAGGGCGATTTAGTGAACATTTGTAGATTTTAGACATTAAGCTACAATAAAAATGATTATTTTGTTTATTTAATGAGTGCTACTACTTCAATTTCTACCAAAGCATCTTTAGGTAATCTTGCCACCTCAACACATGAACGTGCAGGTTTATGGTTTGAGAAATACTCTCCATATACCTCGTTTACAAGTGAAAATTCATCCATATTCTTTATAAATACTGTTGCCTTTACAACTGTCTCTAAGGAAGCACCTGCAGCAGCAAGGACCGCTTTTAAATTGCTAAATACTTGATGGGTCTGCTCTTTAACATCACCTTCTAACATGACTCCCTCTGGTGTTAATGGAATCTGTCCTGAGCTGTAAAACATATTATTTACAATAATTCCTTGCGAATAAGGTCCAATTGCTGCTGGAGCTTGCTTTGTTTCTACTACTTTCATAACCATACCTCCATCATTTGTTAAAGTAATTTCCCTCTTTTACATTTATCGTTTTCTCTTTCACATCAACATTTTCTAGCTTTACAAGCGATATATACTCATCAATCAAGCGTTCTTCTATTTCCTCTGCTTCGACGAGAACAGCAATGCCAGCAACCTGAGCTTGAAACTCTTCAAGCAAACTAATCATACCAATAACCGTTCCGCCAGCCTTCATAAAGTCATCTACAATTAAAACCTTTGACCCTTGAGGAATACTCCTTTTTGAAAGCACCATTGTTTGGATTCTCTTTGCTGAGCCCGACACATAATTGATACTAACAGTCGGTCCTTCTGTTACCTTGCTGTCTCTTCTAACAATCACGACAGGAGTATTCAACTGACTCGCGACGGCATATGCAAGCGGAATACCCTTAGTAGCTACTGTCATTACGACGTCAATTTTCACATTTGCGTATGCTGAAGCAATGATTTTCCCGGCCTTTTGGACGATTGTAGGATTGCCCAATATGTCTGTCAGGTATAAATACCCACCAGGTAAAAGCCTATCGGGTTTAGCGATTAAATTGCATAATTCGTTTACAAAAGGTTTTGCTTCTTCATTACTCACATTAACAAAAAACTTAACTCCACCAGCAGCCCCAGGTACAGTTTGAAGTGTCCCGACTCCCCTTTGTTCAAAGGTTTCTTTAATAATGCCCAAGTCCTCACTAATAGAGGACTTTGCTGAAGAGTAACGTTCAGCGAAAAATGTCAGTGGCACTAGGTGACGTGGATGGTCTAGTAAATAATTCGTCATATCAATCAATCGTTCACTCCGACGAAACTTCATAACAAACCCCCAAAGACGAATATTCTATTTTTAGAATATCATTATTGTACGTTTTTAATCAAGAGTATGACGTTCACCTAACAATCTTACTGCAAATACTTGGTCGCAAAATCCCCTAAGTCCATTATAGATTCGATGCATCCTCGAATCATGCTGGACAATGGCAAATACAGTTGGTCCGCTGCCGCTCATTAATACAGCATCTGCACCAAAACGTCTCATTTGTTCTTTTATTTGGGCTACTTCTGGATGAAGGTTTAAGGTGACCTCTTCTAGAACATTCCCTACATTCCCACATACCCGCTGATAATCATTTTCCTTAATCGCCTTAATCATCTCACTGGTATTTGGATGCTTTATTCCATTTACGTCAAGCCGGCGATAGACATCTGCTGTCGAAACGCCGATAAACGGTTTTGCAAGGATTACCCAGCAGGTTGGCGGTGCAGGCAGTCTTCTAATGATTTCGCCTCTCCCTTGGGCCAACGCTGTTCCCCCATAGACACAAAATGATACATCTGAACCAATCTCAGATCCCAGGTCCGCTAATTCATCCAAGGTTAAGCCGAGATCCCATAGTTTATTTAAACCTCTCAAGGTTGCAGCCGCATCACTGCTACCTCCTGCCAACCCAGCAGCGACAGGGATAGATTTCTCAATTGTTATTTCAACGCCCTTTTTAACATTAAACCGATGCTTTAACAATTGTGCTGCTTGATAAGCTAAGTTCCTTTGGTCATCAGGAACATATCGATTATGAGAAAGGATATGTATTTTATCTTGATTCAATAAAGATAATTCAATCCGATCAGCCAAATCAATTGTTGTCATAATCATTTCAACTTCATGAAAACCATCAGGACGCTTGTACAGTACATCCAAAGATAGATTAATTTTGGCCGGTGCTTTAACTAAAAGCTTCACTACGCCCACCTACTTATTAAAATTCCAGCTGTAACGCCCTTCTAAGACGTTAACGCTTTTCTGTATTCCGAAATCCACATTTTGTCCTATTTTACCACAAAAAGATAAAAGTAAGACGTAACAATATGACAATCCTAACAAATAATAAATTTTATCCTTCATTTTCGACAAAAAACAGCAAAAACATAAGAAATAAAAAAGTCAGGGGATATTCCCCTGACTTTTACCGTGGTGACAGTAGTATTTATCTTACTTCAGGTTAACGTGAATGCTCCTAGGATTTTGTCCCTCTACTCATTAGCTGTTGCTCTGCAAGTTCAATGGCTCTTTTTACCATGTTTCCCGCATCTTTAGCACGAATGCCGCCCCAGCCTTCTTTTTGGACGACATCATAAAAGCCTAGTTCTTTTGCTAATTCCTCTTTAAAGTGATCAGACATGACACCTCTTCTTCTGCCCATCTAAACACCCCTTTTTTGTCCAGCTTCAGCGCCTAGGGGCTCGGGTCATAAGCCAATCCCTCAAGAAGGTTAAAAAGCAACCTTCTCGCCGGCTCGGGCTTATGCCGGTCGCCCCTAACCAAGGCGCTTCCGCTTTTCTTTTTATCACACACGGTACAATTAGTATAAGAAGAATAACGAATTTCATGAAATCTTAATAATTCCAGTAATTATTTAGCAGTGATTTGCGAAATCCACTCCCTTTCTGCGGGCGTTCCGGGGAGTCTCGTTGATTTAGTAAGTATCGTTTAGAATCAACATTTACCTTTAACAAACCTATTTTTAAAAAGGCAAAAAGCAGTAAACCTAGGTTTACTGCTTACTAAACGTATAATACTAGCTTAGAGCTATATTTCCTGCTGCATCTTCATAGAAGGTGATTTGAACGGTTTCAGTTAATACATCTGCATAACTGTAGGAAACACGTTCGAAAGCATTTTCTTCTTGGTCTAACTCAATTACAAATACTGAAGGATACGTTTCCGCTAATACGCCGGAACGTTCGATTGTCTTTCTTCGACCTCCGTTTGCCTTAAGCAACAATCTTTTCCCTAAATTTGAATCAAGAGCCTTTTTAATATCGGCTAAGGTTTTTGGCATTCGGTCCACCTCACTGTGTAAAGTATATCACACTGACATAGTACTGTCAAATAAAAACATAAAATTATATCAGTCCGACAAAAAGATTGTCAATATATTTCCTTCTACTTTTTCTTCTAAATTTCAACAATCCTATTTTTACCTTAACTAGGTACGAATATGTGTAGTTAGCAAAAAAAATAAGCCCCAACTAGCACAAAAGGCTTATGGTTAATCATCCTGAACGGGGTTGAAAGGCATACCGGTTCTTAAAACTCCTTTTGTTTCGATGCCTCCTAGTCCTTTTTCCCCAGTTAATGTGTTTCGTAAAACATCCCAAACATTGACTCGTTCCACGAATGGGGTAAAGCTTACTTTTGCGACAATGTAGACAGGGTCTAAAGCATGTATATTGATTCTTGAAGGGGAACTAGCAAAATTAGCACCTGCATATATGAGCGATTCAAAATGAGATTGGCAGGCTCCTGCAAAGATGACGAGCTGGTCTAAATGGGGTATTTTTCTTCTAGCCTCTCTTACAGTTTGAACAAAGTGCTTTGAGTGCCTATAAGCATTAATGTCTGCCATTTTTCCTTTTGCCTTTGAATAGGCATCATGACCGGTGATCACTAAGATATCTGGCCGAAATCGATCAATCAATTTCCCAATTTGGTTAGGCATCTCCTTTTCATTACAGTGAATACCTGTAACAGGAACACCAATTTTCTCGTATAAGGTCATACATTTTTCTAGATAAGCTGCATCACCATCTAGATGCAGAACCTTCCCCGGAATTTGAAAATAGTTGGATGGTTTCACGTAGCCGCCAGTAGCCTCATATTCTTGTCGTTGCTTTATTAAATCTATATCCTGTGCAAACAGCCTGTAAGACTGTTCCTCTAGTGTTCTATATTCTTCGGTAATTTTGGACCTTTGATTTTGGTTGATTACCACTAAATCATCATACAGAGCATCAGCTACTAAGCGGATATCTGCACCATAAAGGACCACAAGCTTCTGGCCATTCATTTCTTGTATATCGATAACGCGGAATAGAATATCACATTTATATTTTCGTCTTCCGACAAGATCCATCAGTTTTATATCCACTTC
This sequence comes from Bacillus sp. MRMR6, assembly GCF_001940785.1. Classification (GTDB taxonomy): domain Bacteria; phylum Bacillota; class Bacilli; order Bacillales; family Cytobacillaceae; genus Neobacillus. The sequence goes on from NZ_MSLS01000036.1 coordinate 37,359, forward strand.
CGTCACTCCAATTAAACCATCATATGGCCTTTAAAGAATAGTTTCTTTTCATAGGCTATGCAACAGTCACATTAGGTGTGAGTAGTTGTGTTATATGATTGGGAAAAATAAAAAAATAGACCTATGCAAGGTCTATTTGAAGTAGGTATATAGTTCATCGCTTAGTTTTCCGAATTCTTGTAGGGAGAGTGTTTCGCCCCTTCTAGTTGGTTCAATTCCGGCAGAATTCAGGGCAGCTAGTACTTGTTCTTTTTTTTGCTTTCCGTCTGGGAGTTGGCTGGTCAGGTTATTAAGGATGGTTTTCCTTCTCTGAGCAAAGCTTGCCTTTGTGACTTGAAAGAAGAAGTTTTCATCCTGTACTTCGACTGCAGGAGTTTCCCGCCTTGTTAACCGAATAACCGCAGAATCTACATTCGGCTGAGGGACAAAAACTGTTTTAGGCACAATCATAACCGTTTCAGCCTTCGTGTAATACTGAACGGCAATCGAAAGTGAACCATAATCTTTTGTTCCTGGGCTCGCAGAGATTCGGTCCGCTACCTCCTTCTGAAGCATACAAACAATACCGCGGATTGGTAGTTTTTCCTCTAAAAGCTTCATAATGATCGGTGTTGTTACATAATACGGTAAATTAGCCACTACCATTAAGTCACTCATATCGGTAAACTCGGTATCAATTACCCCCTGAACATCCGCCGTTAATACATCTTGATGAATGATTTTAACATTATCATATGGAGAAAGCGTATCTGACAAGATTGGTAATAAACGCTGGTCAATTTCAAAGGCCACCACCTTTTTACTGCTCCTTGCCAGCTGCTCTGTTAGCGCTCCAATGCCAGGTCCAATTTCAATTGCACCTGTATTTTCGTTAACCTCTGAAAAATCTACAATTCTTCGTAAGATATTCGTATCGATTAAAAAATTCTGACCCAGACTTTTCTTAAAAGAAAAACCATATTTTTCTAAGATTGTTCTTGTTCTAATTGGTGTAGCAATATCTTTATTCATCCTGTTCCTCCTGAATGGCAACTGCAAGTGCTTCAGCAAATTCCTGTCTGCTAATTTGAAACATCATTAAACGTTTATGTAACTGTTTCCCATTTGTATAGCCAATTTTCAGCAGACTTCCTATACGTATTCTTCGTTCCTTTGATCCCGAACCGCCAATAAGTCCTGCAGTCAGTAAATCTTCCTGTGTAATCTCTTCAACGATCGCATCACGCATCATTTGTGCATCTCTTAAAGCCTCTTGAATGGCCTCAATAGATGCATGTTCGACACCAAGCCCTTTACCATTTTTAGCAATTGCTGCCTCCTTTGGTAAGAACGCATGCTTACAAGAGGGAACATTTTCGGCTATTATTTTCCTAATCTTCTCTCCTGGAAAATCTGGGTCGGTGAAAATAATGACCCCCCTTGTTTCGCTTGCCCTTTTTACTTGTGCAATGGTTGCACTATTTACTGCTGAACCATTGGTCTCAATAGTATCAGCATCTACAGCACGTTTTATAGCGGTTGTGTCATCCTTACCTTCCACAACAATGATTTCTTTAATCTTCATTTTTTCGAATCTCCGTATATTAAATTTATATAAAATTGAAAAAAACTTGAAACATTTTCGTAATGTCCATCGTCTATATTATTGAAACCATTCATATCATTATATTAAAGAAATTAACATTCACCCATGTTGTAAGTATAAAGAAAGTTGACCAAAAAGCAAAATGCAGAGGCCAAAATCCTCTGCATTGTGATAGCTTATTTTAATATCTTGATTTTCACCTGTCTTACTCCCCAGCGGAAGGCTTCTGCTTTTGTCGGAAAGAAAACATCAATTTTATTTCCCTTTATACTAGAACCTGTATCACCTGCTATCGCATAGCCATAGCCTTCAACATACACTTTTGTTCCTAGCGGAATGATAGAAGGATCCACTGCAATTACTTTTATGTTAGGGTTTGCACGCAAATCAATACCTGTAGCTGTTGTTCCTGAACAGCCGTTACAATATGCTGTATAAGCAGTTGTAGTTACGTAAAATTCAGTACCAGTTTCTTCACCACGAGATACTTGATATGCCACTTCCTTCGTACCGACAGCCACAACTTTATCCTGTTTCTCTTTAATCTGTTGCTCACTAATAAGTTGTCTTGATACCTCTATACCATTTTCAAAAACAACCTCGTATTCTCTAGTAACAAGACCTTGCATTCCTGGCGTAATTGTCTTTTCTTGTCCTTTTTCTAAACTGCTATCCTTTTTGGTGATGACGGCAAATTGTACTGGTTCTTCCACTACATCGGTGACTTTTTCTACTCGGATGACGTTGATAACCCCATCCTTTTTGACTGTCTGTACTAGTGACGGTTCAACTCGGTCAAGTTCATTTAAGTTAATGCCCTGCTGTGTTAAAAAGTCAGCGACCGTAGCCGAAGTGGACCAAACTTGCTGCTCTTTTCCGCCGTCAACTAAGATAAGATTAAAAGCAAAATCAATATCTACTTTCATCTTACTTTTAAGGATTGCATGCGGATCTGGTGATATCTTATCATGTTCGTTCAATACAATTCTCTGCTCTGTTAAAAGCTCAGCAACCGTACCTGCTGTTGTCCAAATCGTTTTCTTCTCGTTGTCTTTCACAATATGAACCTGTTTCGCTTGTTTCCAGACAATCTCTTCGTTGTCCTTCACCAAGGCATTAGCCGAGGGATACAAGTAATCTTTTGAGTTTACTGCTAATTCTAGTTCAGCAAATAAAGCCTTCACCGTTTTTGCATGTGTTTTAACTGTTTTTTGTTCCCCATTTAGCGTCAACGTTACGATCTTCTTGGATCCTTCATAATAAGAAAATCCTAAGGTTGCAGTTAAAACTAGCAAACTAGCACAAATAATGACCAATCGTTTACTCAAAAGCTTCGAAAACAGGCTTTTCATGTTTTGGATTACGATGAAAAACGCCTCCTTTTCTCGGCACACAAGAAAGATAAAAGCTATCCTTCCTGCTACACATAAGTGCAGGCACACCATGATTATCGCCCTCTAATAAGGACATTACAGGTGTATCTACTTATAAAGATGTTCGAGAAACATGCATTTGGCTGTCAACCCTTGCATTTGTTGTGAACGTATAACTTATTATGCATAAAGTTGGGAAATTTGCAAAGCAAAACTTCTCGACACGGTTATCCTATGTTGAAAAGGAGACATGTAGAACTTTAAGTTAAATGAATCAATTTGGACAGGCTTCCTCTAACTTCGACATACTCTGATATCATTTTATGTCGAATATTTTTTTGGCATTGCGTGTCGTTTCGATTGCCACTTCTTCTAAGGATATCCCCTTTATTTCGGCAATTTGTTCAGCTACTAATTTTACATATGATGGTTCATTTCGCTTTCCACGATGTGGATGCGGTGTTAAATAAGGGCAATCGGTTTCAATTAACAACTTATCTAAAGGAATTGCAGCAGCAACTTCCTTCGGTTTTTTTGCATTCTTAAAGGTAACCGGCCCACCTAGGGAGATATAAAAATTCATATTCACGCATTCTTTAGCAATTTCTGCACTACCGCTGAAACAATGCATAATCCCCCCTACTTCTTCAGCGCCTTCCTCCCTTAAGATTTCAACAATATCAGCAGTTGCCTCTCTATTATGGATGACAATCGGTAATTTTACCTTTTTAGCTAATTGGATTTGCTTGCGGAAAACACTCTTTTGAATCTCCTTCGGGGACTTATCCCAGTGATAATCCAGCCCCATTTCTCCGATTGCCACGACCTTAGGATGGGCAGCTAGTTCTTCAATCCAAATTAAATCTGCCTCAGTCATATCAATCGCATCTACAGGATGCCATCCTACACAGGCATAGATAAATTCATAGTTTTCAGCTAGTTCCATTGCCTTCTCAATGGTAGGGCGATCAAAACCGACTACCACGATATTTGAAACTCCCTCTTCCTGAGCTCGTTCGATAACCTCCTGTAAATCCTCATTGTATTGCTCCGCATTTAAATGTGCGTGTGTATCAAATAACATAGCAAAAAACTCCTTATTTTTTGTCGAATAAGTAATAATCTAGTTGAGTGGTATCGAAAAATGTTACACGTGAAACATTCTACAAAAGCGCAAGTGCCCTGTTTAGCGGCGTTTGGAAAAGCAAAAGAGCCTTTAAAAGGCTCTTTTTGCTTGAGTTTACTTCACCTTTGATCCGTTTGGAAGCGTTTGGTCCACTGTCGCTACAGAAAGAACCCCATCCTTTGAACCGGCTAATATCATACCTTGGGAAAGTTCACCGCGAAGTTTCACTGGCTTTAAGTTGGTAATGCAAATAACCTTTTTACCAACCAAATCCTCTGGCTTATAATATTGCGCAATTCCAGAAACAACTTGCCGTTTCTCATAGCCAAGGTCAAGCTGCAGCTTTAATAGCTTATCTGCTTTTTTAATAGGTTCTGCCTGAATGACTTCCGCTACACGTAAATCAATTTTCATAAAGTCATCAATCGCAATTTCTTCAGTTGTTTCAAGCTTTTCTTCCTTTTTCTCTTCCTTCTTTTCCACAGAAGCTGGTGCTGTACCTTCCATTTTGGTGCGGATGTATAGAACTTCTTCTGCTATTTCAAGGCGTGGGAATAATGGATTTCCTTTCGACACTTTCGTTCCACTTGGTATAGCACCAAGTTGGTCTAAACTTTCCCAAGTTTTCAATTCAGCTGCCTGAACACCTAATTGCTCAAAGATGCCATTCGGGGTACGGGTTAGGAACGGTTGAAGCAAAACTGCAACCCGTCTTAATGATTCCGCTAGATGGCTCATCACACTGGCAAGTTCTTTCGTATTTTCTTCTGTTTTCGCTAAAGCCCATGGTTTTGTTTCATCAATGTACTTATTTGTCCGGCTCACTAACTGCCAGATAGTAGTTAAAGCAACCGAGAACTCCATCTTTTCCATAGCCTCTTCATATTTAGCAACGGTCTCTTGGTTCATTTGCAGCAATGACTCATCAAATTCTGTTATTGATCCTGAATAGGTAGGAATGACACCATTGAAATATTTATCAATCATGGCAACCGTCCGATTTAATAGGTTGCCAAGATCGTTAGCCAAATCAAAGTTAATTCTTTCTACAAACCCTTCTGGCGTAAATACTCCATCTGCTCCAAATGGTACTTCTCGTAATAGATAATAACGAAGTGCATCTAGACCATACCGGTCAATTAGGGTAACAGGATCCACCACATTACCTTTTGATTTTGACATTTTTCCATCCTTCATTAATAACCAACCATGTGCAAACACCTTTTTAGGGAGAGGCAGATCGAGTGCCATTAACATAATTGGCCAATATATGGTATGGAAACGAACAATTTCTTTGCCAACTAAGTGGACATCAGCTGGCCAGTAATTTAAGTATTTACTATCATTCTCTGTTCCATAGCCAAGTGCTGTAATATAGTTTGATAAGGCATCTATCCATACATAAATAACATGCTTTGGATCTCCAGGTACCTTTACACCCCAATCAAAGGTAGTTCGGGAAACAGCTAAATCCTCTAGTCCGGGTTTGATGAAGTTGTTTACCATCTCATTCTTACGAGATTCAGGCTGGATAAAGTCTGGATTTTCTTCGTAATGTTTCAGTAGGCGCTCAACATATTTACTCATTTTAAAGAAATATGACTCTTCTTTTACAGTCTCAACTGATCTCCCGCAGTCTGGGCAGTTCCCTTCTTGCAGCTGTCTCTCAGTATAAAAAGATTCACAGGGGGTACAGTACCAGCCTTCATATTGATCAAGATATATATCACCTTGCTCAACTAGTTTTGCAAAAATTTTCTCCACGGCTTGTTTGTGCCGCTCATCGGTAGTCCGGATAAAGTCATCATAAGATATATCAAGCTTCTGCCATAATTCTTTTATTCCATCGACAATACCATCCACATATTGCTGAGGAGTAAGTCCGCTTTCTTCAGCCTTTCGCTGAATTTTCTGTCCATGTTCGTCGGTCCCAGTTAGATACATAACATCATAACCGCGTAATCGTTTGTAACGGGCCATCGCGTCACCTGCAACAGTTGTATAAGCGTGACCAATATGTAAATTACCGCTCGGATAGTAGATTGGTGTTGTAAGGTAAAAAGTCTTCAATTTCTCTTCCATTTGAACCCTCCTAATAAAGGTAACATCTATATCTATTAAATCATTATTGCCTGTTTTTCGCTATTCATAATGTTTTTCCTAATAATAAAGCTACATTAATTTTTCCTGTTGCTGTAACTCCCATTTTTTATATTTTATTTTACTCAATTACTCCCCCCACAAACAATAGATTTCTGTCGAATAATATCCAGGTGAACCAAACGCATTATGTCGAATTATGTCGGATAACTAAAAAGCGAAATATTATCCAAATTTCATGTGGAATACCAGTTATACCTTATTTCAACTGTTTACACATAAGATATTATGTTGATATATCAATATTTTAGACAAAAAGGTAAAAATTCCTATTACTTTTTAATATAAAATAATTGACGGATTTGGGAATGGCTGGTATTATAAAAATATAAAAACATTGTCGAATATTGACGAATATAGATAGAAAAATAATCATTATACAAGTTTGAGAGGAGAAATTTTAAAATGAAATCTACAGGTATTGTTCGTAAAGTTGATGAATTAGGTCGTGTGGTTATTCCAATCGAATTAAGACGTACCCTTGGTATTGCAGAAAAGGATGCACTAGAAATCTATGTTGATGACGAGCGTATCATCCTTAAAAAGTACAAGCCTAATATGACTTGCCAAGTAACTGGTGAAGTTTCTGACGATAATCTAGCTCTTGCAGGCGGAAAGTTAATTCTTAGCCGTGAAGGTGCAGAGAAATTAGTAGAAGAAATCCAAAACTCATTTGCAGCTGTTAAATAATAACATATAAGCTTCTCCAAATTGGAGAAGCTTTTTTATTTATTCATCTACATGGTAGGCGTGGTATACATCTCTTTTATTTATGTCCCGGTCTTTTGCTGTTTGTTTGATGGCATCCTTTGAGGTAAGGTTTCTTTCATGAATATAATGGTTTACATGATTCTTGATCTCCATTCCCTCCCACCAGCTAGTTTCTTCCTTACTTAAATCTTGGTCATCAGTTCCTTCAATGATTATACAGAATTCTCCGCGAACTTCATCTTGATTCGCCCATTCAATCATTTCTTCAATTGTCCCTCTAATAAATTCCTCGAATTTCTTTGTTAACTCACGACATAACGCAATTTTACGATTCCCTAGCACATCAAACATAATATTCAATGTTTCTTTTAACCGATGTGGTGATTCATAAAAAATCAAGGTTGCTGTTTGTTTCCTTAGGACTTCTAATTCCAGCCTCTTCTCTTTTTTATTTCGGGCTAAAAAGCCATAAAAATAAAACGGCTGGCAGCTGAGGCCTGAGGCAATTAACGACGTTAGGGCTGCATTTGCACCAGGAAGAGGTACTACTGTCACTCTCTCCTTTACAGCAGCAACAACTAGTTCATATCCAGGGTCAGAGATCGTGGGCATTCCGGCATCACTAACTAAAGCTACCTTCAATCCTGCCTGAACCTTCTCAATAAGCTTCTCACCGCTAGCTTCTTTATTATGCTCATGGTAACTCACAACAGGTGTTTGAATTTCATAATAATTGCACAGCTTCCTTGTGTTTCTTGTATCTTCAGCAGCAATTAAATCGGCTTCTTTTAAAATTCTAATTGCTCTAAAACTCATATCTTCCAAGTTGCCTATTGGAGTTGGTACAAGATAGAGTATTCCTTTATCCTTCTCATTTTCAAAGCTCTTCTGCTGCCACATTGTTACCACCCGTTTCTTTATAGAATAGCGGAAGGCGTCCGTTAATCGACGACCAGCAAAAGACGAACCAGCCAGCATGAAGGTTGCTCTTTAACCTTCTTGACGGATGGGCTTTTGACCTCGAGCCGATGGCGCCTGGAGCTAGACAATTCTCAAAGTTCAAGTTCTATACATTCTTTGCTCTTTAAGAACTCCAGCTTTTTCTTTCTCGTCAACCTTTTAAAACAGATCTCCGCTTTTAAAGCCTCGCTCTTATCTGTAAATTCCTTGTAATAGGTTAATTTAACTGGGCCTCTGCCACGTGTATATTTAGCACCTTTTCCTTCATTATGTACCTTTAAACGCCGTTCGAGATTGTTCGTATAACCGCCATAGAAACTTCCATCCCTGCAGGTTAAGACATAGAAATAATGTTCTTTATTCTCCATATAAAATTTCTCTTATTTCAGACGTATATTCATCGTTTTCATTATAAACAAATAGCGGCGCAAGAATTTTTAAATCAGGATTGCCATCCTTTATTGCTTCTACTAGCAGTGTATTGGCTTCCTTTCCTTGTTTCGGATAGACTAACTGAATCCGTTTTGGTTCGAGGCGATACTTTCTCATTAAGGTAATGATATCTAATAGCCGGCTTGGGCGATGAACAAATGCCACCTTTCCTCCCTGTCTTACTAATTGGCTCGATGCTTTAATAGCATCTTCAAGTGTACAAAGAATCTCATGACGTGCAATTGCCAAATATTCGTTTGGATTTACTTCCTCTTTTGAAGGTGTCACAAAGTAAGGAGGATTGCAGGTTACCACATCAAATTTGCCAAACCCTAATACTTTGGGCATATCCTTAATGTCCCCGTTAATCATATGTAATCGATTCTGAAGTTGATTATATTCAATACTTCTAATGGCCATATCATAGAGGCGTTCTTGAATCTCAACACCGGTAATCTGTCCTTTTGTTCGCGCACTTAAAAATAATGGAATGACGCCATTGCCACTACATAAATCGAGAATATTGCCTCTTTGAATCGGAACATAGACAAACCTTGATAGTAATACAGCATCTAGAGAAAAGGAGAATACAGTGGGACTTTGGATGATTCTAAGTTGTTCTGCAAGCAAATAGTCTAACCGCTCATCTTCTTTCAAATTTATCATATGCTAAAAAACCTCTTTTTCTAGGAGTTCTATCTTATAAAAAGAGCCTTCCATGTAAAGGAAGGCCTTAGGATTATTTCTTATTTAGAAAAGATAAACAAAATAAACAATCGCCTTCTTTACGTAAGCTTCCAAAATGCAGGTTACATATATGGAAGCCTTCCTGATATAGACGGGCAAGATTATCATATCCTTCTCCCACATCTAAAACTTTATCGCCAGAGGCGGCACGAGGGTCTTTGCCCTTTTTTTGTTTTTCTTCCTTCTTTTCCTTTTCCGTAGTTACATCTAAACGGCGTCGCAAATGGTCATTCTCGAGCTTTAAATAATGATTTTCTTCTAGTATCTCAGCTAAATGCTGCTTTAATTCGCCGAGCTGTTGGTAAAGATGGCCAATCTGCGTTTCCATATTACTAACTGATTCGAATATCTCTTTTTTATCCACGTCTTCCACCTCTTAATCTGTGGATTGTATAGAAAAGGCACCCTCTTTTATGATTTCCTCCAATGTATACTCCAGAACCTGTTCCTGTTCTTTAAGTTCCACCTGAAGTACCCGCCCTAATAAATTCAGTCCTACTACCTTTCCTTTGCCTTGCGGAGTCATAATTATTTCTCCTAAGTCAGGAAGCTGTTCCTTTGCTGCTTCATATTCATCATTTTCATATTTCAAACAGCACATAAGCCTTCCACATAAACCTGAAATTTTAGTAGGATTTAAGGAAAGGTTTTGATCCTTCGCCATCTTAATCGAAACAGGGTCAAAGTCGCCTAGGAAGGTAGAACAGCATAGCATCCTTCCACATGGGCCTATACCCCCCAGCATCTTTGCTTCGTCTCTAACTCCAATTTGGCGTAACTCGATTCTTGTCCGAAAAATAGCGGCCAGATCCTTAACCAAATCACGGAAATCCACTCTGCCATCCGCTGTAAAATAGAAAATAATTTTATTTCGATCAAATGTATATTCAACATCCACTAGTTTCATATCCAGCTGATGTTCACTAACTTTTTCACTACAAACTTCGTATGCTTCTTGGGCCGCTTGTTTATTTTCATCAACGATCATTCGATCCTTATGGTCCGCAACTCTGACAACTTTTTTAAGAGGGAGGACTACATCGTTTTCCTCTACCTGTTTACGGGCAATAACTGCCCTGCCGTATTCTACGCCTCTTACAGTTTCAACAATTACAAAGTCATCTTTTTCAATAGAGAGGTCCCCAGGATCAAAATAATAGATTTTACCTGCTTTTTTAAAGCGTACTCCTACAACATCATACAAATGAAGATCCCTCCTGCAATTTTAACACAAGCTCTTCCATCATTAACTGAGGGTTCATATTGGCCCCAAGCTTTCTTTTTGCCTCGAGAATCGCTGACATTTGATCCGATAAGCGCCGTCCGGATGCCTTAAGAGCAAACTGCTTTAACCGTTCACCTTCAGCCTTAAAAACGATTTGCTCCTGCTTGTCTAATTGTATATATAATAAATCCTTAAAAATAAGAAGTAAAAGGTCTAAACCACGATTAATCTGTTCTTTATCTTTAAAGTGTGAAAACCAATCACCTTGAAGTGTTACCATAGCCTCTAAAGGATTTTTCTCCAACACCTCATATAATTTTAACACTATTTTTTGGGCTTGTGCAAACCAATCATCGACATTTAATTCGTATGCCTCATCCAGACTATTCGTCAGCTGGGCCAATAGTGGCGCCACACGCGAATCCACACCATTTTCAACTAACTGATTAATCATTGCCCGGGAGGATAATGGCCTAAAAGGTAAAATTTGGCAGCGAGAAAGGATGGTTGGTAATAGCTGCTGTGGTTGTTCTGTTACTAGAAAAGCAACTGTCTGTGAGTTTGGTTCCTCTAAGAACTTTAGCAGACTATTGGCAGCACTCACACTCATTTTATCTGCATGGTGGATCATATAAACCTTCCGCGATGACTCTACCCCTTTTTTTGCAAACTCCCCTTGCAGGTCTTGTATCTGCTGTTTTTTTATTGATAGTCCATCAGGCTCTACCTTATGGACGTCTGGATGATTACCACTATTTATTCTCCGGCAATTATGGCAGGCTTCACATGGTTTATATCTCTCTATAAGAAAATCACAAAAGAGAGTTTTGGTAATCAGTAAACCAATTTCTCTCTTTCCAGTTCCTCTTATACCCTCAAGCAGATAGGCATGAGCAATCCGATTTTTTAATACACTGTTCTTCAGCATTTTTAATACTGTTGGCTGAAGTTCTTCTAGTTGATCCCATGATTTAACCATGCTTATCACCGCTTACTTTAGTACTTTTTTAAAAATGTAGGAATTGTTCAATTGGGAGAACGAATACAGTTGCTCCTCCAACCTCAACTTCAACTGGATACGGAACAAATGAATCTGCATTTCCGCCCATGGGTGAAACAGGCGCAACTAATTGCTCGCGTGACCGGCAGTTATCTTTAATAATTTGCAGTGCACGATCAACTCGAATGTCTTCCGTTCCAATCATGAAAGTAGTATTGCCGGATTTTAAAAAACCACCTGTACTAGCAAGCTTCGTTGCTCTAAAATTATTATCTACTAAGGCCTTTGATAACCGATTGCTATCTTGGTCCTGAATAACAGCGATGATTAGTTTCATCCAACCAGTCCCTTCCTATAGTCAGCTTTTGTATTAACTATATTATAACAGGTATTATGGCTGCTTACATGGATATTCGACAGGGAACAGAGATCAATTTTGGAAAAAGCGGCTACTTAGAGTGCCTAATTTTACTTTCCAGCATAAAGCACAGGATATTTAGCTTCTAAATAAGAAAAAAAGCCCTTATAGGCTTCCTTTCGTTAATTTCCGTTCTAGAATTTTTATTGTTTTTTTATAGACCATTTCTAGTGATTCCGATGCGTCGATTTCTACCATTCTATTCGGAAAACGGTCTAATAGGATTTTATATCCCTCTCTTACCTTACTGTGGAATTCTAAATCTTCAAGGTCTAATCGGTTTATTTCTCTTCCTTTATTACTATTGATTCGCTTTAACCCTAACTCAGGTTCAATATCAAAGTAAATAGTCAGGTCAGGCATCATCTGTTCAATAGCAAACTGGTTAATTGTAAACACTTCATCTATTCCTAAACCTCTTGCATGCCCCTGATAGGCCAAAGAACTGTCTACAAACCGATCACATAGAATGATTTTCCCTTCCTCTAATGCTGGTTTTACCTTTTCAACCAGATGCTGTCTCCTTGCTGCTGCATATAGCAGGGCCTCTGTTCGAGCATCCATCGATGTGTTTCCTTTATCTAAAATGACATTCCTGATTTGTTCTGCAATGTCAATCCCGCCTGGTTCACGCGTTATTAACGCCTCTTCGAAGTATTCTGCAACCATATTTATAATAGTTGTTTTACCTGCACCTTCTGGGCCTTCAAATGTAATAAAATATCCTGTTGTCATTTTCAATTAACCTCCAAAAGCTGTTGTTTCTATAAAAACTTTTAATAATCCCTTATCTAATAGCAACCCGCCATGAAAACGGGACCCGCCCCCTACTAACCGATTTAAGTGGATTATTTTTTCCTCCGTAATCTGCTCACCCCGCTGCAATAATGGAATGCCAGGTGGGTAAGGAATGATTGTCTCCGCACAGACTTTTCCCTCTGCTTCGTCAATTGGTACTTCCTTCGTCTCATATTTAGCCATTTCACTGAATGGAATTGCTAATTCTGAAATTCTGGTATCGATCGTCATAACCATTTCTTCGCGAACATGTTCAATTTTTATATCAGCTAATACTCTTTTGATTTTCATTATTGTTTCATCAATAGGGTATACATGATTTTCCTTTAATAAAGGAAAGATGAATAAAACATTATAGGAATCTGCTAGTTCAGTATATATTCCTTCCTTTTCAAGGAGCTTTTGCAACTCAAATCCACTTAACCCTGATTTAGATTGAATAGTAATTTTTAAAAGATCACCTATTTTTGATGGAAAATCTAACACTTCAATACTTGGTATAACTGCTAACTCTTTTTTAAATCGTGCAATTTCTTTATTTAAAAAATCACAATCTGCTTTTTTATAAGAAGATAAGTAGTGTCTTGCTAAATCAAGTGAAGCCATAATCGGGTAGGATGGACTGCTTGATTGGAACATCTGCAGGTACTCTCTGATTTTATCTATGCTAACGAGGTCACTGTTAACATGCATGTAAGAGCCCATCGTCATCGCCGGTAGTGTTTTATGTGCTGATTGGACCACAACATCTGCTCCACATTGTATAGCCGAAGCAGGAAAAGGTTCGCCGACGATTAAATGTGAACCATGCGCCTCATCGACTAATACAGGAATATTATAAAGGTGAGCGAGTTTGCTTATTTCTTTTAAATCACTTACCAAACCGTAATAATTCGGATAGGTTAATATGATCGCCTTTGCTGATGGAAACCTAGAGAAAGCTTGTTCAACCGTATCTAAACTAACACCTGAAGCAATTTTCCAGTGGTGAACGAAGTCAGGATCTAAAAAAACAGGTCGAACTTTGGCTAAATTTAATGCATTTAATACAGATTTATGGCAATTTCTTTGTACAAGTATTAGATCATCCTGCTCACATGCTGCCATAATCATGGCAAGGTTCCCGACTGTCGAACCATTTATTAGAAAGAAACTTTTCTTCACCTGGTATAGTTCAGCTAAGAGCTCTTCTGCCTCTTGAATGATGCCATCTGGAGAATGTAAGTCATCCAAACCTGTTATTTCAGTGGCATCTATTTTAAGAACATCTTTAAAGTAATTCTCTTCCTCTGGACGGTGCTGAAGGAGCACCCCGTACTTATGTCCTGGTACATGGAAGGAAGTGGGTCTGCTGTTCCTATGTTTTATTAAAGCCTCAAATATGGGCATTCTGTTTTGATTTTTCATCTTTTCATACTCCTTTAAGAGTCTCATTTATTTTAACAAAAAACAAAGGGCTCTACCCCCTTCTTTGCAAAAAAATAAAGCCCTTAATAGGACTTATTAGGAAAAAATTTCTGGTGTGGTAATCTTTCTTAGCTGCCGCAAGAAATATTTATATTTTGGGTCATGCGTTTCTGTATGAATTAAATCACTTTCGCACTCGGTACAGATAAAAGACGTATATAAATAGATTCCTTTGGGTTTTAAATCCTCACAGATAACACATGTTTTCGGAAATTCGTTATGTGCTGCTGAACTCAATCCCACCACCTCCACAGACCTAGTGTTACCTTTTTCGTAGAATTGTATACAATCTTTAGAATTATCTCTTCCTAGAATTCCTCGTTATTATCCTATGTAGCAAATTGCATTTGGGTGTATGTCTAGTGTCGATTTCTTTAAAAACACTTCGTACTTTTTGACGAATAAGCTAATATTTCTTGTACATTATTTCCCGGACAAGGAACTGGTTAGGTAAGAGGTTGTTTTGTGTTTTGTTGTGTTTTTATTGTTATTTTGGATATCTCTTAAAGAAATACTATAAGTGACCTTTTCCTCACTATTCTTTGGCAAACAGGTTACTTATCACCACTCCCTCTTTTACTTATCTTTGGCAAAGTGGTCACAAATAACTTAGCTACGTTACTCAACTGAAAAAAAAGACAACCCTATTAAGGATTGTCTTTTCATTTGCCTGGCAACGTCCTACTCTCACAGGGGCGCCTGCCCCAACTACCATCGGCGCTGAGAAGCTTAACTTCCGTGTTCGGTATGGGAACGGGTGTGRCCTTCTCGCCTTAATTACCAGACTATTTWAGTTTGAGGTTTCATTCCCTCAAAACTAGATAATGTAGAAGAAGTTTTGTAAAACCRAGTTCACCTTACTCATATTGCTATGTTTTGTCCAGCTTCGGCTCCTAACTCTTCTTTCGTTTCGGTCCGTCTCTACAAATCCAAAGTGAAGGATTTGTAGTGCCGGCCCTCCAACGCCTCTCAGAGTTGAACAGTCGCCTACGCTTTTCTATTTGGTTAAGTCCTCGAACGATTAGTATCAGTCAGCTCCACACGTCACCGCGCTTCCACCTCTGACCTATCAACCTGATCATCTTTCAGGGTTCTTACTAGCTTGCGCTATGGGAAATCTCATCTTGAGGGGGGCTTCATGCTTAGA
>NZ_MSLS01000037.1 GCF_001940785.1 Bacillus sp. MRMR6
ATTTCTAAATGATGGGCGAATTGAAATGGATAATAATCCAGCCGAGAATGCCATCCGCCCCAATGTTATAGGAAGAAAAAATTGGCTATATTTAGTGTAAGTGAAGCTGGTGCAAAAGCCAATGCTATCTGTTTAAGTATCGCTGAAACTACCAAAAGTAACGGCATTGATTTCTATGAATATATAAAGAAACTTTTTACGGATCTACCGAATCTTGGTATTCAACAAAACCCTAAAATTTTAGATCAATATATGCCCTGGTCAAAAATGATTCAGGCAGAATGTAGCAAATAACTGAAAAAGGCCGTAAATCCGATTGAAAAAGTTAGGATGTACGGCTATTTGTGATGCGTACCGGAAAGGTACGCTTATTTTTATAATTCGGGCTTACTGTAGTTGTTTCACTAACAGGTAGCTTGAGTTGAAGATCGTAATGAGTTGCTGCGGCAGCTCTTTTTTTCTTGTTCCACTAACGGTCAGTTTTGTTGAAGAGTACCTCTACATATAAATGTATTTATTGGATATTTTAATATAAGAACAGTGAAGTTTGCTTTGAGAAAAGGATGTTGAAACTATGACCCAAAAACCTCTGAACACATAAAACCTTAGTGAGGTGTTTCTTTTGTTAGTTAGGTTTAAATTAAGGGAAAATTCTGCCATATTTTTTGAAAAAGAATATCCAGACATTCTACCAATAATTTCAATGGTCAAGGAAAAAGTGGCTATGAGTTATTTACTTGATTTGGAAGGGGAAGAAGCTGTTTTTGGTAGGTTTTACGATTATGAGTACATAATTGAAGTCCATACTGGGGCATTAATGGAAAGTTTATTAGTTACTATTGATTGTGTTGATAGTAGTTTGAAGAATTGAAATATTCAAGTTTGGATAACAGGCTTGATAAAATTATTATCATTAGTTTTGGAGTGCTTAGTCCTTGGGTTTTATTTTTTTAAAATACTTAGAAGTAAATTTATAGTGAACCTTACGGAACATTTGTGACTTTTCAATTCCAATTTGTAATCAAAACTGTTATATAATGTACAGGTTACACTAGCAATTGTAACCCTGATTTTTTGTGCACAAATGGTACTAGTTTACGATAGGTAAAGGAACCCATTATTATGAGGTCTTTTTCTTAGCAAATGTAAATGTTTTGCAGCAGACGGACATGTAGATGAAGTGAGCTTTTTTGCATTTCAAAAAAACATATTAAAAGGAGAGAGTAGAATGGAATCATTCATGAAAAGCACAAAATTTAAAAGCTTAATCACAAAAACAGAGGGTTTATCACCGACTAAAATGTATGTCGTACCTTTAGATGATGTGAAGGAAGCAGACCCATCAAGATTTTATCCATATATGAACTAGGGTCCAAATTAAACGAAAGATTGGACAACCAGGAGCTTAAAGCCCATAAGCAAAGTGAAGTCATAGAAAAAAGAATGAGGTTATAAAACGGTTGGTGGCTCATAACAATGAAACGAATGCAGCGCCCCAACAACTCCAGGAAACTCAAAAATTAATTGCTGCTGCAGTGGCAGAAGATAAAGTGGAATCCAAAAAGCCTTTTTGGAAAAGATGGATGAAGAAGTAAGGTGGGACAGAGGATAGGGGCAAATGAAAGGAGCAACCTATTACACATTGGGTTTAGAGGGGAGCTCCTGAGCGTTTAAAAAGGGATTGAGTTCTTTTCTTTATCGATATTATTAATAAGCATAGGTTTTACAAACAAAGCGACTGAAGCAATTATATCTATTAACAGCCATATAGACCTGTCATACAAATATATCGGAAGTATAGGGTTAAATAATATTAAAACAATAATAAAAAGACAAAAGTATGTAGCTTTTATGCCTGTATTTACGCGCTCTTTCACCCATAAATGAAAGAGTCAGTATCCAACACCAATAGACACTATCCACCTCAGTAAGTTAAAATCCTCTACAACTCCAAAAGCACCTAACAAAAGATATAACGATAATCCCAATCGCACTATATCATTCATGATTAATGTTCTCTTTTCTTGTCTTATTTTTTAATATCGTTTCATTTATAAAATTGGAGATGCCTTCTCTGCCAAAAATGAAATAAAAGGAACTGGCGAATAAGAAAAAAAATAGGGCATTTATCTTTCCGGTTTCCTCATTCATAACCTCAGCTTTTTTGTCTATTTTCTCCTGATCTTCATCCGAAAAGACAGGATTGTAACTATCATCTACATCAGGTAACCACTCTACAGGCTCTCCTATATCCACATTAAACACCTCTGGGTATCTTAAACGGACTACTTCTTCCAATACATTTCCAAAATAGAGATAATAGGAAGTTCCTAATGTTAGGAAGATAATCCCAATTATTCTTACTTTTGAAGCAGTAATAATACTCCTCTCCTTTACCAAAAGAATAAGTACAAACATCTTGTTAACTTATTAATAGAAATGTATTCCACTAGTTAATATTATAMAGTTATTCCAAATAAAAACGGAGGAAAATTACAATCATTAAACTTCCCAATAAGATAGACCCTAACGGGAGGGTTTGTTTGCGTTGAATTTAAAGGGATTGTAAAGTCCCATATACATGTCCCAAATATTCATTCATACACCTTCACTTAAGGAATAGAGGAGGAATAAGGATGAACAAAGGCTATGCAAGGGTGTCAAGTGCGGACCAGAATCTCGACAGGCAGCTCGACCAACTAATGAATGCTAATTGCTTTATGATTTACCGTGAAAAGGGTAGTGGAGCAACAAAGGCTCGGCCCGAACTTTTGCGATTTGTATGTTCTTATTACAGGCGGGAAGGTGTTAGCATCCATTCCCCGAAATTAACTAAAAATCCCTTTTATGCCGCTTCATGATAAAATAAGTGTACTGACAAATAGGAGGAATTATAATGGGTTTTTTCGATAAGTTGTTTTGGGGAGCCTCAAAACGGTTGGCAAAAGACACATCCCGAATTGTTGCTAATGAGATGAAAAAGAAGGCCACGGTGCCTAAGGCACAACCAGAAGACACGAGTTTCTATAATGAAGTAAAGATCGCTCTTTTTATGTAAATGACTTAAGAAGGAGGCTGCGGGAGCATATAACCATCATAGTACCTTAAATTTGGGTATCTTTCCATTGCAGGAAGCCTTCGACACAATAGATATTGGTGAAAAGGAAGACAAAGTTGAGCGGTCAGAGATAGAAGAAATGCTCCAAAACCTTGAACAAGAAAGTGCTATATTAAAAGAGTATATCGATTTAGGAGAACGGACCGAAGAGTACACCATCAAGTTTAAGAGCAAAGATGTCTTGGAACTTAATAAACGCATGAAAACTCTGGTTTCCTATTTTGAGAAAATGACCACCCTTTACGAACAAGCCGATAGTGCTTCAGAGGAAGACAAGAATGAGTTCTTCCGTCTTTTAAAGGCCTTTGAAACCATTTCCGAAAGCATCGACAACAAAGCCTTAGAACTGCATGAGGAGTTTACTAGTCTCAATATTGTACGAACCTGGGATAGGGGAGTTACCTCGGAAGTTGATTATAACGATTAAGAAGAATAAAAATAAACCGCTTCTTTAATTTTGAGGGAGCGGTCCTTTTATGCTTACGAATAGATTAGTAAACTATTTTCGTTTAAATGAATCAAGAATCTTATGTTCATCAGGGTCTTTCGGTCTTTGTCTACCTTTATTAAGACCTCTTTCATCTAATGATTTACTATATTTATCAATAACATCTGTGTATTTTTCATTGTTTCGCCTTATTCTTTCCTCTAATTCAGAAAGATCCATTTCTTTCATTTAGCCACAACCCTTTATGTCACTATTACTTTCTTAATAGAATTTTGGTTCGAAAGACGAACTAGAGTCCTAACTCTCCATCTTTTCCCACATCATTTCTTCCTGTCTCTTTTCTTCGAGTTGATATTCAAACGGGGTCACTTCCTTAATGCCCAAACCCATAGATTTAAACTTTTCAAGCATTTCTCTAAATGGTTTTCCTGACCCATTCATTGTCATTGCTATTTTTTCGCCATCCATAACAAAAATATATTTTATCACAATTTCACTCCTTCGCAATTTCTTTATAACAAAATGAAAGGAAGGTGAATTTATGAAAAATGAAATTTTAACGGAGATACGATCTATTGTTTTGAATGTCCAAGTCGAGAATGTTGCCCGGAAGAAAGATGCGTTTTATACCGCATAAAAAAATGGTAGAAAACATAGAAGAGTAATACCCCTTAACTAAAACGTTCTAGACCAACGATTTAAGGCTAGTAAGCCAAACCAGCTGTGGGTAACGGATATCACCTATATTCCGACCAATGTGGGCTTGGTTGTATTTGGCGAGCGTAATGGACTTATTTTCTCGTAAAATAGTAGGTTGGGCGATGGGTAAAACCATGACAAAGGAATTAGTAATCTCCGCATTAAAAATGGCTTATAAGCGCCAAAAACCAGGGAAAGGTCATATTCACCACTCCGATCGAGGTGTTCAATATGCCTTGAATGAATATCAGAAACTATTAAAAAAGTACGAAATGGTAGGCAGTATGAGCCGAAAAGGAAACTGTTACGACCGATAGTCCTGTTCTTGATGAGCTTGCTTTTACTTGTATTACTAACACACTTCTTCGCAATAACTCACGTTATATTGGAATCTAGCACTACAACCTACTCCTCCTGGGACTTGTTCACACCGAAGTGTGAGTCGTCTTACACAAGCAACAGTAAAACCTGGCGTTTGAGTTGCAGTTTGCGGTGGAATTGGATTAGGTAATACTTTTCTTATAATTTGCCCGTCACAGGTTTCAAATTCTAAGACTGCATTACAAGGGATTGCTCCTGGTGCTGGAACATTAACTTGACCTTGTCCAGTAATTGTTACACAACGTCCATCTGCTTCATAAATTAGTAAGGAAGCACCGCAAGTAAGTTCCCCTCCTCCCGAAAGAAAAGGGACTTCCAACCACTACTGAACCGCATGATTAACATTTTTGAAGACCCAATAAAATCACCTCACCTCTTGTAATTGTAATTTTACTTACAATAAATTATATTTTGAATATCTAATAATGCTTGTACTTTTAAGCAAAGATAAGGGTTACGAATAAAAGGGGCTTTGAATAGGTTCCGATGAACAAATTATGTAAAAACAACTAATTGTAAACGAGCACATTATTTCAGACTCTCTTTTTCACTTTAATCCAGGAGGAAATCTGAAATAATATGCTATTTTTTTCACTTTATTTCGGATGTGCAAAAACTTGTTCAAATTATTCCGGCTTAATTCCAAGAAATGAAAACCCCTAAAAGGGGAACAACTGGCATATAATCCTGTATTTTTATTCGAATTTGTACACCTCGTAAGTGTGGAGTACAAATCTTACTTCATGGTCCAAGGTTACGAACCAATCAAAAACCTTCTCCAAATTATGCATGTAGATACCTGTTATGGATCCGTATCTCAAATGCATAACCCTGGTCTATCCAGTGGGGCTGCTGGCCTAACCATACTCTCCATTCTTGCAAATGATGGTCAAATACTAATATCCCTCGCCTCATGATAAGCCGTTATCCTCTATAGCTAATCTGATGAACTCCTCATCGATCTGTTCTTTCTGTAGTTGAGATCCAAATAATAAACTGTTAATAGTTAAGGTATTAATGACCCGTGGCAGCCTTGAGACCGTGTTGCGATTGCTTCTATCGCCGTTTCTGTAAAGACGGGCATCTTCGCTCCTGCTAGCTTCATATGATTGCGACGGTTGTGGAAAATGAAAGCATGAATCAAAACCGCCTTTATTCCATTCAAAATAAGTCTCTCCATAAGACGACCCAAAAGATTGAAGGAAATTATCAATCTTTACTATGACAGGAGGGAGGGAAATGGGACATGATATACCTGCCGTTGTGTTTGATTTGAGTGCAACGGGGATTGGTATCGTTCGGAGTTTAGGTGAAAAGGGAATAAAGGTATACGCATTTGATATCAGAGGAAAAATACCAAATCGGTAAAACTTGGTATGATATGGTATTTGTCCGAATCTGGTTTATTAGGAGAAGAATTGTTGCAATTTCTTGTCACTACACTATCGATTCCTATTACCCGAACACTCACTAGTGGAAGCAGTGGATTAAACCGTCATTGGATATGGCTGTTAACAGGATGAGATGAAAGTCGAAAATACGTTACTAGTAGGGGCAAAGGGGCTGACAACGTCAAACCCTTACCTATCTGTCATGCTGAAGTTTAAAATATAACTGAAAAAAAGCCATAAAAAGTTACTAACTACTCTCTATGGTCTTACTTTTTATCCTGGTTTTTACAGATATTCTTTCTTATTTTCATAATTACATTAATTACAGCAACTACCCAAAAAATGGAAAGCACTACATAAGTAAATAGACTTATTGTATGAGAGACATCTAAAACTCCTAATATAGTTCTGATATTAGTTAAGATAATAATTCCACCGACTAGAGTTCCTAAAAGGTTAGTCGGTATTATCTTGACTAACCAAGCAGCAATTGGCGCAGCTATAATACCACCAATCATTAATGCAACTACCCATTGGATATGAATATGTGTCCACCCTAAGGTTAAAAGAAAACCTAGTGTAGAAGATACAGCAATTGCAAATTCACTTGTATCTACTGATCCAATTACTTTTCTTGGTTCCATCGTGGTGCTTGTTAATAATACAGGTGTTGCGATTGGACCCCATCCCCCGCCTCCTGCAGAATCAAAGAAACCAGCAATAAAGCCGAGAGGTACAAAGTGCTTATTTCCCAGTTTCTTTTCTGATAGTTGTTTGGAAGGATTAAAATTAAACAGGAAACGATAAATGACATAGACACCTAACATTAACAGAAAAAAGGAAACATAGGGTTTAACGATGTCACCAGGAATACTGCCTAAAAAACAGGCACCAATAAAAGCCCCAATAGAACCAGGTATTATTAATCTATAGACAACATGTTTATCCACGTTTCCAAATCGAATATGCGAAACTCCCGATGCAGCAGTTGTAACTACTTCTGCCATGTGAACCGAAGCAGAGGCTATAGCAGGTGTAATACCAAACATAAGTAATAATGAGGTTGAGGTAACTCCATAGGCCATACCTAAGGAACCATCTACTAACTGTGCTACCAATCCAATCAAAGTTAGAATTATTAGTCTTTTCAAAAAAAACTCTCCTTTTGAACAATTTCTTGAATAGACAAATAAAATTAATAAATGTGCTATTAAATGAATAATTTTTTTGTATTGTTGACTTATCTAATAATGGTTCTAACCTACAATATGAGAGGACAAAATAGAGGGTTCCAGTATATGTATAAGGTTTCCTTTTTAAAATTGTTATAGCATAAGGTAAGGTCTAAATGGTAAATGTCGTCATACTGTTAAATGAAGAGGTGGTATGAATTGAATATTATAGAGACTTCTTTACCAGGGGTAAAAATAATTGAACCCAAGGTATATGGTGATTATCGCGGATGGTTTATGGAAACCTACAGCCATGCCTTGTTTCAAGAGGCTGGCTTAGAAATAAGCTTTGTTCAAGATAACCAATCGTTCTCTATCGCTAAAGGGACAATAAGAGGAATGCATTATCAATTAAAACCTAAAGCACAAACTAAGCTCGTTCGATGCACGAATGGAGCAATTTTTGATGTGGCGGTAGATATTCGAAAAGGTAGTCCCTCATATGGAAAATGGGTCGGTATTGAACTTAGTGCAAAGAATAAAAGACAATTACTTATCCCAAAAGGATTTGCACATGGATTCATGACATTAACAGATAATGTAGACGTTCAATATAAGGCGGATGAGTTTTATTCTCCTGAGTGTGATTGTGGAATTCTTTGGAATGACCCTCAAATTAGAATCGTGTGGCCTAATAATATTACTCCTCCTATATTATCAGTAAAAGATAAACATACATCATTCCTATCAGATGCTAAAAATAATTTTATCTATGGAGAATAAACGATGAGAATTCTAGTAACAGGTTATTCAGGACAACTGGGTTATGATGTTGTTCGAGAGGGAGTAAACCGTGGAATTGACATGGTTGGCATTGGATCAAAAGAATTAAACATTACGGATGGTCCATCTGTTAAGGAGTTTATACATGAAAAGAATCCAGATGCGATTATTCATTGTGCGGCCTACACTGCAGTAGATAAAGCAGAAGATGATAAGGAGAAATGTTGGAAAGTAAATGTTGAAGGTACAACTCATTTAGCTAATGCGGCTAAAGAAATAGCTGCGAAGTTTATGTTTATTAGTACCGATTATGTTTTTGAAGGATTGGGAAAAGTGCCATTTATCGAATCAGATGTACCTAATCCTGTTGGATTTTATGGAATTACTAAATATGAAGGTGAAAAAGTGGTACAGTCCCTTTTAAACGAATGGTTCATTGTACGAATATCGTGGGTATTTGGAATGAATGGTACCAATTTTGTTAAGAAAATACTCGAGTTAACGGAAAAGTGTAGTGAGCTAAATATTGTGGGGGATCAGATTGGTTCTCCTACCTATACATTTGAGTTATCACGCTTATTATTAGATATGATCCAAACAGAAAGATATGGAATTTATCATGCAACGAATGAAGGGTTTTGCAGTTGGGCAGAATTTGCCAACGAAATTTTTCATATAACAAACAAAAGGATAAAAGTAAATACCATTACGTCAGAAGAATATCCCACAAGAGCCGTTAGACCAAAAAACTCCCGTATGTCTAAACAAAAATTAATTGATAATGGTTTCAATCCATTACCTTCCTGGCAGGAAGCATTAGAACATTTTTTAACCAATTTAAAATTGGAGGGGAAATAATGGCAAAGAAAAAAGTTCTTGTAACGGGTGGGGCAGGATTCATTGGTGGAAATTTCGTACAGTACTTGGTTAATAAATATCCTTTCTACGATATTTATAATTTAGATTCATTATCGTATGCAGGTGATTTAAGAAAGCACTATCTTATTGAAAAGAAAGAAAATTATCATTTTATACAAGCAGATATTATAGAACGAGAGGCGATTTTCTCTTTTTTTAAAAAAGAAAAATTTGAATATGTTATCCATTTTGCGGCAGAAAGTCATGTTGATCGATCCATCTCAAGTCCTGAAAAATTCGTTAGTACGAACGTGTTGGGCACTTTAGTTTTACTAGATGCTGCAAAACAGTTGGGGGTTAAAAAATTCATCCATGTTTCAACCGATGAGGTATATGGTGAATTAAATGTTGATTCAACGACATTTTTTACTGAAGAAACTCCACTCCAACCAAATAATCCTTATAGTGCAAGTAAGGCATCTTCTGATTTATTAGTACGTGCTTATTATAAAACATTTGGACTTTCAATTAATATAATACGTTGTTCTAATAATTATGGCCCGTTCCAATTTCCTGAAAAATTAATACCCTTAACGATTTCACGTGTACTAAATAATGAAAAGGTACCAGTATATGGAGACGGGAAAAATATCCGAGATTGGCTTCATGTACGTGATCACTGTACTGCAATTGATCTTGTCCTTCATCAAGGCGTTAATGGTGGTGTTTATAATATTGGCGGACATAATGAGCAAACGAATCTAGAAGTGGTAAAAACTATTATTCAAATGTTGGGAAAATCTGAAGAGTTAATTGAATTTATAGCAGACCGCTTAGGGCATGATAAACGCTACGCTATTGACCCTGCTATGATAGAAAAGTTGGGTTGGAAACCGGCATATACTTTTAAAACAGGGATTACTCAGACAATTCATTGGTATCTTAATAATAAATGGTGGTGGGAGCCAATAATCAATGGGAACACCAATTTCACTTTTAAAAGCAAGTATCCCTTAAATAAAAAGCTTGAATAAATAAACGAAATTACAAATGGTTGATTTAGATTTAGATCTATGTTTGTTAATTGGGAAAAAATTTTTCCTAATGTAGCCTTAGAGACACAGTAAAAAGACTATTCTGTATTATTTTAAGAAGAAAGTTATAGCAAACCTTTTCTTTTCATATCTTGATAAAAAGTGAAACTAAATGGAAAGGGATGTAACAATGAAAGGAGTAATACTAGCTGGAGGTAAAGGGACTCGCTTAGAACCTTTTACTAAAATTCTTAATAAACACTTGCTCCCAGTTGGCCCTAATCCAATGATCTACTGGCCAATAAGTCGGTTAAAACATGCTGGAATTAAAGATATCTTAATTATTACGAACCAACAACATTTAAGTTCATTCATAAATATATTGGGCAATGGTGAAGAATTAGGTGTTAATTTGTCCTATAACATTCAAAATGAAAACGGTGGAGGGATTGCAGATGCTTTAAAAGGTGCAGAAGAGTTCGTTGATGATAAGTTTATCGTCTTGTTAGGTGACAATCTATTTGATGACGAGTTACTACCCTTTATTGTTGATTTTCAAAAAGGAAATCATCAGGCAAAAGTATTATTAAAAGAAGTAATGGATCCAGAAAGATATGGAGTTGCTTTATTAGATGAAAGTAAAAATTCTATAATTTCTATCATTGAAAAGCCTAAAAATCCTATTTCAAGGTTTTGTGTCACAGGAATTTATTTTTATGACAAATTAGTATTTGAATTAATTGATTCATTACATTCTTCATACCGAGGAGAAAAAGAGATTACTGATTTGAATAATCTTTATATAAATAGAAATGGTCTAAGTTTTGGGATCTTAAAATGCTGGTGGTTAGATGCAGGTACTCATGATGCATTATATAAAGCTAATAAACATTTTTATGAAAAAGAAATAGAAACAAAATCTTAAAATACCAGGACCATTGCCTATGAAATACTTTTTTGATTAATGTACCAACTACTATTTATTATATTTCTTATTTTACCAATTATGAATTTTTATTAAATTTTAACTTATATATAGAAAATAGTGTTAATGGAATTAATAAAGATTTTATTTTTTGGAACTTAAGTGTTTTTATCTATAATAAGTTATTGGTCAAAATGAGGTAAATAGTAACCCCCAAGTTGTTTAACATCAATCGGTACACAACATCCAATTAATCTATCCGTTTTCCCATTTTTTAAGATTGGTCTTATAGCAACAACTAAACATACATTCTCATTAGTTTTAGGAGATATAAATTGAAGCATTTCTTGACCGTTCCATGCTTTATCATATATGGCTGGAATCTTATCTGCCAAATCTTGTGTTATAGGAAGTTCGGAATATGTTTTTCCGATTATATCTTCCCGTTTTAGTTTTAGGGTATCTAGCATCATCTGATTTACATTTGTAAAGATAAATGAATTACTTATCTTTTTAACTTCAAAACGGATCTTGCCATGTACATTTTCAAAATCGTGTATGAGCATACTTATAAGATGTGTAATGCTAATTTCATGCAAAGTATTGCACCTCTCTTTATGAAGGATCTTACCTTACTTATTAGTATGATTCAAAACTATTAATATTATTTAAAATATAAAAAAACATATTACTATTATCCTATGAATATTTTACTAACTAAAAACATGAGTTACAATACATCATCAACATATTTTTTAATCAAAATCTAAAGCGTAATTTTGGTAATTATATAAAAAGACAACAGGTCTTTGACCTGTTGTAAAAGGATGATTTTTTCAATATAAGTATATGCACGTTTTGGGTGTTATGAACCAATTTTTTATTTTTTTTTGCAATAACCACCAATTCATAAGAAAAATATTCCATTTATGAGTAGTTCAAGCTAAAATTAAATAAAAAAGGAAGTGGGGACTGACTGCATGAAAGGCAAAATTAAAGTCMTTAGAAAGAAAAATCGCGATACCTTAAAGGATTTATCCAACAAGATAAATTATGATTATAGTAACCTTTCTAAAATAGAAAGAGGAATTTATCAGCCATCATTGGAATTATTAAAAAAAATTGCTAACGTTTATAATGTAAATATGAATTATTTTTTCGATGACTACAATGACTATACTTCAGACGAAAATAAATTTATGGGGGAATTGGATATTTCTTCTCATGAGGAACTATTTAAGAAATATAATTTCGTGTTGGACGGAAAGAAGCTTTCAAAGAGTGAACTTGAATTTGTAATCGAGGTCATCCGCAATCTACGGACTACCTTTAATAATGAGAACCAAAACTAAAAATATAAATTCTGTGAGTCCCACCAACCTAATTTTATACATACTCATTACCCCTGTAGACTTCCACCTAAATAAAATAAATACTTCCAAGTTGAAAAACCTAAAAATATATCCTTTATGAAGGATGGTATTACTTTTATTCGCAAAAAAACAATCCCTTGTGCAACCGTACAAGCAAAAATAAGTCTTATTAATATAAT
This sequence comes from Bacillus sp. MRMR6, assembly GCF_001940785.1. GTDB lineage: Bacteria > Bacillota > Bacilli > Bacillales > Cytobacillaceae > Neobacillus. Next base: position 12,362 of record NZ_MSLS01000037.1, read on the forward strand.
ATATTATGAAGTGAGGTGATTTTATGTGTTTATGCCATGAGTTTAATAAACGATTTTCACCTAATGGCTTGTACCAGGGAAGAGTTGTTCAAGCAACAATTGGTAAAAATGTAAAATTAGTTTCTCCACAAGCCATGGTGAAACAAACAACACAAATGTATAAAAGGTACGGAAAAAACAAGTAAATGAGTATGTAAAAAGCGATTGCAGCCAACAATCGCTCTTTACTTGAACTTTACCAAAAACAGTATCTTTTTTGGGGGGATATAATGATTGGGAAAATTGAAAAACCAATTTTCTTGGTAGGTAGCATGCGTAGCGGAACGACAATGCTGGCTGATTTGCTGGGTGGCCACCCAAATATTATTCATTGCCCGTTTGAATTGCGAGGGGTTTGGTCAAAGGTTGGAAATGTACCGATGGCCTCACCGAAAACTTTAGATCGAGAATGTCCTTGCTTAACAGAAACTGACGTTCAACCGTTTCAAGCAGAGCGATTGTCACGTGCATTTATCACCGAAATGAAAAAAAATAAAGGCCGTAAAAATATAAATCATGCCTTCCTATTAAATAAAAACCCCCACTTAGGGAACAAGTTGCCGTTTGTCAACGCCCTTTTTCCTGATGCAAGATTTATTTGGATATACCGCGATATGCCAAGTGTAACAGCTAGCCTTAAAAAGATACTAAACCGGAAGGTAATTCATTACTGGCCTGCAAAGAATGATTTGGAAACAGTCCGATGCTGGGAATGCTTTTTTAATGGTATTCCGGCCCAACTCGATCGTAAACGTTGTTTTCCAGGGGGGGATATTACGTATTTAGCGGAATATTGGTATGAAACCAACAAAGCCATTTCAGATTTTTCCCAGTCCATTTCATCAGATCGGATTTTCTTAATCAAAGAAGAAGAGTTAATAATGGAGCCTGAAAAAGTTTTAACAGATTGTCAGTTCTTTTTAGGTATTCCCATCAATCTCCCCACAAACATCATTAGGAAAATTGACAGGAATCGGAATGACCTGTGGAGTAAAAGGCTAACAGAGATTGAGATTTATTCACTATTAAATTTTGTTCAGGAATACGGTGACTCATTAAATAATATTTTTCCAGAGGGCAATTTTTTCTCAAGATATAACGAGATGCTTTTATCTTTAAATAAGTCAGAAAGGGGAGGTTAAATCAACTGATATCGCCAAATCAAATACGCTCATGAAAGTATCGCGCAACACAGCAACAATAATTGCCTTTGGTATCCGGAAGACTTAGGTATCAACGTTATCTCTCATCGGACGCCTAGTTGTGTTAAAGTTTAGAGCTCTTTATATTACCACGTCTTCTTGTACATCAAGTAATCTTTAGCCTTCTACTGCAATATCATTAGCTGATAAGCTATGAAGATATGATTATAATTAATGTTTACTTTGTAGATGAGTAATAAGGTATATGATTTTTCACTCCAAAACGAGGACCCTGACAAATACAGAACAAGTTTAAGTCGAACCTCCTTAAGGGGAAGCGTGAGCCAAGGGAGCACTCGCGCTTTTCCCTATTTGGGACCTTCATCTTGAGTATAATTATGGCGGGCAATTTGAACCAGCCAATCATCGCAATCAAGACAGACCCAATAAGTGAAAGGACCTGTAAATCCGCCCCGGAGCAAGACGCCTTCAAAGCCACAATTCTGTTTACATATAGAGCACTGAGTACCCATCGAAGAAAAAGGGTCAGACATAACAAAAACAAACAAACTAATCTACCTCCCCTCGAACCAACCTATCAAAATTCCAGCATAAGGCCTTATTCTTTACGCTCAAAATCAGCAAAATCTTTTTTAATAATTCGCGCTTTTCTTTACTACCTTTATAGTGAAATATAATTGCGCTTTAGTCTTAAAATTCGGTGATGCCTCCCGAATAACCCCGCGCGATGTTTTCTTGCTTGGTGCTAGACCGTCACTTCGTACATGTACTTGGATAATCATTTTGAATAAAGTTTTCAGAATCGCATTGTCGGCGTTGATTCKAAGTGTTTCAAAATTGCCTTTTTTCCAAAACATACAATAAAATGACACCAAGCGTATGTCTAACTTCCAAGCAATCACCACCCTCTATAAATATTGATTTATCAATGGTTGGATCTGTTGCTGGGGTGTCAAGTAATATTTTTTAACACGATTCTTAACAAAATTTTTATATTAAATGATTCCACATATGTGCACGCTACGCGTTCACTACTTGGTAAAGATGGTAAGTAGTGATAGGGAATTAGCCGAATCATCGGCATCATCACTGGGAAAAGGAGGGCGCTTAGTTTTCTTCTGCCCCTTTTGGAGATGCGTTTTTGCCTTATGTGTTAACCGGAGTAATTTTCACGTAATGCAATTCCACTGTAATTCTGTCCTTTTGTTCTCTATGACACTATATAACTTTTTCACAAAATTCCACCTGTTGTCATTTGGTTTCTATTGTCTATTGAATTAATTTTCTATCTGTAATACTTGATGATAAACAGTTATCGTATTATTAATTAATTTATCAATTGACCAATTGTCGATTGCCCAAATTTTCGCGTTTTGTGATAAGGTTTCCCGCAGTTGTTTATTTTCCATAAGATTTTTTATGTCTAAATAGAGAGCATGACTGTCTTTCTTGGGGGAAATCAGTCCAGTTACTCCATTTTGGACCATTTCCGGTATCCCTCCAGCATCGGAGACGGCAACTGTGACTCCTGCAAGTTGTGCCTCCATTAAGGCATAGGGCATATTATCCTGCAAACTCGGGAAAACAAACAAATCAACCTCCTTTAATATGGAAGGGACATTTTCTTGATTTCCAAGAAACTTTACGTGTCCTCCAAGTCCCAGTCTATTTACTTTTTGTGTAAGCTGATTGCGAAGAGGGCCATCTCCAATGAGCCAGCAAACCCAATCTTGCCGCTCGTGTTTTAACTTTGCAAGCGAGTCTATTAGAAATAGCTGTCCTTTTAATGGAATTAAGCGTGCTGTACAGGCGAGTATAAATTTATTTATTGGCTTTGTAATTGAGGAGGGCAATTCCATCTTTCGAGTAAACTCTGCTGTATCAATCCCGTAGCGAACGATGGAAAAGGGTTGATTCTGCTGGATTTTATATTGACTTAGAAAAACATTTTTTAACCAGTTTGATGAAATAATACAAATATCACTTGAAGATACTGCTTTAGACTCAACGTCCATCATTTGCCGCCAGACTGAGGTACTTTTTGTTATTCCACCATTGATTAACATATTAGAAGCTAATGCGCCGTGTAATGAACTGACTAAAGGGACATTTTTGGGCCTTATTTGTGAAATGGCTACTGTGGGTATGATACCTTGTGAATGAATGAGGTCGTACGTTTCAAAAGGTAAACGAGCAGCAGCAGCACGATAAACGGCAACCTGGCTTTGTATAGTTATTTGCTTTTTCTGGTTCTTTAAGAAAGGATTATAGGTAAAAACATCAACAAGATGTCCCTGAGATTTCAATCCTTGAACAAGTTGTTCAATATAGGTTGAAACACCAATTTTTCCTGAATAGGTAATCGATGTAATAAGAATTTTCATGTGTTTCTCCCTCTTTAATATAAATGAATGCGTTTATATGTGCGTTCCTAACTTAGTTATTTTAAATTCCTACGATAAAAATTTAGAATATCAAGTAATGATGTTTCAAGCGAATAGGCAGGTTTCCAGCCTATTTTTACTAGTTTTACTGGACCTGCTTCAGCCGTCTGTTCTACTATCTCATTTGACAGTGACCTCAGTTCAAAGTTCACGGTTGTTAATGATTTTAATCCGTTAATTATTTCTTTCAGCGAGCGGTTCTTCCCTGATGATATCTCATATATCTCTTCAGATTTCCCCTTCAAAAGGAGAGTTTCATAAGCACTCACTGCATCTCTGACGTCGATAAAATCCCGTTGGACATTTGGGTTGTTCACTTCAAGTACCTTGTCTGCTTTATTCATTTCCATGTCTGCTATCTTTTTAGCAAAAATAGAACATACACCGTTTGAGAAGCCTGGTCCAATTAAATTAGAGGGTTTGGCAATTACAATATGCAAATTGTAGAGAACTGCCCACGATTGAGCGATTAATACTTGCAGTGTCTTGCTTAGACTATATGGGTGAGTAAGAGTAGACATATTTGCTGGGTTAAATTGAAGGGCTGAACCTGCAACTACAATTTTACAATTTGGATTTTCCTGGCGAAGTGCATCAATAATATAGGCAGTGGATAGGGTGTTTGCTTCTAAAGAAGAAATTGGATCTATCCATGATTGTCCAACGTGATTTTGTCCTGCTAAATGAAGAAGATAGTGGGGTTTGACTTTTTTAATTAAATGATTTACTTCATCTTTATTTGTTAGATCCGATCGTTCTATACGAACGTCGTTATTTTTATAAGTGTTGTTATTTATTATGGCTGTAACATCAAAACCCGCCTTCACAAAATGTTTGCATGCATGCTGACCTGTAAACCCACTTGCCCCTGTAATTAACAATCGGTGCCGTTGATTCATTGCCTTTGCATCCAGTCCCTTAATTCTACTAACATATCCTCATAAGGTGGAACCAAGTATTGAAAATCTGTCCTTGTGCTTTTAATCGTTCGATCGAGCACTACTTCATAATCTGGAATGATTTTCACATTATTCTTTTCAAAGACCTTTTGGATCATTTTTAATAGTTCGTACTTTGAAACAATTGTATCTGAACCTAGATGATAAAGGCCAGTAATATTGTGCATAATCATTTTTTCCGTTGCTTTGGCTAGTTCAAGTGTTGTTACACCATTCCAATAGGCTTTCTTATATCCTTTAATTTCCCCGGTTTGCTTCATAAACCATAAATATAATCCAATCCCATCTTCTTTTAATTCCGGTCCTATGATTGAAGTACGAATGGTTAAATGTTTATCACTAATAATTTCTCCTAAACGTTTAGATTGAGCATAAACAGATGTACCATCCGGTATATCATCTTCAATGTAATTACCTTTTTTTCCAGAAAAAACACAGTCTGTACTAATATGAATAAGTTTTCCTTGATGACGCTCAATCAATTTCATCAATTGGTGCGGTAATAAACTGTTTACTTGGAAAGCCAGTAAGGGGTCATTACTTGCGTGTTCATTTAAAATGCCCACACAATTGATGATAATATCAGGTTTTATCAATTCAATAATTTCTTCGAGTCTTGCAAAATCAGTTACGTCGAGATAATGGCTGTTTTGATCAATTCTAACTCTTGATGTATAGAACACTTCATACGCTTTTTCTGTGAAATAGGCTGTCATTACATGTCCTGCCATTCCTTTTCCACCAAGAACCAATAGTTTCATTAAATAAAACCGCCTTTTGTTAACATCTCTTTAATTTCTTCTTTACTCATTAATCCTGTACTAGAATTATAGCTTTCTAAATTTACAGGGGGATATTTTGCATAATGTTCCTTTACACCATTAATATTAATGGCTGGCAAAATAACAAAATATTCTTCGTCATAAGAGACTGTCATTGTACTTTCATATGCTGAAAGAAGTAGTTCATGAATTTTCTCTCCTGGCCGGATCCCGAGGGTCTCAATCTGAATATTTTCCTTATTGGATGCCTCTATTAATACCTGAGCAATGTCAATAATCCTGCAGGCAGGCATCTTCATGACAAAAGTTTCCCCCCCGATGCTTTCAAAAGTTGCCTTAAATAATAGCTTTATTGCATCCTTTACGGTTAAGAAAAAACGAGTCATTCTTACATCTGTAATTCCAACTTTTTGCTTTTCTTGAATTTGCCTTTTAAACACATGGATGACACTGCCATTTGTCCCTAATACATTTCCACCTCGGATACATACAAACTTCGTTGTCGTATTTAATGTATTCGCATGAATAATTAGTCTTTCGCCCATAGCTTTTGATAACCCATAGAAGTTAGAAGGATCTGAGGCTTTATCGGTAGAAATATAAATCACTTTTTTAACATTGGAACTAATAGCAGCATCTATTACATTCTGCGTTCCAATTACGTTTGATTTTAATGCTTCGATGGGCTGATCCTCGCATACCGGAACATGCTTTAAAGCAGCTAAATGAAAAATATAATCTACACCTTGGCTTGCTTCAATTAATGTGTCTTTCTCTTTTATATCTCCAATAATAAAATGCAGTGTTGGATTATGGTCGAACTCTTGTTTCATGGCAAATTGATTGGTCTCATTTCTTGAAAAAATACGGATTTCCTTCGGATTGTATGTCAAAAGTTGTTTAACTAGTTCATGTCCCCACGAACCTGTCCCGCCTGTAACGAAGATAATTTTATCTTTAAACAATTTCCATGCCTCCTAACAAAATTTTAATCACTTTATCCGAAACGTTTTTATGGTCGTATCCGTCAGGGTAGGACCATATTTTTGGCTGTGTTACCATAACATGAACACAATCAAGTATCTTATCTGCATTTATCCCTGATAGCATGTTACTTCCACATTCAATTGTTTCGGGTCTTTCTGTGGTTTTACGAATGGTTACTGTAGGTACGAAAAATAAGCAGCATTCTTCCTGGACTGTTCCACTATCTGTTAAGACACACAAAGCGTTTTTTTCTAGTTTGACAAAATCAAAAAAGCCAAAGGGCTCATGAAATTCTACTAACGGATGAACCGATAATGATGAATTGCTTTCTAATCGCGATTTTGTACGAGGATGAATACTGCAAATTACCCTTTTTTGATAGTTCTCAGCCACCAAATTAATCCCCTTCATAATTTCTAATAAGCGGTCTTCATGGTCAACATTCTCAGCACGGTGGGTCGTAACTAAAAAGTAGTTTTCCTTTTTTAACGATAGCCTGTTAAGGATCTCACTGTTTTCTATATCGTTTTTGTAATTCTCTAATACCTCATAAATCGGATTGCCGGACAGAATAATTCGATTTGAAGGAATCCCTTCCCTTACCAAATTTTCTTTACTTTGAGGAGTATATGGCAAATTGAAACTTGAAATGGCGTCGATCACACGACGGTTCTTTTCCTCTGGAACTTCTAGATCAAAACAGCGGTTGCCAGCTTCCATATGGACAACTGGGATCCCCATTCTTTCCGCTAAAATAGCACTTAATCCACTGTTTGTGTCACCTAAAACTAATACTTTATCTGGTTTTTCCTTCAGTAGGATAGTCTCAAGACTTTTAAACATTTCCGATAGCTGCTGTCCTAAGGTTTGCTGATGATCCTGCAATACAAAATCAGGTTTTCTAATTCCTAACTGCTGAAAGAATATATCACTCAGTGACGAAGTGAAATTTTGTCCTGTATGAACTAAAGTGTGCTGTTCTGCAAAATAATCTAATTTTTTAATAATGAGGCTTAGGCGAATAATCTCAGGCCGTGTACCTAAAATGGTCATTATTTTCACAGTTAATCCCCCTCGTCTATTAGTAGTAAGAGCACTTTCCACAAGAATTTCCAGTTGATCCGGATTCTAAAAAATCGCACTAGAATTCCTTTTTTTTCACTTGACATATTACCACTGGGTTAGTTAGTTTTGAGTTTCTTTCATGCTTGGCCCTTTACTTTTCTTAATAGGTTATGCGGTTATATTCTTGTTGCAATGGTAATCTATTGCTATGTTTACCAATTGGATTTGATATATTTACCAATTATCCCGTCTAAAAAGGACAAAATTAGAATTGAAGGTAACGTTGTCTCCAGTGATAAATTAAAACTTCTTAACTAACTAAACCCCTTGGGATCCAAGGGGTTTTAGCTAGTTATATCCGTTCAATATATTTTAAAAGAAGGGGCCGATAATACATTTCTATTTCAGCTATTTCTTGTTGCATTTTAATTTGATATTTGCTTGTTCCTGATTCTTCGTGCTTCCTGAATTTAACGAGCACTTCATCGAAATAATACAATTTATAGCCGTTTACCAATAAACGAAACCACATTTCATAATCATGTGTATACCGATGGTAAGGATTAAAGTACCCAATCCGGGCAAATAGGTTCTTCTCCATAATCACAGTACAGCCATTAACAGAGTTTTTGGTTAAAAAAGCATTGTAAATCTGTTTCAAATCCGAAAAACGGTAGCCACAACAAGGAATAATGACTTTGTTATCCTTATCGATGATATCATAATTTGTGAAACTAACTTTTGCATTTTTGTTTTGCATAAAAGTAATCTGTTTCAATATTTTTTCGGGAAGAAAATAATCATCAGAGCTTAACCAGGCAATATATTCCCCAGTAGCTGAACGTATTCCATGGTTTAATGCTGTAGCAGTACCTCCGTTTTCTTTTTTTAGATAAACAATTTGATCATGAAATGGAGCAATTTTTTCAGTGTAAATCGTCGAACCGTCATCTACTACAATAATCTCTTTATTAGGATATGTTTGATTCAGGGCACTTTGAATTGCCTGATCTACATATTTACAGTTATAAAATGGAATAATAATGGAAACTTTTGGATACACTTCTCATCCTCCTTAAAGGTAAATGTTTAATGAAAATCCGTCCTAGCAAACTTAGATTTCTATTCTCGCATGTACTACACTATTTAGCATATGTAATAATTCTTTCATTTGATATAAATTGGTTCTTAAAACCTATTAACATTAGAAAATTACCATATCTAATGTTTAAAATGATTTATCTCCATTCCATTTTTAACCTCACTAACATATGTTATTTAGCATAATATCTATCTTAAATAGAGTGGAGATGATCATTATGATTAATGATAAACTTACCGTTTTCATGCATATACCTAAAACTGGGGGAACTACTTTAAGTGAAATTTTAAGACAACAATACGTTTTTGGAGAAATATTTGATCATGATTCGTTGGGAGGTATAATGAAAAAAGCTGATCAATTGACTATAGAGGAAAAGAGGAACATCAAAGCAGTTGCAGGTCATTATTTTTATGGGGTCCACGAGCAATTTAAAAAATCATGTACCTACTTTACTATGTTACGGGAGCCCATTGACCGTGTTTTGTCTTCATATTATTTTCTTCGAAACTATAAAGGATATGAAAGAGTTAAAAATATGAGCTTGCGGGAATTTGTATTAAATGAGCCAGAAGCTAAAAATTTACAGACCTTGATGATATGCGGACAAAAACTTCATCCTAACCTCGAAAAAGCAAAAGAAAATTTAAAAACATTTAAAGTGGTAGGGATAACTGAATTATTTAATGAGTCCCTATTTCTGATTAAAAAGGAATACGGTTGGAATAATATTCACTACGATAAACGCAATATAACAAAAAAACGCCTGCGAAAACAAGAGGTCCCAGCTTCCGTTATAGACTTAATTAAACAATATAATCAATTAGATTTGGAATTATATGAGTTTGCTAAGCAGCTCATATCTCAAAAACTTACTACTTTAACGGTAGATGAACAAAAACAATTGCAAAAGTACAAGCAGGAGCAAAGCAGAAGAACTTAGTATCAGGTTCCAAACTCATAAAGGAGAAGACTTTTATGCGGAATAAGTCTTCTCCTTCTATTTCTTCTTAGTTTTCATACTTATAAGCTTCAAATTAATTATTGGATTTCAGATCGTTTTAATCAATATTTCCTACAGCTAATCCCGTAAATGTTACGGGTCCAACTACGTTAACAGTACCCGCTGGAACGGAAAGAACCTCACCTCTTAATCTATAAACAATAAACCCACTCGATGCAGCTACGTTAAAATCAATGGTGGAAAAAGATACGGTATAAAAGGCTTCCGCAGGAGCTGGTTCAGGTGTAACCCTTTTATTGAAAATTTCCACTTCTGGACCAACACCGTCCGCCTGACGAAAAATCCGAAAAATGACCACAGGTGTGCCGGTTAAAGCCTGTATTCCGATTGTCCCTTTTAATTCAATCCGGTTGGTTGCCGGTACCGGCGGCACGATGAATATTCCTAAGTCCGCCAGCTGAATTCCGCCAACTGGTAGAGGAAAGGCTGGAACACCGCCCGTCTGGTTACTTGGCTCAGAGGCTTTATAATCAAGAATAATTTCTGGCATGCATTTTCACTCCTTTCAATGAGTTGTTTAGCTAATGAAGTTAATCAATGGGACCAAATGCTATACCGCCAAATGTAATGGGACCGGCTACACTTGCTGTGTTTGCAGAAGCTAATCGTTCAACTGTCAACATATAGTTGTGAGTACCTTCTGGTACGTTAAAATCTATTGCTGTCATTTTAACGGTATAAAATTGTTCATTTGCAGTTTGCAATCCTTGCCGGGTTGAAAAAATCAGAATTTCATCTCGGAAAATCCGAAATATAACCTGTGCAACGGACGACGTAGCCGCTACCCCTACAGTAGCATTCAATTCTACCCGATTACTTGCTGGTGTGCTGGCATTAAAAAGAATGGAAAAAGAGGCTACTGTTTGTTGGGAACCGAATGGTATGACTATAGGGGGGGTTGCTCCTAATCTGCTGGAAGGAACCGAATCGTTAAACGCCAAGATCGTTTCTGTCATTTTTTTACTCCTTTCTCACAAAGTTATTTGAGTGGTTAGGTTGTCCCAACTGCAAGACCACTAAATGTAACAGGACCTACAACCTGAGCCATAGTAAAAAGAGCTGGGTTACTATTGGCAACAGCTGCCTGTAATGTTAGCTGGTAGACATGAAAACCAAACGGAACACCTTCATCAATGGTACTCAAGGTAACATTGTAGTCGTGTGCCGGAAGTACTGGTGTATTTTGTAAACCAACTGTAGTATTAAAAATTTCTACTCCATCTCGGTAAATTCGGAAAAAAACCGCATTATTGAAAATAGAACCGAGCTGGGAATTAATTCCTACATCGGCAGACAAATAAACTCGATTACTTTCGGCTGATGGCGTAAGTTCGGAGAGGAACACTCCTAAATCAGCAACTTGCAACTGATTAGGTATTTGCGGAATTGATACCGCTGCCGTACCACCGAATGTATTGCTGGGTACGCTTGCTTTATAATCTAGTATTACATTAGCCAAAACTTTAACCTCCTTTCGGATATACTACTGTATATTATTAGAAACTTATAAAATAGCTTGTACTTTTAAACTATTTTTATTAAAGCTAATAATAAAATCTATTCTATGGTTATATCATTGAAATATAAATCGAGAAGTTAAGGGATATAAATTCTATTAAATTGGCGAATTCTACCAATTAGTGAAAATGTATGAATATATCAAGTAACTTGTCCATACAAAAATAGTTTTTAATACATAAGATTAACTACAACGAAAAAAAGGAGGTGATTAGTGTGACTAGATTCTTAGACGCTCAAATTTCTCAAAATATTAGCTATAGCGATGCGATTTCTATTCCTCTCTCTTCTACCCCTACTCTTTTTGCTACCCTTGGACTCAACCTTTCGGCTGCAGGGCCAAATAGACGTGTTCAATTTACTGGAACTATCGCAGTTAGTTCACTCGCTCAGGTATTAGTTCCGATTAATATTGAAATATACAGGGGGACAGGTCCAAATCGTGTTCTTGTTTATTCAGCTTCAGAAACATCACAAGTTTCAGGTACTTTAGGAGTTGCTTCAAGAAGAATAATAACTCTTACAGGTGCTGATTTTAACCCGCCACCTGCATTTTTAATCTATCAGGCTTTCATTAGCATACCAGGCGGAGTGCCAATTGCACCAACACGTACAGGTCCAGAAAGTTTTAATGCCCAAGCCTACTCCGACTGATCAAAAAAGAAGATAGTTCTTTAGGAAAATATTTTTAGAAAAAGGCAACTTAACCCAGTCTCTTGGACCAGCATCCCAAATGAACAAGGCATTGCGGTTCCTTTCAACTGGATACCGTGGTTTGAAGGGTGTGAGATCTAAACCAGCTATTGATTCTATTTAGATAATGATCGGGCAACCTTGCCGCCCGGTCCTTTTTTAGGTGGTATCATAAGATATGGTAACTCGAAAATGAGGTGTCAGAGTTGAAAATATTAATCGTAACATATTGGAAACACCCTGTTGTAGGGGGATCTGCCATGTACATTGAACAATTAAAAAATGGCCTGGAAAGGATAGGTCATAAGGTTGATATTCTTGCAAAGCATCCATCATTAAATCAATTCTATTTGGTTAATACAAATAAATTTATTGAAATTAATAAAATATCCAAGGTTGTAAATCAATGTATGGCGAATCGGGGTAGTTTTTCTTTTATTAATGAAATAAACCACCATTGCTTTGAACTAGCAGCCAGTTATTTCAATCTAGAAAATTATGATTTAATTCATACTCAGGATATTTTTTCTACACGGTTATTATCACGTGTAAAACCCAAAAAAACTCCACTCGTTGCAAGTATTCATGGCTGTATTGCGACCGAATATCTAATCCAAAACAGAGATCGATCATTTATAAAAAATCAAACCAACAACCCAAGAATGGATTTTGAATGGAGATATATGCAATGGCAGGAGTATATGGGCTCAGCTTCCAGCGACATCACAATTGTAGCAACACAATGGCTAAAGGATCTTTTAATAAATGATTTCCATGTAGAAGAAAAACAGCTATCGATCATTCCCTATGCTTTGGATATTGGTCAATTTAGAAAAAAAATGGAGGGGAATTCCCCTGTCCTTGCTCCAGCTGGTAAAACCGTTATCGTTTGTCCAGCCCGATTGGTGTTTATTAAAGGTCATAAAACTCTTTTAGATGCTCTTTCAAAATTAAAAAAACAGCGTACGGATTGGGTTTGCTGGATAGTCGGCGATGGAAATTCACGAAATGAGTTAGTAAGCATGGCTAGAAAGTTAAAACTGCTTCACAACGTAATGTTTCTAGGGTCGCAAGACAATATTCCAGCGATTTTAAAACAAGGAGATATCTGTGTACTCTCTAGCCTACAAGAATCTTTTCCATATGCGATTATGGAAGCTCATATGGCCGGGAAACCGGTGGTGGCTACTGATGCTGGTGGTCTGCCTGAAGCAGTAGCCCATGGCCATACGGGGTTCATATCACCAAAAGGAAATAGCGAACTTTTATATCAAAATATCCGGAAATTAATTGAAAATAAAGTTCTCCGACATTCAATGGCCTCTAACGCTCAAAAATGGGCAGAAGAGAGATGGAACTTAGAATTAATGGTAGAAAAAACAATAACAATATATGAGCAAGTGCTTAAACGTAAGAATGGGGGAGAGGTTAGTGAGTAGAGGTCAAAAAATTAATCAAGTAAGAAGGATTCAAACAAGGTTTCTTAAACCAATACAAGCAAATCGAAATAAGTTATCACCCTATAATAATCAATTTGGAAGGCCAATTAAGCAATTACTCCCTAACCGTCAGAAACAGAGAATGCCTTTACCTCAATCCCTTCCAAATCATCCTCATATTGAGAGATCAGCACTAAATGGTCAAATCAGAAGCCGAATCTGGTCATCAAAAATCAATCGGCAGCAGAGAAAACCAGTCAGGCACTTCCAAACCAATCAACAACAAAGAACACGACTCGGACAGCAAAAGGCAAATCAGCAGCTAAGACAACGAGTCAGATTTCCAAAGCCCAATCAACCGAAAAGGAATCGGGACGGAGCTCCCCAGCCTATTCAACAGCAGAAAGGGCGGATTCGATCATCTCAGACCAACCGACAGCAGAGAAGTCGGATAAGATCATCACACCTTCATTCTGAAATTGGAAGAAGGCATCCAGAAAAAGTGATAAATCGAATCAAATTTTTCACACCACAAGAATTACTACTCTTTGCCCCAGTACAAGAAAAGGCCATGTGGGAAATGATTGTTAACCGGCTTCCGCCCGACTATTCGATTCCTGATCCTCAATTTCTTCAGGTCTATAAATCTTTTAATAATCAAAAACGCTAAAAATCGTGCAGGCGACCGTAATTCCTTCGTGTTTCCACCTTAAAGGGATCTGTATTCATCGAACAGATGGATATGATATGAAAAATTAAATGTTTTCCTAAACCAAACCCCGGCTAGCTCCATGGAGTGCCGGGGGTTAGTTGCATTGAATCGAAAAACGATCTAATTGATTTCCGATTATAAATCTGTAGTCGATTATTACTAAACCTTTACTCCAAGTGAGCTAAGCATATTGATAAAATTTACACAATACTGATCAGGACTAAAATGTTTCTTTACATATTCAACGGCATGTGAACGAATATTTTCTCTTACTGTCTTGTTTGACATTAACTCTTTTGCTTGAATAACGGCTTCTGTAATATTTCCTAAAGTATAATATTTTCCGGTTTGATTATGAATAATTGAACTTCTTACACCATCTGAATCTGTAGTTAAAACAGGGCATCTACAGCTCATTGCTTCAAGGATAGACAATGGAGCTCCTTCTACCTTGGATGTTGAGCATAGAAAACCACCGGAATCTCCAATCATTGAGAAATAATCTGCCATTTGAGAATTAGGTACATTCGAATGTATTGTTAGATTATTTTTTAAGTTGAGTTGTTGAATTAATTTTTGAAACTCATTCCTTTCCTTAGGTGTACTGATTGTGGGATCTTCAAACATAAGTAACTGAAGGTTTGAGTTGAATGATTTGATTAGGTAGCTGCCTATTTGAAGAAACTCACGCCAATTTTTATTATCTTCAATTCTGCCTATCCAAGCAATCATAGGGGCTTTATTCAACGGTAAGGAGCGATAAGAAAATTGACTGGTATCAAAACAATTATTGAAACTGAATTTCGGAAAAGATGGATATAATTCATCTAATAATTGCGTAATGTGTGGAGTTTTTGGATTGAGGAATCCATTTGCATGCTGCATGACAAGGGGCTTCGCATTAGTAAGGGCATTTCTTGCTGTCTCCTTTGGGCCATATCCTTGGATTTCAATAATCATCTTCCCTCTGTAACCCAAGTTACGAAATCTCGGCAGCGCTTGAAAATCAGAAACTACCACAATAGCACTATAATTTCCTGTTTGTAAGATCTTTTTTATTTCATCATCATTATTTGTAATAAACGTAGTGGTATTATGATCATTGATCAACTGTCTTCTTTTTTCGTAGTAAAGGCAATGGCCATTGATATTATTCTTTTTAAGTGCTCTGCATCTTTGACGGTTTAAAGTCTCTACTCCTCCGCTCGGAACATAAAAAACAAATAATATATTCATTCATTTCCTCCCTTTGCATGAGATTAAGTTAATAAACCTTAGGAAAAATGTTGGAGAGTATCAAAAGAAATAAGTTTCCAGAATGCTAATTTTAATATTTATTTATTAGAAAGTGCTCTTTGGTATACATCTAACAAGTTTTTAACAGCTGTATCAATAGACCAATAAGGCAGAGCCCATTTTTGAGCATTAGAACCAAGATATTCTCTGTATTGATCGTGTGCTAATAAATAGTTTAAATTTGTGCATAAAGTATTAGTATCTCCCGCAGGTGAAATAACACCTGTGGTTCCATGTTCAACCATCTCAGGCAATCCTCCGGCATCACTTACGATAACAGGTTTTCCGGCAATTTGAGCTTCTATGACCGATAAAGGCTGATTATCAAGAAGACTGGGGAGAACAAAAATATCCGAATTGGACAACAAACTGGGGATGTCATCCCGCTTCCCTAAAAATAAAATATCTCTTTCTAAACCCAAAATCTTCCTTTGATACTCTAAATCTTTTTTTTTGCTTCCGTCTCCTGCAATCCAGCAAACCCAATCGGAGCGTAAGCTTTTTAATTGGCTGAGAGCAGTTATCAAATGTTGAACCCCTTTTATCTCAACCAGCCGGCCTGTAAAAAGTATCACTTTCTTGTCAGACGGGCGCTGAATGGAAGACGCTTCGTTCATTCGTTTAACAAATGTATCTGTATCGTATCCATAGTGAAGCACTTTTAGCTGCTCAACGGGTACATGGAATTCGTTTGTTAACAAGTCCTTTAACCATTTATTTGCTACGAGTGTATATTCAGCACTCGTAGCCCCGTTATATTCCATTTTCGCAAAATATTCTATGATTAGGTTTGATGTGGTGTTTTTATAAACGTTAGTGGCGAAATGTTTCATTTCTTGAGCAACACTTCCATGAAGTGTAGCAACTAAAGCCGTTCCTTGCGGCCTTATTCGATTTATACAAGTGGTAGAAAGGACATCTTGAGTGTGAATTAAGTCATACTTTCCTAGATTGAAATAAGCAGCTCCTAATTCAAAACAATACCGTAGATGCTCATAATAATTCAATATTGGGTTTTTATAATAAAGAGACGATTCGGATTGTTCATGTATTTTATTAATAACGGGAAGTAAGCATTTGTTTTGAATAACCTGCTTTTTTGTTACAATGTGTAAATAATTATTACCTTCTCCATACCCTAGTAAGTCCACCTCATGCCCAAGAGATTCAAGCTTTTCTTTTAACTGCTTCATATAATTCCATACTCCACCCACATGTGGAATACCCCAAAACGTAGCAAGCAGTATTTTCATTTAAACATCTCCCTTTGTTTTAACTAGACAGAAAAGATTCCATTATCTTTTATAAGTATTCATGTAAAAAGTGAGTGTCATAGACTCCTGTCTTTTTGTTTTACTCAATAATTGTACCTCTATGGAGATATTTGTTTTCGTTTTGTCATTTAAACATATGAACAGATCATATATATAATGAAGGAATTGGTATAACCCGCCAATAAAATCCCAAATGGAATTAGTTTTTATATAATGAAGAAATTGGTATTCGAAACCACCACGAACCAAATACATATGCATGCAATATATTAAAAGTAACTGTCGGGGGAGGGAATCTTGAAATGTGGAATCAATATTATGATTTAAAACTTACCGAACTGGATATACAAAATGTGCGCCATCGCAGTATAATAGGCGGAATGTGGGAAGAAATGGGAGAGAAACAAATTGCATTTTTAAAAGAGAAGGGGCTGAAGCCGCATCACGAACTCCTGGATGTAGGGTGCGGCAGTCTGCGAGGTGGAATTTATTTTATTAAATATTTAAATGAAGGCAAGTACAGCGGTTTGGACATCAATCCTTCGCTTATACAAGCAGGGCAGTCAGAACTTAAAAAGGCCAATTTAACTGGAAAGAAACCAATTCTTTTGGTTAACGATAACTTTTATTTCCATCTTTTCAAAAAGGAGTTTGATTATGCAATTGCTCAGTCGGTGTTAACTCATTTACCAGTAAATGTTATCCAAAGGTGCCTAGTCAATATTGAAAAGGTATTAAATCCAGGGGGAAAATTTTACGCTACGTTTTTTGAATCTCCAGAAAAGTCCAATGATAATCCCGTAAACCATCCGGGAGGACTTACTACTTACCTTGACAAAGATCCGTACCATTATCATCTTTCCATATTTGAATATTTAATTAAGGATACTTCCCTACAGCTTGAATATATAGGTGATTGGGGACACCCAAGGAATCAAAAAATGATTTGCTTTACTAAAATGGAAACATCACAAGGTAATCAGACCTAAGGAGAATTGTTTCTAAAAGAAAGGAGGAATATGTATGAATCTCAGTAACTTTATTGATTCTTTAATCCAAAATGTTGAAAAGGATAAAGTGTTACATTGTTGCCATGCAAACGACCTAAATAGTAACAACCTATATAAAGTTATTATTCTTTCAAACTTTTTGGAATATATCCCTGTCTTTGAAATGGAGGCGATTTGGGGGGGAATAAAAAAAAACCTTTGTCCGGGCGGTCTGATTATCATTAAAACGGTTCTATATGACAATCCTAATGAACTTGAGGAGGATGAAATAGATTCCGTTGGGATCCGCTGTAACAAACAAACAGGAGGGACAATGTTACGGGATTGCCTTCGACATGATTTGATTATGGCTTCATCTGAAGAAGGGTGTTTTGCACTCGTGAGGCAAGAAGACCTTTCTTTATTTAGTAATGAACAAAAGGAACGATTTGTAATTCATCATAAAAGGTTGTTAAACCAATATGGTCTTGATATAAAGGAAAAATATGTGGAAGAGGAATATCGCCGTTTGGTACCTGGGGCGGGCCGGTTAATGATTGGATGTGTGGCGGAAAACAATAAGAAATATCAAACACAGGCCCTCAGACTTGTACAATCAATCCGTTGGTTCGGCGGAAGTATGGCAGGGGCAAATATTTTTGTCTGTATGGTTGAAGAAGCAGATCCGGAATATGTTAAAGAGCTAGAAAAATGGGGGGTATTTGTAAGAATTGTGAGTCGTTTTAGTATATCGCACCCCCCTTCTAACAAGCTCAGGTTGTTTGAATTGCCAGAAGTTTCTTCTTACGACACGATCATGCTTTTGGATTGTGATACAATTATCGTCCAAGACCCTTCACCTTTTATTGATGGCGATCATTTCCAGGCAGAAATAGCAGCGGGGTTAACTGTTCCTAATGCTATTTTTCATAAACTTTTTGCCCATTACCGTCTCCCGCTACCAAAGCAAAATTATCTCACAGCCATAACAAAGCAGAGAACAATTTGGTATTGTAATGCAGGTGTATTAGTTTTCCCAAGAGCATTGATACAGTCTTTTTTTCCTATTTGGAGAAAATACACACAAGATCTGTCACAAAAAAAATATTTGTTAGGCAAGCAGTATTTTTTCTGTGAGCAGGCTTCCTTAACCATCGCCTTTGCCGACCATCCTTTACCTTTTGCAAGATTGCCTTTACAAATGAACTTTCATCTAACTCTCAACATGAGCAACGAGATGAAACGATGTGATCCAGTAATCATTCACTATCACAAAATGAATGATGCAACAGGATATTTAAAATACATTTCAAAAAACTCCTATTCAAACAAGAGGATTCATCTTTTTAATGAACGATTAAAAGGGTATTTATCAAGTGTAATTGCAGACGAAGGAGTAGTGTAAGAATGGTATGATAAATTTTCCTTAAAAAGTTTTTAACTTTTTGTCTAGAAATTCTTTAACCTCCTTGAGCCGATAATCAGGGGGGTTACCGGTTAGTTTGTTTATTTGGCTGACAAAAGCTTCTGGATTATTTAAGAAATCTTGATAAGAAACATCGATTATCTTTTCAGGAGACAGGCCGTAAGTATGACGGTAGTGATAGAGGCTTTTTAGATAGGGTATTAATATAAGATTTGCCGTTCCAATCGTGTTCCGATCCCGACTTGCCAGAGAGCGGACCGAGGCTTCGAATGGCCGATGCACAAACACATAGGTGATATCCGCAGCCTCTTCTAAATATGGTTTCCAGAGTTCAAACGTTAACAATGTGCGTGGATCTTTAAGTCCCCATATAGATTTCCGATTTTTTTCAATAAATGTGCGGATTTTTGAAACTGAAATCTTGGTTTCCGTGATTTTTCCTTGGAGAGGTGGTTTGTTCCATGAACTGTTGACGCTTCTCAGAATTTCCTGATTTAATTGTACAAATTCAACATTTTCAAAATGGCCTTTTTGATTATGCTTGGTTGCCTGAAGGAGCCTATTTCCCATATGAATACCTAATAGATGCATAACACCCGCAGTAGCACTAGACCCGGAACGGTGAAGGCATAAAACAAGGAAAAGCTTACTTTTTTCCTCCAAATGTAACATCTCCTTCGAAATCGAGATAAAAGATTTTTTCAAACTATACTTAACTAAAAAGGGCTATCCAACTGAACGATGCTTTTATTTGGTTGAATCCTTAATCAGCTCCAACATTTTTTCAAGCCTCTTCTCAAAAGTATGTTCCCTCAGGACGCGTTTTCTTGCATTGTCCGCAATCCTTTGTCGTTCTACTTCAGATTTCAGAAAGTAATCAATCTTTTGGCAAAGCTCCTGATTATTTTTGAATGATACGATTTCCTCATTTTCTATAAAATAGTGTTGTAAATCCTCTTTGTATTGAATCAGTTGAAATGAACCGCACGCTGCGGCATCGAAGGTTCTGTTATTTATACTTTTGCCAACAATCCCCAGTTTGTTTTGGTTTTGCTTTAGATTAAACGGCCGAAGTGTATTTAACACGATCTTTGCACCGTTATAAAAATCAGCGACAACGGTAGGAGGTACCCATCCTTCATGAATCATTAATTTGGGGTTGCTTCGGAAGCGAAATAAACGGTTTGACCAATTACCCACAACTTTAATATTGTAGACTGTATTTTGTAAAAGGAACTGAATAAATTGTACTCGATCCGGATAAGGAAACCCTACAAGGCAAATATCGCTCTTGTATTTTGTTTCCACTACCTTAGGTTTAAATACATGTGGTTCTGCAGCAAGTGGTAATTGGTAGGCATGCAAATGACCGTTGTTTTTATAATATTCAAGTGCTGCAGAATCAATGGTAAAAACATAATCAAAATATTTAGAAAGCAATTGTGTTCGATCCATAAAATAGGGATCTTCCGTGAACCACACAGCTGTCTTAACTTCCTGTTTCTTTAACCAATGAACCATTTGGATAGGTAACTTAAACCCAACTAAGGTAAGGGCAACCTCTGGATTAAACTTTCTAGTAAGCAACTGCAAATTAGATAGTCCGTCCTTGAAATGGAAAAATTCCACTTCATGGTTTTTTCTTAGCTCACTAACAATCCATTCTTCAAAATAATCATAAATTCCTTTATAGCTGGAAGTAATAAATAATATTTTCATCATCACGTCACCTAATAGTTTACTGTAATACTGTTTAATGCGGGAATTCCGTCTTTTATTTCATCACAATAAAAAAATCCTTCAACCACTACAAACTTTTGTTCACTCGTTTTTGTAATACGCAGTTCGTTTGCAAAGATTAGATTTCCACCAGGTTCTATATACCTGCAAATATTAGGTTTTAGAATGTGTTCTCCTGTTTCCAAGATTTTTTCCTTCCAATTATCAAAAAGGTAATGCCAAGTTTCTGTATTTGTTCCATCAATCATTAGGGCAGTGTGGGATACTGATCCGATTTTTCCTCCAAGACGGACATTTTTTGGAGGATTTGTTCGTAAACAGATGATTGGATTATTAAGTGTTTTTTGACCTGTATTTTTCATGATGAAATTTCCAATGATCGTCAAATCTCTTTCTTCTTCCTCTATATCAGGAAGCATTACGGCGTAATTGAACCAAGCCTGCCCCTCTGCAATTATCTGTTCTTTTCTTTTCCAGAACAAATGAATTCCTCCCCCCCGATTAGCAAAGATTTCCTAATATTCTATGCAACTAATTTTAATTCATGATAGTAAAGGGTTTTCAATGAAATGGACTGGCACTTTAATGTTTGTGCTTAAAAACAAAAAAAAGGAGGTGGAACACCTCCTTGAATTAACACTTATGTCCCGTCTCTATTAAAGAGTGGGAGTGGGTCCTACCCCTGGGAAGATTGTAGGACATTGTGGCGGGAATGCAAGTGGCGGACATACAAACGGCATATCTGTCCGAGGCTGACAGAAGTCTGCAGTAATTTCTAGTTTTACTAATGCCTCCATCTGAACATTTTGGCATAAATTGATGGAGATATCGAGTTGTTGGAATTCGAAAGTTCCAGGTGTAGCTAATGGACGACAAATTAGGTTAGCATCACATTCAAAGTCAGTTATTTCACATTGAAGGAACGTGCCAGGAGGCGCACAAAGGAAAAACTTTTCAGAAACAGCCCAAGGAATTGGTAGGGATGTACAAACATCTCCTGCAGGATTTGTAACACGAACAACAATAAACCCCTTTTTCAATACCTTTACCTTCTGTAGTGTAATTGTTGATCCATCAGGCAATTGAAACTGCCCGGTTGCACGACCTTCTGGCTGCGGGATTTCTTGACATAAAATAGCACCAGGTGCTAAAGGGTCGATAGGGTTTCCGTCCTCGTCTGAAGGGAAACAATCTACGATATAGTTACCACCTAGAATAGCACAAGGGTCATCAGAACCTGGTGTTGGTGTGATTCCCCCCGGGCAATCAAAGAACAATGTTGAGCCAAGGTCACCTCTATCAAAGGCCAATAGAGGAACATCTACTTGACGAGTTACCCAGTCGTAGACTTTGTTTACTTTGATACAAAGAGTCTCCTGACCACCGCTTATAGCTTTAAAATCCATGAAAAAATCATCCTTTCTTTTCTTTATATTTCTTTTTTTGGGTTGAGTCTCATGCATCCTATGCTGCTATCCTGAAAAGTGTTAAGGTTTGTTTGAATTTTCATAAAATCAGGAAGGGACAGAAGGGAATCAATAGCTCACCCATTACAATATATTCCTTAAGTACTTGAATGTTCTCTAAATTTACAGTAAAACAAGCTAAATATTAATTACACCCCACTTTTCCCTTAAATTGAAAAATAATAAAATGCATGGTGTTTTGTAAAGGTTAGACTAGAACTCGCATAAAATGTGAAAATGGGCTTTCGCCTAGAGGAGGAAAAAGAATGTTAAAAGGGCAGCGTTTTGACAAACTAACCCAAATGCAGCTACAGCAGAAAGTGATTCATCTGGAGTCAGAACTTTTAAAATGCCAATCAATTAGTGAAACAAAGGAACGAAGTAACCGTGAGCAAGTGATTAGGCTGCTACAAGATAATAATAATTTAAGAAGGGAAATGCAAAAGATCCTTAATGATTATAAGACATATGCTCAAGATAGAGATGAGCTCATTATTGAATATAATAAGATGTTTCAAAAAAATAAAGCTTATCAAATCAAATTAACTCAACTAAAGGAGAACAATGATGTACGGGAGATAGTTTTGAAAAATGACCGGATTGCAGAAGAAAATGACAAACTTGTCAAATTGGCTGAAGAGTTAAGAAAAGAAGCACAAAGGCAGAAGGAAATCTCGGAAAAATTATTGAATGAAAAACAAGAAAAGGAAGTCCAATTGGAGCAGTTAAAAAAGGGAATATCCCTCTTGAAGGAAGAGCATAAAGAGTCTCAACAAAACCTTTTTAAAGGACATGATCGGGAAGTTGAAATTCGAAAACTTGAACCTTTATTGAAAAAGGCGATTAAAGAAAGAGAAGAAGTCTTTGAACATAACGAAGCATTACAGGCTAGTCTTAATGAATTACGTCTAAAAATAACTGAAAAGGACGAAAGAAATGGAATTTTACAACATAGTATTAAACAGTTTCAAGAGGATACCGAAGAATATAAAAATAGGGTTGAGGCACTTGAGAAAAGAGAAAAAACTTTAAGCCAGCAAAATAATGATATGGATGCAGAGTTATTGGAGGTAAAGAAGTTAATTAGCCAGTTGAATGAGGAAAAAAGAAATTTGCAAAACGAGCTGCAATTGAAAAATAAGGAATTAGAAGATGTAACTGTTCATAATAAAAATTATGTTCAGCAATTTGAAGTTTTAAATGAAAATATGGAACAAATAACTAAGAAAAACGTAATCTATTTACAGAAGATTACCCAATTGGACTCAGAGAAGTATGCTGTACTTGAGGTTTTAGGGAATAATCAAACAGGACTTTTGGATGTAAAAAAACAAATAACGGAATTAGAAACCTTAAAAAGCAAACTATTAGCTCGTCTGAAAAATAGGCTAAAAGAGGTAAGGAGACTAGGGAAAGAGAATCGTCAGATAATAGAAGAAAAAGTCGGCCTTCAAAAAAAAATTAAGATTCTCACAGAGGAAAACGTTTCAATTCGTGAGAGTGTTGTACAATTCTCAATGAAAAGGGAGGCCGACGAGAAGAGACTCGATAATATAACCTCCCAACTAAATGGTGTTTTTACTCAAACAAAAACAATCATTAGGACGGCATCTTCACTGCAAGGCCAATTGGAAGCAAAAAATAGAGTGATTAATCAACTAAAAAAGGAGCATGAGAAACTTATGCAAGAGATAATTCAGCTTAATGATGACCTTGAAAAGTCGGAGGCTAGAAAGAGTGAGCTTGAAAATCAGATTGAAGTGATGAAAACCGAGTTACTGAAAGCCCAAGACTCCTTGACTCGCCTCGAACTCTTTGAAACAGAAAAACTCAAGCTAAAAGATGAATTGGAAGTGAAAATTGAAGAATTTAATAATCTAACCCATAACTATCAGCGTGAAAAAGATTCCTACCTGGAGGTACTAGAACACGTCCAGGATCAGGTGAATGTGTATAAAGAAAAATCAGAGTCTTTTGATGCAGAAAAAGGCTCATGGTCCAAACAAATTGATGAATTAAAATCTGAATTAGCAAAAACAAAGGCTACCCTCGTGAAAATGGAGGAACTGGAGCAGAAAAAAGAAGAGTTAGCGGCAAAATTGAAAGCTAAAGAATTAGAAATTTATAAAATCCAAAAGGAAAGTGAAAGGGCCCTTCAAGATCAGATGATACACTTTACTTCTGAGATAAAATTGTATCAAGAAAAAATTGGTCAATATGAAAAAGACAGAGTGAATACAGAAAAACAATTGGAAGAATTGAATGCTAAATTTGTGGTAGTAGAATCCAGTTTGAAAGAAAAGGAAAATTTTATTAGGCAATATATCACACAACCACCTTTGACTTCTGGAATTCAAAAAGCAGTACAACCAACTGTAGAAGCCATTAAGCAACATGAGCAGCCATTAGCCTTAGAAAACAAACCATCTATTCCTCAGGAGCCGCAATCAGGAGATTGGTTTCATCGAAATATTTCACAACAGCAAGGTATATATCAAAATGCTCAGAAAAATGCGAATTCAAATGCCACAACACTCGATTTTTTCACATTACGAAGTAAAACAACCCAGCCTCCCTCTTCCGGATCCGGATCTATTTATTGAAACAAAAGGGATTCAGGAAGAAAATAATCAAGAGTTTTATATTAAGAAATCTGTTTATGAAGAAATGATTGCTTATTGTAAACAAGGGTTGCCTTATGAAGTATGTGGTTTACTTTCGAGTATAAATGAAACAGGCAGCACTTTATGGAAAATAAAAAATGAAACCCGCCAACTTAATCGATTTTATATGTCTAAAGAGGCTATTAAAGGTGCAGTTATGGAAATGAATAAGAATGATGAAAAACTAACAGCAATTTTCCATTCACATCCCACTTCACCAGCAATTCCTTCATCACGGGATATTGAAAACAACCCCTATGATCAACTTGCTTACTTTATTGTTTCATTTCATAAAGAAAAAGTACATGTAGGTTGTTTTAGGATGAACAACAAAAAAGTCATCCCATTGACATTAATAATATCAAATAATTGACTTAACGGCGGCCTAGTGGAACGCCGTTTTCTGTTGGTTTATGAAACTAATTTTTTTAACCATTTTCTAACTCATAAATGGGAACACATCACAATTCAAAGAAACATATAATTATAAGAACCCTAAATAGCAAGGAGGTAGTTAAATTGAAAAACAAACGGGTTGACAAAATCGTAAATGGATCTCCTTCTTCTAATTTATTACATCAATCAAAAGTTTATATGGGTCGAAAAATAGCTGCCAGTTATTCAACACAGGGGGCAGTATCCAATAAAAGGGTGAAGTCTGATTCTGGGGGATGCGGCTGCGGAAAACCCAAACAGATAGGAGTAAAAAGCAAATATTAACCAAGGAAAATCTGGAAGACCTCAGCTCAAATACAAAAACATGTTAAATAGACCGTATTTTGCGGCCTATTTAACATGTTTTTACTCAATCATTCTCTGAAAACTCCTAAATTCAATAAACAATAGAGAGACAAGCTTATAACTTAATATCAACTTCTTTTGGGTAACAGCAAAATTTAAACTTCTTTTCTTTACCGCAGGGACATGGATCATATAATCTTTCCTTCATCTTTGCCTTTACAATTTTTTTTAGGTGGGAAATATCAACAAAAGGCTTCATTCGGATTATTGCTTGAATGCCATAGCTTTCGCATAATTTGGCAACTTGTGCGGCTTGTAATTCTGTAACAACAGAACAGACTATCTGCTTTTCTTTTGGCAACTTATTATACTCCATAAAAAGTCCTCCCTTTCGTTGTAGTACACCATCCCCAATTTACTTTATTCGGTACCTCCTTCATTCATTCATTAATGGAAAATATATGCGATTGTCAAGACCTTGATTCTCAGCCAATGAGAAGTAAAACAATTGTCAGAACCCTGTGTTTTTTCCTTCTTGATAAAGGTGATGGAACGTTTAAAGGGGCTATACATACAATGTATCAAATTATACATGAAATGAGGTGTGTGAATGTACAGTTTGGATTGGATTGATTTATTTATAATCATTTTTGCATCCTTTCGAGTAACTCATTTAATTGTCTATGATAAAATTACTGCATTTATCAGGCGACCATTTTTCTCTGTAAACATAGTAGAAAATAATTTCGGCCAATTAGAGGAGAATGTGGAAATCAAGGGGACAGGGATACGTTATTTCATCGGTTCTCTTTTAAGCTGTTTTTGGTGTGTAGGATTTTGGTCCTCTTTGACTGTAGTAATTGTTTATCTATATTTTCCGGTAACTTTTCCACTTTTTCTTGTTCTAGCCGTCGCAGGAGCTGCTGCCGTAATAGAATCAAAAATTTAGCTTGTAGGTACTCGCCTTTCCACATTTTTAAAAGTTATTCCCAAAAAAAAGAAAGTAGGAGAAGACCACTTTCTTAAAAGAATTTTTCATGGATTAATACATGATACTCAAAGTCTAGTATTTGAATGTAGTAAACCTGTCCTAATGGCGAAAATTAAATCTTTCAGGATAATGAAAAAAAAAGACTTTAAACGAATAAAGGTTAATGTCTTAAACTATTTCAATTAGCCAGCAAGGGTTGGGAAGAAAAAGGAGGTAAATTATTTTTATGAAGGTGTTCGTCACTGGAGGCGCTGGTTTTATTGGTTCTCATTTGGTTGATGAGCTTATTAAAAGAGGATTTAAAGTTCATGTACTCGATAACCTAATAACGGGAAGGTTGGAAAATGTCCATCCTTCTGCCAACATTCATGTAGAGGATATTCGCGGTACAAAGGCTAAGCAGATAATTATCAAGGAAAAGCCGGATATAGTATTCCATTTAGCCGCCCAGGCGGATGTTGGAAAATCTATCAGTGAACCAAATTATGATGCGGGTGTCAATATTAATGGAACAATTAATATTTTGGAAGCTTGTCATGAAGCTCGGGTAAAGAAAATCATCTTTGCGTCGACATCAGCAGTTTATGGAGATTTGGAGACTGATTTATTATCGGAAACCGATTTGACTGTACCCATTTCGTATTATGGAGTATCAAAATTAAGTGCGGAATCCTATATCCGTTTATTTTCTCAACTGTATAAACTTCCATTTACTATTCTCCGATATGGAAACGTATATGGTCCAAGGCAATTACCAAAGGGAGAAGGAGGGGTTATAGCAGTTTTTCTTAATCGCATAATGAGGAATGAGATGTTGTTGGTACATGGGGATGGTGAACAAACCAGGGACTTTATTTATGTAAAGGACATTGTTTTAGCCAATGTCGCCGCAATCAAACGTGGAAACCATCAAATTTATAATATCAGCACCTCAAAGACAACGTCCATTAACCAATTAATCGGCTTCTTAAGAATAATACACGGTTCCTCTATTGGCTACGTTTTTGTTGATGGTAAAAACGGTGATATTAAACATAGCTGTCTTAATAATCAAAACGCTTTGCAGTCGCTTGAGTGGCATCCTACTTTTGATATTCTTAAAGGTTTAGAGGACACTTATGCTTATGTACGTGCAGATGGATAGTCTTAATCAAAAATTCCACTATATTCCTTTTATAAAGGATAAGGGATAGGAAGTGTAGTGATTGCCAGAACCTAATGATAATAACCATCAATTGTTGACATTTTTCTTTATTAGCAATTATCTTGGTGAAAATTTGATTCTATTTATAGAAGAATATATCTATATATTAATCATTATATTGTATATTTATCTCGTATAAATATTTGAGACTCCTCTATTTAAAATTCCTCAAACATTGTGGGCATGTAAAATGTACAAGCTGGTAACCTCTACCAAAATTAACAAATCGCCGAGCAAATTACGGTAACTTCTACCAATTTATAGAAGTAAAGGAAGGTGTTCGTAAATGAGTCAGAGTATTCCTCATGGGGGATCATTGATTAATTTATTTGAACCGGATTTTGACTATAAATCCCTAAAAAGTGAAATAGAACTAGATAACATGGCATTAAGTGATCTTGAACTTATTGCTATTGGGGCTTATAGTCCATTAAAAGGTTTTTTAAAAAAAGAAGATTATGATTCCGTTGTAGAGAATATGCAGCTTTTGGATGGTACTGTTTGGAGTATTCCGATTACACTCCCAGTTAATGAGAAGCAAGCGGAAGATTTAACTGTGGGCAAGTGGATAAAGCTAGTAAAAGAGGGGGGCGTGTATGGTGTCTTAAAATTAGAACAATTGTATACACCCAATAAGCAGATAGAGGCAATGAACGTTTATAAAACAAACGATCTACTGCATCCAGGAGTCAAAAAATTATATGAACGGCCCAATATTTATGCAGCTGGAGAAATCAGATTAGTAAAAAAAAATGAAAAAGGGGAATTTGCTTCGTTCCATATCGATCCATCTGAGACAAGAAGTAAATTTAAAGAGCTAGGATGGAATACGGTGGTGGGATTCCAAACAAGGAATCCTATTCATCGTGCCCATGAATATATACAAAAAACAGCACTTGAAGTTGTAGATGGACTTTTTTTACATCCACTAGTTGGTGAGACAAAGCTTGATGATATACCAGCAGAAATTCGGATGGAAAGTTATCAGGTCTTGTTAAATCATTATTATCCAAAAGACAGGGTTTTCTTATCTGTTTTTCCTGCGGCAATGCGTTATGCTGGTCCGCGCGAGGCTGTATTCCATGCTATCGTTCGCAAAAATTATGGGTGTACACATTTTATTGTTGGGCGTGATCATGCAGGAGTAGGTAACTATTACAACACCTATGAAGCTCAAGAAATCTTCAAGAACTTCACTAGCGAGGAACTTGGAATCAACATTCTGTTCTTTGAACATAGTTTTTATTGCTTAAAGTGTGAAGGAATGGCTTCTACCAAAACATGTCCACATGACAAACACAATCATTTAGTTCTTTCTGGAACAAAAGTAAGGAAATTAATAAGTAACGGTATATACCCTCCCAGCACCTTTAGCCGTAAAGAGGTGGTTGATGTACTAATAAAAGGTTTACGGAAGCAAACGGAACTTTTGCCTATGGAAGGAAAAAAGATCCAGGCAACGAACATAACATGGCATGAATCTAGTATTACAAAAAAAGATCGGAGAGAACAAAATGGTCATAAAAGCTTTATCGTTTGGTTTACGGGATTATCCGGCTCGGGAAAGTCCACACTCGCCAAGGAAATAGCTAAAAGGTTATTTGATCGTAAAATTAGGAATTATGTATTAGATGGGGATAATATTCGTTTCGGTCTGAATAAAGATTTAGGTTTTTCAAAAGAAGACAGACAGGAAAATATTCGGCGTATCGGTGAAGTTTCAAATTTATTCGTAGATAGTGGTCAGGTTGTCCTTGCAGCCTCTATTTCTCCGTTTCAAAAAGATCGAGATCAAGTACGTCAATTAGTTGAAAAAAATGAATTTATAGAGGTTTTTGTTAAATGTCCATTGGATGTTTGCGAGAAACGGGATCCAAAAGGTCTTTACCAAAAACTAAGAGAGGGAAAGATAAAAGAGTTTTCGGGTGTAGATTCTGTTTATGAAGAACCGGTTAATCCGGAATTGATCATCGATACAAGCAGGTATTCGTTTGAAGAATGTGTAGCGCAAGTAATCAAGTATTTAGAGGAAAAACAATTGATATAAACACACTTAAATTTTTGGGGTTTAATGAGAAGATTCTTTTTTAATTGATACCAAAATAGCATTCCCCTACCTAAAATGGAAATTTTGAGTAGGAGAATGTTGAATCTTGCTCTTCTACCCAAGCATATAAGATAAATTGGCTAGGGTAAGTGAATTATTCTATAAACACTATGGCATCAAATCCTGCATTCTTTGCTTTAGCTGCTAGAGATTCTGCATTTTCTTTTGATTTGAAAGCGCCAATCTGGACTTTGTATAGACCATCTCTTAATAAAACAACGGCATCGAAACCTTTGGCCATTGCCTCTGCTGTAAGGTTTTCTGCATTAGATTTAATACGAAAGGCACCTATTTGCACCTTATATAGAACATTTGGTTTTCTCGTTAAGTTAAATGCCCTTGCTAATCCATTTGCGTGCCCTCTGGCAATAATTGCTAAGAAACTTGGTGATTTTAATTTATTTGCGTCATTGGTATTATCTATAAACCCATTTTCCGTTAACAAAGCTGGCATCAATGTTTCCCGTAAAACATGGAAGTTAGCTGATTTTTTACCACGATTAGCAAAATCTACTACCTTTAGAATCTCATCGTGAAAGATATCCTGGTATGTGGTTGTAGGGGAGCCAACTCCTGGATAAATATAGCTTTCAAAACCTGTACCACCACCTGCATTGATATGGATGGAAAGATAATAGTCTGCTCGCCAATTGTTTGCGGCATTTGTTCTTTCGCTTAAGCTTACAGTCTGATCGCTTGTCCTACTTAATAGGACTGATGCACCTTCAAATTCATTTAGTAATATATCTCTTAAAGTTATCGCTATTTGTAAAGTAAGATTTTTTTCTTGTAGACCATTCCCCAAAGCTCCAGGGTCTGTACCGCCATGTCCGGGGTCAATAAAGAGTTTAACCATTTTAATTCATCACCTCCATTAATAACATATTAAATAGGTACTGAAATGCTTGGACTAATAACAACAATTAAAGATAAAATTTTCCTCAAATAGCAATATCATATTACTACCCAATTAGCAGATGCCAATTCTTTAATAAATACCGCGGTTACGTTCACTGCAGGTTACCTCGGAACAATGGCGTGGTAGATTACCTTGTGGTTTCATTTGTAATCGAGCTAGGAGCAGATATTTTAACGAGTGATTTATCAGTACTTCAGGTACATCAAGATACTAGAATAACAGATGCCAGCAAACTTCAAAACTGCTTGAGACCTGCGTGCCAGGTCTGGTGGGTTCGATTACCACACAGTCCCGCCAATTAAATAATATCAAGGTTTCTAGCGAATACCTTACATACATAGACCTAGGGGGGCACCTGGTCTTTTTTGTTTCTCATTTTTGAGAATCGGATTAAAATATGCAGTCGCACATAGGCATGAGGAAAAATTGAGTTAATGGGATTGACTTGGGATAATGTGAGATCGTGGATATATTCATTTTACTTTGACTCTAGATAATAACTCACTTATAAATTACTAATAAGCTACTCAAACCAATGGGCAGCTTTTTCCATGTTAAATAATACGGGGCAAACCTTGTCGTTGTAATCAAGAACTAAAGAAGGAGCAAAGATTTCCTAGGGTATCTGATCATCATGATGAATTAACCACAAATTCCGCGGCTTGCTTTTCTAGCTGTTTATACGCATCGAAGGGCGGCATCGCGCCGCCCTCCGATTGCTTTTGATTTGTTGTACTGTCTCTTGGTTACTTGATGATGTAGCACTCGCGGATCTGGGTGCTGCCCTTGGTGTCTACATAGACTTCGTACGGTCCGACCATATAGGTGCCGGCAGCGTTGTTGTTGATGCTGTAGCTTTTAGTGTAATATGTCGGGGTCCCGTCGAGATCATTTTCGGTGACCTTGATCGTCAGCCCGTTCAGGTTGCCTTTGAGCTTTTCGACCGAAGCCTTGACGGAGGCCGTCTTGGTCGTGACATCCAGCGGGAGGGACTCCACGCCAGTGTTCATGTCGTCGCTCGGGATCACGGTGTAGCTGTACTTTGTACCTTGCTCGAGTCCCTTGTCAAGATAGCTCGTACCGGTGAATTCACCAATCTTCACTCCGTCTCTATACAGGGTAAAGTCAGTAGCGCCGGAGACTTGGGACCATTCGATGTTGATCGCGTTCGCCGTCACGCTCAGGACACTCATCTGGCTCTGGGCATTGGGGGCCATCGTCGGAACAGCGATGTCGGTCCTCATGGAAGGCAGCTCAGCCTCGTCGCCCAGATAGAAGCTAGCGAATCCTACCTGATCGTAGCCGGTGTTCTTATTCGCCACGCCGTTGCGGTACATCGGATCGTGCATCAGTGTGCGGATGCCGTACTCGGTCGGCGACAAGGTCGTGACGATAGCAAGACGGTTATTGCTGGCACGGAGAATGAGCTCCTCGCGCCAGTCTCCAAACATGTCGGCCTTGAGTGTCGGTGTGCTCTTACTGCCTGTCGACGTAAAGCCTGTCGTGAGATATCGGGAGTAAGCGAAGGTCAGGTCGTCGACCGTGCTGATGTTTGAGCCGCTGACGGCCATGGCCGTCAGGCCGCCACCGAACCAGATAGCATACTGGCCGCTTCCCAGGTTATTTCCACCGTTCAGGAGCTCGCCGGTAATCATGCTCCTCGCACCGTTATCCGAATGTCCCTGTACACCTGGCCAGCGGTTAGAGAAGTTTCCGGCCACCGCACCCTCGTTGTCTCTACCTGAGTATACGCCGTAGATGAGCGAGTTTTCATAGATGATCTCGCCTTGCTCGTTCAGCCGCTTGCCCTTCAGCGGGTCGTGGGCCTCTACACCAGGAATCCAGCCGTAGTGCCTGCCGTTGCGGATGTCGTCCAGTAAGTGCTCCTCGCTTCCGGACCACATGCGAATGTTGTTATCCTTGTTGACCGGGAGCAGAGCGCTGCGGTCGCCGTGACGGAGTGGAGCCCACACGTTCAGCGGGTTGTTTCGCACTGCGTCGGTGGCGAACTCAAATTCGTTAGCAACCGGAGGGATGCTGTTCTGCCCTTCGATTGTAGGCATGATGTCGCCGTTAAGTACCTTAGGCAGAATCATAGTCTTATCTGCGTTCAGGCCGAGGACCATGGCTTTCATCACAATCTCATCACGGCCATCGCCGTCGAGGTCAGCCGAATCAGTAAAATGGTTACCGCGATTCCTGTAGTCATAGGCAGTCCCGCCCAGGGCCCAGTACTGCGGATCGTCCGAGTCGAAGCTAGCCTGGAGGTTAACTTTGCCGTCCACAATATTGAAGGCTGCAAAGGTTGTCCTTGCGTAGTAGCCACGCTGAGAAACAGCGTAGTTATTAACAGCGTCAAGGGCGGCCACGACGCCAAGGTAGCGGTTGGCACGGTTGCCCTGTGCGTCGCCCCACACAGCTTCTTTCCACGGATTCTCAAGCCAGTAGGCTTCTTTCTGAGCCATAATCTGCGCTTTATAATCGCTTGAGGAACTTCCAGCGCCTGGGCCTGGGAAGGCTAGATAAGAGTAATTGCCGCGCTGAGTCGCCGGCGTCATGGCCCAGTTCTCTCCGTCCACGCTGCCCTCGTAAGGGAATGGATATTTAGCGCTGTCTACGAGCACGCCCTTGCCTGCGTCGTTATCCCACTTAAAAGCCGAGAAAAACTCGAGATCGTCTTTAGCAGGGCCGATTGGGCCGACGTGGTATGTTTTGATCCATCGTTTGACATCCGGATTATTAACTCCATCGTTACCGCCTCCGGCTACCGGGCTGCGGTAGGAGATGGTAAAGCTATTAAGAAGTGCCCAATAGGTGTCGAGAGCCTGTTCGTTGCCGGTGACAAAGTATTCCTTGAACTTGTCCGTGGTGGCGTTCAAGCCATCCTCGCCGCCAACGACGGTGTTAAGGGTGTCTGGATAGATAACGGACTGCGATTCTTCGTCCCAGTTGCCGATACGGGTGCCGATTCCGGTCTTGAGCATGAGCTCGGCCTTGCCGTCATTGTCAAAGTCTTGTGCAAACAGGGTGTTCTCGTGGTCGTTGCTCGATTTTACATTATAGCCCATGTCTACACGGAACAGCAGGGTGCCGTCCAACTTGTACACGTCAATGTACTCGGGAGCGGTTGTGGTGCTCCTTCCATTAAATATCGGTTCTGAATACATGGGGTCTGTCTGGGTGCTGCGCCACTTAACGACAATCTCATATTCGCCGTCGCCGTCAAAATCGCCCACCGTCATGTCGTGGGTGGCGTAGGTGCTACTTTGCGATGTATGTATCGCACCTGTGCTGGTTTTCGCGTATGGGAGCTTGGTACCGGAATCTAGTTCCTCTACGTATTTTATGAACTTGGCTTCCAGCTCAGCATATAGGTCATTGCTGATGATGCCATCGGCGCCGAGGGAATTGGACGGCTGCCAGGTTTCGTGGTTGTACTCATTAAGTTTGTCGATCCATCCGCTCAGATCTGTATTGCTGACCGGGGTCTTGTTGTCATGGGGCTCGCGGAAATCCCTGAGCAAATCCATGTCGACGATGTACCAGTGCTCGCCGCTCGAACCAGGAATAACCATATTAGCTGTGTTCAGATTGGTGTCCGGGCCGAACCTGTGGCCGCGGTAAGTGAAGTGTGCAAGCGGCACTGGTTCCGGAGCCGGCTTCATCGGGATATATTGCACGGCGCCTCTGTTGGCCTGCCCCGAGCTTCCCGCCAAGGCCGACAGCATCGGTACGGACATGCCCTGCCTCAACCCCTCAACGCCGTTGATTACCGGCGCCACCTCATAGATGGAAGTTATGAGGCCATCCGGATCGGTGTAGTTAGACGGTGTGATGTTTTCTTTCACAATGCCTGGGTTTGTCTCGTAGTTGCTCTCGGGCTGTACATCCCGAGGCGTGATGGTGGTAATCTTCACAAAGTCCGCGTCACCATCTTTACGGTAGACATTCCATGAGAGTCCATCGGGCTCGTCTCCCAGGAAGCGCCAGCTAAGGAATATGCCGTCTTGGACCTGGGCGGCAACCAAGCCACGTGTCAAGTACTCCATCGGACGCAGACTAGGTGCCGCGTCATTGGCCGCTGCCGGGGCAGGGACGCTGAAGACGACCAGTGATAGGCACATGGCCAGCACTAGGGAGAGAGTTACGATTTTGTGCAGTGTCTTTCGCAATTTGTTTCCTCCTTTAAATTATTCTCTGAATCTTCAATAATATTAAAATATTACGAATTAAATCTATTTTAGCGAAACTGTCGGGTCAAGCCTATATMACCAAGGATGTGGTTTATGGATTGATGTCGGAATGGCTAATTAGATGGCGATAATGCTTTGGAGAGGTTCCTTTTAACTTTTTGAACATTCTTGAAAACAACAGGGAGTCGGTATATCCCACAGAATGGGCCACTTCACCAACGGTATACTGTCCTTTCCTGAGTAGCTCGCAAGCCTTATTCATCCGGTATTGCAGCAAGTATTGTTGCGGAGTTAATCCTACTGATTCCTTGAATATGGTGGAGAAATATTTGCGTTCCAGCCGAACAAACGAAGCTAGTTGTTCAATGTATACTTGTTCATGGTAGTGAGCATGAATATATTCCATTCCTTGCACGATATAGGTGTCCCGTCTCCTCGGGCTTGAAATCAAGGGGATGGAAAGTGGAACAGTCTCCGTGAGAACGGATAAAAAATTATACATAAGTGCTTTGATCTTTAGATCGGCGCCAGGTTCTTGTCCAGAAACCATTGTTAATTGATTATACATATCGGGCATGATCCTAATGTCCATAGGAAACACCGGTTTCTCCGGGGTCAGGCGTGTACGAGCCAAAATCGGTTCCACCTGTTCTCCGAAAAAGACCAACCACGAATAAACCCAGGGTGACTGCATGTCCGCTTTATAAAAAGTCAAAACATTCGGATAAATGAGGAAGGCTTGCCCCGCTTTAAGTGAATAGGTATGCTTTCCTACTTGGACGGTGCCCGAGCCATTGTGGATAAAATGAATGACGTAGTTGTCTCGCACCATTGGGCCAACGGCATGTCCGGGAGCACACTCCTCCCTCCCCCAGTAAAGCAGGTGCAAATCCGGGTTATCTCGGTACGGCTTTTCCGGATTAAAATCATAAGTTCTCATTAGGTCTCTCCTCCGGTAAAATACTGACATTATACTATAAATGAATGCCTATATATCATTGTGTAACCCTGGTTCAAGCGGTACAATTTGAATCGGATGATCCCTGACATTCCGCCACCCGGAAGTCTTGTGACTCAACAGGAATGGTGCTGACTCGTTCTGTCCTCCGCAATCAAACCACTATATCTGGTGCGAAGGAGAACATGTGCATAAAAATGTATTGAGAGAGGAAAGAACACCCTCACAGAAATCACTGCCAATTAGAGTTAATTCTTTATTCGACGAGTGATATATGGAAATCCTTTTTAATTAGTGGGGAATTTTTAAGTTCAACTTATATAGATAGTCTGGGTAAGTAATTGTGTGGGTCAATGTGGACAAAAAAAAGCATTGAGGAAAAAATCTCCCTTTGGGCTAACCTAAATTAATGAGACAATATAAAACACCTTCGAAAATGTTACACTTTAAACAAGTACATTTATCGGGGGTGTTTTTGCATGGGCAAAAACTTATATACTAGTGAAACTAAGTGGGCTGTTGTGAGAGAAAAACTTGAGGGAAAATTGACCACCAAAGAAATTATGGACAAGTATCAAATAAAGAATAAATCTCAAGTTGAGACCTGGATGAGATGGTATAAAAAGGGTGAAATCTATCGTTTTGATCAACCAATTGGAAAACAGTATACATTTGGTCATGGGCCTG
>NZ_MSLS01000038.1 GCF_001940785.1 Bacillus sp. MRMR6
ACATGACATGGCGATTCGCAAAAAATACGATGGTAGAAAGAACCAGGATAAAAACGCTAGGATCAAGTATTTGTTTGATATTAATAAATGTAAAGTCTGCCCTTTCCGCGAAGGGTGCTATCAGGAAGGTGCCAAAACCAAGTCCTATTCCATAACAATCAAGTCTACTGAGCATCTAGACCAGGAAGCATTTCAAGAAACGGAAAGATTTAAAACCCTGGCAAAAAACCGCTATAAAATTGAAGCAAAAAATAGTGAACTCAAGCATGGGCACGGTTTTGAAACAGCCAAATCCTCGGGTTTRTTTGGTATGGAAATTCAAGGAGCCACAACCATATTCGCTGTCAATCTCAAACGGATAATAAAACTTCTTAATGAAAAAGAATAGGAAATAGGCAGAGGTATAAGCAACTTTCCTTCGAATTTCGGTAGGAAGTTGCTTTTTTTGTCTTTTTTCATCCATAATGTCTTTTCCTTATTTATAAAATATAAAAAACGGAAGTTCTTCAGTGCCCTCCGCAAAGCGCCGAGGAGGATCCCCGAACCGCCCGCGGAAAGCGAAGCAGATTTCGCAAAAATCTAATCAACACAGCCTAATATATTAATAGATTGAATGTAGCATAATTACATTAATAAATCAGCAAATTTATTATCCAATATTTACAAAAACACCTACCCAAATTATACTTAATGATAAGTTTACTAAAAATTCGCAGAAAAAGAGGCCTAGATAATGAAACGGATTATTTCAGTTATTTTATTGGTAGTCGTTTTATTTATTTTATCGGAAACAAACCCCGGGCGCTCTGAGTATATTGAATTTATGACTCATGCAGCGATGGACCAATCTTCGAATGTACTAGAAAAGGGCATTCTATCATTGGCTGGCAACAAGGTCTTTGATATAGGAACCACACATACTGATTACATGCTATTCACAATCTACAAGACAGATTTCACAGAAATTGGAATGGGACAGGTTACTTGTATCGGAGTATTTAATCAATTCATTCCGATTTCAAAAAAAGAATAAAGCAATAGACCAAATGACTTCCATTTGGTCTTTTTTTAATTCTCATATGTTTTCATGTTTGAGGTTCCACTATAGATATATGGCATGAAATCTGGATCGTAATGAAACTTTACCGCAACCATCCGTGTCATCGTATCCGCTAGGCTGCCCCAATCTTCTTCTGGATGAGCATTTACGATCCTGCAAAGTCTGAGAATCCTTTCCTTTGGAAAATAATCAATATATTCTTGGATAAATTCTGAGAACTCATGAATATACAGCTTCATTCTAAGTGCAGAATCTAATACCGTAATCAGCGAGTCTATCCCAAAATCTCTAACCACTCCATCTCGATACACACTAAAATAGGAAATAACCTTTTTGGTAACAAGCATGCGGTTAATTTTTTGCACCTCAAGTGCATATTTCACAAAATCTTTATCATATGATGAAGGAATAAGCTGCTCTATTTCCAGCTCCATGTCCTTGCGGAGGGCAATTTCATTTAAAGCCTTGACACTGCAGTTTTTCAGCTGATCGTTGTCAATCAAATCACAGATTTCACGGAGCTTATCATAACCAGCAGCAACCTGTCCCTCCGAAACATCGGTCTTAGCACGATTACTGTCAGATTGAATTCCTGCCTTAATTCGTTTTAAATCATGAAAAAACAATTGTTTTAACTGGGTGTAATATTCACTTTTTATAAAAATAAGCATCAATACAAGATAGCAAATTGCGAAGACTAAACTAGCAATAAGAGAGTAATAGCGCATGGTAAGTGTGGGGGAAAAAATAATACCAGCACATACAAAAATGAGAATGAACATCGTTTCAGAAAATACACGGTTCTTTAGAATAGATCTGGCCAGAGATTCAACCCCCATATAAGTGCTCCCGCATACAGGACAACTTTCTTCCTTAATCACTGAATAGCGCTGACATTTCTTACACATTTTTAATTTTTGAAACCTAAATTCAGTCTTTTTTTTCTTTGGGAGCCGGGCAGCCTGTTTAGCCAATCTGATCACCTTCATTCAGGATCGTAACAAGGGTATCATCGATGTTTTCAAAGTCTCCGCTTTTCTTTTTATTTTTAAGCAGCTTAGTAAATTTCCAGAGCAGGATGACAACTAAAAAACTAATAAATAAGGCTAAATACATCCCTGCACCCCTTCCTATCTATAGTAGAAAAAAACTGAATACTAGTTCAAATATATTACGTTTCCGACAAAACCGTCATTATATCTATACTGCCTAGTGGGGGTTACAAATGATGAAAAAATACTTTAATAGTTTGATAATTATCCTATTCATATTTTGTAATATTAATACCTTACATGTACACGCCTCAAATTCCTCTAAAATCGAAGCGATGCTCGTGGTGGATGTCAGTAAATCCATGCTGACAAGCGATCCTTATCTCATCAGTAATGAAGCGATGAAAATGTTCGTCGATATGGCCTCAATAAATGGTGATAAGATTGGCGTAATCGCCTATGCTGACGAAGTGATTAGAGAAAGTGCTCTCGTTAAAATTGGGTCGGAACAGGATAAGAGTAACCTTAAGAGTTTTATTGATTCCCTCGCAAAATTTCCGAATACTGACATTTCCGTTGGGGTGAAAGAAGCGGTGAAGCAATTGGATATGGGCCATGAGGAAGTATATTCTCCACTGATTGTCCTCTTAGCGGATGGAAACAATGACCTTAATAAAGCAAAAGGTAAAACGTCAAAAGAGGCTGATGACGACCTTACCGAGGCAGTTGCTGCTGCTAAAGAAAAAGGCTATCCAATTTATACAATCGGCTTGAATGCTGACGGAAAACTCAATAAAAAGGTCCTCCAAAATATTGCGGAAGGTACCAACGGAGTGTTTTTTGAGACCTCAACTGCCGACGACTTACCAGTAATCATTAGTGAAATATTTGCCAGCCATCTAAAATTAAAGATTGTTCCCATTGGACAACTTACCGCCAATGGAGATTTCCAAGACATAAACATCCACGTTCCAAATCAAAATGTGATCGAAGCTAACATTTCTCTTATCTCAGATCAGCCCGTAGAGGTTAAATTACTCGATCCTTCTGGCAATGAGCAGATCATACCATCTGATCAGCTTCTACTTTCAAAATCAAAGTCCTACTCCATGATGAAATTAGTCAACCCTAAAGAAGGCGAT
Source organism: Bacillus sp. MRMR6 (assembly GCF_001940785.1). Lineage (GTDB taxonomy): Bacteria > Bacillota > Bacilli > Bacillales > Cytobacillaceae > Neobacillus. Next base: position 3,195 of record NZ_MSLS01000038.1, read on the forward strand.
TGGACTCTCAAGGTTAAAGGAGTCCCCGAGGATAAAATTGATATCAATCTCATTTTTAATTATGATTTGCAGCTTAAACTGGCGTCACTCTCTAACGAAAGCTATAAGACTGAAGACATCATTAAAATCACATCCTTCTTTGAAGATAACGGCCAGCATATTTCAAATATAGACCTATATGAATCAATGGAAGCAACGATGTTAGTGAAAAATTTAGACACAGGGAAAACAGAGGAATTCATGATGAGCACTACTGCAAATGGTTTTACCGCCGAATTCCAAATCGGTGAAGCATCGAATTATGAAGTGGTAGCAAAGGCTGAGGCTAATAGCTTTTTTCGTGAAACAGAACCACATAAGCTATCTGTCGAAAAAGCAACTATGCCAGCAGCAGCCAAAGTCAAACCGGTGACAACCCAAGAAGAAAGGAATGCAGTTTGGCCGTTAATAGCTGCCAGTGCTCTGATTCTGTTTATTGCCATTACCATCTATCTGATGGTCAAACGTCCTAAACGCGGCTTCACTGGTCAAATGATAGTGGAAATCAAGAACGAAGACACAGGTGAGCGTTCAAACCCGCAATATAAAAAACTCAAAACCTTTAAAGGAAAGCTGCGTCTGCATCAGCTACTATCGCTTGCACCTGAATTTTCAGAAACGGAACAAATTATTTTTAAGCCGATTGCTGGCGATACCTTGCTCATGACAAATGCCTCCGACTGCACGATTGAAAGAAGCGGCCGGGCAATTGATGCCAGAAAAGGCCAGCAAATTAAACGTAACGATCGCCTTAGGATTGTACTGAAAAAGGCCAACAAGTCCATATATATAGAATATATAAGCTAATTCAAAAAACGGAGCCTTCATATGCTCCGCTCCTCTAGGGGACTGCAGCTAGCCAATTAGAACAATTTGGGAGGGAAAATAAAATTGAAAGCATCGGTAAGAGAACATATCCAGCAGTTAGATGTTTCCTTAGGCGGAGGCATTATTTCTGAAAAAATCCGAGTCTCCACGATTGACAATCCTATGCTGGTTATTGGCTTAGGAGGTACAGGCATTGATGCCCTGCTTAGATTGAAGTATCAAGTGAACCGTCGTTTCAAGCTCCCGCAAGATCCATTATCAAAAAAGAAACGCGAAAAACCAAACAATATCGAATTCCTCGCATTTGAAACAAATGAATATGACCGTAATAAAAAATATAAAAACATTGGTTTAGATCCGAATAAAGAGTTTGTTTTGTTATCAAATCCGGAAATCGGGGGACTGCTCCAAAACCGTAGCACAATTGAACCCTATATTAAAGAATGGTTATCGCCTGAGCTTTTAATTACAGACGGCATTGGCGGTGCATCCGGTGTCCGTCAGGCTGGCCGTCTGCTGCTTTTTACGAAAATCAATCAAGTCGTTCAGACGATAGAAAGAAAAATTGATTCTGTCCTAGAAGGTACGGGAAAAAAGCTATACGTTTTTATCTTAACCGGCTTATCAGGCGGTACCGGCAGTGGCTGCTACCTTGACATTGCCTACATTACGAGGGGAATCATTGAGAGAAAGTATGGTTCAACTGGTGTAGATAAGGTTAGTATGCTCGGCTATTTATTTACACCTGATGTTAACCTTTCAAAGCGCGGACTTAGCTCCCATACCGTCGAATATATTGAAAAAAATGGCTATGCAGCATTAAAAGAGCTTGATTACTGGATGAATGTTGATGAGCGAAATGAGCGTTTCAAAATGAAATATGGCAGTTTACTGAACGTTAACTCACCCATGCCGCCGTTTAATCTTTGTCATTTAATTTCAGGAAAGAATCTCGAAGGTAAATGGCTCGAAAATGCCTATGATTACTGCATGAACGTTACCGCCGAAAATATTACTAACTTCATGGCTAATGAAGATAAAAAATCAGGCGAAGAATTTGCGATTCACGACTATATCAGCAACATCCGCACCAACATCGCCCAAATGCCAAAGCCATATGCCGTTAACTATCAATACAACATCATCGGTGCTAGCATGGCCGAAATTCCGTTAGAAGAAATGACCACCTATGTCGGACATAAGCTATTTGAAAAAATGAATAGGATGTTTGAATCAAATCCTGATCAAGCAGACATAGTGCAGTTTGCCGAAAGATTGCGGATTGATCTGGATTCAGTCCATCAGCGCTTTAATGAACGCGTACCAGAACCATTATCAGGATTTGAAAACAGCGACCGATTTTCCTATAACAATGTCATTAGGAACCCGGTTATTAATATTAATGAGGAATTGGACAGAGAATTTTTACTGAAAGCCAAGGAGCAATACCGGAAATGCAAGCGACAGCTGCCAGGAGAAATCGAAGAAGAATTCCGCCGCCACATGGAGCGTTTATTCTTGCATCCGAATAAAGGGCCGATTTACGCATCACGCTTAGTCTACTCTAATGACGGGTTTTGTTTATTAAAGTCTATTCAGCTATATATTGACGGACTTCGTGATCGTTTAGAACGGCTGCCAAGGGCGATTCAATCCGAAATGGACTACGCCAATAACAAGCTAGAGGAAGCCAGAAGTGCGTTTATTACAAAGGATCGTAAAAAGAATGCCTTTATTGAAGCAAAGCTGAACGAGTATGATGTCCGTGCGGAGAAAGCCCGGATAGAAGAAATGATTGAATTCTATGAAGATTTATTCCAGCTTTTGAATAACCAGAATACAAAGATCTATGAAGTTTATAAAGAAATCCTTGAAACGCTGAAAGGAATTTTCCAAAAAAATGCGGATATTCTCGTCAACGGAGAGGAAGTCAAACATGATTCAGCTGTCACCTATTATTGGCATTTAGTCAGTGTCCCAGATGTTGCTCGTGAAATTCAGCAAATGTTTGACTCCAAAGACGGTGAGCTACTCGTACGACAATGGTCCGAGATGCTCCTAGAAAAATCCGTTTACTGGATCAATGACAATGATGTGGATGTGGTTGGCACAGTTTCAACATTTTTAACCGACCAATTCGGACAACTGATTACGAAATCAATGGAAGATTTCCTCCGCTTAAAGTACGGTGATGACAAGCCGATTGACCAAATTATCGAGCAAGAGATTGCGGCACGTTTGGACCGTGATGCTCTACCTGTCTTCCATCTCGCAAATAGTAACGGCCAGCTTCATTTCCCGGAGTGGGGGTTTGTGTCTGTTCCAGTGAAAGCACCGAATATTTTTAATGGAATTAAAAACTTTGAAAAGCATGCGCTAAGTCATTCAAGATTCACGATTAAGGAAAGTGAACTGAAAAATCGAATTTTCTGGTTGAATACTAAAAATGGCGTTCCATTGTATGCCTATGCTCCTTTACACATTTATGAAAAATCTTATGAAAAGACCATTTTAGAAAAAGAGGGAATCGGCAGACATCTTGTTCAAACGGACAAGGAAAACTGGGTTTACCTCCCTTCCCCTATTCCGGAACAGTCATGGGGAGATACGTACCGTAATGAACGTGTGCATAAATACAACCGTGAAATTCGGGAGTTATTTGACCAAGCACAGAGCTTTGGCTGTATTGTCGAAAAAGACAGCGAACAGAATACTAGTGCCCGTTATCACTGTCTCTTTACCAGACCGCTGTCACTAGAGTTATTTTTTGAAAAGCATAAAGTTAATCCCAAAAAGTTAAGGAAAGCAACTCTAGGGAATATAAAACGCGTGCAGACAGAACTTAATAGCATGTTGGCTGGCGGAATGGAATCAGAGGATGCGAGTGACATATTCGGCAGTACCACACTGGAGCTGGCAAAGGAGAATTTCATCCGTTCACCCAAGCTAATTGAAAAAATCAAGCTGGAAGTGAAAAAGTATCATCTTCTTCAAGAAGAAATTAAGGTCATTCAGCAATTCATTGATACACAGAAAAACCTGGAAACAAGCCTCAACCAATTTATTGAAGCACTTTATACAAGGACCATCTGCAAGCGCGGTGCTTTGTACGTATACGATAAGGAAGTAGAGGAGGATGCTTGGGAGCCGTTAGTGAATGTAATGAAAACAACTGAATTCGTCGAATATGAACTATTTAAGTCATTTACAGCCCTTACGCCAAGACAGCTTAATCAGCTTCTACAAAAATCGGAGAAACGGAGCCAAGAACTGATCCAACAAGAAGGAACTAAGCAGCTGATTTTCGCTTTAGAAGAAATGGCCGCTAGCTATCAAAAAGAAAAGGAAAACCTAGATTACGATCACAAAGACCTGGCAAACGGCGAGGAACTGTATGAGTTCTATAAAGAAATGATGATGAAGGTAACAAACATGCTGCGACAATTGAAATCATAAAACAGAAGGGGCCGCTTGGCTTGGAGCTCGACCAGGATACAAAATGAAACGACCACATGCAGACAAGTGTGTGGTCTGGTCATATCTTTTCAACAGGGGAGGGAACTAGCTTGAGAGAATTATTACAAATCTACGCTGAGGCTTTTACAAAGCAGCTTGAAGAAATAACTCTTGAAGATTCAGAGCAGCGCAGTGTACATCATCCAGTTGTCTTTTTATTTCTAGGAGATCATGTTTGTGATGCCCTAGAATCTATTATTCATATAAATGAGGGAAAATGGCACAACAGCTCCGGAGTTGTTTACTTTCATGCCTATCAAACTAAGTCCTTGAGTCAAGAAAATGTTCTCTCCTTCAAGCTGCCAGAAGTGACAACTGAACGAAAGCTGCAAAGAAAGCTAATCTACGAAAGTTTTTATCAGGATGACACTCGACTGATTAAACTTAATCAAACCTTTCGCAGGCTATCTTCGAAAATAGCCGAATACGGCAAGGTTTATTCGTCATTACAAAAGCTGAACCTATGTGTTATCACAAGGATCGATGACCCGATGAATATTCTTATTCAAGAGTTTACTTTACTGCTAAAAAGCATTCTCCAAGAATCCTATAAATCGGTTGAAGTCGATTTGTATGGTTTATTGACTGAGATACAGGATGAATCAAACTTTGCCCTTTCAGCCGCACGCGGTAATAGCTTTTTAAAAGAACTCGATCTGTATCAGCAAGATGGATATTTCTTCAAGGAAGAACTGCAGCTAACCGAGGACTCATTAAGGCTTGCCGTTACACACTCCCACTCCCCACTATTCGATCTGGTTTATCTATTAAGCGACAAAAATGAAAATGGATTGCTCACAAGTGAGGCAAAAGAGCAAAACTATGAACTGATAAGTCATCTTAATCTCTTAAAAAATCGAAAAATGATAACCGATTATCATGAAAAAATGGACAGTTATAGTCATGCTGCATTTAGACTGGCCATTAAAGGTAACAGTTCACAACCAGTCTATTCTTCTGCGGGTTTCAGTAATGTAAAGCGTCCCAATAAAACCATTGCAATAAATACTGCCAGTCTTTTCTTTACAGAAGTAATTGAAAGATTAAAACAAACGAGTACTCAGCCCGTTGAAAAAATCCTTGAGCTGTTTGAGCTTAGTGAATATCACTTAGAAAAACAGATCCGTACTCTCCTTCCCTCTTCAGAAAAGCTTGTCGATATGAATGGACTAATAGGCACCGTCCATTCCTATCAGGAAATTAAACGATTGACCGTCAAGCAAGCAGAGGACTATTTATTTGAGAGTGGAGCTGAGCTGTTTTTCTATACAAATTTTGAAGAGCCGGTGCAGCTTGAGCTTAAGAATTTGAACATGACTGATCAGTTACGCAAACTAGTTAGTAAAAAAATCCTGAATCATGAACATTTTGGAATTTATTGTGCTTTCTTGTGGACCTCTGTTGATGTATTGCCAAGCGCAGCAACAGAAGTCAATAAAATGCTTCGGACCACAAGAAGTGATCTATTAGCAGCCGAAGCTAGACTCGAGCAGCAATATCAGCAGCAAGTGGATGATGGTGACTTTAAGAGATCACTCCTATTTGCTGATAAAAGAAATCTTAAAAGCTATCTGCATTACTTTTTTGAATCTGTTTACGGCACGAAATACGAAATGAACAGACTTAAAGTAAAGCTAGAGATTTTAAAGCAATATCAGCTAGTGCTTCAGGAAATCCATCAATCCTTATGCAAGAAGATTAACATAATAGATGAAGTGCAGTCTCTTTTAAAGCAGGCTGCCGCCGAAAGTCTTTATGATTCGGATGAATATTTAGACAAGAATATCCCTGAATATTATCAGACCGTTATCCATGATGTCACTGCCAGATTGCAGGAAAAACGCGGTGCAAACTTCTTCTCTGAAGAACGTTACTTTGGCAATCTGTCGTATTTGCTCGAGGAAGGTCCATATAAACTGCTGGAAAGATTGCTTCTCATTTGTGATCGTGAGGTGCTTAGTCAGGAAGAATTTCACCGCAGCTTTGAAGATGAGCTATTAGGAAGAGCCAATGTAAGAACGGGATACGATAACCATGACATCCTCTCGAGGGAAGCGTTGTTTAAGCAGCTATATCAGCGTCTGCGTGAAAACTCGGCAGTTCAAATTGAAGTCTATAACTATTCTCAAGTACACCGCCATGAGGAAAAATACTTTGTTGGTGACTTTTACAGCAAATTCATGACATACGCCTTAGAAAAAGAGAATGAAGCAAACCATTGTAAAGTAGGCTGTGCTCATGAAAAAAAGAGCACTGGAATTGAAAAACTTGCACTAATGGGCGGGTTTGAACTAAAGGACTTACTATACTACCAAAAAGCTGAACGTTATTATCAGGCATATTTAGAAAATGGCTATGAATTTCATGCAGAAACATGGAAGGTTAGGGGATAGAAACATGCCCGTTTGAAAATTTCCAAATGATAGGTTCAAAAGGATTAGGCAAAGAGGTGATTATAAATGTTTATGGAACCCCTTCCCTCCCCTGAATATGAAATCAGGGATATAACTTGTACAATCAGTAATTCAGAAATCCATTTAACTTGGTATTGGCCAAAGGAGGTTGACTTTGTCTTTCTATACAAGGCAGAAAGCGGAAGGCTTCGTCCGGCGGCTGAGCTTACAGCGGTAGACCTAAAGCTCTACACCCGCGAGGAATATAAAGCAAATCAAGGGTATATTGGCAGATTAGACACATTCGGGAAATTTGCCTATCAGATACTCCCCTGCCAAAAGCATGATGGAAAGCTTCGTGTTTTCAGTCAGAAAAATGAAAATAATCTCATATATATTGCCGGAAATAGAGCAAAGGTTTATTTTTCGATTACGTATAAAAATAAACTCTTCCAAAAGAAAAAGATGGTTAAAATGGCGATTATAACAGAATTACCGTTAGATAAAGAGCTATTATGCTATGTAAGAAAAAGGGATTCTGTACCCATCTCACTTGGAGACGGAACCTGGTTCCCGTATGTCCGCAATTTTCCAGTCGGTGAAACAAGCCTTCCTGAAATCGAAATTGACAAAAATGAGTATATTCGTATTTTTTTTAACGAGGGAAAGAAATCTGCAGAAATGTACGAGCTGATTCCTCTATAGGTGGGAGATGATACTGTGTTTGGTCTATTAAAGAGAATGTTTGAGAAAAAGGTACCTAAAGTAGAAAGATTGCCCTTTTACGATATTGTTTGTCCCTATTGCTTTTCAAAATTTCATCATGAGGCAGTTGTCTTTCGTGCAGCCCATCATCGTGATGACGATGAAACCTTAGCACTTCAAGAGGATGAGATACTGAATCAATACCGTGAAAAATTTGGCCTCTCGCCAATCGACGAACTAGAAGCGGTCATTGAGCTCTCGATGATCCCTGACGAAAATAAGCTCTATTCCAACAAGGTGCTTATGGGTGTCACTGATAAATATTCCGTTGTAACTAAGAACCGTCTTTGCCCTGAATGCCATAACGACCTTCCCATTACAGCTGGTAAACATCCCAGCAATATTGTTTCAATCGTGGGAGCGACGTCAGTTGGGAAGTCAGTATACATGACTTCATTAATTTATACCTTACAAAGAAAAACGGCTAATAATTTTGATGCTGCCTGTATTCCGCTCGATAATACGATCAGTAGAAGATTTCGCCAGGAATATGAAATTCCATTGTTTGAGAATGGCAGTCTTCTAGAATCGACACGAACAACGAGAAGACAAGAACCATTTATTTTTCAATTTGTCTTTAAAAATGAAGAGCAACCTCCACTGACATTAGTTTTCTTTGATGTTGCTGGTGAAGGAATGACGGATAAGGAGTATATTAAACTTCACGCCTCTCATATTAAGAACTCTGCAGGGATTTTATTCCTAGTTGACCCCATGCAAATCCGTACCATCCGTGAAAAACTCATTTTTCAAATGGGTGAAAATCCAGGAAAAATTGTCGGTGAAGCAGATGAGCCTCGCGAGGTGATTATTTCTTTATTTGGCGATTTTATTGCCCATCAGGAAACTAATAAAACCAGCATTCCTACTGCCGTTGTCTTGACAAAGAGCGACCTGTTACATGCCCTGAAGGCGGAAGATGGTGAGTATATTCGCCATAACAGCAATGTTTTCCGCAATGTTAGCCACCGGGATTATCTAAATCTTGATGAATACGAAAATATAAATGGCGAAATCCGGCGGTTTCTTGAAAAAGTCGACATCGCCTTTGTGAATGCACTCGATGCTTATTTTAAGGACACCTCCTTTTTTTCCGTATCAGCGCTTGGCAGTAATCCCGTTGACCAGCAGGTTAGTGGAATAATCAGTCCCATTCGTGTGGATGAACCATTCATCTGGCTCTTATACAAGCTTGGCTTTATCGAGGGGAGACAAGAGCAGTGAAAATACAACAGCAAATCTATACTCGAGAACGAGGCGGGATCTTCCATGCGACAGACGGATATGACACGATTGCGATATCAACTGGTCTTGCTCAATCCTATGTGAAAAAATATTTGCACCCTATCTGTATCTATCATTCTCCTAAAACACTTATAAAGCACGGCGAAAGGGACAGAACACTATATCCCGAAGCCTTAACGATTATCCAGCCTGAATCAGGAGAGTTAATAATCGGCCAGGCCGAGTTTGTTCCCGCTGATTTTACCGGTCAGCGGAGCACCTTTTTCATGCATAACTATGTAATTCCGAAGTCTGGTAAGGAACAATTTATTAAATGTCCTGCTAAGTTACTTGGTGTAAGTGATTTTAAAACAGGTTATGACATTCAACTAGGACCCGTTCTTCCTGAGGTAGATGAGATTAATCATGATGGTATGGGGTTCAACGCACGGATGGACGAGCTCCTTTTAGAGCTGGCCATTACAGAAACGATTTTTAAACAGCTGCTATTTGCTTTGATGAACTCGATTTCTGGAAAGAAAAAGATTTTTATTGCATTGAATACACCATTAAAGGATTATTCGAAACAGGCTAAAAAGCTTTTAGCCTTGCTTGTTAGCTATCTCCCCTACACTTACCGTAAAAAGCTCGGTGCCCTGACTTTCACAAGTGAACCTGAGGGTAAAAAATATATTCATGTTATGTTTTTTGAACCCGGTACGATTAACGATCATGACCGTGCAATGGAAAAGCAGTATATCTTTGATTTCACGACGGGCAGTATAACGGGGGTTGACCTTTTTGGGATTCAGCATGAATATTTGGAACTAGCATGGCAATATGCTTCCGCTTCCGAGACTCTAGATGATTTTTTTGAGTTTGCTGAGAGAATCCTATCGGGCCTCTCGGAAGCAGTGAAGCTCGAACTAGCTAGTTACTACCACTTAACCACGTTGTATCAAACGCTGACAAAGAGCGACATGTCCTTTTATAAAAAAAATAAACCAGGCTTCCTTAACAGTTTACTGAAGTTTTTGCAGGCAGATAAAGATCAGAAAACAGATTTAGTTGAGCTGTTTATTCAACTTTCACCAAAGTCGAAATTCGATATAGAATCGGCGACAATCGTAGATTCTTTAAGGGCGGTTCTTGAGTTCAACAAACTGGAGCCTCATGAAGAAACGCTTTTCTTTATACATGAAATCCTTTCACAAACCGAGGATGAAGCTTTTTTCCATCAACTATGGAGTGTCATGGAAGCGGACAAGGTTTTATATCCCTCCGTCCTTCAATTTCTCAGTAACAGCCTAGATCACGAATGTCTATTGGCTAGGCATCTGGATGAAAAGTTTAGGCCAGTTACACAAATGGAAGACCTTTTAGCTGCGTTAAAAAAGCTGATGGCGACTGTACCAGGGCTAGTAAAAAATGAACACTTTCGGACGCTTATGCTCAAAAAGTCGTCAAAGGCTGTTCATGATGCACCTGATCCTTTTATCCCTGTTCAAAGGGTTATAGACTTGGAAGTCAGCGATCACCATACTGAATTTAAAGATTTGATGATGGTCTGCTCAGAGAAAGCCTTGCTTGACCGAATTGACTTGGATACGATTACCCTTCAAGATCTTAGAACATTCGCCAGGTTAAATACTGGCAAGCTCAATGTTAAGAGGGTGATTCAGGAGGAGGTTTCTAATAAGCACTTGATTCTGATCGTGCTAAATGACCTTTTCAGTACCCCAACCTTTCCCGCGGACTTATATCTGAAGCCGTCAATCGATCAGAATCGTGAACAGCTTAGAGAGGTTATGAAAAAAGTGCTTTCCAAGGATATATCTAAGCAGTACTTTGAGCATATTCTATTCGCGTTCGATGATAACCAAGGCGGAATTCACTACTCACAGCTTTTCAACTATTTAAGTAAACATGCAGATGACCAGATAATGTTGGCATTTATTAACTGGAACTTAAAGAATGGCAGTCCAGATTTTGATTATCATCGTTCACTCAAAAATTATCTTATTTATAACACTAACTCTATTTGGAAAAAAAAGGCCGTCCGTAAAGAGTTACTGAACACGCCAAATTACAGCCTCAAAAAAATTCTCAAGGACGTCCAAAATGAAACCGCTAGCGGGATTGTTAAATTTATAAAAAAGTATGGCAGCCATCGCTCATGAAGGCTGGGGCTTGTTGTACTAGAGCTTTAACAAAAGCATCCAAGCTGGATGCTTTTTTTGTATAGCAAAGAGAAAATTTCACATAATTTCCATTAATTCGTCAAAAAATTCGTTTTTCAAAAAAATTCTACAAATACTTCTTGATTTCGACAATTCTTTAACTCTATTATATTCATTGTAGGAATTTTTTTCCTAGGTGGAATTTTCAATTAAGTTTTTACTCAAATAATCTAGCATAGGATGGTAACCTTAATGGTATTTGACGGTATTATCTTCTCGTTACTCGTGGGTTTTTTCCGAAAGGGCAATTTACGTGCCTTCTCACAGCTTAAGTTAAAGTGGGGCTGGGTTTTCCCTTTATTATTAGTTGTTCAATTGGTTGTTTTCACGTATCAAAACGACTATGAAATTCTTGCATTAGCTAGTAATTATATATTCATAGCAGTCTATATAATTGGATTACTGTTCCTTTTTCTCAACCGTGATCACCCCGGATTTACCATTATATTAATTGGTGTTTTCCTGAATTTTATTGTAATGGCGGCCAATGGTGGGCGGATGCCAGTATCCTTGAATGCGGCCTCTATATTGGAACCTGGATATCTAGATATCCTTAAAGAACAGCTATATGCTAAACATGCCGCATTAACGGAAGCCACTAGGCTCGGGTTTCTTGGTGATATTATCCCTATTACCGATCCATACCCAAGGACTCAAATTATTAGTATTGGTGATATCATCATGAATATTGGTGTTTTCATCTTTATCCAGCATCTAATGCTTCAACACTCTAATGGAAAGAAGCGGCTTCTCTCCTTGAAAGGAGGTGAAACGAGATGAAACAACAAAAACCTGAAGGCATCAAATTAACTGGAATTTTGTTTAATGCAATTATTATTGGTTCTGTAATTATTGCTTTAACATCTGGAATGAAACTTATATAATATTAAAAAGGGAGAAGCTAGTTTTTAGAAGCACTTCTCCCTTCTACTATTTTTTAGATATGAGTGATTAATATGGCGAGAATGAAACGACCTGAAAACCTTTACTTATTTGTGATTACTATACTTGGAATGATTATGTTTGGAGTCCACATTGATTTTACAAACACACCAGAAATGCACGTTGCTTTCGCTTTGGTTGGAGCCATTTTACTCCTAAATCACTATACAATCCCCATCCCTCCTGAGGGAAATTCTATCTCGATGGACTCGGCTATCTATTTAGCAAGTATTTTCTTATTTGGCTTGGGTTTTACATTAGAAGTTTTATTAATTAATTCACTTATTTATTTTATTTATAAATGGAAGATTGCCTGGTGGAAGCATTTATTTAATTTTGCCATCTATAGCATTATGATGATAGCTGCTTATTACCTTTTTGTACTCACAGGCGGAATACTATACCAGATGAATACTAATAATTTATTGCCTTACATCCTTTCACTAAGTGCATATTTTATTTTAAATACCGTTTTAATTAGTTTATATTTCTTCCTGCAGCAAACTGAAAGCTCAATTAAGTTAATGAGTGGGATTATTAAAGATAAAACCTTTATTGTTAGCTATTTGAGTACGCTATTACTTTCAATTGTGCTTGGAATCATCCTTGAAGGACATCCTATTTTCGGACTTTTTCTGTTTGTATGCATTGCCATTCTCTTGTCTGTAGCGTTTAATCAGCATTTTCAGTTATATCAAGAAACCTTGAACAAGGCGAACATGGATTTCTTGACTGGTCTGAATAACCACGGCTATTTTAAAGAACTATTGGAAGAGGAAGTTGCAGTGGCGAAAGAATCTGACAAGCCTTTAAGTGTCGTTCTGCTAGATATTGATGATTTCAAAAAATACAATGACTTATACGGCCACATTCAAGGAGACCACCTGCTTCAGGAATTTGGCTCTCTTTTAAAAAAAGAAGCTGAGTCACAAAATTATGTGGTTTCGCGTTATGGTGGTGAAGAATTCTCTATCCTGATGCCGAATACAAATCGCCAAAAGGCTTATATGTTCATGAATGAATTACGTAAAAAAACAAATGACACTTACTATAAAGGTGTGGAAGGCCTCCCTTACGGCTGTTTGTCCTTCTCAGCAGGGATAGCAGAGAGTGAAAAGGAAACCTACAGCATTTCTGAGCTTCTTAATAAAGCTGACCAAGCGATGTACGCAGCAAAGGACCAAGGAAAAAATTTAGTACAAGTCTATAATCAGCATTCTGAATATTCCGTACAGCGCTCCCTATCACTTGAAAAAGATATAGAGGAAGCCGAACAGCAGTTAAAGATTTTCCTCTCAAAGGATGTTTATACGTATCGACATAGTAAGCGCGTCTATCAATATGCGGTTGATTTCTCCCGAACGCTCAATTTAAGCGACCATGAAAGAAAGACACTGATCCTTGGTGCTCTTATTCATGATATTGGGAAAATTGAAATCCCTCGGGATTTGTTAAACAAAAAAGGAAAGCTTGAGCCACATGAGTGGGAAACGATGAAGAAACACGTTACCTGGGGGAAAGAAATCATATCAACAAATAAGAAGTTAGAAGACTTAGTCCCCTTAGTCGAACTGCATCATGAACGCTATGACGGCAGGGGTTATCCATATGGCTTGAAAGGAAAATCCATTCCTAAGCTTGCCCGGATCCTTTGTTTGATTGATTCGTTCGATGCCATGACCACCGAGCGGCCCTATCAAAAGACCAAGACATTTAAAGAAGCCATCGTCGAACTTCGCGAGTGTGCCGGTAAACAGTTTGACCCCCAATTCGTCGAACCATTTATCAGCATGGTTAAACAACAAGACGAAACAGGAGAACTAGATGAACTCCTTGAAGCAATAAACAGCTAAAAAAGAGCCCTTTTCATGGATTCATGAAAAGGGCTCTTTTTTATAATAAGTGCTATTGCTGCATCTACGGTCCGCCTGAGACGAACAAATCAGCTATTTTTCCACTGGCGGTGACAGGAACCGTGCTTGGGCAGACTTAGTAGCCTAACCCATGGTCGAAGCCGTATAATATTCCACCAGTTTGGTTGAAGATCGTTACTGGCAGTTTTCCTGTTGGGTTATTTACGCCAAAGATGGTGTTGACGGCTGCTTCAAAGCTGGCCGGTCTTGTTCCGTATTGGGCCAGATAGGCATCAACATTCGGGTATGACATTATGTCGTATGGGTTTCTGATGCCTACTCCAATTACTGGGATATCCGTTTCAGTAATTAGTTGATTCGCTAACCGCATTATGTTTGTGGTCACTGCTCTTGCACTTACAGTAGAGGTATTTGTTCCGATAATGATATATTTTGCTGTTTTTACAACAGCCAAGTTGCTAGCAGAAAGCGGTGCTGCAGTATTAATCACTGTTACGTTTCCTTGATGCTTTTGTAGCTCAGCAGCGATCGTTGTTGCACTCGATCCAACAACAACAATCTTATCCGCTGCAGCAGCGTTAAGTGGCAGTACCCCTTCATTTTTCACAAGAGTTATGGACTTCTCAGCTGCCTCTTTTTCCACTGCTTTATGTTCAACTGAACCCACAACTTGAAGTGCTTTGGAAACTTTCTCATCAATGCTCTTTTCTACTTCAGCTTTAATGATGCCTCTATTTAACTTCAAGGTAAAAATTCGTTCAACAGATTGCTCTATTCTCTCAATTGAAATTTCGCCTGTATTTACGGCATTATATAGTCCGTTTGCTACTGCTTCAAGACCAACCGGCATTAGAACAATATCAGATCCTGCTTTCACGGTACGAATTGCCGCATCCACTTGACCAAAATGATCTGCAATGGCAAGCATGTTCATAGCATCCGTAATGATAAGTCCGTTGTAGCCCATTTCTTCTCGCATAAGGCCTGTTAGTACCTTGTGAGAAAGGGTAGCTGGTACAGGGATTACTGACCCGGTCTTTTTAGATATTGCCGTTGTATCATCGATCTTAGGGAAAGTGACATGTGCTGTCATAACTGCGTCAATTCCTGCATTCATTGCCTGTTGGAACGGGTATAATTCCACTGCTTTTAGCCGTTCAATATCATGTGGGACAACAGGCAAAGCGATATGTGAATCTGTTGCTGTATCACCGTGTCCTGGAAAATGCTTGGCAGTTGCTGCAGTCCCGCTATCTTGGAGTCCTCTGATATAGGCATTGCCCATTTTACCAACCAATTCAGGGTCTTCACCGAATGAGCGAACACCGATAACTGGATTATCTGGATTATTGTTCACATCTAATACAGGAGCTAGATTCATATTAATTCCAAGAGAGTGAAGCTCTTCGCCAATTGCTCGGCCTACTTTTTCAGCGACATCTTCAGATCTTGTTGCCCCAAGTGCCATGTTCCCAGGCATATGTGTCCCTGACTGAAGACGTGTTACAATTCCACCTTCCTGGTCAATAGAAACCAGCATGTTATACTTTTCGGCTGCCTCTTGATAGGCATTTACCAGTCTGGTGGTTTGCTCAGTAGTGACAACATTTTCGAGGAATAAAATAACGCCTCCAAGATGGAAATCTTTAATCTGCTTTTCTATCTCAGGCAGCATTACGGTAACATTATTTCCGTTCCAATTTCGATAATCTGGCATCAGCATTTGCCCGACCTTTTCCTCCATCGTCATATGCTTGATTGCATGGCCGATTAGGTCATAACGCTTGCCTTTTTCTTTTTCAACTAGTATTTCGCCTTGATTCCCTTTATATTGAATGGAAATCCGATCGCTAAACCGCCCATCACTGACAGATATAAACGTTTTTCCATTGTGCCCAGACAAAGTTACTTCTCCATCTGCCGAAACAGAAGCTACATTTTTATTAGAAGACTTCCAGGTAACACTCTTCGAAGCTATCATGAAGCGCCCGTCGTCATAAACCTGGAGAGGGGTTAAATCAAGCTTATTTCCCTTAACTTCCCTCATGACCTGTGGAACGTTTAAATCAATGACTAAATCAGTTACACCTGATGCAGCCGCTAGAGAATTGGAAACCGGCATTCCTGTTAAAATTAATGCCAATACCAAAATTGAAGTCATAAAACTCCTAAAAAAAGTGCGCATATATTGCCTCCCTATTTAGTTGATGCTTTTTTTGTTTTTGTGAGGTAGATAGGATGTAGTGTGAATATTCTTGAAGTCCTAGTACGGATAGTGGTTCAACAGCTGTAGTAATTCGTTAATGTGGAAAATGAATTAGTCCTTCTAAATTATTGACTTGTTTTACATGGATAAACCATGAAACGATTTTTTCTATCCCCCTCAGTTAACTAGTTCGTTTAAAGAGTCTAGTTATGTATTTCTTAAAAATGACAACGCTTCCATTTTTTATGATATTATGGAAGATGTCCCAGCGTCTATAGTACCAAAGACCTAATAAGCAAAAAACAAGGTCTGGACCCAGATCCAGACCTTGTTTTTATTAGGATTGATCTCGCTTTTTAACTTCTTCATTATGTTCAACAATCTGCTCCAGCTCACCCGTGTCTCCTTTGGCATTAATAATCTCGAACAGTTGATTTAAGCCTTCACTCGTTTGATCATTTTCTTTTTTCATGAACACACTCCGATTATTAGGTTTACAATTAATATGCCCATTTATTACTTTAACATATCAACAATCTCCGTTGCTTTTTCTAAAGATACCCCTTGAAGTGCACTATGATTTATTCTGACTGCCGTTCCAAAATGATAGCTTCCAGTGAAGACAAGCCGATGTACTTCAAGGATATTCTCCTTTGAAAGCCCGCTGCCAATCAGTAGTTCGGTATTTTTACAAGCTAGCTTCATTTTAAGCAGCATTTCCATTCTGTTTGGCCAATCTCCTAGTCCCCCAGAGGTCAGAATCGTGTTAATCTCCTTATATGTGTCTAGTTGTTTAGCTGTTTGGACCGGGTCCCTTGAGTAATCAATTGCTCGATGAAAGGAAACTTTTAGATTACCTGTTTCTTGTAAAAGTTCATCTAACTGGCGAAAATCTACATCTCCTGCTTCATTCAGCATCCCCAGTACTACTCCATTAACACCGATTGAGCCAATGATGGAAATATCGCGCTTCATCATCTCCAGATCGCTTTTTGTATAAACGAAGGATTGACTGTTCGGCCTTACCATCACATTAACTGGGATGTTCACACTTGCTGCCACTTTCTCAATCAGTTCATAGCTCGGAGTCAAGCCCCCCTCCTCTAAACTTGCGACAAGCTCTATCCGATCTGCTCCTGATTTTTCAATGACAATTGCATCCTCTACACTCGTAGCAATATATTCTATCAGCATCATTTACCTCCACTAATACCCTAGTTTAATTTTATTTTATCAAAAAACTATCTTCTAACTATGGGAATGCAGGTTATGTCGAAAAATTTATTTTAGAACCGACAAGATTCATCATATCTCTCCGATTCAATTTGATATTTTTAAATGAATAATAGTAGATAGGGGTGCAAGATATGTACTTTGAAGTATTGTTAGATGCTATTTTAGGAGAACGTCAAATTTTCCATGTGGTAGAATGCCCCGTTTGTGAGAATGAAGAAGTCTATTATGAAGATGCGGAATCTAAAGAATTGATTGGCAGAGCCTGTTCACACTGTAATTTTGTTCAAAAATTCAATTTTGAGAAAGTATAAAGAAAAAAGCCGGAGATCCCGGCTTTTTGTTATATCATCGTTCCTAATTCTATTGCTTTACTATTGTGGTACAGCGCTTTCACTTTCAGCTCTGTCTTTAGTTCTTCACAAAGACAGTCCTGCTGCAATAACTCATTATGGCGTTGTTGAAATACATGATAAAAATATTTACCCTTAATAAGCATGCTTTTTAATAACACATGGAGCCCTCCCTAATTTGGTTTACATAAATCGCGGAGTTGTCGTGTTCGGTAACTGGCTGGCATCGTTCTATAACATTAACATTAGCCCCTATAGTTTTGCGTCACCATTTTTCAATAGTTTTGCCGTTTCGTACGATTTATGTGCTTATTAAAAATATAAGTTAGTTTGTAATATTTATAAAGAGTCTATAGACCCAAGTCAGGCTGCCTTGCCTCCAACTAATTTCCTTTAATTTCTAATAACTTATGCCTTAAGTCATTTTCCATAGTTGCCAGTTCCTGTTCGGCAATTCGGCGTTTCTGACGGCCTTCCTCTTGAATTCGCATAGTCTCTTCAAGGGTAGTAATTAAGTTTTCCTGTGTTTTCTTTAATGTTTCGATATCCACCAAACCGCGCTCATTTTCCTTAGCCGTTTCAATCGTATTTGTCTTCAGCATCTCAGCATTTTTCAGCAATAAATCATTGGTTGTTTGCGAAACCTTCTTCTGTGCTTCTACTGCATGGCGTTGACGAATTAACGTCAGTGCGATGGCCACTTGATTTTTCCATAAAGGAATAGCAGTCATGATAGACGATTGAATTTTTTCTACAAGTGCCTGATTCGTATTTTGAATCAAACGAATCTGCGGTGCACTTTGGATCGTAATTTCCCTGCTTAATTTCAAGTCATACAACCGCTTATCTAAACGATCGGCGAATTGAATCATATCATTAACCTCTTGAAACTTCATTTGATCATTCATTGCTTCCGCTGCTTTTTTCATTGCAGGGATTGTTTTATGATGAAGCTCCTCAAGTTTCAATTCACCCGCTGCAATATACACATTCAGAGCATGAAAATACTCTTTATTTGTCTCATATAGCTGTTCAAGTAGTTTGATATCAGATAATAGAACATTCTTGCTTCGGTCTAGTTTTACACTAATCCGATCAATCTGTGCCCCCGTTTTTTGATACTTCGAGAGTACTTCCTGAAGAGAACCAGAGATTTTGCCAAACATCCGCGCCAAAAAGGACGGCTTGCCATCCTTTAGCTCATCTGGATTAACCTCATCTAGTCTTTTCATTAAATCGGCAATGATTTCCCCCACCTCACCGATATCCTGCTTTTGGACATGCTCAAGCATGGAATGGGAGAATGACAGGAGTTTTCCCTGTGCCTGGGTACCGTACGTAATCATTGCCTGGTGATTGGTCGGATCAATTTGTTCTGCAAGCTGATATGCTTTCGCCCGGTTCTCTTCGGGAATGACATCAATTAGTTTGACAGGCCTTGCTTCTTGAACCTGTGGGGATGCTTGCGGCTGAGGCGCAAGTTCATTATCACCAAAAGGATTGGCAAGGATATCGTCTAATATATTTCCTGTTTTCTTTAATTGCGGAGAGTGGTTATTTTCGCTCATTTTGTCCTCCTGTTTTCTTGCTCTATTTTTGAATCATTAAGCTTTTTGATTGAATGCTTTGCTACATCGATTTCAAAATTCAAATGGTCTAGGTCATCGGAAACGATATAGTACAAATCCTCTTCTAAAGCCTTCGTTAGATCTGTTAGGGTTTGCCGTGTGTCGTAAAGCGAAAGATTGATCTCGTTACTCTTCTTCGGCTGTACGGATAAAAAGCGATATTTCTCAGTTAATTCCACAACAGAGTCTAAGTGGGAAAAATAGAATTTCTCAGCCTTATAAAATCTTCTTGGTTCTGTTTTCGTCAGGCTATGGATTTTACGCGTAATCCGGAGCACATCTATCCGCTGCTTTAAGGTCGGAATATCACGAATGGAAAATAACGCTTTGTTTAGGCGGGTTATTTTTTGCTTCGCTTCATCTAAATTCTTTTTAATATATCGGTATTCTTTTCTTGTTAGTTGGTGTTTTTTCAAAAAGCGGTTTGTCATTATAGCGGATGTAATCATTGAAACAGCCGCACCTCCAGCTATGGCAAAGCCTGTTGAAAGCCAGAATGCAAGATCAAACCCAATGATGCTGACTAACCAAATTGTGACAACGGACGGAACAGTCACAAACGACTGCACTAGAAACGATAAAAATCGGTTCATTATAATCGACTCCTGACAATAAAATTCCTAACTATTCATACGAATAAATGAATTAGAATGTTTCATCTAATTGTAAAATAATGAAAAACTCTGCCTAGTCTTCCATTACTTCAACAATACACCATAAAACTCCTGCAATCCATAGACCACAAACGTAATCAAATCTAAGACCTAAGACCGATTTTTTGTGGTGCCTGTCACCTCTACTATTTCGACCGTTTTCAATATCTTGGGCTCCTGCCCAAGAAGAACGGAGGTTGGTACATAGGATAGGAATGAATCAAGATAGAAAGAGGAGTGAGATGAATCGATGTATCATTCGATGAATATGCCTGTTAATACTCAATATGGAAATACACCTTACGAAGGATATCAGGAATTTGAACGTATTGGACCATTAGGTGCAGGTCTCATTGGGGCTGGTCTAGGGTATTTAGGATCTAATTTTAGCGGCGGTGGAATCGGTGGCTTCCACGGACCAGGGGCCGGGTTTGGACCGGGTGCTGGGTTTGGACCAGGTGCTGGGTTTGGACCGGGTGCTGGATTTGGACCAGGTGCCGGGTTTGGACCGGGTGTCGGGTTTGGACCGGGGGCTGGGTTTGGACCGGGGGCTGGGTTTGGGCCAGGTGCTGGGTTTGGGCCGGGTGCTGGGTTTGGRCCGGGTGYTGGGTTTGGACCGGGTGTTGGGTTTGGACCGGGGGCTGGGTTTGGACCTGGGTTTGGACCGGGGGCTGGGTTTGGACCGGGGGCTGGGTTTGGACCGGGGGCCGGGTTTGGACCCGGTGCTGGGTTTGGACCGGGTGCTGGGTTTGGACCAGGTGCTGGGTTTGGACCGGGTGCTGGGTTTGGACCGGGGGCTGGGTTTGGACCGGGTGCTGGCGGTTATGGCAGCTTTGGACCTGGGACCGGAGGCTACGGCTTCGACACTGATACCTTTTAATTAAGATATATTAACAAACGTGAATGTCCCTCAGATTAATTGAGGGTGTTCACGTTTTTTAGATGATGTTACATACAGCATATTCACTTTTTAAAAAATTTTCGTTATAGAAAAAGTTTTTAATATTATTTTTGTTTCGTTAGGTGTAAAATGTTTCTCGAAGGAAACATTTCTGAGTTAGCGCATATATAATACTATTCAAAATATTTAAATAAGTAATATCTAAAGGAGAAGAGAATATGACGGAGAATTTACTGTTAGCGTTTGGACTTACCTTAATGGCCGGTCTAGCAACGGGCATCGGAAGCCTCCTTGCTTTTTTCACCTCACACACCAATACGAAATTTTTATCTGTTACCCTTGGGTTTTCTGCAGGTGTAATGATTTATGTCTCAATGGTTGAGATTTTTGTAAAAGCAAAAGATGCACTTACTGGGGCACTAGGAGTTGTTCAAGGAAACTGGTTAACGGTTGGAGGATTTTTTGGAGGAATGCTTCTCATTGCCATGATTGACAAATTTATTCCAAAGCAATCCAATCCCCATGAGCTTAAGACTGTTGAAGATATGAAACTACCTGGAATAGACGAAAAAAAACCAGATTTATTAAAAATGGGGAAATTTACTGCCCTTGCAATTGCTATTCATAATTTTCCTGAAGGAATCGCTACCTTTACCTCTGCCTTGCAGGACCCTGGGCTGGGGATTGCGATTGCTGTGGCAATTGCCATCCATAACATCCCTGAGGGTATTGCCGTATCTGTACCGGTCTATTTTGCAACCGGCGACAAGAAAAAGGCTTTTAAACTTTCATTCTTATCAGGCTTGTCAGAACCAGTCGGGGCCCTTGTAGCATATCTATTCTTGATGCCATTCTTAAATGATGTTATGTTCGGAGTTATTTTCGCAGCAGTAGCAGGTATTATGGTATTCATCTCACTCGATGAACTATTGCCCGCTGCCAAAAGATACGATGAAACACACCTATCCATCTACGGTCTAATCGGTGGAATGGCGGTCATGGCGCTCAGCCTCTTACTATTTATCTAGCAGTGCATGTTATTCTCCAATAAAAAAAACGAAAGCCAGCATAATTTGCTGGCTTTTTGATTTGTACGCCTGAGGTGGACAAATTGATCGATTTGTCCACGAGTGGTGACAGGCACCAACTTTTTTCGAGGCTTATTTATTTTTTTAGACAAAGTTTGATTGGTATTTGACGGGCATATATTAGTTGGGAAATTTAAAATTCGTGAAGAGGGTGAATGTTTGGTGAAAAGGGCCTTTTTTACCATACCATTATGTTTGCTGCTAATTGGCGTAATTGTTGCTTCGTTTGTCCTTATGGGTATGAAACCAGAAACGGGAAAGGTCTCGCAAGCACAAAGGCTCGCGGAGCATACGAAGCCAGCTGTAGTCCGGATTATTGACTATGCTATTGTCGGATGGCAGTTTAATAATCCAAATGATCCTGAAGTCGATGCCATCTTAGCTCAGCTAAACTATCAATCTGTTGTTGGCGGATCAGGGTCAGGTGCAATCATTAGCTCCGACGGCTATATTGTCACGAATGCCCATGTAGTTGAATCTACCCAATTAGAGGATACAGATATTGCCAATGTAGCCTTCGAACAGCTTGTCGGTATTATGGCTGACTATTTTCAGGTAGATTACAATACAGCCTATGATTATATGCTAACCTACACGCAATATACTGGCATCCAAAGAGTACTAAAAGTTATTTTACCAGGAGGAGATATTCTTGATGGTGAGGTAAAAAGCTATGGTGCCCCTGTAAATGAAGGGAAGGACGTTGCTGTCCTTAAGATTGAAGGAAAGAACCTTCCAACATTAAAACTCGGAAATTCCGACAATATCCAAAATCAAGATAATATTTGGGTTAGCGGCTATCCGGCAGCTGCTGATTCTGAGCTATTATCGCCAGATTCATCCCTCGTTTCTTCTATGAATGCCGGACAAATTTCTGCTACTGATAAGAAAACAGAGCAAGGAAGCCCAGTCATTCAAATTAACGCTGCTGCCACCCACGGAAATAGCGGTGGACCTGTCATCAATGAAGCAGGAGAAATTATTGGTTTATTAACGTTTAGAGGCGACACCGTTAACGGCCAGGAAGTTCAAGGCTTTAACTTTTCAGTACCGGTTAATACGGTAAAAGAGTTCGTTAACCAAGCAGGTGCAAAGAATACCGGAAGTGATACTGACCGGCTATATAAGGAAGGCTTGGAACTCTATTGGGGTGGCTATTACAAGAATGCTTTAGATAAATTTGAAGCAGTTCAGAGAATCTATCCGAATCATTCAGAAATCAAAAAATTCATCGCTAATTCAGAGGAAAGAACTGGAGATAGTAAAACCTTATGGTCAGACTATAAAACAATATTCTACATTGTCGATGGGGTTGCAGGCCTGTTCATTATCATTCTATTAGTCTTTACATTTGCTTTTAAACCGAAAAAGCAAGCTGCCGCTGTTGCAGCAGCACCGGCACCAGCATCGACGCCACCGCCTACTCCGCAATCGACTATACCTGATTTAAACAATGACGGAAAAATTGATGTTCAAGACATCATCCTTGCTCTTCAGGAGCAGCAGAAAAAACAGGAGAAAAAGAACGACGAGTAGGTAGGTTTTGATGTTTTGATTTAACCAAAAAGGATGTAGGGGTTACTATAACTACATCCTTTTTCGTTTTTATTTCTACCTACATAAAAGGGGAAGATTTAACCATTGTTCTTTGAAGTCAAAGTATAAAAAGCAATGGGAAATAATATCTATAAATATAGAGGATCTTTAAGGAGGAGATGCTTCTGAGAACATTCATCCGCTTGATTGGCTTCCTTATACTTATCTATGGAATCTATCTTATCTTCAATGCCCAAGTCTTTCTTGGGGCCGTCACAATTATTATCGCGTTTTTGATCTTTCCAAATAGGAGAAGCACAAACCATCACCATCACCATCATCACGACCACGACTACACCAGCAGTGAGGCCTCCTTCAGCTCAAGCAATGACTCTGCTGGCGGCGACTCAGGGGGAGGTGGCGGCGGAGATTAACCACCTAGAAGATATGGATCCCTGCCATAAGAAAAACATCCTCACATATCAGAGGATGTTTTTTCCAAAAATATCATCCAACTGTACGCCTGAGGTGGACAAATAGGGGTATTTGTCCACGAGCGGTGCCTGTCACCCTTTTTTGTCCCCTATTTTGCTAGTTTTTCATTAGCATAGGTGATGATGTTGGCCATTTCGATGCCGAATGGGTTTACTTCTTGGGCGGCGATTATTTTTCCGTCTTTGTCTAGGATGGCAAAGCCTCTGAGCGATTTGTGTGCTTGAGGGTCTTTCATCCCAGCCTCTTGGATTAATTTGAGCTTTTCGTCTGATAGGATTGTAAACTCCAGACCTAATTCTTCCTTTAATTCTTGGTGATGCTTTACTGTATCTGAACTAAGTGCGTAGATATTACCTGGAAATTCAGCAAACATCTGTTTGTTTTTCTGCAGCTCGACCAGCTGCGATTTGCAATAGTCTCAGCCAACTCCTGTAAAAAAGAATATTAATGAAGGCTGTACCTGATTTTCAAAGCTGACTTCCTTTTCTTCATCATCCAGTAATATATCAGAGCCTGAACACCCCGTCATGAATGCATTCATAGCCAGGAATAATACCATGAAAAATTTAAGTTTATGCGTACTCATACTTCACCTCCTCAAACAATTCCAAATCTATTATACCCAATAGGGTAGGAAAATTGATAAAGTTTATGTGAATAATTATAGAAACATATTATAATGGAAATAATATGAAACTTCCAACAATGGGTTTTCTTTTTCCCACTGATGGCTAGGTTAAATTTATCGGGCTATTACGGGCAGTTTATCCCCGTTTACTCCTTCTTCAAAATTTCGTTCTCATGAAGTGAAGATATACTGCTTGTTAAAGTGGGCATCTTCATTGTTATGATAGAATTCAAAACTAAAGGTTGGGTGTAAATGATCTGGATTTATCTTTTAGCTTCCTATTTACTAGGAAGTATAATGTTCGGGTTTTTGATTTCAAAAATTTTCTACCAGGTCGATATTCGCGGCCAGGGAAGCGGTAATATCGGTGCCAGGAATGCTGGACGCCTGCATGGAAAACTAGCTTTTGTGGTCATTTTCCTTGGAGATGCCCTAAAAGGGGCCGTTGTTGTTCTAATTGCCCGCTACTTTCAATTTGCGGAACCTGTCCAGTTGGTTGGCCTAGCATTAGCAATAACTGGTCATCTTAAGCCCGTCACCCTAAAATTTAAAGGCGGAAAAGGGATTTCAACCTTCATCGGCGGCATGCTAACCTTTGAGCCCCTGCTTGTTCCAGTGATAATCTTGACTTTTGGCGTTCTTTACCCCTTTATTAGGAGCTTTACCCTTGCAGGATTAGGGACATTTCTCATCATCCCGTTATTCCTATTTTACAGAAATAATGACGTGCTAAGTTTCATCATAGAAATAGCCCTTGTGGTCATGATCCTTCTAGCACATACAGAAAATGTTAAAGAAAGGCTGAAACGAAATGGATAATCATGAATATTTTTTTAAAATTGCCTCCTCTCACGATGAAATTGAACAAATTCACCGTTTAAATTATCTAACCTTTTCTGAGGAAATTCCCCAGCATTCACCGAATGCTGAACAGAGATTAGTAGACCAATTTCATTCAGAAAATACATATATTGTTTGTATTAAAGATTCGGAAGTTGTAGGAATGATTGCCATTCGTGCAAATCGTCCATTTTCACTCGACCGAAAAATTGGTCCTGTTGAGCAGCAGCTTGATTTTCCTATCAATTATCCTTGTGAAGTCAGGCTTTTAGCTGTTAAAAAGGATTTTCGCAATGGACGAGTCTTTTTAGGGTTAGTCCAGTTTTTAATAAAGTATTGTTTAAAAAAAGGTTACGACATTGCGGTTATATCAGGAACCGTCCGTCAGTTAAAGCTTTATGGGCAAATGGGCTTCAAGCCTTTTGCACATTTAACCGGTACGGAGGATGCCCTTTATCAACCGATGTATTTAACGAAAAAGACTTTTGACGAATCTGTTGCAGGTAGAATCCTCCCAGCAACAATTCCGTTTTTGCCCGGTCCTGTTCAAATCTCTGAAAATGTAAGAAATGCACTGAGTAGGACTCCGATTTCTCATCGATCAGAGGAGTTTCTACAAAAGCTGACGACAGCTAAAAGTCGTTTATGTCAAATGGTTAACAGTCATTATGTTGAGGTTTTCTTAGGGTCGGGGACACTCGCAAATGATGTCGTGGCAGCACAGCTTTCCAAGGAAAGTGGCAAAGGGCTTATTTTAGTAAACGGAGAGTTTGGCAGCCGTTTAACGGAACAAGCTGGCCGACTTGGGCTTTCCTATGGAGTAGTTGAAAAAGAATGGGGTCAAGCCTTCACTAAAGAAGAAATCGTTTCCAATTTGACCACTGAAACCACCTGGATTTGGGCTGTTCATAGTGAAACCTCCTCTGGCATGTTGAACGATGTAAACTTGCTGAAGGTTATTGCACATGAATACAGCCTTAAACTTTGCTTAGATTGCATAAGTTCAATAGGGGCTATGGAGATTGATTTAGAGGGTGTATTTTTAGCGACTGGGGTAAGCGGCAAAGCATTGAGGGCTTTTACCGGATTGTCTTTTGTGTTCCATCAGCATGAAGTAACCCCATCATCAGATTTGCCAAAATACCTTGATCTTGGCTACTACATGCAAAAGGACAGCATCCCCTTTTCACAGTCGTCAAATCTCTTAGAAGCTTTATTGGCAGCCCTGGAAAATATAAATATCGAAACCTATCGAAAAATCGCTGAAAGGCATCATTTTTTAAAAGAAAAACTAAAACAGTACCAGTTTACGATCATAAGTGAAGAAAACAGTTCACCGATCATCCTAACCATTGCAAGCCCTTATCGCCTATCGTCTGCTGCTATAGGTGAGCTAGTCTACTATCATGGCTATCAGCTGCATTACGAAAGTGAATACCTAAAGCAGCGGAATTGGATACAATTCGCCTGTATTGACGATTACCATGAGGCCGACCTTGAAAAAATGGTCAACCTGCTGCACCGGATTGTCAGCTATGAACATATAAATAACACTAAGACTCTGGTTCAGCGCTAACGATATAACCTTTATAAAGGAGTCACTCCTTCAGCGGCATGCTAAGGAGTGATTTTTATGTTCAACTGTACGCCTGAGGTGGACAAATAAGGGGAATTGTCCACGGACGGTGCCTGTCACCTATATTCAACATCTATATTTAACACCATTTAACTTGATTGCTTCCTCTATGCTTTGGTCGGTGATGGCTGGACTTCCATTGAGATCCGAGATGGTGCGTGCCAGGCGGATGATTTTTATTTGTGTACGGCTGCTCCAGTTTTTTCTGGCTGAAAGATGTTGAAGTTTCCTTTGTTGAACAACTGTTAACGGGCTTGTTTGAAGGAGTACATCGTAAGTTACTCTGCTATTACAAATTTCTTTTTCGTATCGATTGTATTGACGTTTTCTTGCCTCTTCCACTCTATCCCTAACAATCTCAGATGATTCTTCTCTATTAAGATCCTCAGAAAATACTACGGGTCTTAGGGAAAGATGAATGTCAAATCTGTCTTGAAGCGGACCAGATATTTTATTTTTATAGGATATTACCTGCTTCTTCGTACATGTGCAATAATGAGTATTCGATCCTGCATACCCACATGGACAAGGATTCATGGCCGCGATTAAAGTGAACTCTGCAGGATATGAAATCGTCGCATGTGTTCGGCTAATCGTAATTTTTCCATTTTCAAATGGCTGTCTCAGCATATCAAGCAACTTTTTCGGAAATTCAGCCATTTCATCTAGAAAAAGGACACCTTGGTGGGCTAATGAAATTTCACCGGGCTTTGGATAGGTACCTCCACCAATTATGCTGATGGCTGACGCTGAATGGTGCGGGTTGCGAAAAGGAGGAAATCGAGTGTCAGGGCAGGTAATTCCGCTTAACTGGTATAGACTAATCACTTCAAGCTGTGCCTGCTTTGTTAAGGCTGGTAAAATCGAGGGAAAGCTTTCAGCCAGCATACTTTTTCCGCACCCAGGCGGACCGGTCATTAAGACATGATGGCCCCCAGCCGCTGCTACCTCTAAAGCTCTTTTACTATTTTTATTCCCCATAACCTGCTCGAAATTTGTTAAACTCTTCATCTCGTACCGTTCCACATTATTTTTGGGAAAAATGACAGGGACACCTAGTCCTCGCCCTGACAAATGGTCTATTACCTGTTTCAATGACGACACGAAGATAATTTTGAGGTCTGAAAATTCGAGGATTGGAAAAGTTTCATCATAAGGCATATATAGTGTTTGGATGGTAAGTTTTTTTGCTGCAAGCACAGCCGGCAGCATTCCAACCACAGGGACGATGGCCCCGTCCAACGATAACGCACCAATAAATGCTGTATTAGGCGGGATTTCAACATTGAGTTCATGCAAGCTAACAAGCATACTAATGGCCATAGCTAGATCAAACATCGGTCCACTTTTCTTTTGCTCTGAAGGTGACAGGTTAATGATAACTTTTTGTCCAGAGAGCGACAGCTCCAATGAACGAAATGCTGCAATAATTCTTTCTCTAGACTCTTTCACAGCTGCATCTGGCAGTCCGACGATGCGAATAGAATCTGTTCCGACAAAAGACATTACTTCCACATTGACACGATATCCTTCCATTCCTTTCAATCCAATACTAGTTACGGTTGCACACATGGTGGTGTACCCTCCAATTTATTTGAAAGCATGATAACCTGTCCGTTTTTATCTAAATATAACTCCATAAAAGGGGCTTTAACATATTCCTCGTATTTTTGGGATGCAGGTTTTGGGAAATAGGACAGCAAATATTGGGGATTAACAAGGGAAGACACTTCGCCATTGACATAATCTAAATAACTGCTCCATGGAAAGTCCTCAAGTATATCCACTAACCCCGCCTTTAATGGATTAAGGTGAATATATTTGCTTACATCGAATTCATAATCAAGTGAATCTAATAATTCTGCATTATAGCGTTTGTCAAAAACATGGCCAGTATATTCATATTTTTTGTTAAAATACTTGGCATAATGGGTATTGAGGTAACTCATAATGATGGCGGGTGAAATAGTGGTGGTTTCAAGCTGAAGATGAGTGTGGTTGGTCATGAGGCAGTAGGCGTGGAGTGTATAGAAGTAGCGCAGTCTCGACTCTTCTAACAAACTAAGGTACTTGATTCTGTCCTCATCATCAAAAAATAGCGTAGACCTTCGAACTCCCCGACTCGTAATATGATACTTTGCACCTTCAAAAAACGCACGGCGTCTTCGGCCCATAGCAGTCACTCCTTCATTCAATTAAAATTGGATTGGTTTTAGGGTTGGTATTAGGTTAGGGCAGGTAAAGGAATTAAGACGAAAACAACAAAACAAGATGAAGGGATAAATGCGGGATACGTATTAACCAATTCGACAGCATCCGTCATAATCCTTCTTCCTTATTAAAATTTTCTAATGACATTGTCCACCCCAGGCGTACAAATAGGGTAATTTGTATTTGTGTGGTGCCTGTCACCACACAAATACAAAACGACCACTTTGTCCACGGGCGGTGCCTGTCACCAAGTATTGTCACCCAGTAGAGTATGTAATATTTGGTATTTAAGTATTATACTATAGTTATAGAGAGGGGTTTGGGATGATGGGGTATTTTATTAAGAAGCGTGATTTTTTGATTCCTGCTTCGGGGATTGATTCGGTTGAGCGGATTGTCTTGGGTGGTGTGGAGCAGACGATTTTGATTCAGGCTATGGATCCTAAGAAGCCTGTTTTATTATATGTTCATGGAGGTCCGTGCATGCCGATTCCAGGTGTTGTTTCGCGCGGGCAGGATTATGCCGTATCAACTTCTACCAAAGAATTAGTTAAGCATTTTGTTGTGGTCTTCTGGGATCAGCGTGGCGCTGGCAAGTCTTTCAGCAAAGATCTCTCAGCAGAAACACTAAGAGTAGAACAATTTATTCTCGACTGTTCAGAACTCATCGATAATCTAAAAAGTCGTTTTCAGCAGGAGAAGGTATATTTGGCTGCACACTCATGGGGAACCATTATTGGACTATCGGTTGCCTCACGCTACCCGGAAAAACTTTATGGTTACTTCGGAATATCACAAATCTTAAATTGGACAAATAACGATGCTCTTTGCTATGACTGGTTGAAAAATAAAGCCGAGAAAGCAAACGACCAAAGGACCTTGAAAAAACTAGAGGAAATTGGCCGTCCCCCTTTCATGAAATTAAAGGAATGGACAGAATTCCGCCGCCCCTTAATCAAGTATAAGTCAATGATTTACACTACTGAAACGGTGAAACACCCAGGAATGGGCGGTGCGTTCAAGATTTTTCTAAATAGCTCGGAATATACATTAAAGGACATATTTCATACCTTTTATAGTTCATACAATCTAACCTACACCCAAGAACTGATTGAGGATTTTGCTGAAATTAACCTTGAGGCCTTAACACGAATTGAAGTACCTATTGCCTTTTTGCATGGGAAGCAGGACTTTCATGTTGACGGCATACCTGTTGAGGAATTTTTTCAAAAGCTTGAAGCACCACAAGGGAAGGAAATGGTCTGGTATGAAAATTCCTCCCATATGTTCCATCCAGAAGATGCAAAGGCAATCGAAAGGTTTCTCATTAACTCGATCAAAACGGAGGTTATCCAGTAAAAAATGGAGAATAAATATTTCTGCTGGTCATTTACTGCTGCTAGGAAATTGAAGACTACCCTAATTGAGCTGAGAATCTTAAATGGTATCTCTTGCAAGAGCTTTTGCCAGATAATATAAAACTGGAGGGATGTACACGGTGAAAAAAATACTGCTCTTTGCCATACTCTTTAGCTTTATCTGGTTGGCTGGCTGCATTCAAAAAGACGACAGTGTAAAAGGAGAGTATGACGTTTCTGGTGTTATTAAAGAGGTGGATGCTGATAGCAAAGCAATATTAGTAGACGATCCAGATAAAGGGTTAATCTGGATTACACTACCTAAAAACGCTGAGAACACCAACTTCGAACCTGACCAAACCGTCGCAGTTTGGACAGACGGAAAAATTAGGGAATCCTACCCACTACAAGCGACTGCACTAAACATAGAACTAATTACCCCCTAATCAAACCGCATGACAAAGCTTGGAAGTGTTATTTATTAACACAACCAAGCTTTTTTTACTACCGACTTTTGTCACTGTCCACCTCAGGCGGACAAATCAGGTGATTTGTCCACGGACGGTGACAGGCACCGTAAGCGGCACCGAAAGCCCCCGCCAATTGAACCTTTTCAGCCCTTTTTTCATATATAAAAAGATGAGGTGATATTTATGGTGAAGGTTTTTATTGACCCTGGACATGGGGGTTCGGATCCGGGGGCTGTTGGAAATGGGTTGCAGGAGAAGCATGTTACGCTTTCGATTGCAAATAGGATTCGGGATATTCTGGTGAATGAGTACCAGAATGTAGAGGTAAGGATGAGTCGTACCGGGGACCAAACGGTTTCGTTGCAGCAGCGTACAAACAATGCAAATGCCTGGGGAGCAGATTTTTACCTATCTGTCCATATTAATGCTGGCGGCGGTACCGGCTACGAGGATTACATTCACGATGCCTTATCGAGTCGTTCTCGTACAGCGGATATTCAGCGTATCATTCATCCAGAGATTGTGAAGTTAAACAATATGACTGACCGTGGTGCCAAAAAGGCAAACTTCCATGTGATTCGTGAATCTACAATGGACGCTCTCTTAACTGAAAACGGTTTTATCGACAATAGTAATGATGCGGCGAGGATGAAGGATCCTAACTGGATTGAAAACGTTGCCCGCGGCCATGTGAACGGGATTGCTAAAGCTTTTAGCCTGCAAAAGACTGGTAACACTTCAACACCGCCCGCTACGGGATCAACATCTGGTACTGGCCCTAGCACGGTCTCAGCGCCTGGCTCCAGTTCTGGCTCTAGCACACGAACCCTATATCTTCCAGCACATGTCAACGAATGGAGAGTCTATCCGCTAAATGTTCAGCCAGTTAAAGCAAATGCTCTTCCAACCCGCTTACGCCCGAGTAAATTTGGCGGCCTCCAATACACGATTTTAGGAGAGCCACAGCCCAATGTATATATTATTCAAACACTTCAGCTTGGAAAAGTTCAGATTTATGCAGGACCTGAAACAGGAGCTACCATAAAATAGCAAGATAGCACTCCAAGTAGCCTTCCAATCTATTGGATCTCTAGAAAATTTTATAACGAATTGCTGTATTTCTGTGTGCCTGTCACAGCTAACAAAAAGAAGTAACCGCCAGCTGCGAGTTACTTCTTTTGTGTTAATTGTTTGTTATAACGTTCAGCACTATCTTAACAGAGTCCCTGTTTTGTCTGCAATATCATAAAGTGACATTAAAAAGCATATTGTCTATTCAAAGTAAAAATGGTGTCGGAAACAAACACTTTTTCTATGAAAACCTTTTCATAGATTTGCATTTTTCACAATAATAATGCGTTATAGTGAATTTGTATCTATTACTAAGGAGGTAATTTATTGAAAAAGAAACAGTTTTTAAAGGTTCTATCCACCTCTTTCATTGCTGCTTATTTTTTAGTAGTACCCACTCCAGAACTCGCCCTAGGAAAGGCGGTCCCTAAAGAATCTTCAGCCTATACCATTGAATCTACCAAACTTTTAAACCATCAGGGTCAGCAGGTTAAAATTGTCAGAGACTCCTATGGTGTTCCACACATTTATTCTGAAACGGACGCATCTTTATTTTTCGGAGCAGGCTATGCAACCGCAGAGGACAGGCTCTGGCAGGCAGAGTTATCGAGACTCGTTGCCAGCGGTAGAATGGCGGAGGTTTTTGGCGGTGTTGCAAATATCGGACAGGACCAGGTAATCCGCCGTGACGGTTATACCGATGAAGAGGCTCTAAAACAATTTGAACATTTGCCTGACTACGTGAAACGCGGGCTCCAGGGCTATATCGACGGCATCAACCATTACATAGAAATCATACCCTCCTCTGCCCTCCCTCCAGAATTCCAGGGTAGAAAACCTGCGAAATGGACGATTGTTGATTCACTTAAAGTCCAGCAATTAATGGTGCGCAGGTTTGGGGAAAGCGGTGGCGGTGAACTTTCAGCTATGAACAGATTGAATCAATTAGAAGCAAAGTTTCCAGGAGAAGGTCGGGAGATATTCGAAACAATTTATTTAAAAAATGACCCGACTGCACCCGTATCTCTTCAGAGTGAAACAGATAAATCCGTTAAGAAATCATCAAACAAGCTAGATTTTGCAAAGTTTTCTAACAGTGAAGATGTTGCCAAACAGCTTGAAACTGAACAGCAAATGAAAATTGATATTGAAAAGAAATTCGGTTTTCCAAGTAAGGGCGGAAGTAATGCTTGGGTTGTCAGCCCCTCACGAAGCGCTAATGGCGGTACCCTTTTACTAGGCGGCCCGCAAATGGGCTTTTCTGCACCACAGATAGCCCATGAAGTCGGAATTCATGGGGCTGGCTATAACACTGTTGGAATGGCGTTTGCCGGAGCTGGTCCGATTCCGCTTATTGGCAGAGGCAATGACTTTGCTTGGACAACCACAACTGGATATGGTGACCAGATCGATACATTTGTTCTCCAAGTGAATCCAGCTAATCCAAATCAATATTGGTATAAAGGAAAATGGACAGATTTTGAGGTTCGAACTGAAACCATTAAAGTCGCTGGCGGTTCTCCAATTGCTTACAACGTTTATCGCAGTGTTTACGGTCCAGTCGTTAGCAAGAATAACCTGGTTGCATATAGCCAAAAACGCTCTCATTGGGGACAGGAGATTGAGGCAATGGTCGGCTTCTATGATTTTAACCTTGCCAGCAACATCAAACAGTTTGAAGAAGCTGCGAAAAAGATTCCTACCTCCCATAATTTCCTATACTCCGATAAGCAAGGGAACATCGGCTACTGGATTACAGGACAAAATGCACTCCGAGCAGAAGGAACGGATAATCGCTTGCCAATGTTGGGTGATGGCTCACAAGACTGGAATGGTATTGCTCCATTTGAAACGAATACACAAGCGGTTAATCCCGCTCAAGGCTATGTTGCGAACTGGAACAATAAACCCAGCACCGATTGGGAATATACTGAGGCTGTGTTTGGACCAACCCACCGAGTTGGATTTATCCTAGATCAGCTGGCATCTCTCCAAAAGGTTTCGTGGAATGATATGGAGGAAATAAATAAGAAAGCCGGTCATATTGAATTGGATGCCTACTTTTTTAAAGAAATAATGTTATCAAAACTGAATGAAAATCTCTCAGAAAGTGCTCATGAAGCGGCGACCATCATCGAGAACTGGGACATGTTCCAATGGGATGATAACAAAGATGACCGATATGACGACTCTGGCCTTACCATTTTTAGAGCTTGGTTTAGTGAAGTTAAAACGAATGTATATAAAGAGTTACAAGGAGTATCTGGGGTTACGAGTGACCTACTATATCATGTCCTTCATGCTAATGAAGAAGACCTAGGTACGAAATTTAAGTTTCTTGGAAAACTAGACCTTAATCAAATCGTTTCGGATAGCTTACAAACTGCTGTAGAAAAGCTTACTGTAGCTAACGAGGGCAAAGAAATGGCCAATTGGCGGACCACTACCGGAAAAATTAACTTCCAGCAACTCGGTGCACGAGGAGTCCCGTCTATCTTGAGCATGAACCGAGGCACCTATAACCAAATCGTTGAGTTTTCAAAAGCTAGTACGAAGAGTGTGAACATCCTGCCGCCTGGACAAAGTGGTAATCCGTTCTCGTCTCATTTCGATGACCAGAGATTACTATATGCCAACTGGGAATACAAACCGATGATTCTCGATATTTTAAAACCTAATAAAAAGTAACAACCGTCAGACCCCCTTCTCTGCTTGTGCTTCTAGGGGGGTTATTTTAAAAAAAGCACAAGAGAAACAGGCACCCAAGATGAAGGTGCCTGTTTTCTTTATAGAGATCCTAATAAAAAGTAGATCAAGAAGAAGAAGGCGATGACGTACATGGTAATGGAAACTTCATTCTTCCGTCCTGTAACCAGCTTTAGAATCGGGTAAACAAGGAAGCCAAATGCAATCCCATTTGCGATGCTGAAACTTAACGGCATGATCGCCAGCATCAAGAAAGCTGGAAATGCTTCGGTAAAGTCATCAAACGGAATTTCCTTTAAACTTTGAATCATCAAACCTCCGACAATAATAAACACAGGAGCAATCGCTTCGTTAGGAATCACTTTAAATAAAGGGATCAAGAATAACGCTGGTATAAAGAGAAGTCCCGTCGTAAAAGAGGTTAGCCCGGTTCTCCCTCCTGCCGCAATTCCAGTTGCCGATTCGGCTGCGGTTGTCGTTGGACTACAGCCAAATATCCCCGCCCCTACTACAGAAATGGCATTTGCCTGGAACGACTTTCGGAATTTCGATTTATCCGGAAGCATTCCCAGCTGAGCGCCCATGTTTTGAAAAATAATCACCATTGATAACGAGAAAACAGCTGTCCAAAAATTCACCGTGTTAATCGCACTAAAATCAAAAGCTAAAAACACTTCACCATACCCGCTAAAGTTAAAGCTGAAGTCACGTAATGATGATAAATCAACAATGTCTAACATGGCACCAATAATCGTCCCTGCGATAATTCCTATTAAGAAATTCCCTTTTACATTGCGCAGGAAAAGCGGCAGGAGAACCAATAGTGTTAGTAAGGTTGTCAATGTACGCGGGTCACTTAGATCGCCAAGTCCTACGAACGTCCCTTCATTTGCCACGATGATTCCGCCATTTTTCAAACCTAGAAAGGCGATAAAAAAGCCGATACCTGCAGTCATTGCATGAATCATCGATTTCGGGATCGACTGTGAAAGATAAACGGCCGCTTTTGTAACAGTCGTCAAGGTGAACACAATTCCAGCTATAAATACGGCTGCTAATGCCTGCTGCCAGGTAAGCCCGAGGGAGAATACTAATGTGAATACAAAAAACGCATTATCCCCCATCCCAGGCACAATAATTAACGGGGATTTTGCCCAAAGTGCCATCAGCATACACCCGACAAAACAAGAAATGACGGTAGCAATCGTCACCGCTTCATAAGGCATTCCTGCTGAACTTAGGATCGCTCCATTGACGGCAATAATATAAGCGACGGTCATAAATGCAGTAAGTCCGGCTAAAATCTCCGTTCTGACACTCGTTTTTTCTTTTTGTATATTAAATAGTTTATTCAATTTTACGATCATCCTTTTTTCTACTAAGTATTTAGTTCATAGAGCAAGAGCAAATTGCCAATCCTGGCACGTTCAAGTACAATCAAATTGATTAGACTACTGGTAATAGGCTTATTAACGGCCCTAAAATATGACAGAAAGGAGGAATATTCTTTGATTTCTACCCTCTCAGAAGTCCCCATCTTTTCAGATATTCCTAAGGATGATTTTTCACAAATCCTCCCGCTTTTAAAAGAACGAAAGTTAAAAAAGAACCACGTACTCATGTTTGAGAACGACCAAAGTGAAGATGTGTATATCCTTCGGTCCGGGATTGTCAAGGTGTATCGGATTCATGAAGGCAAAGAGATTGTACTCAGCATTTCGTCACCAGGGGATATTATTGGTGAGGTAGAAGCATTATCCAACGATAATCACCGAATTTCCTCCATTGAGGCCTTAGATCATATAACTGTTTGGTTACTTTCCAGGCAGGACTTTCTTCGGATTGTTGAGAAATATCCTTCCGTTTTACGAAAAGCGTACATGATCCTCGTGGAACGTACGCGTGCGCTCAATCGTTTAGTTCGTTATTTGAGCTTTTACGATGTCCGAGCAAAGACTGCTAATCTTCTGATTGATCTCTACTATAATTTTGGAAAACCAGAAGGCTGTATTTATAAAATCGATTTGAAAATCAATCAATCACTGCTGGCGAGTATGTTAGGTGTAACAAGAGAATCCGTCTCAAAAACGCTAGGTGATTTTCAACATGAGGGATTAATTGATATCCGCGGAAAGTATCTATTCCTTTTGGATAAAAATAAACTCGAGAGCATGTGCGGCGAAACGGAAGAAAATCCTGCCATGAGAAAGTGGACGAACCTATAAGTGACGCACCTTTTAAGCGGGACAAAAATGGCCCATATTAATATAGCAAATGTGCGTCATTTCTTCAGTAAAGGAGTTAACGTTAATTTTGTTAACTAGTTCACAGTTATTTTAAGAATCCGGGCACTTATGCTTGGATTTTTTTGTTTGTTCGTGTAGGCTGAAGGATTTTCTGCTGTGCATGAAGAAAATAGGATTAGTTTAATACACAAAGGAGATTGATGATGGATGGGGATTATTACAAATAAAGTTGGGGCGATTTTTGTACCGGTCAGTGATATTTATAAGGCAAGAGACTGGTATTGCTCCATTTTAGGATTGGAACCAGCTTATGAGATTATAGCAGGTCATCTTTGTTGTATACCTTTAGATAATAATGGATTAAATCTCGTGCTCGACAGTAAGATTTACACGGAAGATGCTTATGCCAGAACCCCGATGTTCCACTTTAACACGGAAGATATCCACGAGGCCTATCGGTTTATGAAAGAAAAAGGAGTCGAAATCGTTACAGATATTGAACATGGACACTCTTTTAATATTAAAGACCCTGATGCAAATATGTTAATGATTTGTATGCTTCGTTAACGCCATTAAAAAAATCCAGGATATCTCCTGGATTTTTTTTGTTATGCGTTTAGACCTTTGATTCGTATTGTTCAGGATCTGTCAACATTCCATCTCTTTCTAGTTCTGCTTGTGTCTGCATAGACTCCATTACTTTTCCAAGTTCCTTCATGTCGGCTTCATTCCGAACCATTGTATTTTTCTCTTCAGCCTGGTCGGCTGATCGATTTTTTATGACTAATTTACTTTTTATATAGTCCGCAATTTCATAAAGCTTGCTCTCTGCCGCTTCCCTTACTGGCTCGGGTATCCTTTTGTCGCCATATAAATTTGGTGAACCCAGCTTCGCCTGGGTGGATCCCTCTTTAATTGGATTTACGGGAATCTCTAACTGGTAGATGGACTGAGTGGAAGAATCTTTTAATTTCACACTGTATTTTAGAGAATGGTCGTTGCTAATTAATTGAAACCCTTGGCTGGTTAAAACAGAATGTACCTTGGAAAATGGCCCTTTTTCAAAAACAACCGCTTTTGACATATCATCATCTCCTTGGTTTTAATGTTTATTTGTAATTGGGTTGACCTTTTGACGGCTTGTCAACTTAGCTACTATTTACCCTAAAATTGGAGAGTGAAACATAAATTTTCGTAAAGTGGCCATTTTCAATTACACAAATAAATCCCCCATTTTATTGGGGATTAGGTTTAGTGGTACATGGAGTGTACTTTCTCAAGGTCTGTTAACAGAAGCTTGATTTCCTCCTGACTCAGACGCACAGGCATTTGGTCGTACAAGGTAATGATTTGACCATCCGCATCCTTCTCATGCTTCTTCAAATACTGATAGAGCGCAGTTAACTGACTTTCTCTAATGATCGATTCTGTTTGAAAATACTTGACCTGCTGCAACGTAAACTCATTCAACTGCTCATCAAACTCACCAGAAATAATCCCGCCATTCACTTGCATCCCATCACTCCTACACCTAAATCCTATTCGCTAGTTTACCCAAAATCCAAATATCTAGCAGACACCTATCCAAAGGCAAAAATATTGGAAAAAACGAAAAAATATTTTATAACTAATACAACAGACTAAAAACGCGGTGCCTGTCACCGCTCGTGGACAATGTCGCTGTTTTGTATTTTTGCGGTGACAGGCACCGCCCGTGGACAAAACGACTACTTTGTACGCCTGGGATGGACAGTTGTTGAATGGAGGTTTAAATTATGGAGAGAAGCGGTGTTTTTCGGTCGGTTTGTTCGTTGGATTGTCCGGATCAGTGTGGTTTGCTTTTGCATAAAGAGGATGGAAGGATTGTGAAGGTGGAAGGGGATCCAGAGCATCCGGTAACTAAGGGAAATATTTGTAATAAGGTTCGGAATATTCATGATCGGATTTATGATGAGAACCGCTTAAAATACCCCTTGAAGCGAATTGGTCCAAAAGGGTCTGGGAATTTTGAACGCATTAGCTGGGAGGAGGCGTTGAACACAATTACCTCTCAGTGGAAGGAGTCAATCCAAACCCACGGCCCTGAAAGCATCTTGCCATACAGCTTTTACGGAAACATGGGGAGGCTGAACGCAGAAGGAATGGACCGCCGCTTTTTCCATCAACTAGGGGCATCCCGCCTTGGCCAAACCATTTGTTCCTCTGCAGGTTCGGTTGGTTATAGCTATACAATGGGTGCGAGTCTTGGGATTGACCCTGAGGATACCATCCATTCCAAGCTAATCATCTTCTGGGGCATTAATGCGGCAAGTACGAACATGCATCAAGTGGCACTAGCACAAAGAGCTCGAAAAGAAAATGGGGCTAAGATTATCGTAATTGATGTTCATAAAAACCAGACTGCTAGATTTGCAGATTGGTTTATTCCGATTTTACCAGGAACAGACAGCGCTCTTGCTCTCGGAATCATGCATATCTTATTCGAAGAAAAAATGGTCGATACTGCTTTCCTAGTGGAATACACCACTGGACATGAGGAACTTCGTCAGCATATCACACAGTATGACCCTGCTACTGTCTCAAAAATTACCGGTGTCCCAGTAGAAGACATTTTTAAGCTCGCACGGATGTATGGGGAAACTTTCCCAACTTTTATAAGGATAGGCAATGGCCCTCAACACCATGACAACGGCGGCATGTTTGTCCGAACCGTTTCCTGTCTCCCAGCGCTAACAGGTCAATGGCTACTTAAGGGCGGTGGTGCGATTAAAGGAAATTCAGGATACTTAGCCATTAATTCAGGTCAGTTACAACGCCCGGACCTTTTAAAAAATAAAAACACACGTATCATCAATATGAACCAGCTCGGCGACGCCCTGCTTTCTCCCATAGATCCGCCAATAAAGTCCCTCTACGTATACGGTACAAATCCTGCAGTCGTGGCACCCGAGGGGAATAAAGTAAGAAATGGCCTTGAACGTGAGGATCTTTTTACTGTGGTTCATGATTTATTTATAACCGAAACTGCCCGATATGCTGACATTGTTCTGCCTGCGACATCATCCTTTGAAAATACAGATCTTTACACAAGTTATTGGCATCATTACGCTCAACTTCAAGAGCCGGTGATTCTACCGTACTTTGAATCTAAGTCAAATGTTGAAGTCTTCCGTCTGCTGGCGGCTGGGATGGGTTATGAGGACACTGCCTTTACTGAGACTGAAGAGGAATTGATCGATCAGGCACTGAACAACCCGAGAAACCAATATATAGAAGAGATAGATTACATGGCTTTAAAGAAGCAGCACTTTGTGAAAGCGAAGGTGGAGCCCCTACTAACAGGAAAACTGCCAACACCAAGCGGTAAAATCGAGCTGTATTCAGAACGGATGAAAGAAGCTGGATACCCACCACTTCCTACTTATCTACCATTAAAAACCGAGGAAGAAGGGGAGCATCCATTTCTATTCATTCCGGCACCTAACCACAATTTCTTAAATTCTACCTTCTCAAACAACTATAAGCATGTAAAGCTTGAAAAAGAAACACCCCGTATCCACATAAATGCTGTGGATGCCAGACTGCTAAGGATTGAAGATGGTGAAATGGTAAGGGTTTGGAACCAGCGCGGGGAATGCGAATTACACGCAGCGGTTGGAGAGAATGTGCTGCCAGGAGTCCTCGTTACTCAAGGTCTTTGGGCCGACAGCAAAGGAACCAAACAGCTCGTCAACTCACTCACACCTGACCGAATTGCCGACATGGGCGGAGGGGCTACCTTCTTCTCAGGTAGAGTAAGCGTTGAAAAAATAGGAAAAGGTGAAAGGCGGTCATAACGCCTTTCACCTTTTTCATATGCTTAAAGGTTTTCTATTGGTTGTAGTCCCAGGCGATTTTCCACTGGTCTTTTTCTTTTATGACGAAGACTTCTTGGTGGAGGGTGAAGTTTCCGTATTTTCCTTTGTAGATTTGGGTTACGGGGATTTTAAAGACTTCCTTCATCTCCGGACCTTCCTTGGATAGGTTCCATTTTTTCAGTTCCTCTGGTTCACCAAGTTCAAAGTCAAAGGTTTCGACTCCAAAGTGATTCATAAATACATGGGCCCGGTCCTGGATATAGGGCCCCTTACTAAACTTTTCCTTCATCTTTGAGTGGAACAACCCCCATGATTGGGCAAAATCTCCCGCTTGTTCATAGCTATAAAACTCTTCAACCACTTCTTTTACTTGCTTACCGGGTGAAAAAAGACTCCATCTTACGAGCAGGAAAACCGTAATAACGCTAAAAACCAGTAAACTTCCAATTATTATTCCCTTCGGTGGTCTATACCTTCTAGACATGAAAATCTCCTTTTATGACAAACTATGATTACTCTAAGAATATGTCCAACCCCGGCTAAATAGTATGGTTATTTCGTCTACTGTTTTATACCAATTGGACTATAAGAGATAGAACCTAAGTCCTACAGAATTTGTCGAAGAAAACTTTTTTCAGCTTACAATATTCTCCCTTTTTCCCATCATCCATTTGCTATCTTAAATTTAACCCAAAATTTGTATACCTGAAAAAATTGATTAAAACTATCAAAAAAACCAACTCTAAAGCTGGGAGTGGATCCTTTGGAGGCACAGGAATTTTTTATCGGATTATTGTGGGCTGC
The DNA here is from genome assembly GCF_001940785.1 of Bacillus sp. MRMR6. Classification (GTDB taxonomy): domain Bacteria; phylum Bacillota; class Bacilli; order Bacillales; family Cytobacillaceae; genus Neobacillus. The sequence continues at coordinate 44,936 of NZ_MSLS01000038.1, forward strand.
TTCTTTAAGTATTCCACTATGGATAGCAATTTTTGGATGGATAAAAATCATTCTATTCTATTTTTAATAGAGCATTTTTACTAGATGATACTAATGGAGGTTTTTTTGAATGCGCTCTCAACCTGTAAAAAGTAGAAAGGGTTTAAAAATTACCGGAATCTGCCTTCTCATCCTGTTTATTGCTTTAGGTGCATATGCAGGAACCATATATTTCTCCTTTAAAAAAGCAGTGGTTACCATGCATCATCCCATTGAAAGAGAACTATCAGAAAAACGAGCGGCACCTGTTATGTTTGAAGAAAAAGATCCTTTTTCTGTTCTCATGTTAGGCGTTGATGAACGTGAAGGAGATAAAGGCAGATCGGACACCATCATTGTTTTAACAGTCAACCCTAACAATAATTCAGTAAAAATGCTCAGTATTCCCCGCGATACGCGTACCAATATTATAGGTATGGGAAAAGAAGATAAAATTAATCACGCCTATGCTTTTGGCGGAGTTCCCATGTCGATGGATACCGTTGAAAATTTCCTTGGCATTCCGATTGATTACTATTTACAAATTAATATGGAGGGCTTCGAAGATATTGTTAATGCAGTCGGTGGTGTAACCGTACATAATGACCTCGCATTTACGGAGAACGGATTTGATTTTTCCGAAGGCGAGATTACCCTTGATGGAGAAAAAGCTTTAAGCTTTGCCAGGATGCGTTACCAGGATCCTAGAGGAGATTTCGGAAGGCAATTGAGACAACGGCAGATCATTCAAGGGGTAATTAGAGAAGGAGCAAGCTTATCGAGCTTAACAAACTTCGCGGATATCTTTTCAGCATTAGGAAAAAATCTAAAAACCAACCTAACCTTCGCTGAGATCGTGGAAATTCAAAAAAACTACCGTGATGCAGCACAGAGTGTGCAGCAATTAGAAATCAAGCAGCAGGGAACCTTAATAGACGGCATTTATTACGGCCTTGTTTCACAAGAGGAACAGCAGCGAATTCGAACTGAACTTCAAACACAGCTTGAGCTGGGTAATGAATAGATGATTTGGAGCTTTATGAACATTGTAAAAAAGCAAGCTACTGAACAAATTCAGCCAGCTTGCTTTTCAATTTTCGTAAGAGTTACTCCGCCTCTAGATCCAACGGACGTAACCTAGCTTCAATTTCAGCACGTCGTGGCTCTAAAAATGGCGGAAGTGCTAAACTCTCACCTAAGGTTTCCAGCGGCTCATCCACATCAAACCCTGGAGTGTCAGTAGATAGCTCGAACAAAATATGATTTGGCTCTCTAAAATACAGCGCCTTAAAATAGTAGCGCTCTACCTTTCCTGAATTCATCAGCCCAGACGCTGCGATCCGCTCTGCCCAGTAATTATACTCTTCCTCATTTGGTACGCGGAAGGCAACATGATGAACACTACCCCGACCTGCACGCTCTCTAGGCAAATCTGGTCTAGTCTCAATGTGAACCTCTGCACCTGAACCACCCTCACCTGTTGAATACACCTGAATATCAGGAAAGTCTCCAGCTAGCGATGGATAAGAGCCTGCATAAGTGAATCCCATAACACTTGTTAAAACTCCAATCGTTGGCTCAGCCACTTTAACCGTTAAGGTCACCGGCCCAAGACCGATAATGCCATATTCTTTCGGGACATCGCTTCCCTCCCACGCCTCACCTGCCGCTACCCCTGCTTCAGCATGATCTGCCACTAAAATAAGCCGGGTCCCTTCATAATCCTGAAAAGCCAAAGTATCACGATTAGCTCGCTTTGCAACTGATTCATGCTGAATTCCTAACTTTCCAAAACGTTCCTGCCAATAATGCAGTGCTGCAGTGTCCCTCACCCTTAACGAAGTGGAAGAAATACTCGAAACGCCAGGGTAGGTATGACCTAACCCTGGAATATCAAAGAAGGTTATTTCCGTGCCTGGACTACCCTTTGCATCACCATAAAATAAATGATAAGACTCTGTATTATCTTGATTTACCGTTTTCTTGACAAGCCTTAACCCTAAAACATTTGTATAAAAGTGGAAATTCCTTTCTGCCTTACCCGTTAAGATCGAAACATGATGTAAACCTAATAACTTCATATTTTAAACCTCCAAAGAGAGTTATATTCGAAAATTATCTCGAATTCAAGATAATTGTAACAAACAACCATCTTTAAAGTCAAACCAGGCACAGGTCACACAACACTGTCCACCCCAGACGTACAAATGGGGGAATTTGTATTTCTATGGTGCCTGTCACCATAAAAATACAAAACGACCAAAATGTCCACGAGCGGTGCCTGTCACCTTTATTGTTGTAACCTTAATAGTTTTTTTCTATGTATTCTAGTTCTTCTTGCGGGGTGTACAATCGTGTTGCCCGGCCGACGGTTCCTTTTTGGTATGCCCAAAGGGTGTTGTGTGCACGGAGGGCATTGCTGAAGTCGCCTTTTCTCCAGGGTTCGAGGATTTTTACGAGCATGTCCTTCGTTTCATCATCTGAAAACGAGGTTTCCATTACAAGGTCAAACAACATCTCAATTTTTTCTGCTGTAATCTCAGACTTCCCCCATTTGTCTTCTGCATGAACCTTTTGATGGGTCATATTATGAACTTCCTGGATCAGGTCATTTTCTCCCATGTTTCCATATTTAAATTCAACCAACAGAGAAGTTTCTTTCTTAAAAGTTTTTTCAATCTCAGCTACCGCTTTTTCAATAGAAACATCTTTCTTAGAACCTGCTATTTGAACAACCCCGCTGTTCAAATAAAAATAAAGCCCCACGATACAAGCGCTCAATCCAATAATCGTTTTGAATAATCCGAATCTCTTAATCATGCTGTTAACTCCCCTATTAGTTCTTTCTATGATTATACTTGATATCAATCTTGCAAAGAAGAATATCTCCTATTTTTATCTAAATTAACCACTTGGCTTCCAACAACAGAATTCCACGAAATTGAAATGTTCCTAAACTGTTCTTATAATAAACAAAGGTTATTCTTACTTTTAATAGAACTATCTATTAAGGGGGGAAATCATGACAATTATTTCAATCGTTTGTGTACCAGAGGGCATGGCGATGGCATCAGACAGTAGATTATTGGGGTCTTACACACGTGAAAATGGGATGGTCGACCGCTTTATCTTTTCCGATCAAGCCCAAAAGCTACTCCTCATCCGAAATACAACCATTGGGATTTCTTTTTGCGGTGATGCCTTTTTTGAAGGAAAAACAACAGCGGATTTTTTGCGTGATTTTGATAAACGTCAGGTACTGAACTCTACTACCATTCCAGAAGTCGCTGACAAGCTTCATAACGATCTGCTTAGAAACGGCACCGAGCAATACAACATCAGCTTCTATTTAGCCGGCTATGATTCTGATGTGCCTTATGTTTATCTAGTTAATAGAGAACATATTATTAGGAAGAACTTTTCCGAAATTAATCAAGTCATTACCTATTCTGCAAGCTGGCACGGGGAAATTGCCCCCATCAGCAGACTATTGCAAGAAACACCATTAAACTTCAAGCTGATGCCCCTTAAAGATGCCATCGATTTGGCTGAATTTATCGTCGGAACCACCATCAATTACCTAAGATTTTCAGATGGTATTTCCACCTGCGGCGGGCCTGTCGACAGCCTCGTCATTTCCAAAGATTATACAAAATACATCAAACACAAGATCTTGCAGCCATATTAAATAAAGTCGGTGCCAGGCACCGACTTCAACTCCGCTCTCGTGTTTACCTTACAAAGGTGATAAAATCAGTATTTACTGGCTCGAAATGGTCACTGCGCAGTCTCTGGTTGATTTGACCACGGTGATACTGACCGTGGAGAGCAATGTGGGTAAGGATATCGCGAACAGAAGTTTGAAATTCCTCGCCTTTGTTATTTTTATAGCTGATAATCCCCTCTAACTCTTCTTCCCCTATTCCATTTAGAAATTCCGTAAAGTCTTGATAATTTTGCATTACCAGTTTCTCGCACTCTTCCAGACTCAAATCATCCCAAATCGGTAAATGCGAACTATTCAAACCTTTTAATCTAGTAAACCATACATGCTCAGCGAACAGAATATGCGAAAATAACAGCCTTGTCAGTGGGATCTCACCTTCAACCTTTTTCAATGTTTCCAGAATCTTTTGATTTGCCCAATGCAAATGTTGGAACATTATCCCAATCGTCTTCACTTCAAACACCCCACCTATATAAAAATCACCACTTCAACCGATCAATTAAAGACGTGATATGAGCTATATGATGCTGGCCGTGCCAAGCATACATTCCAATATACATCGATATTTTGGTTACACCTGCATCGGGATGAATGAAGGTTTTTTCAAGTGCAGCTGGTTGAAGTTGTCGTAAAATAACAATCCATCTCTTATGTACCGCCTCTAGAAGTTCCAAAGAAATTTCAATCGGCAGGCTTGAGTCGGAAAGTTCCGCCCATTTTTCTTCTCTATAAGGCTTAATCACCGGATTTTCTTCCGTCAATGCCAGCTTGAGCCTGATATATGCATTCATATGACTATCCGCAATATGATGAACCACCTGCCGTACTGTCCACCCTTCTGGCCTGTAAGCTGTATCCAGCTGATCATCCCGCAAATCCTTCACCGCTTCTCGTAACTGAGCAGGCGCAGCCTCAATAGCATGTATCCAACCTTCTACTACCTCTGTCGTCGGCTCTCCTTCAAATGTAAATAGTCCAATCGGATAGTGTAAATTCTCCATCGTTTACCTCCCTTAATGAATTGACCTTCTCTTCATTTTATGACGTATCTATCAATATAAACATACCCTGATAGTGAAAGATCAACCAGTGAGGTACTCCCCCCACTTCGTTTTTGCTCTTTATATAATCACAAAACTTTCTTTAGATTAGCTCGAACAGCCAGTAGCAATGGAGGAAAAAGATAAGGGTATAAAAGCTTGAGGCAAAAACCGTTAAACCTTTGGTAAGCCTTGAGCTGGGTACCATCTTGAAGATTATGAACAAGTACAGACAGGCGGAAAACGCTATTTTTGTAAAAATAAACAGCCATGGATTCGCCTCATATAAACTGTTCATCAACGGATTCATTTCTGTGATAAAACGATTCTCTAATCCGTAATAAGTTACAAAACCATCGAAAATATTCAAAACTGATAAATAGTGAAAAAGAAAAACCATCCTATCACCTCTTATACCAATAAAAAACCTTAATTAAGAACGTTCATTTATCATTATATCCTGTAAAACTATAATAAAACCACAATTACTTCTTTATTAAGAACACATTTGTTATGAACTAGCTTATATTCCATCCTACGCCGTAATTCTAATTTTTATACAAAAAAAGAACCCCTTTAAAAAAAGAGACTCTTACATGGTTTAGCCTATAATAACTTTTTCTTTTGGAAAGTGGTAATGTTCTTCCTTTATTTCTCCTCTGATTAAAAAGAGGAAGGAGAAGATGCCTATTCTTCCAATAAACATGAGGAGGATAATAATAGTTTTCCCCCAGAGGCTTAGGTCTGCAGTGATTCCCATAGAGAGCCCTGTTGTCCCAAAAGCCGAACAGACCTCAAAGAGAATTTTCAGTAGCGGCTGATTCGGCTCTAGAAAGCTCAACATGACAACCGCAACGCCGCAAATCATCGATGCCGTCATAATGACGGTAAATGATTTAACAACATCTTCCGGGATTATTTCACGTTTAAAGACTTTGATTGCCGTGTTTCCCTTCGCATAGGTATAGATACTCAATAGTGTAATCGCAAAGGTAGTTGTCCGAATCCCCCCTCCTACACTACTAGGCGAAGCACCGATAAACATTAATATACAAAGAATTAATAAAGTAGGTGTCGAGAAATCATTCATATCCATCGTGGCCAGTCCGCCATTTCGTGTTGTCACTGACTGAAACAGCGCGTAGAACAATGACTCATGCCATGTTTTATCAGCAAAATAATGATGCACCTCGAAGATAAGAATTAACAACATTCCAACTGCTACTAAAACAAAAAACGTGAAGGTAGTTAACTTCGTAAAAAGAGAGAATCTGTAGGCCTTTTTCTTTTTTGTAAAAATGAACTCCTTAATTTCAATCAGCACAGGAAAGCCAATGGAACCAAAGATCATTAACAGAATATTGATTGATTGGATAAAGTAATCATGAGCAAAAGGAATTAACGATTGGCCGGTAATATCAAATCCAGCATTGGTTGTCGCACTAACAGAGGCAAAGAATCCTTGTAGAAATGCTTCTTGCCATGTCGGAAAATAGGTTAAAAAGTAAGTTCCTAATACAATGGTTCCAATGAATTCTATAATCAGAAACAACACAAGGATATGGCGCATCAATTTTACTAGACCAGATAGATTCGTTTGATTCTGGTCTGTCATAATTAATTTCCGATCGTTCAACCCGATTTTCTTACCAAATATGATCCAGATAAATGTCCCAAGGGTCATGACCCCAATTCCACCGAACTGTAAGATAAACGCAAAAATAAATGTCCCAGGGACACTTAATATTTCTGTTAATGAAATCGTAGATAAACCTGTCACGCTAACAGCACTCGCAGAAGTAAAGAGTGCATCCATCAATGAAAGCTCTGCTCCTTCTTTTAATGTAATGGGAAGAAGCAGAAGAATGGTTGAGAACAAAACAGCTCCAAAATAAAAGAGAACTAGTAACTGAACCGATGTTAGGCGCAGTTTATGTTTAGCTGATGGGGTATTCCTATGCATATTTTTATACCTCTTTAGTCTTACGTCAATTACTGTGGCTGAGTTTCTCTTAGCCTTCTTGTTTTTCTTGTATTCTTATCAAAGAAACTATAGACAACCGGAATCACAAACAATGTTAAGAAGGTACTGCTGATTAACCCGCCGATAACGGTTATCCCCATCGGACGGTTGATTTCAGTCCCTTCTCCGATTCCAAGTGCAAGCGGGACCAACCCTAGAATCGTGGTTAACGCCGTCATCAGAATCGGTCTTGCCCTGTGTTTGACCGCTTCAACAATCGCCTCGAGAGAATCCATGCCGCTTTCTTTTTTCTGATTAATATAGTCAACAATCACGATCGCATTGTTAACAACTATACCCGCTAGAACAATGACCCCAATAATAGCCGTTAGACTGATCGGCGTCCTAGTGATCGTGAGCGCTATCGCAACACCAATTACCATCAATGGAACGGTAAACATAATCACGAATGGATATTTGAGAGATTCAAATTGGGCAGCCATCACAAGATAGATAAAGACAATCGCTAAAACAAAGGCGAGAATCATTTCATCCATCGTAGAATCTAACAGCTCCCGGTCACCGCTAAAGACGATTTCCGTTTCATCCGGAAGATTAAGGTCAGCAATCTCTTGATCGACTACCTTTGAGATATCCCCAAGATTGGTTGTTGTTTTATATTTTAACGTAAACTGTACGGCTGACTGCTGGTTTATTCTTTGGATATCAACCGGCCCGTTTTTTGTTTCAATCTCCGTTACTTCATCAAGCCTTACATAGCCGCCCTCCGGCTTTTTGATTAACAAACCTTTTAGGTTTTCTAAATTACTCGTGATATCCCTGTCATATTCGACGAAAACAGCATAGATATTTCCTTCCTCTGTCACCATCTGTGTTGCTCTTGTACCACGGGTTACATCATTCACAATCATGGCAACCTGAGCAGGAACTAACCCTTGTGCGAGTGCCTCTTCGCGGTCAACCGTTACTTGAATTTCTTCCACAGTTTCCATCAAATCTGTCGTTAATTCATTTACCTCATCAAGGTCATTCAAACCATTGTAGATCGCTTCAACCGATTGATTTAATCTAGCTTCATCATGATCTCTTACGCTGAAGGTAAGTGTATGTGGGCTCGAACCTGTAGAAGATTGCATATTGAATGATAACACAGCGGTCTTATTTGCCTGCTTTGCTGCCTTTTCAAAATTCACCTTGACGTCATCTACAAATTCAAATGTAGACCTTTCCCGGCTCTCCAATTCTCCCATTTTAACATATAACTCGGCGATATTAGCATTCGTACTTCCTCTAAAGGAGCCTTCCTGTGTCGTCCCAATTAAACTAACGTAGGCATCCACTTCTGTTTCATTTTTCAATTCATCCTCAAGGGCAGAAAGCACCTTTTCCGTTTCGGTAAGTGCTGCCCCATTTTCTAGCTCAACACGCACACTGAAAAATCCTTCATCAGTACTAGGTAAAAACTGCATCCCTACCGTTGTGACACCGTATCCGCCGATTCCCAGTAAAACCACCGTCATCAATAACACTGCCCAGCGATGTTGAAGGGCCCAGCGAACAGACCTTTCAAGTATTTTCAGCCAGCTATTCTTCTGTCTCCTATCCACAAGAATTCGTTTAGGTTTTTTCAACAGCTTACTAGCAAGCATGGGCACGACCGTTAACGCAACGACTAGTGAGGCAAATAAACTGAATGAAATCGTGAGCGCGAATTCAGTAAATAACTCTCCGATAATCCCGGTGATGAAAACCACTGGTAAAAATACCGCAACCGTCGTGAGCGTTGAGGCGGTAATCGCTGCACCGACCTCTTTCGTTCCATCCTGTGCTGCCTCTATCGGTGTTTTTCCCATCGATAGATGGCGATAGATGTTTTCGATTACAACGATGGAGTTATCAACCAACATCCCAATCCCTAGAGCCAATCCGCCAAGGGTCATAATGTTAAGGGTAAAATCAGAAAAATACATTAACACAAAGGTCACAATGACACTGTACGGAATCGCAATCCCGATGATCAGCGGACTTTTGATATTTTTTAAAAATAAGAACAATACGAGCATCGCTAACACGCCGCCAATGAGGAGCGAGTTCGAAATATTGCCGATGGCCATTTGAATGTAGTCACCCTGGTCAAACAACACTTCCGATTTAATTCCCATGTACTTGTCTTTTTCAAGCAGGGCATCGAGTTCCCGGACAAATTCTCTTGAGACCTCAGCCGTATTGGAGTCAGACTGCTGAAGGACACTAAGCAAAACAGATGGTGCCTGGTTGGTTCGAGTAATCGTCCGGTCATCCACTTTCATTAGTTCGACATTGCTTATGTCATCGAGAGTAATTTTTGCCCCATCTAATGGGTTGGCGCCGATCGTTAAGCGTTTCAGCGTATCTAGTGAGTCTAGCGTACTGATAATTCTAGTGGTCAATTCCTTCCCTTCTGTTAAAATCGTATCACCAGGCAGTGAAATATTATTGGCTTTGATGATATCAACAATATCAGCCTGACTTAACTGATAATCTCTCAGCTTCTCTTGATCTAGCTCGACTCTCACCTCCTCAACAGAAGTACCAGAAAGGTTGACACTTGCAATGCCGTCCACTTTGGTCAGCTCAAGCTGCAGCTGCTCTGCCAGTTCTCTTAGAGCACCCTCTTCCTGTTCTGCACTTAAAGACAGCTGGATGATTGGAAACTGTGAAGGGTCAAACTTAAGAAAACGCGGCTTGACCACATCATCAGGCAGCTGGGTCATATCAAGCCTTTGAATCACTTCATTTTGGATTTCATCAATATCTGTTGTCCAAGAAAATTGCATTAAAATCAAGTTGGCACTTTCCTGTGAGGTGGAAGTCATCGTTTTAATACCTGGCAGGGTTGCTAAGTTCGCCTCCAGTGGCTTGGTTACCTTCTCGACCACCTCTTCTGGACTTGCCCCAGGATAAGTAGTCACCACAACCCCAACCGGCGGACTAATCTCAGGAATCAGCTTCATTGGAATATTCAGTAGCGAAACCGCCCCTAAAATCAAAACAAGAAACATCGTTACTAGTGTAAAAACGGGTCGCCTAATAGAAAAATTACTAATCCTCATGCGAAAAACTCCTTTCAACTGCCCAAAAAGCATGCCACAAAACAAACAGCCACATATGTACAAATATTTACATTCCAAGTCTACTATATAAAACATCCCCATACGATACAAGTGACAAGCCGTGAAAGACTTGAGTCTTGCTATTTCTGTACAATTTTTTACGTTTATGTGTAAAATAAGGACGGGTTATTCAGCAAGGAGGAAATAAATGATGAAGAGATTACAACTAACACTTTTACTTATTTTTTCTTTAGTATTGCTTACTGCTTGTGGCGGTAATGATGAAACAAAAAACAATCCTGAGCCTGCTAAAGAGGATACCGTTGCCACAGAAGACAAGGACAATGGCCAGGATGCTGCTGAGGAAGAACCACAGGAGCAAGTGACTGAACAAATTTCGGTGGATGCTGGTTTAGGAGATACTGTGGCTGCTTTTGAGGAACAGTATGGCGAAAACGAAGGATCTGCGTTAATGGGAAGATTTGAAGGGGATTATCTGCTGCCGATGTTTATTAAAAATCGTGCTGTCGATCTCACTGTCCAATTTGAAGCGACTGACCAAAAATCCCGCACTTTAGAAGAAGCAAAACAAATTGCACTGCAATTGATTCCCAAGGATGCACAGCTCAAGAAAGAGTATACCGATACAACCGATTTACCGAAAACCATCATGGTCTACCACAGCGAAAACCTTGCGAAGGTATTCCCAGACTGGGAGCCGGCAGGAAAATTCCTAATTATCTTTAGTGCTCATGAAGGCAATGCAAATGATATATTTGCGATTACTATTGGCCTTGGTGAGACACCGTAAGCAGGAAAGAGCGCTCCTTATTTGTAAAAGGAGCGCTCTTTTGACTTATAGAATTTGATATTTACAAGTGGAGACAGGCACCATGTTTTTTCGTTAAATGAAAAAACAATAATGCAATACACTGTACAACCAAATAAACGGTAAAGGAATAAGTCAGTTTCCACCCCGTGTAAGTAAAAACATGGAAGTATGTATTTAGCCATTCATACATCGTGCCAAGTGTTGTACAAATAAGGATATAAAGCAGGATCCAATAACCACTAATTCTCCATCGGTCGTAAAGGTATATAAAAATATATGAAAAGGGTGCGTAGAGAAAATAGGTAATCGCATCAAAAAGCTCATATTTCTCAGTATCCATGAGAGTATATAAATCATGTTTTGGCGATGAAAGAACATGATCCGAGATCCTCGCCGCGATTGGTCCGTATAGCATATAAAGAAGCGTTAAACTGCTAGGAAATCGCTTGGGTAAGTACAGTGCAACAGCGTAGGAAATCATAATCCATACAATTAGAAACCATTCATTAGCATCGAATTTTTGCGGAAGCGGCATCATTTTACCTCAATCCCTTCCCTCTGCAAAATTTTCTGATATCCGATATGTAATAAGGAAGTCGAAGTTAATACCAAAATCTGAACTAATATAGACTGCCATATTTGCCAATCTAAATACCAGATCACCTTCAATACTACTAACCATTGCTCAACTCCCACTTGTATACAGATAACTAAGACCACTAGGAAAAATTTCGTCATACGCTTCTCTAAATCTGCGAGCAAATTAAAATATAACAACCAAATAACTGGACTAATGATTGATTCATAAATCCGAAAAACCGCATTCAGACTCGGTTCTACCGAAACCTCCCATAGCTTTAAGTTGATATGTAAAATGGCACAGTAACTGGTTATGACCATCTCAAGTACAAATATTATTAAAATGCTTTCAAGCAGATGGAGTTTCTTCTTTTTAATACAATAAACAACCAAGAGAATAATTGCGGCATCTATAAAAATCGGGAGTTGTACCAAAATCATCATCCCCCCATTTTAAGGTTATATCTAAATATTTTGTCATAAGCATTGCCCTTTTATGTATAAAAAAAGAATCGAGCCGCAAAGTGCTGATTCTTTACTTTTTATATTTTGTTAATGGCCTCTTCTCGCAAAATCAACAAACTTAAATTTATCTAGGCGGTGGCGGGATTCGGTATACTGAAACAGACTGGCATCCTCTAAGTATACAGAGTTTTTAACTACTACAATATGATTGTAATCCTTCAAATCCAAAAAACGCCTATCTTCCTCGGTTGGTTCATCAACAAAGATTTCCTTCTTTGCAAAACTAATTTTCAAATGAAGATCATGCTCAAGGTACTCATAGATAGAATCTTCACAAATTTCTTTCGTCAGAACCGGGACAAATTTCCGATTGAAAAAATCCTTGTCCAAAATAATTCGTTCGCCATCCATTTTACGGGAACGCAGTACCTTCCACACCTTTTCTTTCCCGGATACATGCAGCTGTTGCTGTACCTCATCATCCGGTTTGATAAGGTCACACTCGTATACAATTGTTGTCCACGGTTTTCCGGTTCGCTCTGCAATTTCCTTAAAACTAACGAGACCCGAAATCGGGAAATCAAACTTGCCTACGTTTAGCACGAAAGAGCCCTTCCCTCTGATCTTCTGGATGTAGCCGTTTTGTGACAGCATCATAAGTGCTTTACGAATCGTCTCACGGGAGGTTTCGTATTCTTCAACAAGTTCGTTCTCTGACGGAAGTTTCGTATTAGGCTTAAGCTCCCCACTTTGGATTTTTTCGACAATCTCATTATAAATCGAAATATATTTATTGCTACTCATCATCATCACCAAGTCTATTATCGCATGAAATCAGGAAAAATCCACTAAACCAAAGGAGACCCTTAACGCTGGCCCCTTAAAATATGATTTACTTCTTTAAAAAGTACACGACCGATTCATAAGGATCTAACGTGAAATTCGACAAATTCCTGGTGGTGACAGGCACGTTCGAAATGAGTATTTCACTTTTATACCCTTCAATATCGATTCCGGCTGGCAATTGGAAGGTTGTTTCTTTGCCGTAGTAGTTGTTAATAACGAGCAGTTTTTCGTTTTCACCGTTACGGACGTAAGCAAAAATTTCTTTATGGTCATCCAAAATAAGTTGAAAATCCCCATCCGTGATGATGTCGTATTCCTTTCGAAGCTGAATTAATTTTTGATAATGATAAAAAACAGAATCCTTATCCCCTAATGCCTTCTCGACATTTATGGCTGGATAGCTAGCTGCAACTGGAATCCACGGTGTTCCAGAAGTAAAACCAGCATTATGTCCCGAGGTCCACTGAACAGGCGTACGCGAATTATCACGCGATTTATGCTTGAGAATCTCCAGAATTTCTTCCTTACTCAAGCCCTCCTCTTGCTTTAATTTATAAAGATTCAACGACTCAACGTCACGATAATCTTCGATGCTGTCGAATTTTGGATTGGTCATTCCAATCTCTTCTCCTTGATAAATATAAGGCGTACCCTGCATCATATGAATCGTGGTTGCGAGCATTTTTGCCGAGCGCTCACGATATTCACCATCGTTCCCATATCGAGACACAATCCGCGGCTGATCATGATTACACCAAAACAACGCGTTCCAGCCCCCGCCCTTATTCATCTCAATCTGCCATAAAGAAAGTATTCTTTTTAGCGCTGGAAAATCAAAATCCGCCACCGACCACTTCTCACCGTTTGGATAATCTACCTTCAAATGATGAAAGTTAAAGGTCATACTCAGCTCCTGACTTTCGGGATTAGAATATCGGATGCAGTGATCAATGGTTGTCGATGACATTTCTCCTACCGTCATCGCATCATATTTTGAAAAAACTTCCCGATTCGTTTCCTTTAAAAACTCATGAACCCGTGGTCCATCCGTATAAAAGCGGCGCCCGTCCCCAGGAGGAACAGAACCATCATCATCTGGGAAGCGCTGATCTTTTGATATAAGATTTATCACGTCTAAACGGAAGCCATCTACACCCTTTTCAAACCAAAATTGCATCATGTCGTAAACCTTCTGGCGCAGTTCTTCATTCTCCCAGTTCAAATCAGCTTGGGTAACATCAAACAAATGAAGATAATACTGCCCCGTTTTTCCATCAAACTCCCAAGCATTCCCGCCAAACTTAGACTCCCAGTTGGTAGGTTCATCACGCCAGATATAAAAATCACGGTACGGACTTTCCTTTGAAGAAGCAGCCTGCTTGAACCACTCATGCTCTGTTGAGGTATGATTAACAACGATGTCCATAATGATTTTCATTTCTCGCTTATGAGCTTCCTTTAATAGGCGCTCAAAATCCTCCATCGTTCCATACTCTGCGTGAAGACTGTAATAGTCGCTAATATCATAGCCATTATCACGCTGCGGTGATTGATAAATGGGGGTCAGCCAGATTACATCGACACCTAGTTCTTTTAAGTAGTCTAATTTTTGAATAATGCCTGGTACATCTCCAACACCATTACCCTGTGTATCATAAAAGCTTTTCGGATAAATTTGATAAACTACTGCTTTTTTCCACCAAGGATGTTTCATATTTTCCGACCACTCCTTGCTTATTTAATAAAGATATCAGTCAAAAAAAAGCAAGATACGATACCATCCAAAGACCAGCCTGTTGGCTCCTGAGGTCCGGGTGGTATCGTTCTCCTTTAAGATTTAGATATAAATTTCCTATTTAGTCTTACGCATTTTCCCAAATAGAATCGTCAGTACAAATGGAACAACTAACACGATGGCCATACCGGTAAAGAATGAACCCCAGTTTTCAGGGAATATGGATAAGAATCCTGGGAGACCGCCGACACCGATCGATGGAGCTTTCACACCTGCCATTGAAATGACCGCACCTGCAAGTGCAGAACCAATAATCGCTGAGATGAATGCAAAGCGGTAGCGTAAGTTTACACCGAACATCGCTGGCTCTGTAATCCCTAAATAAGCAGAAACCGCAGATGTACCAGATAAGCTTCTTAATTTTTCATCCTTTAAGACAAACATCATAGCTAGCGCTGCCGTACCTTGCGCAATATTCGATAGTGCCACCATCGGCCATAAGAAGGTACCGCCTGTGCTTCCAATTAGCTGAAGGTCAACTGCTAAGAAGGTGTGGTGCATTCCTGTAATAACAAGCGGTGCGTAAAGTCCGCCATAAATGATTCCACCTATAATTGGAGCTACCTCAAAAATTCCCACGACTGCACTTGTAATCACATTACCGATTGCAAATGTAACAGGACCGATCGCTATAAATGAAACAAAACCTGTTACTAACAGTGCAATTGGTGCTACTAATAATAGCTGGAACGCATCTGGAATGCGGTTCCTCAACCATTTTTCAATACTTGCTAACACCCATGAAGCAATCAAAATCGGTAATACCTGACCTTGGTATCCAACCTTTTGAACATCTAAGCCAAACAAATTCCAAGTTGGAATTTCTTCTGCCGCCCCGTAACCCCATGCATTTAATAGGTCTGGATGAACAAGCATTAGACCAAGGACAATCCCTAATAATGGACTGCCGCCAAAACGATTAAGAGCCGACCAGCCGATTAATCCTGGAAGGAACACGAAGGCTGTATTGGCAATCAGATTAATAATACTGGCAAAGTCTGCCCATTGTGGAAACCTTTGAACAACCGATTCTTCAAAGAAAATCCCAGGTCCAGTAAGTACATTGTTAATCCCCATTAATAAACCTGCCGTTACGATGGCTGGCAGTATCGGAATAAATATATCAGCAAGTGTTTTAATTGCACGTTGCAAGGGATTTAACTTTTTTGCCGCTTCATCTTTTATTTCCTGCTTTGAGGATTCTCCTATTCCGGTCATTTCTACCATTTCTTTATAGACTTTATCAACCGTTCCTTGGCCAATGACTACCTGAAATTGACCGTTTGCCGAAAATGAGCCTTTTACTAGGTCAATGTTTTCGAGGGCCTCTTTATCCACCTTGCTTTCATCCTTTAATGCAAAGCGGAGACGCGTAACACAGTGGGTAGCAGCTGCGATATTCTCTTTACCACCGACACCCTTGATAATTTGTTCAACAGTTTTTTTATCTACACTCATTTGTCTAAACCTCCTGAGACCGTTTACAACTTCTATTAAAGAAAGTTGTCTTTGTTTCTACTATCCAAACCACTATTTGAAGCTGTCTATATTACCTTTTGCTACCGTTTTCATTCTTACCCCTTGTAGATTGATTTGAAACGACACGGTTTAAATGAGAAACTAGTATATACAAGACAAAACTTGTATATACATATTAACTTGCCTATACAAGTATGTCAACACCCTTTTTGAAAGTGCTTTCTAAAATGTTCACTGTCCACCCCAGGCGTACAAATTGGGTGATTTGTATTTGTGTGGTGCCTGTCACCACACAAATACAAAACGACCCCTTTGTCCACGAGTGGTGCCTGTCACCAGTTTTATCACTATTTTTCAAACTAATCTGTTAAATTGTGCTCGATTAATTTGAACAATAGGGTATTATAGGTATATCCTATTTTTTTGATTTGAGGGGGATTTTACGGATGAAGCTTACGAATGAGGAGTTAGAGATTTTATCGATTTTGGAAGAAAATCATAAAGTGCCGGCTGAAACGATTGCGGCCATGGCGAATATGAGTGTTGAAAATGTCAATGAGGCGATTAAAAAATTGGAAGAAGAGAAGATCATAGTCAGCTATCCAGCTTTGATTAACTGGAGTAAAGTAGAAGGAAAGGAAAATATCATAGCGATGATTGATGTAAAGGTTCAGCCGAAACGCGGAGTTGGATTTGATGAAGTAGCGGAAAGAATTTATCGCTTCCCAGAGGTCACTTCTTTATATCTCATGTCCGGTGCCTATGATCTTTCCATTACGATCGAAGGAAAAACGATGTCTGAGATTGCTAGCTTTGTTTCTGAAAAATTATCAACGATTGATAACGTCATCTCGACGACCACGCATTTCATGTTAAAAAAGTATAAGCATGATGGTGTTATTTTCAGTAATAGCAAAGATACCGACCGCCGGATGGTGGTATCTCCATGACAATAGAACCACAAAATTATTTATCCGAAATGGTAAAGGAGTTAAAGCCTTCTGGGATTAGAAAGTTCTTTGATTTAGCGGCAAATATTAAAGGGGTAATATCCCTCGGAGTCGGCGAGCCGGATTTTATTACACCTTGGAGCATTAGGGAAGCAGCCATTTTATCATTAGAAGAAGGCTTTACCTCTTATACTGCAAACCCGGGATTATTAGAATTGCGTCAGGAAATCTCGATGTATTTGAACAGTCGGTTTTCTGTTCAATATAATCCCGAAAACCAAGTGATCGTAACCGTAGGTGCCAGCCAGGCCATCGATTTAGCCTTTCGTGCGATTCTCAATCCAGGTGATGAAGTCCTGATTGTTGAACCTGCTTTTGTCTCCTATTCACCTTTAGTGGTTTTAGCAGGCGGCACCCCCGTTGCAATTAACACGTCACCTGAAAATGGCTTTAAGCTGACACCTGAACAAATTGAAGCTTCGGTTACAGATCGGACGAAGGCGATTCTTATTTGTTCACCAAACAATCCAACCGGATCCTATTTGAACAAAGAGGATCTCGAGTCTCTTGCAAGGGTAATCGAGAAGCACGACCTCCTCGTTGTTTCAGATGAAATTTACGCTGAACTAACCTACGATGAAGATTACACAAGCTTCGCATCTATTGATGGAATGTATGATCGAACGATTTTAATAAATGGCTTTTCAAAAGGCTTTGCGATGACAGGCTGGCGTTTGGGCTTCTTAGCTGCACCTTCAGGATTTGCTGAACAAATGGTTAAAATCCTGCAATATACTACGATGTGTGCTCCGCATATGCTGCAGCACGGGGCAATTGAGGCACTAAGAAACACCTACCATGAAGTGGAATCCATGAGAAGAAGTTACCGGAGACGAAGAAATTTCGTTGTCCAGGGGTTAAACAACATCGGCTTAGATTGTCACACGCCAGGAGGGGCATTTTATGTATTCCCTTCTATTAAGAAAACCGGCATGACCTCAGAGCAATTTGCTGAGGAACTGCTGCTAAAAGAAAAAGTTGCGGTCGTTCCGGGAAGTGCCTTTGGGCGAAGCGGCGAAGGTTATGTACGATGTTCTTATGCTACCTCTATGGAACAGCTCCAAGAAGCATTAAAACGAATGGGAAGATTTATGGAATCCTTAGAGAAAACTCAGCATTATTCTGAAAAAGTTTACACAAAATAAATAGTTATAGTACCAATGGCTAAGTTCGGAGATGAATTTAGTCATTTTTTCTGCTCGTTTTCCGTGTTGTTCGCCCTAGTTACTAATACATATTCACTAAATTGTATATGGGATAAACTGTTTTTAGCATGAGAATAGGAAAAAACCATATATTTAGACTAAACCAATTATTAAAGGAGGAATTGTTTTGAAGAAACATGAACAAACTTTAATATTGGACTTAGATGACACATTAGTGCACTGCAACAGGTACTTTGTTAAGTCGAAGCACAAATTTGTTAGCCAAATGCGGGTTTGGTTTGACAAACTGAATAGTAATGACATTAAACAAAAGCAGGCAGAAATCGATATTAACAAAGTAGAAAAGTATGGACTTCTTTCTTCTGTCTATGTAGACTCCCTTGTCGCTACCTACCAATATTTTTGTAACAAGTACAACCGGAAAGCCACTGAATATGAGATGGAACTCATCCGCAAAATTGGCCGGGAAGTGTTTCAGATTAAGGTTCAACCCTTTCCCTATATGTACAAAGTGTTAAATAAGTTGAAGGAAGATGGCCATCAATTATGTCTGTTTACAGGAGGTGACGAAAAAAATCAAATCAGAAAAATCAAGCAGTTAAAATTAAGAACATATTTTGATGATCGTGTTTTTATTTATGAACATAAAAATAAACACTCCCTCCAAGAAGTACTCACCAAACTGAAAGCTGACCATTCGAAGACCTGGATGATTGGCAACTCCCTTCGTTCTGATATAAAACCAGCAATTGAGCTTGGTATCAATGCAATCCATATTCCGTCAAAGATCGAATGGAGCTACAACATTATTGATCTCGAGGTTTCGCCCAATGGTACGTATGCAGAACTCAAGTCCCTCAAGCAGCTCCCTGACTACTTAGCAGAAAATAGTTTTACCACCCAACACAACAATCAAAAAATGGTTTTATAGCCTCTAAGCTTGATAATTTTTATGAAAAAAACATTAATAAAAGAAAACGACTAATCCACGGGAGCGATTAGTCGTTTTCTTATTGTATAAAAATCCCCTTTAAAAAATACCTCAGCAAGGTTTTTCATGCTGTCTCATGATGTTTTCTCTCTGTTGTATCAACGGGTATTTTTAAAAGGAAATTGTGGTCTCAGTATGAATTAAATCTGATAAAGTTATACCAAAAAAACAAAATACAGGAAATTAGCACTAGGAATATATTGTGAATTAGGAATATCTATCTAATCCTTTTAGGAATGCTTCTCGTGTCAAATGGTGTGGTATGATGGTTGGCAAGAAGATTATGAATAAAGGAGTGGAACTAAGTTGATTCAATCTTTGGAGATCCACCATGTAAGCCTAACGGTGACAAATTTAGAAGATGCAAAACACTTTTACAGAAAAATAGTAGGATTAAAAGAGATCGAGCGTCCGAATTTTGATTTTCCTGGTGCTTGGTATGCAATTGGCAGCCAGCAACTCCATCTTATCGTTCTGCCAACTTCGCAAACCATTCGGAAAGATAAGAGCCCGAGCAGCAGAGAAGGACATTTTGCGATAAGAGTAAAAGACTATCATGAAACGCTCTCCTGGCTGAAACAAAATAATGTGGATGTGCTAGAAAAGCCAAACAGCGCAAGCGGTTTCGCGCAAATTTTTTGTGCCGACCCTGACGGCAACTTAATTGAACTCAATGTTGATCAACAGGATATGTAAAAGAGCAGTCAATCCCCTTCTGATTTGTTACCAAAAACTCACTAGTTGTTGTGCTTGTGAATCATAGGATAATAGTATTTAATAGGAGTATTGAGTTGAGTTATCAAATCAGGGGGAAATTATGAAACAAGAAGAACGTTCCATTTCAATTGGCTTGCCGCTGACCATTTCCATCATTGCGATTAGCTTCTCTGCAATCTTTGTAAAATGGTCCGATGCACCTGCATCAATATTAAGTATGTACCGGATGTGGTTTGCAAGCCTTTTAATGCTGCCCATTGTTTGGAAATACAGAGCCGAATTTAAGAAACTAACAAAAAAAAGCTGGTTCTTTTTATTCTTTTCCGGTATCTTTTTAGCCCTACATTTTGTTCTATGGTTCGGTTCGTTAAAGTTAACAACGGTCGCGAGTTCCACCATCATTCTCGCCTTGCAGCCGATTGTTTCATTAGTCGGGGGGTTTTTACTTTTTAAAGAACGAACAACTTCTTCTGCTTTAATGACAATGGGAATTGCGATTATCGGAGCGATGATGATCGGCTGGGGTGACTTTGGACTAAGTAAACAAGCAATCCTTGGTGATATCTTATCGTTCCTAAGTGTGATTGCGGTTGTCGGTTACTTATTAATCGGTCAAACAGTTGTTAAGAAGGTGATCCACTGGATTTATAGCTTCTGTGTTTTCTTCTTTGCCGCAATTTGTTTAACCTTGTACAACATCGGAGCTGGAGTTGAGATGACTAGCTATCCTGCAAAGGAATGGGGGATCTTTCTATTACTTGCGACCGTACCAACAATCAGCCATCTCATTAATAACTGGCTATTAAACTATGTTAATGCCACAACAATCAGCATGAGTATCTTGGGAGAACCCGTGGGAGCAACCATCCTAGCCATCTTGTTACTTGGAGAACAACTGGCAGGCTGGCAAATCCTCGGTGGACTACTGGTCCTCCTAGGCGTCTTCTTCTTCCTAACACAGCAGACAAAACCACTCCCGCACAAACAAAAAACAACCAACAACATACCAAACAGCGTAAACCCCTTAGATCTCTAAGGGGTTTTCTGTTTGGATGGGAACACGAATGGTGACACATGAATAATGGTGCCGGTCACCATTCACACATTGATGCGGCAGTGTGCTGATGGTGACAGGCACCACTCGTGGACACTTTCCACCACAGGCGTACACTCTTACCAAAGGGAGTCTAATATATCTGATTTAATTAGGTTGGTGTCGATGTTGCAGGTTTGGCCGTCGATTCCGTATTGCCAGATTGAGACGTTTATGTTTTCTGGTGCTCCTGGTTCAAAGGCTGGGGCATCTGCTTGTGCGGTGATACCTGGTTCAGGGTTACTGCTCCAGATAATCGTTTCGTCTGCAACTGTTTGACTGTTCGCTGCTGCTGCTTGATAAGCAGCGGTCACATCACGATCGCTCCTAAAAACACCGTAGATTCCTGGATGATATGGTGAATCTAGTAATGTATCAACCCAGCCGCGAATAAATGCTTCGTCAACGGGATAACCTGGCTCAATATCAGCAAAGATGGCAATTCCCTGTGGAATTCCTAAATTCTCTGCATAGGCAATAGCCTCTTCAGCCTCTGCGATCCCTTGCTCGTACGTAGTCGCGTCCGTAAAATGATTAAAAATCGGAATAATTTTTATCCCTTGATTATGAAGAAAAGCTGCTTCATCGGCTGTTAACCCCGCAGATACACCTTCTTTTGTCTCCAAGTATCGTCCAAAAAACGCAGGCTTTCCGTAGTTTTCAGCCACACATTGAATAAAGGCAGTATCCACCGGACTGGCCGTATCTAAGCCCCAAAGAATTTCAGGCTGCTCCTGTCCGGCATCCTCTTCCGACGACTCCTGTTCTGAATCTTGACCCAATTCCTGTACCTTATCTGTATCTGCCTCTGGTACAGTCTGGGCCTCTTGTACAGGCACCGTTGTTTCTTTTCCTCCATTCGAATTGAACATAATAAGCATTAATGGAAGAACTAATATGGCACTTAACAGAATAATCCAGACCTTTTTTCGTGTTTTCATACCTTCCCTCCATTTGACATTCTCTTAACCAAATTATGAGAATGTCGAATAGGCGTGTGGGCTGGCAAATCAAAGAGGAAACAAGACCTACCAATACAAAGGGAAACAAGACCTTTTTCCTGGCAATTTCTTAAGGTATAAAACCATGATAACGAGTTTAAAATGGGGGTGAAGGGGGCTTTAGCATGAGAGGATTTCTAATTATTGTTTGGGTGGCCATTATTTTAACTTTAACCTGTACCTCTAGCTTTAGTAGACTCATCGAGTACGGTCAGATACAATTTCAATGGAACCACCAACCCAATTTCGCCCAGCTTTTATTACCATTGCCAGTCGAAATCAGCAAAAGCTTTCTATTACAAAAATTTGGGCATATCTTTGTCTTCATGATGCTCACTCTAATGCTCCAAACAAAATACAAATCAAAACGAACGGCCCTTATCATCGCACTTTCATTTTCGGTAATCACAGAGCTATTACAGTTATTCTTCCACCGCGATGGGAGGATTTTTGATATCGGCTTCGACACCATCGGGATTTTGGTTGCACTAGCAATTAGTACGACCTTCACACCTGCCGACCAATACAAGACCACTATCAAGCGCGTGCCTTAACACTCATATTTATCAAGCATCCATGAGTATTGCCCAGACAAATTCCTTTATAAATCATAATATGATAAAGGAACATTAAAGTGGAGGTGATTTGGATGC
This sequence comes from Bacillus sp. MRMR6, assembly GCF_001940785.1. GTDB lineage: Bacteria > Bacillota > Bacilli > Bacillales > Cytobacillaceae > Neobacillus. The sequence goes on from NZ_MSLS01000038.1 coordinate 67,424, forward strand.
TTTTTAAAGTCATAGCGGGGTCTTTTAAGTCAAGGAAAAATGCGGACGAGCGCAATACCTTCCTCCGAAAAAAGGGAATTGAATCGTATATTGCACCAACTACCGTATCTGGTGAAACGTGGTTTCGTGTTCAAACGGGAGCGTTTTCAAGCCAGAAAAATGCAGAACAGCACTTGGAAAAAGTAAAAAGTGCCGGCATTACGGACGCCTTTATGCTAGCAGATAACAGCATTCCTGTTCCAGCAGATCCAACCACGATATTAGGACCAACCATTCTTTCAGCAGAAAAGATGGACAAATTTGTAGATATAATTAACCTAGGTGCGATAAAGCTTGGCACCTATTATGACCACCTTGGTAAATATTACGGAATCAGAGCTGATGTTGCTTTTGCACAAGCCTTGCTTGAAACAAATTTTTTCCGCTATACCGGAGTGGTACGTGCCAACCAAAACAACTATGCTGGAATCGGAGCAATAGGCGGCGAGGTCCGTGGCGCAAGCTTTTCAACACCAGAAGAAGGAGTCTTGGCTCATCTACAGCATTTATTTGCATACGCCACTACAAACTCTCTCCCAGCTGACTACCCTCTCATTGATCCACGTTTTCATCTTGTAAGAAGAGGTTCCGCCCCTAACTGGACCGATTTGAACGGAAAATGGGCCGTGCCTGGCGACACCTACGGTCAGTCCATTTTAAGTCTATATGAAAGAATTGTCTCAGCCACAGCTTAGTAAAGACCTCTAACAGTGGGAGATCTTTTTTGGCTAATAGGAATGTATGATTTTCTAAATTTATACTTTCCTAACGCATAAGAAAAACTAAGGCATTCGCCTTAAGGACTTGGCGAATGCCAAGTTTTTCTAATATAAAAATAGTCCTCCTAAATAACGGAAGGAAAAAAGGGAACACTATTATAATGATTAGCGAATAGGAGGCAAGAACTTGAAAACTACCCATAATGCTTTATCAATTTTTTCTCTAGGCGGCATAAATGAAATCGGTAAGAATATGTATGTCGTCCAGTATCGTGATGACATCGTCGTCATCGACTGTGGCGGCAAGTTCCCTGACGAGAGTTTGTTAGGAATTGATTTGATTATCCCAGACCTTACTTACTTAGAAGAAAATCAAGATAAAATTCGCGCGATGATTGTCACACACGGGCATGAGGACCATATCGGCGGCATACCTTACTTTTTACGAAAGCTACCAAACGTTCCCATCTATGCCACCCGTTTTACGCTTGGTTTAATTGAACTAAAATTAGAGGAACACCGTTTAATAGCGGATACGAAGCTAGTACAAATTAATGCAGATTCCAACGTTGAACTGGGAGAAATGCAGGCTAGTTTTTTCAAGGTGAGCCATAGCATCCCTGACTGTCTAGGAATTGTATTTGATACACCGGAAGGCAGGGTTGTTCATACCGGTGATTTTAAATTTGATTTAACTCCCGTAAATAACCAGTATTCTGATATTCATAAAATGGCAGAGCTTGGCGAGAAAGGCGTTTTAGTTTTATTATCGGAAAGCACCAATGCTGAACGTAAGGGCTTAACACCAACTGAGCAAACGATCGGTGAACATATGCTAGAGGCCTTTATGAAAGCGACTGGGAAAATCTTTGTTTCAACCTTTGCTTCGAATGTATCCCGGGTTCAGCAGGTGGTTGAGGCAGCCATTAAAACGAACCGAAAGCTCGCATTGCTTGGCAGGAGTATGGTCAATGTCGTGAATGTGGCCATGGAACGGGGTTATTTACAAATTCCGGATGGGATGCTGATTGATGCTCGTGAAGTGGAGAATCTCCACTCAGAAAAAGTAGCGATTCTATGTACAGGCAGTCAGGGTGAACCAAATGCCGCTTTATCGCGTCTTGCTAGTGCAAACTATCGTGATGTCACCATTCACCCTGGTGATACTGTGATTTTTGCCGCTTCACCAATCCCTGGAAATGAAAAGGATGTTTCAAAAATCATCGACAATTTGTACAAGCTTGGTGCCAAAGTGATCTATGGCTCTGGAAGTACGACCGGAATGCATGTTTCAGGACATGGCTATCAAGAGGATTTAAAACTTATGCTTACGTTGATCAAGCCCACTTATTTTATTCCGATTCACGGTGAGCAACGAATGCTCCACCATCACCGCCTTCTAGCTGAGTCGGTAGGAGTCGAAAAAGGAAATACGTTTATCATCCAAAATGGTGATGTTGTCGATGTGGAAAACACTGTAGCTCGTCAAACACGGAGGATTCCTTCAGGTGATACATATGTTGATGGTTTAGGTGTCGGTGATATCGGTGACGTTGTACTTAGGGACCGGAGACAGCTGTCTGAGGATGGAATGCTCGTTATCGTCATTACAATCAGCAGGACAGATCGGAAAATCATTTCAGGACCTGACACCATTTCTCGCGGTTTCGTTTATACCCGCGATTCAGAAGAACTCCTAAAGGAGGTCAACCGCCTAGCCAAGAAAACCGTCAACGACCTGCAATCAGATAATATACGTCAATGGAATGCCATCAAACAAGGTATTAAAAAATCAGTCGGCCAATATCTCTTTACCCATACAAAAAGAAAGCCGATGATTTTGCCGATTATTATCGAAATTTAAGACTAGGAAAGGCACCGCTATATTATAAGGTGCCTTTCCTAGTTTTTATTTTTCCTCTGCCTAACTTTTTTTTCAGCTTTTATGTATATAGAAGGTGAAAGGAGGTGAGCAAGCATGGCAGAAGCAATTTTAGCAACTACTAAGCTTCGCTTGGTTTTCCAAGCGGGCATGGATGATGAAGGGAGAGCAATCTATAAGTTTAAGACGTTTAACAATGTCAAGAGGGAATCAACGACAGAACAACTTTTTCAGGCTGCACAAGCTCTATACACCCTGAGCAGTGATAACCTAAGCCGAGTAGAACGAATGGATACATCTGATTTATTAGGCTAATAAGAGGTCTAAAAATTGGTGGAAGAATAGGAGGTGAATAGAATGGCAAAAACACTAGAATTACAATTTGTCACTGAGAATGGAAAGACAGCTCGAATAATCGTTGAAAATCCAAAAGAACCAATTGACCCAGCAATAGTAAAACTATCGATGGAAGCAATCATCGCTTCTAACGTTTTTTCAACAGCAAACGGAAACCTAGTCTTCTTTGGAGGCGCACGAGTCATCGACCGAAACATAACCGAATTTGAAATCGTTTAATAAAAAAACAGACCGGGTTCCTGATTAGAAACTCGGTCTGTTTCTTTTAACAAACAGCCAGGTTAAAGATGAATTCAACTGATTTTTGCGAAATTTGCGAGACTCCTCGAAAATGCTAGCGCATTTTCTTCGTGCGTGGGCATATTCAGGATGTTAATCAATGTCCTGCAGGAACACGAACCAAGTGAGACCCCGCAGGTCGGAACGGAGGGCACTGAAAAAGTCCTTTGTTTTGAGGCAGTTGAAGGTTGATTTTATCAACCCTTCAACTGCTTTTTATTTTATAATTAAGGTAACAAGACTTTAAAGGTGGTACCGAAATGATTTCCTTTCAAGATTCATTTAATCTTAGCCCATATATAGGAATTTATGATCTCATTGTTCCAAAAGATAATATGCTTCGCCAAATTAAAAAACTAGTCGACTTTTCATTCATAATTGAAGAATTAAAAGATAAATATTGTCTGGATAACGGTCGCAATGCCGTGCCACCAATT
>NZ_MSLS01000039.1 GCF_001940785.1 Bacillus sp. MRMR6
TTTTCTTATAAGTTGGCGGACTCATTACACTTTCTGGTATGGGTAACTTTCGCACATCCTCTAGTTTACTTTCCTCAAACTCACGAATGTACTTAGCTACTGTGTTCCTGGATTTTTTTGTAATTTTTGCAATACCCCGTTTACTTTTACCCTCCATGTACATTTTAATTATTTTCTGTTTCTGGTCCAACGTGATCACTCCTGATATCCCCCTAATATGTCATTAGGGTTAATTGTCTATCAAAAGTGGCTCAGTTTTCAATTAATATGGTGGCTCACTTTTACGTTACCAAATACACCCTGCCACATCATAAAAAGCCCCGTATGATGTTACGGGACTTTACGTAACTAAAAAGGTGCTTCTTCTTTACTCTTCAACACATACTCCATAATCTTCATTTGAAGTTCATTAAGGTTTCCTTTTAAGTGAAATCTTTCGGCCTCGTCCTGCATGAGGAACTCCATAAGTTTGTTGTCAATCATATGTGTTATCCCTGCATGCGCATATTTCTCAGCCAGCTGTGTGATTTCTTTATAGGTCCCTACTTCCCCATGATTATTAAAGTATATGGATTTTAGGGAAATCCAATCGTGCTCTGATAATGTAACCGCACGGCACAGTTCCTGCTTCTTTGAGATCTCATTTGCTTGATTAAGCCTGCTGCCTGCAAACACACAAAAGATAAAAAAATCACTGTTTTGAGAAAATAACGTCTTTCCCAGCTCTTGATAAACGGGAAAATGTTTTTCTGCAACATAGATTCGAAGTTGTCCGATTTCACCCATTCCATTTCCTCCTATGCAATTCCGACATATCTACTTCTTCAATTAAGGTTTCACCAGGCCCTTTTGAATTTAATCTATAATACTTTCCAATTCGATTTGTCTGTGCAAAAAGAGCCTTTTCTTCTGCGCCAAATTCACGGTCTGTCACAAGCAAGACCCACTGAGAACAGATCTGTGGTAAATACTCAATTAGTCCTTGCTGATGAATCGATGATAGCCTTCCAAACGGTGTATCCATCAACAGTGACATCTCAAGAGTGGTACTTCCTCCTGCTACTTGGGCCAATGCTGTGATAAAGCTGATTGAGAGGACTTGACGCTGCCCTTGAGAAATGTTTGCCAAGAATGGCTGGTTGAAAGCATTCAGAATTTCTAGTGAATAATCTTGATTAATTTTCACTTTTCTCATCATTGCCTGGCCAGCATCATCTAGTAAGTAATGCAGATTTTGCTGGGTTGCACGCTCCAACTCTTCCATGACTTCCTGTTCAAACGTTTCAATCAAAGCTGAGATTGATGAAATCGAGCTTTTTAGTACATCATGCTTTTGCAGTAGTTGCTCACGAATTCCGGATTTTCGTTTGAGCTCTTTTACATGTACCTCCAAACGCTCCAGCTCTTTTTTCAACTCTTCTTGTTCAATCATATGCTGCTTAGAATCATAATTTAGTTGAGCCAACGTCCGGGTTAGTTGGTTCCGCTCATCATTTAGCGAGTTGATTTCTTGTTCACCGACTGTCTGGAGGCGGAGGTTCAATTCATCCAGCCTCCATCTTACTTCTTCCTGCTGGACATGCAGCTGCTTCAACTCATCGGCAATATAAGAAGTCGTTTCCACCCTGCCTTCCAGGTAAGAAAGCAATTTTTGCAATGATTCATAAAGGTCATAGAGATCTTTATTTTTCTCGTAAGCTTCAACCGATATTTTCAATGCCATCAACTGCTGATGTCCTCGTGTAAGTTCATGTAGATCAGTTCCGCAAATACAGCGCATGTCCCCAAGCAACTGGCTAATTAATGAAGATTGGATCCCGATTTTATCTGTACTATCGATTTCACCACGGAGTCTGGCCAATGTTAGGTGGTAGGTATCTTCACCTAGCAATAGCGGAAGGTATTTGTTCATTTTCTTCAGCTGCTCCATCTTTGAAGCAATCGCGTTATTGATTTGCACTCCTTCTTTTTCAAGCTCTTCCCTCTCTAAAAATAATGCCTTGCTGCTTTCAAACTTCTTCAATTGTTCATCAATTTCAGACAGCCTGTTTTCAGAGTTGATTATTAGATTTTTTAGTTCAGATTGCCGTTCAACCAGCTGGGCTGCTTTCTGCTCTTTCTCTGAGAGCTCAAGAAAGGCCTTTTTATATTCACCCTTTGAGTGTTTTTCAAGATCCTTCTTAACAGAAGTTAATACTTTATTCAGGACCTCTTTTGATTTGATAACATGGTCAATTTTCAAAAGGTTCTTTATCCCGACTGCGATCTCTTCTCGTTGAGAGGCAGCCACGCGGGTGAGGCGTTCAATTCTTTCTCCATCAAAAAAGAAGTAATGTTTAACCCGTTCATCCACCATTTTTCGAATGACCTCCTGAATATCCCTTTCCGTCGACCACGATTCATTTGTAGTTTCATTTACCATTAAGACACTAAATAATTGCTCCTTAATGGCCCCATCCGGAAGTTTCCTGGCAAAACATGTCCGAGTCACTTTATAAGTATGTTTGTTGTGTTGAAAAGAAAGCGTTACTGAACTTTTCAGCCCTTCCGGATGCTCTTCAAGTGCTTTAAGATTGGTCAAAATGATTTCCGCTTCGCCCGAATCCTGCTCAAGCTTGTAATCGCCGAAAATCGCCAACATGATTGCCCGGTAAATACCTGTCTTTCCCCTCCCGTTTTCACCAAGAATGACTGTCACAATTTGTTCTTCATTTGAGGAGGCAAATTGTATCAACTGGCGGCCGTAATATTGGCGGAAATGTTCCATTTCTAGTGAATGTATAATCATTTATCTTCACTTCCCATCTGGATTAGTTTTCGGTCCAGTAGTCTTTCTATTTTTTTCGCATGAGCCTCGACAGATAGCTGATTTTCTTCCACTTGTTTAACGGTTTCGAGGATCAGTTCAAGGACAAGTGGATCTTCTTCTTCTAATAAAGAGGACAATCTCGCCATTAACACACTATCCATAATCACTTGACTCCTTTCATTAAACTTTTTAATATGATTTCATCCCCGTCAAGCACATATCGTGCCTCACCTTTTCGCATCGCATCTTCGGCTGTAAATAACAATTTTCCACTCGAATAGCGAATGTTTGTCAGGAATCGCAGAAATTCATTTAGTTTAGCAGCTCCTTTAAAGTGATGGGAAAGGACATAATCAAGGAAGGCAACTTCATCCGAGATCTTCGAGTCTCCGGATAAGATGATTTCTCCATATGAACCAATGATCGTCCATTTGCCTGACTTTTTAAGAACATCCTCTAATAAATCCGATGACCACTGTATTCCTCCTGCCAGTACTGGAAACAAGGTAGGCTCGAACAACTCACTGACCATTGCATATTCTCTTCCTTTAGCTTTAATTACTTGCTGCAAGCGGGCCTTTATCGTTCCATGTAATTGGTTTTCCTTCATTTCGTCTAAATCGATAACTTGACGATGGATATATTCTCCATATTGGCCTTTAGCGTAATAGAGAATCTCAGGAACTTGTGATAGAGCAATATCTAAAATCCTATCGCCTTCACCAAACAGATTCTCCACCCATTCCACTACCTCTTCCCGGGCCACAATGTCTTCCTGCTCCAAGATAAACTGTTCAATATAGCGGACACCTGATATCGAATCAAGTTTATGGTTCAATGCCACCACATACGGGAAATGAGGGAAAGTAGCTTCGATGCCATCCCTGTTCTTTAAAATCGAATAAAGGATATATTTTGTTTCAATTCCAAGGCTTTTTAAAATCACCTCATAATCAGCAAATACAGAGGCAATTGACATAAATGGAGACCCGTTCAGCTTTTCCTGTATGGCAGATACAACAAATGGAATATCCTTCAATTGAATGTGAGCATAATAAGACAGAAGCGTATAGTTTCCGTGTTTATATTGAAGGAATCGCTCATTGGTAGAAAGTGTGAATTCCAGCGTAAATCTCTTCCAGCCTCTCTTCTTCACAAAAAGCTCGACCAGATCCTTTAGTTCAACATTTCCGCATCTCTCACGAATGAATTGCTCAATATAATCTGCATTCATCTGCTTTTCAGCTCCTTCTGGTTGAACAAATGGGAACTTTGTCATTGCAATCTTGCCGGTAGCATTACGTCTAAGAAGTGTATAGAGAGCATATTCATTCGGCACTTTCCGCTTTTCTGCTTCCTTTTCTACCTCTTCATATAGCTTGCGAACATGGATAAAATCCTGTGTCTCTAACCACTTCTCCGCAATACTTTCTACATGATGAACCCACTCAGCATCTGTGGTTACAAACGATGCGTGGATATACACACCCCTGCCCCATAAAAAAATCCGGTCAGATAAATCATTTCGTGTCGCAATCGCCTGAAAATCGCGCACACCTGTAAATTCACCTGGTATGATGTCATTCGCTTTTTCATTCAGCTCATCTTCCTTTTTGTATACTTCAACTCCCTCAGGATATTGGAGCATAACCATTTCGACGGCATGGAATTTTCTCATTCCTTTTAAAACACCTTGCTCAGCCGACAGCCATTTAATATGACGGTACGCGATGATTTCGATAACCTTAGGATCGACTCCATCCTCTTCCCCTTTTTCCATGCAATAGACTTGAAAGTCCGTTGGGGTAATAACATGCAGATAAAAAGCTTTCTCGATATCGGCTTTAATATTTGCCTGATATTCCTCCATTTCGTCTTTATCAAAATCGGACAGTAAAATTTCATCCTCCATCGGTTCAAGTATAAAATCCGCATATTCCAGAGCTGTTTTTAAAATAAAATGGTTAAAAAGAGCTGGGTCCAACGTAAAAGGAAGTATCATAAAATGGTTATTTTCTTTTAGCTGCTGCTTTAGGAGCGTTATCAGTCCATTCATTCGATTGACAACCCTGGTATCTCCTTTTGCAAGTATCTGCCTAACGCGCTCCCGGGTTACCCCTTCTTGTTCACCTAGCACTTCTAACGTTAAATGCTTACCTTCCGCCAACATCGTTGAGTAGCGTCGGTGGGTAATTTTCAGGTAACGAGCCGATACCTTTTCTGCTTTAAGGAATTCTTTGTCTTGCAATAATTTTGTAAACCAGTTCTCAAATTCGGCAAGCTCATGATTCAGCCTTTCCGCAGGAGACATTTGCTCAAATTCATGTTGCTTCTTGGCGATTTCCAGTAACACCAGAAAACGATAAAAAATCGTTTCAACTTTCTTTTTGCCAACCCCTTCTACTTTACCGATTTCTTCAAATTCGAAAGGCAAATCACCCCATGTTTTAATCCCTGTTGCAATGATATTATTTATTGATTTTTCAGCAAAAGGAAAATCCTCCGCCAGTAACGGTTGGTTGAAAAAGGTGGTAGGAATCGTTACCATTTGATTTTGCAAAATAACCAGTTTATTGCCGAGTTCATCGTATTCTGGTTTGACCTGCGGCAACTCCCTGCCGTTTAGCTCACCCAGCTGCTTCCAAAACTTCTTGACCGTCCCTGCTCCAACACTTCTAAGAAGCATATGAAGTTCATCTAATACTGATGGGAAATCCTTTAGTATCGTTAGTTTTTTGTCCATTAACTGCCGAATCATGTTATCACAGCCATGTATTCCTAACTCGTCAATGGGAAGCTGAGCCAAATCATTGCGAATCTCCATCGATTCCCCTTGGAAAGACAATGGCAGAGGGAATTCCTGACAGGCGGCTACAATCGTTTCCACTTCGATTCGGTCGACAGGTGTGCGTTCCTGAATTGGCTGCTCGCTGTGTTTAGGCTCTGCTTCCTGAATAATCACACTTTTCCCGAGTGTATTAGCCAATTGTTCTACGACAATTTGTACGTCTACTTTCGTCAGCCATCTGATTGATTGACTAAGAGAACCATGCAAATCAATCAACTGATAAATCCCTTTATCCAAAAACCTCTTGGCAATCGGAGCAGGAAGCAAAAGCCTGATTTCTTCCTCACCTTTCCCTTTGACCACTAAACAATGTTCCTGGATCCCAATAGGTAAGGGTTGAAAGGCTGCTAAACGACCATCAAACCGACATCCAAGCCAAAACAAATCTTGTATTACATAATGAAAATCTTCTTGTGAAGACTTATAAATTGAGCGAAGATGTTCTTCGGTCAAGTCACTGWAAGTCTGTATCGATACATAATGGACTAATTTCTTGATTCCGGTTAACGAAGATTTCATTATTGCCTGATCTAATAGAGCGTGTGGAATCAGTAATTGTCCTTCTTTATGCCAAAAATCCGAAGTAACCTCTTTTAAATAAATCGAAGAAACGGTATTCTCTTGGACTAATTTTTCTTCCTCCTGTTTTTTTTCAACAGGTTGATTGGAAGAAATCAAGTCGTTTTCCTCTACTTCAGGATCTTTTAATTGTTTATTTAAAAGAAACCAGGCTGGCTGGTAATCCGTGGCCCGACTCCCTTTTTTCATAAAGCGGAAATAGATTCGTTGTCCCTTTAGTGGCAACAGTTTCTCATTTAATTCCCATCCTCCAAGAATCCATAATGCTCCATTTTTGTCACGCTTATCAATATATGTAATTTCATGTTCCTTCAGATATTTAAGCAAGGAAAATTGAACTGTTTCAGGTTTTTCGTCAGACGTTTCTACCCTTTCAAGAACAAGTTCCTTTGCTTTTTTGATTTTCTCAAGCTCACGCTGAAGCTCTTTACGTAATTCATCCATCTGCTTGAGAGATTGAACTATGAAAGGCTTAATAAGCGTATCTAATTCCTCTTTTGGGACATGGGTGCCTTCCTTTTTAGGGTTTGGCAGCTTATATATTGGCGCTTCAAAATCATAACTTACATAGACTTGCATATACCAAACACTTATTTCAAACAAGTATTTGTGTGCCTTGTATCCATCCTCAAAATCCACAGACGAAACATCATGAGCGGCCTTATTACCTTTTTTCCGAACCCATTCCAGCTTAATATAAATATTTTCTTCTATCGCATTTTGCCGGAACAGTTTATGAATACGCTCTGCATGCTTTAAAGGATAAACATTTTCTATTCCCTCTTCCTTACTGATGGTTTTAACAAGCTGTTCAGTGTATAGTCTCGCTTGCATAAGGACAGTTTGCGGTTGTGTAAATAGTGCCTCTTCTAACTGAATAATCAAATCCAATAATTCTCTTGAAAAATTACCAACAAAACTAAATAATCCATTGTAGTCACTCATCGAATAACCTCCTTTAACAGGAAACTTTTATCTCTAGCATTCTTTCTAATTTTACTACTATTTACTAATGATTAAAAGGGAGCTACCTTCTCTCTACCAAAAGTCTGTGCAGTAAAAAACACCTCTTAAAGTAGTGTTTTTCTACTTATTACTTTGTATCACATTCAAAATCTCGCATTTGATGGTTGACCATTCTTTTCCAGCCGCAATTTGTTTTTATTAGAGTAATATAGTTTATTAATTGGTTAGCAAAGGCTCTCCATCTAAAATGGTAGTCATTCATGTTCACCGGAAACTCGCTACCTGCTATTGTAGTAATCTTCTTCATCATCACTACTGGAAATCCAGCCCTGCATCTTTAAAAAATACTCGATTACTTCCTTATATGAGCATATTAATAGAAATAAAAAGTTGTTTTATGTAGGGAAGAAGAAATAAAACAAGCAGCACTTATCATGTTACTGCTTGTTTTCCGTAAATCAAACGTACTATTCGTTTCTCAACTTTAGTTTATCAAATTGAGAGACAAGCTCAACAACTCCGTCGCTTATCTTTACTTTTAATACATCAGATTTTCCATCATGCTGGTCCACTAGAAATAGATATTCAAACACACTTGCTTGTATCAAAGCTACACTTCCGGTTGTGACATAATTATTATAATAGTTTTGAACTGCTATTAATGCACCGGCATATTCACCTAGAAAATTGCTATCGTCATCTGATATAAATTCGCTGCTATAAGGGAAAATTGGTTTTTCTATCATAAAAATTCACCTCCTTTTGGTTCGTCTATCGCAAAATCGGCACACCCTATGAGTTCAAGTCCATCATTTTTCTTGCTTCTTCTTTCATCTGCTCCACCAGTGAGGCTGGGGAGAGAATTTTGGCTTTACTCCCCCACCCACGAAGCCAATTGAAGAAGCCTTCGCCATTGACTTTGGTTCTTAAGATAAAGGTGTTTTGTAACCTCTTGAATACCGGCTTCCAGGCCGAATTTATCGATAATCTGATTGATGAGGCCTTTGTCTTTAAATTCAATTTCCACCCAGGTATCACGGCCGGCGAACATATTGAACGTACGATGCAAATAATCATACAAATGATATTCTTTGCGTTTAAAGTGCTGTGGGTGTAATCTCTACCTCCCGTAATCGATCAACCCGGTTGCTGCTTAAACCTTCCTTATTTTCCTTTTGGCCAATCAGGTAATAAAACCCTTGTTCCCAGACAAGGGCATATGGATGGTATACATATTCTTGGCTTTTACGATTTAACTCAAACTGCCGGTCGATTGTAAACTTCCCGTATTTGAAGGTAATTACTTTTCTTTCTTCAATCGCATGATGAATTTTATCAATATAAACCTTTGTTAGCCCAAATATATGGTCCATTGATTTATTATATTTAATGGGACTGGAAAGAGCTTTCGCAAAATGATAACTCGTAAGTTTCTTAAGCTTGTTAATGAGTTTTGTTGCTTGTTCTTCGGTAACAAATCGTGCGGATAGAATGGCATCCACCAACATCCTCAATTTATAGGTTTCAAATAATCGGTCTTGATGGCTTACCATTCTTCCGGATTCAAAGGGTCAGTCCCGCAGCTCTGTAAAACTTTACAGTACCGGGGGACTGACCCGAATTGCTCTATAGTTATGATACATTCTTGCGGATAGTAAAAACCATTATCCAAATTAATGGATAATGGTTTGTTTGCCTTTCCTCTCAAAATGATAATGAAGGCGGTATTCACATATTTCTTTCGTCCAGTGATACATAATTTCTTCATCCGGACCAGCAACATGATCATCCTTCTTTACAAACACAAATCGGAATAATATATCTAACAAACTATCAGGGAGTAAAACTTCTTCCCATAAATAATGTGTACGGTAATTATTATAAACAGTCGGATTTCCTTTGCCGCCGTTATTCCCTTTATTGAAGGGTAAGAAGTATGTATTGGATTTCTTCAGCTCAGTCGCCAAAATACTTGATCTGGATCAACGGCAAAGTAAACAATGACACGCTCGTTAAACCTAAAAAGCTACTCTTTTGGATCACGGTCTTTTTTGAACTGATTCATAGCGTGCTCAACTGTTTGTCCTGTGAATTGATTTTTCAATTCCATCACAATAAGAGGTAATCCGTTAATAAAAACAACCATATCCAGGCTTTTCGTATGCTTGTCGCTATATATACCTGACGACTCACCGTGAAGATATTCTTTTGATACCGCTCGTTCATTAGCTGATTCATCGTTGTTGGTGACTTGTTGTAAACAAGACTTTCCTCATAACTTACTGATGCTAGTTGGCCGAGAAAACTACCTCATAGTAATACTTGATTTCTTTAATTCCCGTCCCAAATAAGAGGTTGTCAACATCACTAACCTTTATTAAAATGCATCGCAAGAACTGTCCCCCTGTTTCCTAACCAAATACCAAAGCCACCTGTATATATATTTGGGAAATGAGGTAGAGCAATGTGCAAAATACATAGTTGCTTTTTATGCTTAGAGTAAATTTTCCGACATGGCCGTTTGTGCTTAGCATAATGACGGAAACACCAATTGGTGACATCATTGTACTGATTGCGCTGCCTACTGTGAGTGAAAGAACGAGTAGTTCTGGGGTGAACGGAATAGGAAGGTTTAATAGCAAACCGCCGACTAGAATCATTGAGGTTAATGGCCCTAACCCTGCGAATCCTAATAGTAGCATTAAGAATGGTAGTAGCATGTATAAATTTATCCAGGGCAATGAAGTTATTAGATTCAGAAGGTCGACAATATACACACCTATATCTGACACCCGAACGGCAAAGATAAATATACTGACAGAAAAATATATGCTAAGTTCTTCACTTTTATTCAAAATGTCTTTAAAAAAGTATTGTTTGCTATGATTTTTCAATTTAGGTAGCGATTTTTTTAGAAGAAAGTATGCTAGGACACAAATAATTGTGACCTGAGGAACAACGACTAATAAATCCCAACCTACATACATATGTAGTGTGATTGAGATAACCAAAAAAGAGAGAAATAATATGAAAAACTCTTTTATACATTTATTCATGTAGCCCTTATCTACCTGATGATCAATACCCATGATTTTATCTTGGATTAATGCTGTTGCGTCTGCCCATCCTGATTTATCCCGATAATAGAAGAGAAGTAATGATAGGATGATTGCAATGGTTGATACGATGAATCCCTGTACCATAACACTGATTAATGATGCACCGGAAGCCTTTACTGAATACGAAAAACTTGGAATAGTTACCACCCATAGTGTTCCTAAAGCAAATCCCCTTAAAATACTCAGGTTTTTTAAATACTCAATACCATTGGAAGAACCTTTTATATTATCATTAACAAATTGATAAATGAGTGGGATTGATCCAATTAACAAAAAGTGTGACAGTACTTGGGTAAACACCATAACCCCAGTAAAGTACTGTACACTTGATTTTAAGAAAATCCTCGCCTTCAAAAAAATGGAGTCAATATAATTTTCGTGTTGGATGACCCAGCCTATTAATGGGACAATAAGGATTAGGACAATTATATCAGCTAATTCCAACGTACCTTTCCAAAATATATCCAACACAGTTACTTGATTTGTAAACATGCAGATAGTACTTGCCAAAATCAATAATAGAATTGGGAAGATTTTTGCCATATTTTTTAATAAAAATATAGAAAAGCAGAACAAAAACAAGCTTATAAATGATTCTAGGTTCTGAAATTGCATCCCTAGAATATGTCCAATTATATTCAAGGATAAAAACAGTATGATAAAGAGATAAAAAATAATTGGAAAGTAAGCAATCATAACGGAGCCTTTCATCGATTGTCTGTCCTTTACTAAAGGCGCTTTAATAATAATCACCAACTTTTCTTGAAAAAAGAATAATGGAAAGACTCACGTATTTTCTTAAAACTACCCACATCTAAATGTGGGTAGTTTAACTATAGTAAACTAGGATTGTTTTACATATAAAAAATGATAGTCTTTTCTTGCTTTTTCGATACTTGTTGCTCCAGAAAGGATATCGTTTGCTATGAACTGATTGCTTCGTTCTAATGGATCCATATACCCGCCACCACCCGCTGTTTGCAACAACAAGGTATCACCCTTTTTAACTTTAATGGTCGCCTTTGGTGGGAGTTCAATTGTTTCACCTGTTTCCCCATTAGTTAACAGACATTTTGAGGGTTTTCCATTTTTGCCACCAAACAATCCCCAAGGTGATAAACGCTTTCTTTCTGTCCGTAGGGAAAGTGTTGCTTCCTCACATTCTATAACAATTTCTCGGATAATTCCCATACCACCACGGTATTTACCACTTCCACCACTGTCTTCAGCTAATCCATACCTTTTTATAAAAATCGGATATGATTGCTCAATCACTTCGATAGGGGTGTTTCTTGTATTTGTCATATTTGTATGTGCACCATCCGCGCCATCCATACCAAGAAGACCCCCTTGCCCACCGCCAGTTGTTTCTACATAAGAGAAATATTGATTACTTTCATAATCAAATCCGCCAATCGTTAATCCATTCATCGAGCCTGTACATGCAGCCATTGATTTTTCAGGTAAGGCTTGAGCTAACGCGCCAAATATCGTGTCAACAATCCGTTGTGATGTATTTGCATTTCCATTTGATACAGGGGCAGGAAACTTTGGATTTACTAGTGTTCCTTCTGGTGCGATTACATGTATCGGTCTAAATGTACCTGCATTACTTGGAATGTCTGCATCAAATAATGCCTTAATGGTATAATATGCACAAGCTTTTGTTACCCCAATGGTTGAATTAATCGAACCTCTAGCTTGTTGGTCTGTACCAGTAAAATCTAGATAAACTTCTTCATCTTTAATTGATACTTTCACCATAATTTTGAAAAGCTCATCACTAAGTCCGTCCCCTTCAAGATAATCCTCAAACGAATATTCACCATTTGGTACTCGTTTAATTGCAGCTTTCATACGTCTTTCCGAATAATCCATAATCTCATTCATACAATCCTCAAGAAAATCAGCTTGATAACGGGCAAATAGTTCCTTTAAACGAGTTTCTGCGATATTATTTGCCGCTATTTGAGCGTATAAATCACCATACGTTTCTTGAGAACGAACATTTGCTTGAAACAATCTTAATATATCATCATTAATAACGCCTTCGTTTCTAATTTTCACCGACGGGATACGTAACCCTTCTTGGAAAATCTCAGTCGCAGTTGTGGATGCACTCCCAGGTGTCATCCCTCCAACATCAACGTGGTGTGCAATGTTCCCTGCAATCGCAACTATTTTTCCATCCACAAATACTGGTGAGATCAAAAAGATATCTGGAAGATGGGACCCACTTATATAGGGGTCATTAATTAAAATCGCATCTCCTTCTTTTAGCTTCTCTGGTGGATAAGTTTTCAAAACCTTTTCCACAACTGATGGCATTAATCCTAAATGTAACGGAATGTGTTCTGCTTGTGAGATTAATTTTCCTTCCTTCGTGTAAATGGCTGATGAACAGTCCATTCTATCCTTAATATTAGGGGATAATGCTGTTCTGATTAGGGTTACCCCCATCTCCTCAGCGATTGATTGTAATGCATTTCTCATAACCTCAATTGTAACTCCATCAATTGCCGTCTTCAAAATGGAGACCGCCTCCCTGCTATAATTGAATGACTAAATTTCCGTAAGTATCACAAACAGCTTCTTGTTTAGGATAAACCACTATTGTGGAATCTAATTGTTCAATAACCGCTGGACCGTGGATTCTTGAGCCTTCTGTAAATGAATTACGATTATAAATATTCGACTCTATGAATTCACCATGAAAGTACACCTTTCGTCTCTGAATAGGCTGTGGCATCACACCTTTTTGCTGTTGCACGTATGAAAAATCAATGTTTTCTACATGCCCAATGGCGATTAATCGAAGGTTCACGACTTCAAGCGGATTTTCTTCTTGACTATACCCATATAATTTTTGATATTGCTTATGGAATTCCTTAACAGTCTGGTTTATTTGTCCCTGATTAAGTTCATGGTTGCCTATCGATACTGTTAGTTCATAAGACTGTCCTTTGTAGCGTAGGTCCATGCTTTTTACTATCGTAACCTTGTCACCAACTAATCCTTCCTTTTCCATCTGTTCACTTGCTTTTTCTTCAAGTCTACGATAGATAGTTTTCATATCCTCGACATTTAATTTTCCTACATCAAATAAGAAAGTTTGCACATAATCTTGTTTGATATTCGAGCTTAGCATGCCGATAGCACATGTAATACCTGGATATTTTGGAACGATGATTTCAGGGCAGCCTAATTCCATCCCGAGATCAATAGCATTTACAGGTCCTGCTCCACCAAATGCGACCAAGGAGAAATCACGAGGATCGTGACCTTTTTCAACAGAAACTACATGAATCCCACGAACCATATTTGCATTCACAACTCGGATGATTCCTTCTGCTGCTTTTTCAACACTCATTCCTAATGGTTTTGCAATTTTTTCATAGACTACTTGCCTGGCCGCCTCAACATCCATTTTCATTTCCCCACCAAGAATGTAATCCGGGTTCAATCTACCAAGGATTACATTAGCATCCGTAACAGTCGGTTCAATTCCACCGCGGCCATAACAGACAGGTCCTGGGAAGGCACCCGCACTATGAGGTCCAACACACAAAGCACCACCTGCATCAATCCAAGCAATACTTCCGCCACCTGAACCAATGGTATGCATTTCTACCATTGGTAATTTAATTGGCATACTCCCAATCTCACTCATTGTCGTAAAATGTGGCTGACCCTTTTCAATTAAGCATGTATCTAAACTCGTACCGCCCATGTCAATTGTGATTAGGTTTTCTCTTCCTGTCATTTGGGAAATTGTAATTCCCGCCATAGCTCCTCCAGCTGGACCAGAAAGAACGGTGCGTGCAGGTACTTCTGTAGCGGTTTCTGTACTAATGATGCCCCCATTTGATTGCATAATATATAAATCAGATGAGACATCCCGCTTTTTTAGCTCTTGATGTAACTGATTCAAGTATTTTTTCATTTTCGGCATAACATAAGAATTAATCACGGTTGTACTTGTTCGTTCAAATTCACGATATTCAGATAACACTTCGCTAGACAATGATACGTATACATGTGGTAATTTTTCTTCTATAATTTTTTTAACTATACGTTCGTGTGTATCATTAATATAGGAATTCAGTAGACAAACCGAGATGGCTTCTACACCTTGCCGTTTTAACTCGTCTAACACTTGCTCCAACTGACTGACTTGAATAGGTGTAATAATCTCACCGTTTGATCGAATTCTTTCTGCTGCCTCAACACGTAAGTGCCTCGGGATTAACGGACTAGGCTTTCTTGCTCTAAAATCGTATAATTTTGGTCTAGTCTGTCTCCCAATTTCAAGGACATCTTTAAACCCTTCTGTGGTTATTAACGCAGTAATGGCTCCTTTTTGCTCAAGAAGAGCATTTGTAGCTACCGTGGTACCATGAATAAAAAAGCTGATTTCACTTTCCTTTACTCCCGTTTCACTTAAAATCTTCTCCATCCCTTGTATAATTGCTTCTGATGGATTATGAGGTGTAGAGGGTACTTTGGCTGCATAAAGTTGACCGTTATTCTCATTTATTAAAGCTACATCCGTAAATGTACCTCCAGTATCTATACCAATACGAAATCCCATCTTCTATTAAGCCCCTCTCTTCATACTAGTAAGTCGACCGAATTTTATAATATTCTTTAAATTCGGTGCGAGTAAAATTATTAAAATCAATAGACCTATTAAACTGATTATACCGTTAGGGATTATTAAACAAATACTTAAAGCAAACGCAATCAGCCTTTTAATGACAACAAACCTTCCTTTTAACGGATACCCTTGTAATGCAATTGCGATTGCAAACGTACCGATCAAAGAGGTAATAATATCAAATCCAAGCTCTAACAAACTACCATCTAATGTCAGCAGAGAAGGTTGCATGATGAAAATAAATGGAAAAATATAGGCAGCTGCTGCAAGTTTCACTGCTGTAAATCCTGTTTTCATCGGGTCAGCCTTCGCAATCCCTCCTGCAGCATACGCTGCTAATGCGATTGGAGGAGTAATCGAAGATAAAACCCCAAAATAGAAGATAAAGAAGTGTGCTGATATAACACTAACCCCGAGTTCAACTAAAGACGGTGCAACTAAGACAGATAGTACTAAATAAACTCCAACTGCTGGGAGACCCATTCCCAACACAATTGATGCTAATGCTGCAAGCACAAGTAACAGGAACAAATGTCCTCCAGAGATGGAAACTAAAATGGTGGAGAACTTTAAACCCAATCCTGTTAAATTTAATACTCCAATAATAATACCCGCTGTTGCACATGCACTAACAACCTCCATCAGATTTTCACCGCCAGAAATAAGGGCGTCTTTTATCATTTTCCAGTTCATTCTTGTTGCTCGTTGGAAGAACGAAAAAACAATAACAGAGACGATGGACCAAAAAGCTGCACTCATTGGAGTCATCTTTGCAACTACTAAAATGTAGATTAGAACAGCAATTGGAAGCAGTAAATTCCAACCACTCATCATTACGTTTTTAAATCTTGGTAGTTCTTCCTTCTTAAGTCCTTTGAGACCATGTTTTCCTGCTTCAAAATCAACCATAATAAAAATGGCGAAATAAAACACAAGCGCCGGTATGATAGATGCCTTCACAATTTCCAAGTACGGAATGGCAGTTACTTCTGCCATTAAGAAGGCTGCTGCTCCTAACACAGGCGGAACAAGTTGCCCTCCGGTTGACGAGGTTGCTTCAATCGCAGCTGCGACATGTGGTTTATATCCGTTTTTGATCATAAGTGGGATGGAAAGCGTGCCAGTACTTACTACATTCGCAACTGGGCTACCAGATACCATTCCAAAAAAACTACTTGAAACAACTGACATTTTCGCAGGACCCCCCCGGACTTTTCCAAACAAACTAAAGGCAATATCGACGAAAATATTACCTGCACCTGAATGTAATAGGAAGGAACCAAAAATAACGAATATCGCTACAAACGTTGCTGTTGCAGCAATTGGAGGACCATAGATTCCTTCGCCTCCCATATACAATGTACTGACAAGCCGCTCAACAGAGTATCCCCGATGAGCGAATAAGCTTGGTAAATGTGGTCCCAAAAATGCATAAGCAAGAGCAATGATAGCAAGTAAAGGAAGGACCCATCCCATTAAAAAACGGGTCGCTTCTAGAATCGCAATGATACTCAATATACCTAGAAAAATTTCTAACGCACTAGGGTTACTCGCATTATAGAAAAGCTGTTGGTCCGTTATCACGATATAACTGGAAAACCATGCAACTGCTATAACACCTAGCAAGCCAATGGATGCTCGAATCCAGTTTGTTTTTTCTGCTTGTAATGATTTGTGAATCATAGTGAGGTATACTAGCACAAGGACCAACCCTAAATGTGTACCCCTTAGCTGATATTGTGTTAGTAATCCATTACTAGCAACCCAAAGCTGGAATAATGAGAGGGCAATTGCTAGTATATAAATTATTTTTATTGCAAAACGCTCGGCACTCATTCAATCTCGATTCCTTTTTCTTTGTAATACTTAATCGCACCAGGATGAGCAGGGATATGGAATCCTTTTGCAGCCTCTGGTAGCGTCCAATATTTTGCAGCAGAGTGAATATTTGAGAATTCACCTGGATACTCTAATACAGATTTCGTAACCTTGTATACCAAGTCTTCTGAAACCTCTTCGTTTGTTAGTAGGAATGCTGATATTTTTAATGTTGGGATTTCAGTATCTTGCCCTTGATAGGTTCCAGCCTCAACAACACTAGTTTCGAAGTAGCTATATTTATCTGTTACCTTCTTTTGCTCCTCTTTCGAAACTGGGAGGATTTTAATATCATGTGTCGCCGAAATATCTGAAATAGATGCTACAGGTTTACCTGATAAAAATGTAATCGCATCAATATGACCATCCTTCATGGCTGAAATAGCATCATTAAAAGGAAGTATTTCTGACTTGTAATCTTTATCTCTTACTAAACCATCCGCTGTTTCTAATATTTCCGCTGTTAAATCAGGTAGACCATAAGCCAGTGACACTCGCTTACCACGTAAATCACTCATCGAGTTAATTCCTGAATCCTCCAACACAACGATTTGCAGGTCATTGGGATGTCCCTTCATTATAATTCGTAAATTGTCTTGTGCTTTCCCTTCATATTCACTAAGTCCATTTTGAGCTCGGTATGCAACATCAGCGAGGATTATTCCGAAATTTACTGAGTCACTCCCTAACAATCCAATATTTTCAGCAGTACCGTTTGTAACTTCTGAGTTTGCAGTAATATTTGATTCATACTTATTTAGCTGGCTTACAATACCTGAACCTATTAAGTAATACGTCCCCCCGGACGATCCTGCTGCAATTGTGACAAATTCTTTTTTACCTGTATTTTTACTTGTCCCTTCATCAGTAGAACCTGATCCCGTTTCACTACCACAAGCAGCTAAAAGTACTAACATTAGGACCAAAAATATAGGAAAGAGAATTCCCTTTTTCATATTTACACCCACCCGCCTCTTTTTAGTTTAATGAATTACCATTAAATCGAAAGCAATTGAAGTTCTACCAAAAGGTCTATACTGTATATTTGTCTATCATTGCTTCATTTACATCTAGGCCAAGACCTGGCTTGTTGATTGCGTGCACATATCCTTCTTTGTCAATCCAAACTTTATCCTCAATAATGCCGCCAAGCTGTTGATAGGTTTCAATTGTACGTGTTGGTGGCTCATACATCATTTCTAACCACATGTAACCAGGAGTTGAGCAACATAAATGGACAACTCCAGCTAATCCGAAACCGCTTAAACCATGATGGGGAACAAAGTGTAATTTGTTCATCTCTGTCATAGCAGCAATTTTTCTTAATTGAGAAATTCCTTCAGACATTGTGATGTCGGGCTGGATAATGTCATATACTCCTTTTTCAATTAACCAGCGGAATTCGTGTAATCCAAGATTCTTTTCACCTCCTGCGATATGTATCGAGGTATTTTCACGTAACCGGATTAAATTTGGAAAATCATAACGTGATAGTGGCTCTTCTAGCCAAACGACATTTCGATCCTCTAGTTCTTTAGCTGTGGCTAACGCTCGACGATAATCCCAGACGACTCCTTGGGAAGGAGATGGTAATGATGTTGCTTGATTGGCATCCACCATGAATTCTAAATCAGGCGCTGCATTCATCACACTGTCGATTAATGCTAAATCATCCTTCATTTCTTCATGATGAAGACGAATTTTCATTGCTTTAAAGCCCTCTTCTTTATACCTTGCCGCTAATTCTGCTCTATTTTCTGGAGTTCCTAATTCTGCTGTACTTGCATATGCCTTTACCTTATCCCTTGTATAACCCCAAAGCTTATACAGCGGTAAGTTTGCAGCTTTCCCAATAATGTCCCAAAAAGCTAAATCAATGAACCACATAACACCTGCGTTACGTAGTACTCTTGCATGCTGTTCTGTCGCAAAGACATCTTTTCCTATTAAATAAGGCTTTACCTTTGTCTCAATGGTGTGGGCGTGGTAACCGTCTGTTCCACTGTATCCAACTATTCCATCCTCTGTGTAAACTCTTACAAGAGTAAAATCACGTGATTTTCTGACTAACCCTGGTTGCCAGGCTGGACGGTACTCAACATCATAGGGTATTTCCAGATTTGTAGCTTTAATATCTACTATTTTCATTTTTGATCGGCCTCCTCAAAATTTTTAAAAAATCTTTTTTCATATCTTCACTAGTCTAGTAATGCAAGTTGTGTGCCAAGTCTGAATAATCTGTAAATTTAAGATGGAGATATACTTATATCAATCTTGAAATCTAATATACAATTTTTAAAAATAGTTAAAATCGAATCCATGTTGTCCTAATTTCGAAACAGTTGTCGCTAATTATATACGATATATATACATCTCAATTGTTAGTGAGGTGTTTACATAATTTACGCAAAGTATGGTTTTTCCCACAAATTCAGGATTTGCCCAATATTTTGCTTTCTAGCTTCTTTGTAAAGAGTATAAGCCCATGCAATATCTTCTACAGGCATTCCTCCAGCATAAAAAACAATTCTTTCTTTATCATCTACACGACCGACTGTATTTCCGTTTACAATGTCTCCTAAATTTAATATGGCATCCTCTTCAAGTTTCTTTTCCTTATACATTCGATATACTTGGCCAGCAATCCCATAATAGGTGTCTTCATTTAATGCTTTCAAACCACTTTGATTATATTCCCATTTGAACCAATCATCGCCAGTACATTTATGCATGTTCCAATTATCTAACACAATCTTATTTTGTGTAAGAAAGTGATCAGAGACCTTTCCCCCATTTGTAAATGCCAGTAAACACCCGGCTTTCATCCACTCATCCTCAATAACAGGCATGTCTTTACCGGAAGTAGCTACTGTTATGATATCTGATTCTCTCACACACTCTTCAATAGAATTCGTTTGAACAGCGACGATATTCCATTCCTTCTCAACCCTTTCACAAAACGATTGAGAAGCCTGACTGAAGATATCATATACCTTCACCGTTTTAATCGCTTTTTGTGTCTCTAAAATAGCACGAACACATGCCCAATTAATAACGCCAGCACCAATCACAGCAAGTGTATCTGCTTTTGAAGAAGCTAAGTACTTTACAGCAACTCCTGGTATAGCTCCAGTTCTTGTGGAACTAATCAAGTTTCCTGACATAAAGGAAATCGGTTGGCCTGTTTCTACATCATTTAAGGTGATTGTCAATATTGACCGAGGTATGCCCTTCTCTTTATTTTTTGTATTTGATCCATACCATTTATCACCGCAAATATTGAAATCTCCCCCCAAATACGAAATCATCGACATAAAACGCCGGTCAGGTCCTGCTACAGGCATTTTTTCTGTTCTTTGTCCTCTTGGAAACCAAATTTTTATACCATGCTCATTTTCCGCAGGTCCTCCCATGAGGTAATCCCCTTTTCCAACGAGCTCAAACATTTCATCCATACACTCGATACATTTCTTCATGTCTAATACTCCGACTTCCAATAAGTCTTTCTCAGACAAATATAAAAGGTCAATTCTACTATTAATTTCTTGAGAAGACATTCTATTCCACTCCATTCATTTTTATCTAGTACCCTAGATTTTTTTCTACAAGATTATCAAGCTTCTCTCCATTCAAAAACTTATTAAGATTACTTCTAAATATCTCATATTGTCTTTCTTGTATAGCAGGTGAGATACCTGATACATGTGGACTAACAAACACATTGTCCATCTGATATAGCTTTGATGTAGGAGGTAATGGCTCTACTTCAAATACATCTAACGCTGCAGAATTTGTTGGATGATTTGATAAAAAATCAATGAGCTCGTGTTCGGCGATGACACTCCCCCGGCCAATATTAATGAGAAGTGCATTTTCTTTCATTGCCTGTAGTACCCTCTTTCCAAATAAACTTATGGTTTCTGAGGTTGCGGGTAACGAAAGGATAATATAATCTGCCCCATTTATCGCATCCTCCAACTCGTTAAAGGAATACATCTTGTCTACATACTTATTTTCCTTTCTTGGATTCCTCCTAACACCCCATACCTTCATTCCGAATGCCTTAGCTCTCTTGGCAACTTCTTTGCCAATATTCCCAACACCGACTAACAGCATTGTTTTTTTATATAGTTCCGTAAATTCATGATATAGCTCATTCTTTATCCAGCTATTTTGTTTTTGCGCTTCTGTTAGCCCCTTTAGCCTTCTCGTATGAAATAAAAGCATCGCAAATACATGCTCAGCCATAGGTATAGAGTGTACCTGGCTAGCATTGGTTAATAGGACATCCGATGCTTTTAATTCTGGAAATAAATAGCTGTCCACACCATGGCCATGCAGTTGTAACCACTTAAGCTTTTTCGCTCGTATAAAATGCTCCCGCTGGAGTTTTCCTGCAAACATAATATCTGTATCCTCCACATATAAGAACATTTCAGTAGGGTCTACACAACGTACAAAATGAAGATTCAGGAATTCATCCTTTAATTTTTGCATGTATTCGTCTTTAATGGGCCACGAAATTAAAACAGAATAAGAGTTGTTAATTATCCTTTCCCCCAATCATTTTCTTTTTAATAAAACCCATCCATCTAACATGCAATAAGCATGCCAAACTATTAAAAGTGGATCATAATATAAAATGTAAAGCCCCATCTTGATAAATAGGGCTTGATTATTATGAAGAAAAAATCTATTTATTGTATTATTTTTTATACATGTGTATTAAAATTACTACATTCCATACCTATACTAATTCATTCGTCATAATAAATCTTCAAGGTTCAGTTCATTTAACTTTCTGTATAATGTCGACCTAGTTACACCCATCAGCTTAGCAAGCTTTGTCTTATTACCGTTCGACGCTTCATGATAAGCTCTCACCAAAGCACGTTCAGCTTCTTTCAATGCTTCTTTGTATGGTTCATTTGCTGGAAAAACCGGTATTAGGATACCTGCTATATCTTCCTCTCCTTGAGTAAAATCAATATGACGTAGTAACAAATCTTTTAAATAGCTTAAATCAGATACTTTTGTAATATCGCAAAGAAGGGTGAACCTTTCAAGGATGTTCAGTAATTCTCTAACATTCCCTGGAAACCCGTATTGGGAGAGCTCGTCCGCAATAATCGGTATGTACGACGAAATTTGTCTATAGAAATGCAAATCCTTACTAAAGTATTGAGCAATTAACATAGGTAAATCCTCAAGTCGAAACCTCAATGGTGGTATATTAATTTCCAGGACATTTAGCCTGTAATACAAATCAGACCTAAACTTTTCCGTTTTAACTAAATCTAGGAGATTTCCGTTTGCAGCTGCAATAATTCGAATATCCACCTTTACTACCTTATCACTTCCAATTGGAACAATCTCTTTCTCTTGGAGGACCCGTAAGAGTTTGACCTGAAAGCTAGTTGAAGTTGAATTAATCTCATCCAAGAAGATTGTACCCTTATGTGCAATTTCAAATAATCCCTTTCTTCCTTTCTGTGAGGCACCTGTGAATGCTCCAGTCTTATGTCCAAAGAGCTCACTCTCTAATAAGGAATCTGGTAGAGCTGCGCAGTTAATAGCCACAAATGGAAATAGTTTTCGAGAACTATGATTATGAATGCTTTGTGCGAACATTTCCTTTCCAGTTCCTGTTTCACCCTTGATTAGAATGGTTGAGTCTGTTTGTGAAAAACGTTTTGCTTCTTCTACTACCCGTTTCATTAAGGCACTATGATTAATAATATCGTCAAACGTTACCTTCGCTTTCCAAGTGCTTTCCCTATTTTGAATCCGGAATTTATTATCAATTTCCTGAACATCTGTAATGTCATTGAAGGTATACACATTTCCAACTTCATAGTCTTTTACGTAGATAGGCGTTCGTGATAAAGCAACTGTCGTATTCCCAATATTCACAAGTGAATGCTTGTCCAAATGATCCTTGATGAATTCATGATAAATACGAGGTGGTAAAAGTTCTTCAAGTTTTCTTCGCTGGGGGATATCGTTAGCCAGCTTTAATAAATTTGTAGCTGAGCTATTCATCAGAGTGACTTCACCTTGATTATTTGTCGTTAAAATACCATCATTCACAGAATTCATAATTGCTTTAAACTCTGTGTTAAATTTTTCTTCTTTTCGCTTAAAATACACAATCTCTGTGGCGCGTTGAATCGATTCTTCAATTGTACTTTCGAGGGAATACACTAAATGCCCTATTAGTCCATACTCACGTGCAATACTAACAGATAAGCTTGAGCCAATCACGACCCCTTCTTCTCGTGAAAACTCCTTAATAGATTCTCGGAGATCTAGTTCATTTTCAAAAGAAATCATTTTTAATTCAATATTTAAAAGTTCAGATAACAAAGTGTAGTCATAGAGGTCTTGAATGGACGGAATGGTTATTGCAATCCGCTTTGTAGAGTTGATTGTTTTTTTGATAGACGACAAAATATCATATGGAGTTATACGGAAGGCAATAACAGGAATATTACAAATACTCTCGAAAATCTCTTTATTTATATTCCCGGTTATTATAATATCTATTTTTTTTTCAATTAATTTTGGTAATAACGATATACATTCATCCTTATAACAGGAATGAATAAACATTTCGTAAGAATCATTATTCTCTTTCACAATGTTTGAAGCCAATTCAATAAATTCCTTATAACCTAGCATTGCTATTTTAGGTTTCAGCATTTTCTCTAATTCACCTTTCAATTCAGCAAAGCTTTGCACAAATCTTCACCTCTTCCCATCTGGCACCTTAATACATCTTATTTTTAAATTTTATACGATTATTGAAATGTTAACAATATTCTATATATTATTCCCTTTAACATATTAAGAGAGATTGAGGCTAAGAATAAGGGCTAACTTTGCAATATTAGGGTTTTGTAGAATAGTAAATTAAACTATAGTAGTTCTTTATAACCATTAGAGGAAATAATCAACAGCACACGATCTTCTTCTTTGATTTCTTTGCTTTTCACTAATTTTCGTAAAGCCTCATAAACTAAGGCAGATGAACGTTCAGCATATATTCCATGCATGCCTAATTCAAGCTGCGCGCTTTCAGCTTGCTCGCTGAGAATAGTTACTACCTTTCCACTCGAATTTTGAATCGCCTGGAGTGCCTGGTAGGTCACCGTATTCCCTGAAACGGATGGTGTCTGTGTAGATGTACCATTAAATACATTCGTATACAGCTCTCCTTGAAATACTCTTTCTAACCTAGGAAGTGGCTCAACCGCCACTAACCTTGGGATTGAATCAATAATACCCGCAGACATGCATTCTTCAAAGCCTTTCCATATCCCCCATAACATATCTCCTCTGGCAGTGGGAACAAAAATATAGTGTGGTAATTGGGGAAAGTCTTCGATAATTTCATACGCAATCGTTTTATAGCCCTGAATTCCAAATGGATTACTACCAACAGGAGGAAGAAGGTAATTGGTTGCCGGGTACCATTCCTTTTTTCTAACCATTTCCTTCATTTCACTCCATCTAGCTAGTGCATCTTGTTTATAGATTAATTTTGCTCCTGTTTTTTCAATCGCCTGCTTCCAAATCGCTGAAATTGTAGGAGTCGTTAAGACTACACATGCAAGGTCCTCTGAAGCAGCATACGTTGCTATCGAAACACCTGCATTCCCACTAGATGCAACAGCTACGGTTTTCATTCCGAGCGATTTTGCCCGAGCAATAATAAATGGACTCATCCGATCCTTATGCGAACCAGTTGGATTTTGCCCTTCATGTTTTATCCATAAATTCTTCAAACCCATTTTTCGGCTCAACTTTTCAAGCTTAATATGAGGAATATCTCCTTCACCAAGCGTAGGAAAGGTTTCAAACGGTAGCATATCACTATACCGAAATAGTCGTTTCCCGTTACCCTTTATGCACACATGTTTGTATGCAATAGAGACACTTGCAGGCTCTCCCTTTTCTAAACAAACCGGACATCCCTCAACATAATCTCTATCAAAGTCACGATAAATTCCCTTGCACTTAATACACTGAAAACACGCAAAGTTTCGATTAAGGGGATACATATAATTCAACTCCTTTTTTTAAATATGGTTTCACTTGTGACAATGCAAGAAATGTGCCAAGTATCTAAGTTTAAAAAATTCCACTACTGCATAAGCAATTTTTACTCCTAGTCATTCCACAACACTTGCTACTTGCGTTAAATTTGATTCAGTTGTTGCAAGTAAACCAAGGTTAACCCCAGCATTCGCAAGCAATGGCAGTCGCTTTTCCAATTCCTCTTCCAGCACCTGTAATAAAAGCTACCTTTCCTGTTAAAGATCTAACCAAAACAAACAGCTCCTTCCAGTATATATAAAAAAAGGCGCCTGACCCCCAGCGCTGTTTTTGGGGAAATGTGAAGGTTTTGTGGCGGAATGAATCTGGGGTACAGATTACTCCATTGGTAAGCTGCAAAAGGAAGTTTATCATTTAAACCTTTTACTACAGAAAAAAATCACCCACAAACATTTATTGGGAAAACGTTTGTGGGTGTTTTATAGTTTTTAGATATTTGAGTAGGAGCAAATGTACACTGTAAACCCGTATATATGAGTGCTAATATTAATGGAGCTATAGTAGGGACTGACCTTCCAAGTTATACCCATTTTCAAGCTGTTAGGATACCAGATTAAGTTAAGCCAGTTATCCTCATAAAAATACCCTATTTAATCTGAAGAAAAAAGCGCCTACTCGATTGTGAGATGTGCATGTCTTGAATTTTAGAATGAATAAAAAAAATGGCTTCCCCTTCGTTCAACCAGCTTAGGTCATTTTCATCCTCTCGATCCCACCAATCATTTTCTAATTCAAGCAGTTCAGGTTCTAATAGATTAGACATCCTGGTCATTGTTAGCTCTCCTCATTCCATTGAATCTGTCTGTTTTTCTCGAAAAACAGTAGGTAACCCCGATTCAAAAGAAGAATTTATTATTATAGATATTAAAATAAAAATACTACCTAACATCATAATATTACCCCCTTGACTATCTCTCTTGGGTTTAAGGGGATTACCATTGTTTATTAGCTAATACGTCTTCCCAGAACTCGAATTTGCGATAATCAGCACCGGGTCCATCTGTTGTCTGTATCTCAACTATTGATTGAAAAAATCTTTCCATCTATGTTCCAATCACTATTCTGATGTTGAGAATCTACTTTAATTTTTATAAATTGAAAGGCATCATCTTCCGGGTTCCATTTCACTCCATTTCTATATGGTTGAATGAGGTTTCTAGGTCCTAATATAGTTTTGCTGCTATCTAGTAATAAGTGTTCGATTTCTTTTGTAGGTAGATTGATATAATGATTCAATCTATTTACAACTTCGTCTATATCTGATGAGTCATGGTGATGAAAGGCACTTATGATTCCATCTAGAAGTGGTTTAATAACAGAAACTAAGTTTAATTGAGTATGTATAGGGGGTTTAATTGTTACTTCCAACCCATAATAATTACTATTTATTCTTTCTTGAATTTTTAAAGATCCAGTTTTCATTGCATACCAGATTGAATGTGGTTTTATCTCACTAGATAATTTAGGTATAGCGACGTTCTCCCATGTTGCTAATGTCTTTTCCTTCATCCAATTCGCTGACATGTGTTCATCTTGTTCTATAATTTTATATGACTGATAGTGTTTATAATGTTGCTCTTCATTTACGATAGAAGGTTGTTCAAAGGCCCTTTCAAATAGAAGGGTTTTTATGTTTAAGTGACTAAAGGCAGAAGGACCAACGTTGTAAAATAAAACGTTTTCAACATCAAAGAAACTCTGATCCATTGATTTATACAGAGCATGTAAAAATACACCTTCACATCTCAAGAATTTCAGATGACTTCTAATCTTACTTCGTAATTCCAATTGCCAGCCTTTTGGTTCGTATGGAAGCCTTTTTGATGTATATACTTCAAGGATATTATCATTCGATAAACTGAAGAAATAATTTGAATGATATACTGATTGTTGATTATCTTCGTTATAGATTTCTTGGATACATTCTTTTATGTCGCTGTTAACGATTCTCGAGTCTTCTCTATTACTATTGTTGTTTATAAGACAGTACTTACCTCTTGATACTTTTTTTAAGACACGATATTTTACATCAAGTTGTGATGAGCCACTCCCTCCGTGTGAAACAGATACCATATCTGCCATACATGTTCCTATGTCCTTCCATCTATCCCCGAATCTAGCTTCAATCCAATCTTTAATCTCTCTAATACTACGTTCTCCACCTAGTGCAGCAAATGCAGAAATAATTGCTTGTGGCAGTATAGGCATATATTACTTTCCACCTTTTATGTAGGAATCGATCTTAATGTAAATATGAATATATTTTATTTCTACCTTTAGGAACTATTACCCTTTAATTTCCAAATAAATAAGTATAAGGCACCAACAAAAAACAGAACCTCTGATAAAATAAAGCCTCACCTACTATGCTTAGGTTAGGCCKGATAAAATATGAACTTTGGCTTTTTCCCCAAAGTTTTTATTGAAAACAAACTTTACCCTATCTTTAAGTTTCCCTATCACAGAAATAAATATAGACCCCATTCCGTTCTTCAAACTGAACCGCATAAAGATAGGTCCAGTCCCGCAGTTTATTTAGAGGTGACTTCCCCTACTAACCAGTGACTACAGTGCCAAATTCAACTTCATTCATTTTTAATAGATATTTTTTAACCACAAAACTGGTTTATTTATACCGTCTGAACTTAAAAAGGGATACTATTTGCAGATATATGCTGCTTTGGTATCCTTTTTGTTATAAATCCTTAATTAACTTCAATAATAAAGGGTTCATCCCCTTTATTATCCTCTTCTATAAAGATTTTTCGTGCTACATCTCCTATTATATTGGTTGTAATCCCATCAACAGTACCGCCAATAATTCCCCCTACAAGAGGGACTGCTTTGCCAAGGTTAATGGCACCTTTTTCGCCAAATTTGGTTAGTAGTCGAAATCCAACTGCCTGGTTGATTTTTGTAATAACTGCAGAAGGGATTTTCTTGATTCCGCTCATAGCAAGCTTTTGACCAATAACAATGCCTGTATTTTTTGCTATTTCCTTGGCTCCATTACCTGCCAAACATAGATAAACATATGATTTTACTTCATCATCTTTTAGGTTATTTCCGCCCATATGAGCAATAGCGGCAACCATTCTAATCTGTACAAGTAAAACACTAGCAATATTAGCAGGAATGGCAACTGGTAATGTTATGATTCCACCTAATCCAGTTAAAAAACCACTAGTAACACTCTTAGTATTTTGCCAACGAATCAAACTATTAACCTGCTCTTCTAGACTCCCCTTCTTTTTTAGATAGTTGTCTGCAAGTTCGACTGCAGTATCCATCCCAGGTATACCACCATTTATGGCCGTATCATACGACCAATCTAGAGCATTCATTATTGCATCATGAGTTAAAGTCTTTACTTGTTTGATCATCTTAGGCACCATCCAAATATATTTATGGTAAAATTATACTTTAGTAGGAACATAATAGGAAGTTTTCATTTTAGTAGGACAATAATAGGAGATGATTATTTGGCGACCTATAAGGAAATACAAGATTACATAAAACAAAAACATGGCTATTCAGTTAAGACCTGCTGGATTGCCCACATGAAGGAAGTATTTGGGCTTAAGCCTAAAATATCGCCTAATAGGCATTCCACGGATTCCAGGGTACATCCTTGTCCTCTTGGAAAACAGGATGACCTTAGGCAAGCTTTTCAACATTTCGAAATGCGATGACAATTGGGCCAATAACCTCAAGAAGGTAAAGCCGGTTTTAGCTCTATTACGGATGTAATTCCACAAGAATACTTTGATTTCTAAGTGTGGTATTTTCTATATTCATATTATCAAATATCGATTCAATTAAGGGATCAGTATCCCACTTCTGTAAACCTTACAGTGCCGGGGACTGACCCTGCTAACAACGAAAAAAGGCCAGTCCCCCACCGGTTTAAAGCACTACCGGCTGGACGACTGACCCTTATCTAAGACTTATTATCTTTCCAAATTGAGTAACCAAGCCAATCTTGCATTAAAAAATCACCTCACTTCTAAGAACTCCTAGAGGGTGAGATGATTTAATCCATCAATACATAATTCCCTTCTTTGATTTGATTCTTTTCAAACCATCCAAGATTGACTTCAAGTGCATAATCATAAAATAGTTCCGGATCATAAGTAGGACAGTAATCCTCTTTACACGGCAGCATATCTAAAATTTTTAGAATTTTTCCATCTGAATCAAGGAATGCAACAGATAGAGGAATTAAGGTGTTTTTCATCCAAAAACCGCCATATGTTTTCCCTGAAAACACAAATAGCATCCCTTCATTTACAGACAATTTTTCAACAAACATTAAGCCTTTGTCTCTTTTTTCGGGAGTATCTGCAACTTGAACGGTTAAATTGAATGTCTTTTCTCCATTTGTTAATTTAATTGTTTTGGCTTGAAGAACTCTTTGTTTTTCCTTACGAGATAGAAAAGCGAATAATTTAATCATCTTTTTTAACATTTTTTCACTCACCTTATTTATTACCTTTTGAGTAAAAAGGAAGAAAGTTGGAGTAAGTTGAGAACAGAAGAAACGAAATGCCCATAACTCCAGATCACATTGAATTATTCCCGACCTACAGTTGGTATATTATATGAAGGACACAGTTTTATTTGACTAATCCTTTTTAATGAAGCAAGAAAAGGGCTGACAATGAGATAAAGGGTCAGTTCCCACCGGTTTAAAGTGCTACCGTTGTGAGGGACTGACCCAATAGCACGAATGAATCAATTATCATGGGAAAATTAATCAAAAAATAAGGGGAGCATCACCACTTCCCCTTACAAAAAATTCGCATATTTTTAGAATGCTGCTTATTACATTATTCCTAAAATAATGCCTGATACAATATAAGCTACAATATGATAACCTATTGTGATGAAATAAAGCCTCTTTGTCTTACTTTCAAATAAAAAGTTCATCCCTATTTTTGCTGAAATGCTTATAGCAACAATAATGGCAACAGTTAACCCAGACATAATTGTTCTTTCTTCAAACAACGTTAATAATAAAGCCAAAAAAAAGGATCCAACTAATGCAGTTAGAGCTGTTAAAACATATGTCATTGGTCCCCCGCTTGATATATCCTCTTTGTTTAGACCAATTTCCTTCATCCATAGATTTCCAAACAAAGCAGGTGAATACCATAAAAAACCGATCATCATAGTTGCTAACGTTGCTAAAAGAACAGCAAAATAATTAATTTCTAATAAATCTATCACTCTACCTACCCCTTTTAAAAAAAAATTAAAATAGCCTTCTGAAAACGAATTTTATAATTGCTTCGATTAAAAATAGCTATAGTAATTTTATATTACTCTAACTTCCTTACATTTTCCTTCATACTCTTGGACCCACCAATTCTTTCAATTAAATCCCCGCTTAGTTTGAGTCAAAAATAAAAAGTCGATCATGTTGAACGAAATCTTCTCTTTGATAGGTCATTTTCCAGTTGTATATTTGTACCTGAAGCAATTGATTTTCATCTTTCTTAACATAAGCCATCTTAAAGTTCAACATTTCAGTGAATCTTCCTGAATTTATTAATACCCGAAAAAAGAATCCTTTTTGATATTCCGTTTTGAAATATTATTATTTTGCAAGTAACTTGAAATGGAATTTACCATTGACTTTGGTCCTGCAATAAAGTATTTACCCTCATTCGTATTTAAAGAGGTAAACTTGTCAATTTCCTGATGTAAGTCATTTCTTGAATTAATGTACGTTATATTTATTGAAGTATTCACAGCAACTCCATCAAGTTCATCTTTATAAATGTATGACTTATTGCTATCGTAATAAAGAATTTGTATTGGCTTGTCGTTGCCATTTCCTTCTGCTTCTATTTGTTTTAGTATTGATCGATAGGGTGTTATTCCAATTCCACCTGCAATTAAGATTGTGGGGACTTCATCTTTTAAATAAAATGACCCTACAGGTCCGCTCATACTAACTTTCATACCCTGTTTTAATTCTAACATCGCTTTTTTAAACTCACTCGGATTATCATTGATTTTCATCGTTATTTTAACACTATTTTCTTTGGGAGCAGATGCCAAAGTGAATGGACGCGTATGATTTTTTATTTTCCTATGCGTAATACTAAATAAACCATGTTGCCCTGCTTTCCAAGTTAAATCCTTTTCTTTTTCAAATAGAAAGCTATAAACACCTTCTGATTCTTTATAACTTTCTATAAACAATAATTCTCTCTTTTTAAATATTGATAACATATCTTGGAAAATTCCCATGCTAACTCCTCCTGTAAGCCTCTTAGTAGCCCTCAATAGTTTTCAAGGGCTATCCTATTTTTCTATTTCCGCCAAAAAGTTGAACAGTTTGCCTTGTCCCAAATATTAAACTCAATCATTTTCTCAAGGAGTGAGTAATCAACCGGAGACTTCCAAGGGATACGGATCAGCTCTTTCGTGTAGTCATATCCAGCCTTCACAATATCATCCTCTACATGAGTGATCGTCACCCTTTCAGGGGCGACAGCTAAATGCTTTTTAGATACACTAAAGCCAATAATAAAAGTACCGTGATCGGTAAACATCGGTTGCTTCCATTTCATTTCTGTTTCCAAATTTGGATATTTATTTTTTATCCAAGTAAACACTTCTTCCGTTCTTTCTCGTTGGGACGGGTCATCAATCCCCGCTAAAAATTCAGAAAAAACTTCCAAGTTGTTCCCTCCTAAAATAAAATTTATGTCGTATAAAAAAGTTCCTTAAACCTATTCGTCGTATAACTCCTCACGATACCGCTCAGAATTACTTAACAAAAAGTTAAAACATATACTAAAAAACGTTTGCTCAGGCTTTATTCTGAGCAATTGAAATACCTTTACGATAACTTGATACAAAAAACTCACTTCAGTAATTTCCTCTTATATCTCGCCTAACACTTTTTTAAGCTCTTCAACCTTATACGCCCAACCATATTTTGCACCATTGTACGCTTGGTTTTCTTTTCCGAAACCTGTTTGTTCAAGATGTAAGTGCGTAATTTCACCCTCTTCTTTTAATGTCCAAGTGACTACAGTGTTTATTGGTCCACCTACCCATGTGTAAGATAACTTATAGGGCTTGTCCACTACCAATACTTCACTATCTACAATTAAACCTATTTCCTCGTTTCGAAACTGGCATTTGTAACCTACGATGGGTCTAAAATTATTCTCCATTACCCATTGAGCAAGAGTATCTGAGTGTGTTAATGAATCCCATACCTTATTGATTGGACTCTTAAATTGAAAATCCAGTGATAGATCTGCCATTAATTATTCCTCCAATATATTCTTTAGTAATATTGCTTTTTCATTCCAAAACTTCTCATAAAAGGATAACCAATCTTTAACTTCCTGTAAGGGTGCTACATTTAATCGATATCTTGTTTCTCTACCGAATTTTCGGTTAGTTACTAAATCAGCTTCTTTCAGGATAGCCAAATGTTTAGAAACAGCAGTTCGCCCCATTTGAAATTGAGCAGTTAATTGGTAAAGCGGTAACTCTTCTGCATCTGCTAACAAACGTATTATTTTACGTCTTGTTGGATCTGCAATGGCGACATAAACGTCATGTTTTTGGCAAGTATTATCCAAAATCCTCACCCCTTTTACGGATAAGACACCTATTAGTGTCGTAATTATACGACACTAATAGGTGTCTAGTCAACTTGTGAATTAGTGCAATTTTATAAAATAAGCAAGGTAGCTGGAAAAAACCTTTTTATATTACGTAACCCCCAAAAATGCATGTCAGCAATGATAGTATGACCATAGAAACATTATCAGTATTTAAGAACTCAAAGCAGGGAATTATTGCCCGCTACCCTAAAGACATGTAACCTGACAAAGAAGGAACGATCATGTTCTCTAATTATATATTGAGCAACCAAGCCAATCTCGCATTAAAAAAATCACCTCACTTCTAAGAACTCCTAGAGGTGAGATGATTTAATCCATCCATACATAATCCCCTTCTTTGATTTGATTCTGTTCAAACCATCCAAGATTGACTTCGAGTGCATAATCATAAAATAATTCCGGATCATAAGTAGGACAATACTTCTCTTTACACGGCAGCATATCTAATATTTTTAGGATTTTTCCATCTGAATCAAGGAATGCAATAGATAGAGGAATTAAAGTGTTTTTCATCCAAAAACCGCCATATGTTTTCCCTGAAAACACAAATAGCATCCCTTCATTTTCAGATAATTTTTTAACAAACATTAAGCCTTTGTCTCTTTTTTCGGGAGTATCTGCCACTTGAACGGTTAAATTGAATGTCTTTTCTCCATTTGTTAATTCTATCGTTTTGGTTTGAAGAACTGTTTGTTTATCTTTACGAGATAGAAAAGCGAATAATTTAATCATCTTTTTTAACATTTTTTCACTCACCTTATTTATTCCCTCTTGTGTAAAAAGGAAGAAAGTTGGAGTAAGTCGAGAACAGATGAAACAAAATGACCATAACTCCATATCACTTCCAATACTTTACCATTAAATTATTCCAGACCTGCAGTTGGTATATATTATATGAAGGGCGCAGTTTTATTTGACTAAATCCTTTTTATGAAGCTAGAAAAGGGCTGCCTATGAAATAAAGGGTCATTCCCCCGCCGGTTTAAAGCACTACCGGTGTGGGAGACTGACCCTAATTGCTTGACCCAAACGATTATTGATATACTTCTTTCACTGCTTTTTCCATCTCTCCTCCGCATACAAGACATGGTATTTGGTCTAATTGTATTTCCTCATACGACCCTATTCGTTTCCATGCTTTACATGAAGGAGTGAGACATTCCCAGCCTAGAGTTGATTCTAATATCCTTTTTTGAGATGGAGTATTTTCATCTCTTTCATTTCTACTAGTTCTCGTTTGACGCCTGTTTGTTTGTCGATCTGTTGTTTTTATTGCCTTAGGTTCAGAAAATGCTTCGATAATAAAGCGAGAAGTCTCTACCTTTTGTCCTTTGAACTCACTTGGAGAGGAGACGTATAACTCCTCTTCAGCTCTTGTAACCGCAACGTAGGCAAGCCTTCTTTCTCCTTCAATAGCTGAATTAACTTTATTTTCAACTCGTTTTGTTAGAATAAGGTCTTTTTTACCTTCCGCCTCTAAGGCTGATTTATGAGGTAAGATATTTTCAGATGATCCGATTAGATACACGACAGGGAACTCTAGTCCCTTTGATTTATGAATACTCATCAATTTTACAACATCTGCTTTAGGGTCTTTCCTCAGCTCTTCCATTTTTTTATTTTTCGTGATGATTTCTTTTATAAACGCTAGAAATTCCGGAATGTTTTCAAAACGTGCAGCTGAAGTCTCAATTTCAGCAAGCGTTTCGTTTACCATTTCTTTATGGACCGTAATGTTTTTTCGTTCCGAGGTATTAAGATATTTTTCATATTCCTTCCGTATGAGCTTAATTGCCTCTAAAGGTTCTTTATCCTTTATTTCTTGTAATAACCTAACTCGAGCAAAGATGTTATTTTTTTGAAATTCTTTCAGAAGTGGAATTTCTACTGCATGAAGCAGTAAGTTTTTTGTAGGATTTGTAAATTCCCTAAGTTGTATAAATTCAACTGTTTTCTCACGATTTAGGTAAAGAGTAGGAACTACCCCTTTCACTGCCTCTAGGTTATTTCCATCCAGTGCTAATCTCAAGTGATCAATGACGGGCTTGACGAGTGATTGCTCGTAAAAAGTATTTGAATTGCCAAACGTTACAAATGGAATTTCCTGAAGCACCAATTGTTCAAAAACTGCACGACTATAACTACTTGTCCTAAAAAGAATGGTAAAATCACGATAGTTACGGTGACCTTGACGTATGTCATTTACTATATTTTCAATGATTACCTCCGCTTCTTCATCCGATGTCCTTGGATGGATAAAGAATGGCTGATCGTTGCTTTCTTTGGTTGCTTGTAATGTTTTCGCATAACGGAATTTGTTAAAAGAAATGATTTTATTGGCTAGTCCAACTATACTAGTGGTTGACCGGTAATTAATATGTAAATGGTATGTTTTTGTACCTGGATAATCCTTATTGAAGTTTAAGATGATGGAAGAATCAGCTCCGTTAAATTCAAAGATTGTTTGATCATCATCACCGACTACAAATAGATTATTTTGTGGCAGAGCGATCATTTTAATTAATTCATATTGGATCGGGTTTGTGTCCTGCCACTCATCACATAAAACATAATGAAAACGGCTTCGGATGGTTGTCAATAATCTTGGATTCTTTTTTAAGTGCTTATAAGAATCTAGAAGTATATCATCAAAATCCATTAATCCAACTTCTTTTTTCTTCGCTTCATACTTTAGTAAAATTTCTTTTATCTCTTTTTCAATTGGTGACCGGTCCGGCATTTCCGATACAGATATCATGTTGTTTTTATAATGTGACAATATGGCAATCAATGATTCAGGTTCATATTCGTCACCTAGTCCCATCTCTTTCATAATGATTTGAAGATAGGTATGTTTCTGTTTCTCAATCGTTAGTAGATCTCGATTGTCACCTTGACTTTTAAGTATTTTTAAGAAGATCGAATGATAAGTTCCATTGGTAATTTCATTTACCATTCTTTTAGTCAGCCCAGGCAGCGTCGAAATTCGTTCTTTCATTTCTCCAGCAGCTTTGTTAGTGAATGTCAGCATTAATACATGTTTTGGCTCAACACGATGTACAGAAATCAAATATCCCGCTCTTGAAGCGAGTACCCTTGTCTTTCCACTTCCTGCTCCTGCTAAAACTATGGCTGAACCTTCAAAATGTCGAACAGCGTGCAGCTGTGGTTCATTTAATTTAACTCCCATCGCTTCGAGAGACCGAAAGTAAAAAGCATCCGCTTCATCATCCTTTACCAATTCTACAGTTGTTTTGGTATCAGCGATCTCTGCTTTTTCAATCGTCTTTTTGTTGGCATCCTTTGGATAATGATTAAACTTTGGTTTCGGCATTATTTCTATATCTTGAAACTCAACTACGTTTGCCTGACCTAATAGTTTTGTCCATTTTTCAATAATTTTTTGTGCAATAGATTTGTTGTATTCTTTTGGATCATTTGCTTCTATGTATTGAATTTTATTAAAGTCATTTTGGGTAATTTGACCTTTACCTAAGGATAATGTGCATATCGCATTTAATGTATACTGTCGAATTTGGGATGTATCTGAAGTTAAATTTTGTATCAGAATCGGAAGTGTTTCCCTGCACTCATCTGGAAAGCGTTTGGAAAGTTTGCTGATTGCAGAGGCTGCTAATCTTTTTTCACTACGATCCCCATTTTTTAAAAACGATATAAGAAAAGGTATAGCATCAGCACTATTTGTTTCACCAAGCTCATATGGTAATAATTTCGAAAAATCTACTACATCCATGGCATGTCCTCTACACTCAAGTGTTCAATTCATCATTAATATCATTATAATACTGATTTCTTAGTTTATGGAAACATTTATGCGCATTCAAAGGGTCAGTCCCCCAGTTCTGTAAAACTTTACAGTACTGGGGGACTGACCTGAATATTATGCAAGTACGTATTTTCGCATGATTTCCCGAGCTTGTTTTTATGTTCCACTTTCTTCTCACTCGACTTTTTAGTTTTCGTTAATTTTGTTTGGGTAATATAGCAGCAGCGCTTCTTATTGTGGGTGTGTGCAGAATGCTATTGAGGAACAAATTATATAGCATGATTTTACTCAGAAAGCAGTATTAACATAGACAAATACTGCAAAATAGCCAGAAGAAAAACAATTAAATTATTTAGAAACTAAAAGATTACGAGAAGCGATTTACAAATTTTTAGACCAAGGGTTAGGGTATTATTTAATTTTAGAGTTAATCAAAAATAGAGAAGAAAATTATATTCTCTTCTCTAAAATTATGCTCTTGCTCTTTTTTTATAAGGGTCGTCTTTGTATTCTGCTTTTCTCTTATAAACGACTACCCCTGGTTCTTCTCTTCCATTTTTGGTAGGAATAACAGCTCGAATACCAGTTACAGCTTCCCCAATTTTATAAGAATGTTTTCCTGTTAATTGACGAGATCTGTTCATGCAGAATCGCCTCCGAAAATATAATTTATTGTATTCATCAAGTTATAATTATGCCTAAAAATATCGTCAATTTCTTCTTCACTTAATTCCCTT
The DNA here is from genome assembly GCF_001940785.1 of Bacillus sp. MRMR6. Lineage (GTDB taxonomy): Bacteria > Bacillota > Bacilli > Bacillales > Cytobacillaceae > Neobacillus. Next base: position 37,154 of record NZ_MSLS01000039.1, read on the forward strand.
GTTCCTGTTATAGCGACAAGAAGAACTAATTGGTTCCCTATAGGATAACACAGCCCATATCTTTTATCAAAATGAATATCACTTTTTGTAATACAGACTCCTCACTTTTTAAAAAGCAATCAACAACAATAATTCTTTCTGACTCTTGTCTTCCTTCGTTAACGCCAAATTCATAAAACAGGTCTCGACCTTCATTTCCAGCAATTTGCCTTAAACCATGTTCTTCTGCCATCCACACACCTATACCCTCAACTGAAAAAAATTCCGGAGGTTGATAAGCTGTTCTAACACCTTCAGTTAGGTATTCATATTTCCGAGTGGGGTTGAGTAATAGTTCCTTCGATAATTTACGGAGCAAGCGAATTATTGAATAATCCTTCTCAGTATTATTGTATGCTTCTTCTAAAAGTTTAGAGGGATCAGCATAAAATTGAAGTTCTTGTATCTTTGTTTTGATTGCTCTACATGCTCTATTTACAGCTGCTTCAAAGTTTTGATCTGTCCGGATTTCATATTTCAAAACGGTTAAACCATCCAGGTCTGACGGTAAACGATATCCTTCTACACCTTCTTGATTAGGAATTTGATCGGGAATTATATAAAACACTCTGCCTCTTCTTAGTCTTCCCCAAAATAATCCCATTTCAAATAATGTATTATCCCTAGTTTTGAATGTGATATTTCCTCGCGTATTTACAACATCATCTGGTGAGAATACAAATACAGCGAAATCATTAATATCCAATTGTCTTTCTAGACTTTCCATTGTATATTCTAGTGCAGCAAATGTACCAGCTGACCAGGGAGTTACTTCAGCTACATAGTGAAGTTGTTCATGAATTGCGTCTACATATTCAATAGATTCTCTAGCAGAGCCAATAAATAATTTTGGTTTTATCGTCGTCATAAATCCTCCGGAAAAAATTACAAGTTAATTATATAAAATTTATATTAATTATATCATAATCCTTCCACAATTTGGATTAATAATATAAGATTAAAAAGTTTGTTAAAAATGTTTGTATACAAGTATGCCTTTTAGAAAATATTTGTGTGAAATTTGTGTAAAACTAATTCAAATCGAACCTTTTTCAACCTTTTATCAAAAAACCAAAAAACACCCACAAACATTGAAGAATCAACATTTGTGAGTGTTTACCGGTTCTTTATTTAACTCGTTTTCACCTAAAGATACCGGTGGTCGGAGTCGAACCGGTAATCCAAAGGATGAAAGTCCTCCGGGATTTCCACATCAAAACCTTCCTGATGAATATACTTTTGGATTACTTCTTCCTTCTTCCACCGTGGTAACTGTTCATAGAACGTTTTTTGCGTATCACTAAACTGTTGATAAATCCTTTTCGTTTGAACCTTTTGATCGTATTCCTTTTTGATGTGGTAGACTGTTTCGATTTGCTTAGCCGTTAATGGCAGCCCGATTTTGGCCTGATTGACGATGTCCTCCGGTAAGTCTTCAATATATAGAAATTTTCCTATGGCAAAGAATTGTTTGTGTTTGAATTTGGTTAAGATTTCATCCCGCTCTAAATCAATCGTATGAAATCCTTTTTTAATATCTCTGACCAGTTCTGGTGATATCTTCGTATAGTTTTCAAGGCAGTGAACCCCTAAGCGGTAGGTTTTCTTTTCTTGTGTATGGTAGACAATGTATTGATAACGGAGTGGTGCCCCACACTCACAGCGAAACGGCTTGTTGCCAAACCCACCATCTAGCACTTCCTTCAATACCCACGACTCTATTTGCTCCTCTATCTCTTCCTCTGTCATCCCTTCGTTCAAAGGAATCCCCTTTTTCTGAGACAGGACCTCCAGCCACTTACTCTTCTTGCCCTGTTTAAGGTGAGCACATAAAAACTCCTGTTGCTCAGAAGATAACCTATTCAGAATATCATTCACTTCCCGTTCCGTTAAAGTCTCCATCGCTCTCCCCCTTCGATATCTTGCTCTTATATATGAAAAAGTTGATCGTCTCAGCCCAATTATTGGTTATTGCCTTGCATCATATAAGCAAAAGTAAAAAAAAAAAAAGACACTTTTTGGTTCTAACCCTCAAAGTGTCTCTTAGCTTTTAATGCTTTTTCTATATGAATGTTTCTTTAATTCTAATAATACTCACTAAATTGTATATTACATGATTCAATCATTGTTTTATTGATGAACTGCAATTTCACTAGAAATATATTTCATTACCGGTCAACCAAATCTTTAAAAGTCTTATCGTATAAACGCTTAATTACATCTAAGGCATCTTGGTCTAATTCTTTCTCAAAGAGATCTAATTCCTCTTCTTGATTTTTTGCAAGGTCTTTTTCATCTTTCATAAATAATCCCTCCACAATCAAGTTACTTTATCTTTATTGTGCCTGCTTTTAGTCTACAAAAACGCCCCAACCGTCGGAATAGCCACCATGTGGTTTACTTAATTGATCTAATTGTTTTTGTATTTTCATTAAATCACTATAATCTAATAGCATTCGTTTAGAGAAACAACACACCCACTCATCCGTTTCGTCGTCTTGCTCTAAGAAACCATTGAAACCAGCTCCTTTTAGTACTGGCAGTAATTTTTCACCGGTTGCTTGATTAGGCACGGCTACAAAAAATTCAACTGATTGTGGTTTTTTAAAATTTAGTCCGTCTTTAAAAAGACTTCGTAAAGCCTCTCCATCCGCATCATTTGGGAATTTCATTTATTTTTCCTCCATAATCTGGTACATTCAATGGTATCATTATAATTCACTTATACCTTTTTTACTAATCGTATATTTTCATGATGCTAACCTGATTTTTTCTGACTCAGGTGCCTGGCCCCAATGCAGCAAGCTTTACCGCAGTGGGCCCTTTTCTTTAGCAAATTCAGTTTGTAGGAAATGATTCAAATTTAGTGTGTACATATAGAAATGTTAGAGCTATTTATCTTTTTATGTTAAATTAACTAATATCCTATTTGTATACCAATATCTTTATTAAATATTAATCTATGTTACAAGGTAAACGATGTATTCGAGATAGGAAAGAGATGTTACAATACTATATACAAAAATAAGTAATAGATAGAAGGAATAGGATGATTAAAAAGCATTGGGTTATCTACGGAATGTTAACGATCGCTACGGCTACATGGGGAAGTGCGTTTATTGCAGGTAAAATAGCCGTTCAAAGCTTCGAACCAGCAACGATTGCTTTTTTACGTTTTTTCGGGGCGGCAATCCTCTTGTTTCCACTTATGTGGCTGATGGAAAAAAATCGACAGAAGCCAACACTTAAAGATTATGGGTTATTCGCAGTTCTAGGCTTAACCGGGATTGCGGTCTATAATATTTGTTTTTTTCTTGCCACCAAACATGCACCGGTTATTAAGAGTTCTTTATTCATTGCCTCAAACCCGGTATTGATTGTTCTCTTATCAGGAATATTTTTAAAAGAAACGATCACAAAAAACCATATTATTGGAATGGTGATTGCTCTAACTGGAGTTACCTTTATTATCACCGAGGGTCATCTACTCACGTTGTTCCAATTTGGCTTTGAACCAATTGATTTCGTGTTACTCGGAGCTGTGTTCAGTTGGGCGCTGTACAGTGTGGTAGGCAAAGTGGTATTAAGAAAATATAGTGCGGTAGAATCCACTACCTATGCAGTTGCTTTTGGTACGATCTTTTTATTGCCGTTTGCACTAGTTGAAACATCTTGGCAGGATATTCTAAGCGCTGACTTTTTAACCTGGGTGGCCATTTCCCATATGAGTATCTTTGTAACTGTTGTTTCATTTATTATGTATTATTACGGTATCAAAGAAGTTGGTGCTGCAAAGGCGTCCATTTTTATTAATGTGATGCCTGTATCGGCTGTTTTGATGGCTACCTTCTTTTTAGGCGAGACCTTTACCTGGGCTCATGGAATTGGAGCCGCCTTTGTTCTAACAGGGGTATATATTGGAACGAATCCGAAAATATTAAGAAGAAAATTAATCGCTGAAGAATCATCTTTTAAAAGGTTATCTTCTTAAACAAAGTTGCACAAGTACATTTAATAGGCGCTATCCTTTAGGATAAGCGCGTAGCATTTATCCAACATATATGTCCTTCTCTTGCACAGGCAAATGTACAACAACTAATTTTTTTGCTTGGTCTGATCCATTAATAAATCGATATAACATCGAGGGACTGACCTGCTGTTTATGGAAAGAGGGTCAGTCCCCCACAGGTTTTAAGCACTACTGTTGTGGGGAACTGGCCCATTAGTCTCGTGTATTTATATTTATTTTATCATTTAGGAACTACTTCCTCCCAAAATCCGCCTTCACTTCTCCCCAACGATCCGTTTCCCATTTTAAGATCTTGATATCATACTCATTTTGTTTCAGCCAATTCTTCGCTCTTTCAATCAGCTTCCAAACTCGTTCTGTATTCTTATTTCTAGGTAAAGTAGTATTGGCCTTCTTGATTCGTACCCACATGATACCAGTTAATTTGGATATTGCCTGGCACTTAGTTTGCCATTAGATGTAGGTGAAATGGTTCAAATTTTATTAAGAGGTTATTCCTGGCACACTTTTTGTACTGAAGAATTTGAAATTTATAATGTCAGAAGTTCACATGACCAATATTATTCTATTAAAATATGTATTTACATATGATACGAACGATATTTGGTAAGTATCCTTCTTAAATCTGATGGATTAACTTGACCACGATATCTTCCTATTGTTGTATTTTGTGGTGCAGGGAATTACCAATCACATTGAACATAAGAAGGTATGTTCTTTAGCCCTGGTCCATATAAAAGTTGAGTATTAATTGGTTCCCTTGTTATATGAGGATGTCTTGTCACCTTTAAAAAGAGCATAAACTTCTTACCATCAATTGTTTTATAACCCAAAAACAACCCCGGACGTTCATCGCCCGGAGTTCCATCTTCATATGGGAAATTTGGAACATAATATACTGCACCTGGCGTCATCCTACGACTACTCATCATTAATCCTCCAGCCATTTACGATGAATCTTATTACTTTCAGGTCTAAGAATCATGAGACCATCCTCACCTAAGTCAGGAACATCATTCATATTTATTTCAATTTTGTCAAAATCAATCATCCCATTAATTAGTTTAGCATTTCTAGTAGCTAAGAGTTGTGCCCTTAGCCCGGCTGATGATGACGCTTTAAGGGAAGCACGTTTACTATGACGTGAAAGAACAGCATTTTTCAATTTACGTCTCTCCTTCCTTCGCACTCCGATATCACCCCCTATAAAAAAATATAGATGATAATATCTTATGTTAATCTTTAATATTTGATGAATAAACTTGTACATTAATCATAACGAGGTCATATCACATTGTCAAATAAACACATGTTATGAAAAAAATGGGAAAGAGGTTCATTCCCTCCACCGGTTTAAAGTACTACCGTTGTGAGGGACTGACTCCAACACCTTCTTTTTAGGCGAGACCTTTACCTGGGCTCATGGAATTGGAGCCGCCTTTGTACTAACAGGGGTATATATTGGAACGAATCCGAAAATATTTAGAAGAAAATTAATCGCTGAAGAATCATCTTAAAAGGTTATCTTCTTAAACAAAGCTGCACAAGAACATTTAATAGGCGCTAGCCTTTAGGATAATGGGTTCCGTTTACGGGTGCATTCTCATTAAACGACATACGGTATGTTATGTGAAGTGGCATACATAATTTTCCTTATTTGTCAAGGTTATTAGCATTTTTTGAAGGTTATGTAGAAACAATTCACAGCATTTTTATGATTTACAATAATTCTTGTACAATGAATAAATATTACCAAATTACCTGTCAATATAAATGTTGATTTAGGGGTAATTGTTAATAGTTTTCTAATTGCTAAGCCATTCAGGTTGGTGAAACAAATGATGTTTGCTATGAAGACCTTTTTCTCTGATTTTTCAAAGGGAAATGGTCTTCATCACCTTTATGAAGACCTTTTTCTCTGATTTTTCAAAGGGAAATGGTCTTCATCGCTTTTATGAAGACCTTTTTCTCTGATTTTTCAAAGGGAAATGGTCTTCATCGCTTTTATGAAGACCTTCTTCTCTGATTTTTCAAGGGGAATGGTCTTCATCCTCATATTAAGAAAACCCGTCAATTTTGCGGCGAGTTTTTTCGTTTTAATATACCAATCGCTGTGTCAACAGTTACCTGTCAGATGGCAAACGATATAGGAATAGTATATTAATGGATTAAATAAAATTGAAAAAGGAAGAAGAAATGAGGTGAATGTATTTTAGAAAAACTAAGAAAAATTAATATGAARACTGCTGTATTTATGGGGATAATTTTTTACTCTTTGACTATCTTAATTCATTTTCTTATTATTAGCGGAATTATCCCATTCACTTGGGTTAATGGTGGAAGGTCTGAATCATTCGCTGAACAGCTACCAATATCTATTATAAATACCATTATTTCTGTTATTGGAGTGGTTTTTACGTTGATTGTTGGTAGAAATAAACTATATAAATACAAAAGAGGAATAACCGTTATATGTTGGTTTTTTGTTGTACTTTGGTCTTTTGGATTTATACAACAATTGTTTGGAACACCTTTTGAAAAAATGGTTTGTTCGTTAGTATTGCTCCTTGGAGTTATCTCGAACTTGCGTATGGCGATTGAAAAAAAATAGCTGTAACTATTTAATTAACAAGTTTGTGATCAATTACACTTAGGATAGCTTATCTTCAATAAAGTATATAAATAAAAATGCTTGGACCTATTTTAGGCTCCAAGCATTTTTGTGTTATTTTACTTACCAAAACACTTGCGGAATTGGTGCTAATTCGGTTGCTAATTACACAGTTAATTGTGTTTTTGTACCTCAAAACCGAACCCGTTACTCCGAGACCATCCCGCTTTTTTTGATCAAATCTTTCATTTTAAAGAAAAGGGTCAGTCCCCCACCGGTTTAAAGCACTACCGGTGTTACTAGGTTTCGTTAAAATATAAAAGACGATTACTTTATAT
>NZ_MSLS01000040.1 GCF_001940785.1 Bacillus sp. MRMR6
ATTCGAATTATTCGAATTGGTGGCACGGCATTGCGACCGTTATCCAGACAATATTTATCTTTTAATTCTTCAATTATGAATGAAAAGTCGACTAGTTTTTTAATTTGGCGAAGCATATTATCTTTTGGAACAATGAGATCATAAATTCCTATATATGGGCTAAGATTAAATGAATCTTGAAAGGAAATCATTTCGGTACCACCTTTAAAGTCTTGTTACCTTAATTATAAAATAAAAAGCAGTTGAAGGKTTGATAAAATCAACCTTCAACTGCCTCAAAACAAAGGACTTTTTCAGTGCCCTCCGTGCAAGCGACGAGGAGGCTCACCGACCGCCCGCGGAAAGCGAAGTGCCTGGAGCGCAATTCAACAGACATATTTCAAAGCCTTTTATAATAATATTATAACAAATTAACGCGGTGAATCGTTATAATATTTGCATAAAAATAAGAGGCTGTCGAAAGTTTCTCGACAGCCTGACGAGCAATCCTAATGGATTGCTCGTTTTTATCTTATTGAAGTGGATTCCAGCCTTTTAGCACATTTTCAACTGTATAGTTAGCTGCTTCTTCATCTGTTAATTGAGGTCGGTCTAAATTAACGCCTGGTCCCTCATTTTTATATTCATAGAACCTTGCGTCCTTTGCACTGAACCCGGACATATCCGTCCAGCCCTCTTGCTGAATGTGTGCCCCTAATTCACAATTCATAAAAACCACGCTTGCAATCGCATTTGGGTCACCTCCAGGGTGCCAAGGTCTACCTAGGTAGACTGTTCCTTCGGCAGCTTCACTTATTAATCTACTATTGATAAATAAGAAACCGTAAGGATCATTTATATTTGTACTGGCCGCTGTGATGTATCCGTTATTTGTTGATGACCCACGGTCTAACGATACAATATCACAGTTATCAAATACAGCTCTTGCTGCTCCGAAAATAAAGTCTACATCCCCTTCAATATAACAATTACTAAAATATTGGGTTCCGCCATTTGCATATAAGGTATCCTGATTACCAAGAAAACGCACATGATCAAACTTCATCCGGTCGCCGCGGGTATAGACGGCAACAGCCTGTGAACCACCCTCTACGGTACTTTCATCAAACGAATTTTCCATCGTTACATTTTTGGCTGTAAAATCACTGGCGTACAGGTAAACGCTTGCACTGCCACTCGTACCATAAGTACCTCCTTCAGGTCTTGCCTTCTTTGCATAATTATCGTACGTTAAAATCGTGTTCTCCGCACTTTCACCAATTAAAGAAATAAATGGTTTGTTGGCTGGTACTCTTACGACTTCTTTATACGTCCCATTTTTGATGAAAATTTCTACTGGTTCTGTGTTATTGTCCGGAACGGCATCAATTGCTTTTTGGACAGTATCGTAATCCCCACTGCCATCTTTAGAAACGACAAGCTTTACAGAGCTTGCCCTCAACTCTTCTGTAGTATCTTCCACTCTAGTCAGCTCTCCTTTAGCTATCTTTCTACCATATTGATCAACCGTGTCACTTTCTAATGCTTCTACATAAATATGATTTTCAAAATAACCCGTTGTTTTCGCTATCTCTAATAGCTGTTTAGCGTAGCTGCCACCCCAAGAATAGCCATCACGACGTTCCTTTTCAATTTCCTGGATCGTATGCTTGATGACACCATCTCTACCTGAGAAAATCGGTTTGTTTGTACCAATTTCATAGAAACGATACCATGTTAATGCCCCTTCTTCCTCTACGAAGTAGACCCCATTCGGATCTGCACTTACATAACGAATTCCCTCAAGTTTCACTTCATCAAACCACTGTAAAGCAGCATGGACCGCTTGCCTGATTTCAGAAGTTTGTTCTGGACGGGACATTAAAAATCTTACAATACCGACTGATTCACTACCCGAAATTGATGGATGCTCATATGCTCGTGCATGTTGAGGTGCATAGGTTACGGGATCATGCTGTGCACACCAGGCCGTTAATTTGCCTTCCACCTTGATTTGAGCTTTTAAAATATAGTCAATTCCTTTATGCATGGCCTGTTCTAGTTTTTGTTTGTAAGTGTCATCTATCACATTCTCACTAAACGGATAGCTCTCGTTTATTAACTCATCAAATAGCTCTAACACATTAATCATCGAGTTATCGTTGAAAGTCACATAGTTCGAATAATAGACAGAGTCTTCAGGTGTTGTCCCTCGTTTTGGATAAACTTGCGGAAATCCACCTGTTTCTGTTTGCATGAGTAAGAGGAAGTCAATTCCTTTTAACACACTTTGCTTTAGCTTTTCATCTTTTGTTTGCTGATACACTTCAGAAATGAAACGTATTTGATTAATGGTTGCATTATTATCAATCGATCCTAGTTCCTCGCCATTCGGACCAAATTGTGTCGTACGCTTTTCTTTGCCGTCCCAAGGTCTGCTATATTGACTTTCCATTCCCTTCGTCCAGCCGCCATGGTCCATTTGCCAAGATACGAGGTTATTTGCCTGTTCCTTCAGCTCATCTAGATTTCCTGTAAATAGATTACTAGCCTCTTTTACCAATTTTCCGTCTTGTAGGGAATCTTGTAATTCATACATGACAACTGTATCACCAAATTTATTTGTTCCAACAGCTGCCCTTATTGGGTACATATTTGTAAAAGATGGGTTTAATCCTTTAAACCTGCCCGTTGCACCATGTAAAGTTAATGCATTTACATCAAAATTCTCGAATCTGCCATTTACCATTACTGCCACTAAGTTAGCACTTACCGCTTCTGCGGCAACAATATGAACTTCGCTTTCTTTATGGTTTGCTGCTTTAGCCATTTTTTCGAGAATGAATGCTGCTTCTTCATGGGTTAAGGTATGCTTCTGACCAAATCCTTTTCCTTTTTTCATATAGCCATTTGAGACAACGGCACCTACTGCATGTTCGCTGTCTTCCGATTTATTGTTCTTGCTCTTGCCGGGTACCAGGTCTAGAACATCAGCAATGATAACGGCAGCTTCTCTACGGGTAATCATGTCATCAGGACGGATTGCTCCATTTTGATCTGCTTGTACATATCCTGCTTGTTTAGCTGCCTCAAGCACGTAGCTCCACCACTTATCCTTTGACACTTCCCAAACCGAGGTTTCGGAATCAAGGTTTTTATATACCTCTTCGGAATGGTAACCAAACACTCGATTGATGCCGGCAAAGAATTCAATTCTAGAAACCTCATCCTCTAGCTTTGTTTCTTCTTGTGTTACGATTCCTTCTGTTTCCAGCTTTTTAAGCATGATGCCGTCAACTAAATCTTCCATGCTGACTTCTTCCACTTCAACAGGCTTTCGCCCGCCCATATCGGTATCACTAGAAGTGGTGTTATGGATCCGTAAGTGGTCAATATTTGCTCCACCGCTTAGACCGACACCTGTTGCAACGATTACATTATCTCCAGCCTTTAAAACCGCTTTTGTAGTAACGGTTTTCCAGCCGGTCCACTCACCTGTGGAAGGAAATGCCAATTCACTATTTTCCACTTGAGCATTTACTTTTATTTCAGCAGGTCTGTTATCTGCAGCCCCGTTTGCATAACGAAACTCCAGTGTATACTCACCATTTGCTGGAATATTCGTCACATTCCACGTAATGGTTCCACCAGGTGCGTTCGGGTTATAATCAACAAAACCTGTTCCTGTAAAGCCTGGATGCTGGTTATCTATAATCGCAGCTGTAATTTGAGCATCTTCTGCCTCAAAGATAGAATCAAACTCCTGATAAATTTGAACATGATCCATGTTAGGCCCATCATTTTGACCCAGTGTTTTAATGACAATGACATTTTCACCCGCTACTAATGAAGCATTTATTTGATTTGATTTCCAGGCTGTCCACTCACCAGTTGGATCAAATCCTTCCTTTTCCTTTACCGTTTCACCGTTGACGATAATTTCAAGTGAACGCGTATCAGTTGATCCATTAGCATAGCGGAAATTTAAAGTGTATTCACCGGCGTTTTCTATGTTCACTTTCCATGTAATGGAGGAACCATCTGCAGTAGGTTTAAAGTCAACAAATCCGGTTCCTGTAAAACCAGGGTGTTTATTATCGACCATTGCACTAAATAATTCTGCATTTTCTGCCTCATATACACCATTTTCACCAACATTAACGGGAGGCTGTTCTCCATCTCCTGGTGGTTCCTCTGGTTCCGGCTCAGGTTCAGGTGTTACTTTAATTGGAAGATCCTCTTGATAGAAACCAGAAAAAACTTGGACATCATCTAAATAATGACTTTTAGCGCTTGAGCCAGTAGTATAAGAATCTATCGAGCCAATATTTGTTACCCCACGATGAAACGGAGCATCCTCTAGCTTAAGTTCATTATTCACGTAAACATCTGCAGTACCCGTAGATTGATCGGCCACAACCTTTATGCTATACCACGTATTCGGTACATAGTCTACAAGAGCGGTGAAAGTGTTATCACTATTTTTATAGGATATCACTCCGGATCTTGTTTCAATATGTACTGCCGCATTGCTGCCTGATTCATCAAGCAGCCGAAGTACCTTTGTCGTGCTTCCTAATACTGTTTGCATGAAGTTTACTACAGCTGTAACAGTGTCCGTCTGAGGAGCAAAAGATTTCACAGCTTTAATCGTGTCAGCACCGTTATCCTCAAAGTAAAGGCTCTTATCCTCAGTACTTGGAACTTCCGAAACGGTTATACTGCCATTTTCACCTGATACTGTATAACCATCTGGGACACTTCCTGTTTCTAACGCATTAAAATCATCTTGAATAATGGGTGCTGCCTCGGCCGCGAAAGCCCTTTCATTTTGTAAAAAGCCAAAACCAGGTGTGAACGCTAACAAAAATGCAGTAACTAGTAATAATCCCTTTCTAAATTGGAGCCTTTTCCTTTTCATAGCTTCCTTCCCTTCTTTTTTTAAAATTTTCTTACAATTCTGATTTTAAATAGGAAGGAGTGGAAAACACAATAATCAATTCATTAGAGATAGGCACAATGACTCATATATTTTTATATATCAATAGATAAAGAGCATAACAAAGAATCTGATTGTTACTTTTTACCTACTTCAAGCCAAAATAATCCTTTCATAGGTGCTTAAATGTATCCTGTACTATTAATCTATTTGTAGGGATGAGTATCTTTTTGTGTTATAAGGATGGCACCCAGGAAATAATTCTAACTTTGTTGGACTCCTTTCTGTTTAAAGGGTTATTCTTATAATGGCTGTGTTAAAGATGAATGTTGATATTGAACGATTTTTGCGAAATCTGCGAGACTCCTCGAAAATGCTATCGCATTTTCTTCGTGCGTGGGCAGATTCGAGGAAGCCTATTCAATGTCCTGCGGGATTACGGGTCTGGGGAGACCCCGCAGGCGCTTTAGCGCCGAGGAGGCTCCCCGGAACGCCCGCGGAAAGGGAGCGGATTTCGCAAAAATCAACACTGTACATTAACACAGCCTTTATAATAAAAAGGATCCCACAAAATGAGATCCTTCCTCCGTTTATTCAGAATAATCAATTCGAAATAATTAATTGTTTAACACATCAACCGAATTCACCTTGGAAACAAACCCTAGTTCCTGCCAGGCATTTTCAGTGGACCAAGGTTTACTCGGATTATTGGAGACTCCGTAATACGTCCCATATTTCACCGTTGATTGAATGGCTAGATCAAAAAGCTGCACTGTATCTTCACGTGATAATAAGGTATGGTGCAGTCGTCCTTTCTCCTTCAACGCTTCATATTCATCTTCAGGAACACTCGCAATGCGCAAGTTGATAACAGAAAGATTATTGTCCTCTTCCCCGGCGAGAATATGTCCAATATTTTCAGATGCAAGCTTTAATACACCGTATAAACTTCTGGAAAACGGATAGTCTTTTGTAGTAATTTCCCTTCCCAATAATGAAATTCCCTCTTTTTCATAGTAGTCAGTAGTATGATTACTGCTGGCATATACAACCTTAGGAATTCCAAGCTGAATAGCTGCTCTAAATATATAAAAGGATGTCATAAAGTGGATGTCAGTCATTTTTTGAAAGTGGTCAATATCCTTTAGATCATTATCTGTTTTTATCGTTAGTAAGTTAATCAGCGCATCCGTATCCTTTGGAATCGAATCAAGTAATTGCTCGTAATTAGTTGCATCGACCTGGTGGAATAATACAGGAAGCTTTGGTTTTTTTTGATCAAGGATGAAAATTTCGTATCGGTCTTTTAACCCTTCAGTTAAGATGCTGCCAATCGTTCCTGCTCCGCCTATAATCGTTACTTTTTTCATTATTTTCCTCCATTTGAAAAAACAATAATCAATTATAGGCTTCTACGTGTTTCTTCATAATATACAGCATATACAGCGAATATTGTACTCAGGTAAAACCATACAAAAGCGGACTATAAGGTTACGCCTGATTTAAAAATGGCGATTTCTCGGAAATTATTTTTCTCATTATTTACAAGCACGCCGCTTGCCACATTAATAATATAGGTGATAAATTCTTCGAGAACCTCATCTTGAGATACATCCTCAACAAGTTTGCCTGCATTATAATCAATCCAGTGTTTTTTGGATTCATACAATGCTGTATTCGTAGAAATCTTTACAGTTGGAACAAAAGTACCAAAAGGAGTTCCTCTACCGGTCGTAAATAGAACCATTTGACACCCTGAAGCTGCTAATGCCGATGATGCAACGAGATCGTTCCCTGGTGCACTAAGAAGATTTAATCCCTTATCCTTTAGTGTTTCGCCGTATTTTAGAACATCCACAACTGGAGAATTTCCTGCTTTTTGCGTACAACCAAGTGATTTATCCTCTAGGGTTGTGATTCCCCCTGCCTTGTTTCCAGGAGAAGGATTTTCATAGATTGGTTGCTTATGCTCGATAAAATATTGTTTAAAATCGTTAATTAAGTCGACTATTTTCGCGAATACCTCTTGGTTGATCGCTCTTTCCATTAAAATTGTCTCCGCGCCAAACATTTCAGGAACTTCCGTTAACACAGTTGTACCGCCTTGAGCAGCCAGAAAATCGGAAAGTCGTCCAAGCAGAGGATTGGCCGTTATTCCGGAGAGACCATCTGAACCTCCGCATTTCAACCCAATTTTTAACTCTGATAGTGGAACCTCTTGGCGGCGATCCTGTTTTGCATACTCATAGATTTCTTTCAAACGGCTGACTCCTTCTTCAACCTCGTCAGAAACCTCCTGAGATAATAAAAACTTCACACGTTTTTCGTTATATTCACCTAAAGACTCTTGAAATTCAACTATATTGTTATTTTCACATCCAAGCCCGAGAACTAGTACTCCTCCGGCATTCGAATGTTTTACAGCATTTGCTAATATGGTTCTTGTATTAATATGGTCATCTCCAAGCTGGGAGCAGCCATAGTTATGTTTGAGGACTAATACATTTTCAAACGGAGCGATATCACCTACTTCTTCTTTAAAACGTTGAATAATTAAGTCTGCAATCCCATTTACACAACCGACAGTAGGAACAATCCAGAGCTCATTACGGATGCCGACACTTCCATCCTCACGTCTATATCCTTTAAACGTTAACTGTTTGTTGTGAAAAGGATTTGATCCTAACTTTTGTTGGTATTCATACTCTTGAATACTATCTAGATTTGTTTTTGTATTGTGTGTGTGAACAAATTCACCCGGGGCAATGTCCTTGAGGGCATGACCAATCGGAAACCCATACTTTAAGACATTTTCCCCCGCCTTAATGGGTTCCAAGGCAATTTTATGACCTCTTTTAATCGGTTCTTTTAATTGAATTTCTTTACCGTCCACAACAACCTTCTCAAGATTCTGATAATCTCTTAACGCGACTGCGACGTTATCCTCGGACTTAATCTTTACTATTTCTAACATGTCCTGCTCCCCCTTATATATTCGGGTTTTTGCATAAAATATCTTTGAGTGCTACTTTCAATCCTTGTCTTTCAATTTTAATTAGATTATTTGTAACAGCTTCGGTTAGTCCAGGAATATCATTCAAATTCATTCCCCAGTGCTTTTCATACTGTAAAACGGAAGTGACGATTTCTTTTAACCGTTCGGTCGTACCGTCATATTTCCCCCACAAATTCTCGAATAGCTCAATGATATACTCATCATCTGTCAGCTTAATTTCTTCTGAGCCTCGTTTTCCTTTATAAAAATCGAGTAACGCACTGAGAGAGAATACAAGCCTTTTAGGAAGTTCTTTTCGTTTATTGTAAAACTCTAGTAATGAAGGCAGGTTTCTTGTTTTGAACTTAGCCATCGAATTCAGGGCAATGCTTGTTAAATAGTGATGAATATAGGGATTAGCAAAACGATCTAAAACATCCTTTGCAAATGCAGTTAATTCATCCCTTGGTAAATCCAGACTCGGAATAATTTCCTCGTAGATTAAACCTTCAATGAACTCTTTTATCTCAGGTTGCTGAGTGGCTTCCCCAACCGTATCGATTCCATACAAATAGGCAACCGGTGTCATCGCTGTATGTGCACCATTCAAGATCCGTACCTTGCTTGTTCGATATGGGGTAATATCGTCCACAAACTTCACGTTCAGACCCGCAGCCTTTGCTGGAAACTCTTCTTGGATCCATTTTGGCCCTTCGATCACCCAAAGGTGATACTGTTCACTCACAACTAGCAAGTCATCCTTGTAACCAATTTCTTCAGTCATTTCTTGAATCGTATCCTTTGGAAACCCGGGAACAATTCGATCAACAAGACTGTTGCAAAACGTATTTGCTTGATGAATCCACTGTACAAAATTATCATCGAGTTTCCATAGATTTGCATAATTTAAAACGAACTTCTTAAGCTCTTCCCCATTTCGGTCAATCAACTCACAAGGAAGAATAATCATACCCTTACTTAGATCCCCTTTAAATGCTTTATATCGATGATACAAAAAGGCCGTTAGTTTTCCTGGAAAGCTTTTTTGAGGGCGATCCTCTAAGTCATCACCTTCGTCAAAGGCAATTCCGGCTTCAGTTGTATTAGAAACGATAAATCGTAAGTCTGAATTATAAGCAAGTTCCAAATACTCATTGTATTGGCGATAAAGGTTTAATCCCCTGCTTACGGAACTTATTACTTCATGCTGGGCCACCGGCTTACCACCCTTTAACCCTTGTAAGTAAACCGTATACAGTCCACCCTGCTCATTCAGTTTGTCAACCTTTCCACGCTCTGTTGACTGTACAATGACAACACTTCCGTTAAAATTTGTCTTTTGATTCATTTCGTTAATCATCCAGTCAGTGAACGCTCTTAAGAAATTTCCTGTTCCGAATTGCAATACTTTTTCGGGATATGTTTTAGGTTCTTTCCACGTTTCCCTTGATATTGTTTCCACTAAGGAAGCCTCCGTTTCGGTCTAATTTATTCGACAGCTACATTTTGTTTCGAATATGGGCTCATTTGAACCGTATGGAAACTGAAGTATTCATTTGCATTTTCGTAGGAAATCCCTTTAATGATTTGCCCTAATAGCTCCATATCATTAGGTACTTCTCCGTTTTCAACCCATCCACCGACTAAGTCGCACACTAATCGTCTAAAATATTCATGCCTTGTATAGGATAAAAAGCTTCTTGAATCTGTCAGCATACCGACAAACCGGCTCAGCAACCCCACGTTTGCTAACGCTTTCATTTGATCCAGCATTCCGTCTTTTTGATCGTTAAACCACCAGGCTGTACCAAACTGAATCTTCCCTGGGATGCCGCCACCCTGAAAACTGCCTATAATACTAGCAATCACGTAATTATCTTTTGGATTCAGTGAATATATAATCGTTTTCGGCAGAGCATCCTCACGATCAAGAGAATCAAGCAACCGGCATAAAGATTCTGCAATTTGTCCGTCATACATACTGTCAAAGCCGGTATCAGGACCAAGCTGTTTAAACATTCTCGTGTTCGTATTACGAAGTGCATGCATATGATATTGCATCACCCATCCTAATTTCGCGTACTGCTTCCCAAGGAATGTGAGTGTGTAGGATTTGTATTTCCTCTCTTCCTCTAGAGAGACGCGGTTGCCGTCAAGTGCTTTCGCAAATATTTGTTCCGCTTCCTCTTTTGAAGCTTCCGTATACATCATGACATCTAGTGCGTGGTCAGAAACCCTGCCGCCAAGTGAATGGAAAACTTCAATTCTTGAAACTAATGCCGTTAAATACTGTTCATAATTGGTGATAGCATCTCCATTCACTTCAGCCAGTTTTTCAATCCATTGTAAAAATCCATCACGATTTATTTCTAATCCTTTATCCGGCCTAAAGCTTGGGAGCACCTTAACTCCAAAATCCCGGTCTTCCCTTAATTTTAGATGGTATTCCAATGAATCAGTCGGATCATCTGTTGTACAGACCACTTCAACATTAGATCGTTTGATTAACTCCCTTACCGAATAGCTCTTTTTACTTAGCAATGTGTTAACTTTTTCCCAGATAACTGGCGCGCTCTTCTCATTTAAGATTTCATCAATTCCAAAAAATCGTTTAAGCTCAAGGTGTGTCCAGTTATAAATCGGGTTTCCGATCGTCATTGGAACAGTTTTTGCCCAGGCCATAAACTTTTCGTAATCACTGGCATTTCCTGTAATATATTCCTCTTCAATTCCGTTGCTTCTCATCAGTCTCCATTTGTAGTGATCCCCATATAACCAGGCTTCAGTTATATTTTTAAACATCTTGTTTTCGTAGATTTCCTTTGGGCTAAGATGACAGTGGTAATCAATAATCGGCATGTGTTTAGCGAAATTGTTGTACAAATGAATTGCTGTCTCATTTGACAATAGAAAGGTTTCATCCATAAATTTTTTCATACTTACAACCACCTCGAGTTAAAATATTTTTATAAAGGGCATTGTTTTCATCTTGGTTGCATATTTCCGCTACAGAATGCCTGCTTTTAACGGCGTTCCAGGGAGCATCACTAAAATAACAACGTTGTTATTTATAATCGTAAATGAAATGTTTGATAATTTCAACTATTTTAATTTTTTCTTTAAAGATTTCAATATTTATTGACAATTCATCATAAACTCTTCAAAATTATATTGAACAATCATTTGTTTCATCGTAGTACGATGACATGTTTTATTTTAAAATAATAACGTTGTTAACATACTGAATATATAGGTGAATAATTATGAGTATTACCATAAAGGATATTGCTGTGGCTGCTGGGGTGAGTTTTTCAACTGTTTCAAAAGCATTAAATGACAGTCCGCTAGTAAAAGCAAATACGAAAAGTAAAATCCTCCAAATCGCGAAGGAAATGGGATATGAACCTAATTTTGCGGCTCAGAGACTTGTTTCTAAACAGTCGAAGACAATTGGGTTGATTTGGCCAACACTAGAAAGAATGACTCCTTCCACATTAGTGACAAAGCTAAATGAAGTCATAAGCCAAAACTCATACAGTATGATTTTGTCTATTGATTCGATTAAAAACTCGGTAGAAATGTTTAAAAGGTTTCAGGTCGATGGGATTATTGCTTTTGAGGAAACTAGTGTCGAGAAGATTAATTCCTATTCCTCAACCATTCCCATTGTTTCTTACGGCGTCGGAGGAGAAAATAACTATCCTGTTATCGATGTGGGCTATCAAGAGGCGATGTTTACAGCGGTTGAATACTTATATCATCTAGGACATAGAAAATTTTCTTTCGTCGGTGACTTTTCTCCAGTTGATCGAAGACAAATTGAGAAATATAAAGGCTTTCAAAAGGCGATGGATCACTTTGGGCTCGAGATTGATGATCAGAGTTTAATTAACACCGGCGGACTAAGTTGGTTTGATGGATATACATCAACAACGAGGCTTTTATCAGGATCTAGACCTACCGCTATCATCGGAGCAAGCTATGATATTAGCTCCGGAATCATTCGGGCTGTTCGAGAAGCCAAGCTAATCATTCCAAAAGACATATCGGTGATGGGATACGATAATATTCCACAAATGGCGACTCTTGAAACACCATTAACGAGTGTTGGTGTACCAATAGATGTGTTAGCAGACAAAATGGTCAATACTCTGCTGCACTATATTCAAGATAAAAATTCAGTACCTCTTATCCAAAAGGTACCACCAACTTTAACCGAAAGAAGCTCATGTGCTCAAACAGTTGCAATGTAATCATAGGTAATCACGGGGACGGTTCTCCTGCTTCTTTCGTAAAACGAAAGAAGCAGGAGAACCGTCCCCGTGCATTACCCGTGCATTATTGTTGGTTAATTAGGTCAACAATTTCTCTCATGGTATAGTCCTTTAAATACATGCCCAAATGTTCTTCTGCACCTAAGAATATGGTTAGAAGAACATTTTGCATATTCGCGCCTACCACACACTGTTTGTTTGATTCTAAACATTTAGGCTGCAGTGCACCTTCTGAGGTCACTTTATATAGATCCCAGAGATTTACTTCACTTAAATCCTTTGCGAAGATAAATCCACCGCCCGTGCCTTCTTTCGTTTTGATAAAGCCATTTTTTTTCAATAAGCTTAACACTTTACGAATTCGTACCGGGTGGACACCGGAACTCCCTGAAATAGCTTCACTTGTTGACATCCGATCTGGCTGCAGCGCAAGAAAAGTTAAACTATGAATGGCAAGTGTAAAATCACTATTCACGGCATGCCTCCTAAACAAATAAAACTAAATCTGTACTGGAATAGTAGATGTTACAGATAGAATTGTCAAAAATATAAATATTAAGCTTTACTCTTAATTAGCCCATCTTTGCGAATCGGAATCGATCGTTACAATTGTACGAAGCCTGCGTGGAAGAAACCTACGAATCTCTTCTTCGTGATATCCAACTTGTAGTCGCTTTTCGTCTTGAATAATCGGCCGGCGCAGTATTTTGGGGTGCTCCATTAATAACTTATAAAATTCGTTAAGCGGCAGAGATTCAATATTGATATTTAAATCCTGAAAAGTCTTTGAATTAGTCGAAATAATCTCGCTGGTTCCATCTTCTGTTAGCCGTAGAATTGATTTGATTTCCTCCACCGAAAGAGGATCCATTATAATGTTTCTTTCAATATAATCAATTTGATGTTCCTCAAGCCAGGCTTTTGCTTTTCTGCATGAAGTACAGCTCGCTGTCGTATAGATCGTGACCATCCTTTACACTCTCCTAACGGATAATTTTTAAAGTGTAACAAATTTTTTTACAGTTCAATCATACTGTAATGATAACAATTACAGTTCCACCAGTCAATACTTAAATTAAAAAGTCATAGGGACGGTTCTCCTGTTTCTTTCGTATAACGAAAGAAACAGGAGAACCGTCCCCGCGCATTACTTCATGTGTTTGATTAGCTTGTTTAAACGCTGTAGATGGAAGGAGTAATCCATGATGGAGGATATGATGATGAGTAATCGGACATTTGAATCTTCGTTATCGTCATATAATCTTCCTTGTATTTGATACATTTCTTTGCTAAGTTTAAAATTTTCGTTATCAACATTTTCTTTTACGATTCCTTTGTAGCTTAATAGTAAGTACTCATGATATTTTATTAAATGCTCGAGCTGCTCATCAAAGATTTTGTTTTCTTCTTCAGGTAATTTACTTTGGAAAAAATGATCGTCAATGGTATCTAATAATTGCTCTCCTTCTTGCAGAGTCTTTAGTAGTTGCTTTAAAAGGATAAGTTCTCTTGCAGCTAATTGATTTGATTTTCCTAATTTCATTCTTTCTTCATCAAACAGCTGATATTGCTCTTCTATCTTTCGCATATCCTTTTTAAACTTCTTACTAAGTTCCTGATAGGAAACTTCCGTCAATTCATCCGAGATGGAAGTTCTGACTAACAACGACATGTTTTGAAAGATTTTTCCAACCAGTTCAATAAAGCTTTCTTTGTATTTAGGCGGGAAAATCAAAACGTTGATCAGTGTAGCCACGATGGTTCCAATCAAAATGACGATAAGCCGATCTAAAGCAAAGAACCAGTCTTCATGCCAAGCAGCACTCATTACAGCCAGAACCGTTACAAGCGTTAAAGGAATGGTCCCTTCCATTTTCAACTTAATACTAATAGCAATAACCAGCATAATCACGATGCCAATTGTAAGGGGGTTTTCCCCGATAAAATAAACAAAGAACAGTGAAATAGCAGCCCCTATTATATTGGCAAAAAATTGATCAGATATTTGTTTCCATGAACGGTAAATAGAGGGCTGGATGGCTAAAATCGCAGCAACTCCAGCAAAGATGGAAAGTTCTAGGTTAAATAAAGAGCATATGTATATAGAAAGCGAAACAGCTAAACCAGTTTTAAAAATACGAGGACCGAAAGTAATACTATCTCCCCCATTCGTTTTTGACCCCATATTATAATATCACAAAGTAAATGGACAACTACACTATTTGTGATAACCGACCTTGCTTTTTCACTGCTTAAAACCTTCAAGATATAATTTTTATCTTAGTGGGTCTTTTATCATTTGTCTTTTGTATATTTAACTAACGAGCGGAAAATACGGAGGGGAATTATGAAGGCGATCGTTAGCAGCAAATACGGTTCACCTGATGTACTTGAATTAAAAGTAGTAGAAAAGCCGGAACCTTTAAAAAATCAAGTCTTGGTAAAGATCCATGCAGCATCGTTAAACTTTGGTAACCTTGTTCTATTAAGGGGTGAACCGTTCTTTGCCCGCTTTGCATTCGGTCTGCGAAGGCCAAAATACTCCATACCAGGAGGTGACATCGCCGGCCGGATCGAGGCTGTTGGGGAAGATGTGAAAGTATTTAAACCAGGTGATGAAGTGTTCGGTGATCTTTCTAGCTGCGGCTGGGGTGGTTTTGCTGAATATGTTGCCGTTCCAGATAATGCTTTAGCATTAAAACCAAAGAATATTACCTTCGAAGAAGCAGCTGCTGTACCTATGGCTGGCATGACAGCCTTACAAGGTTTGCGGGATAAAGGTAAAATACAGGCAGGTAAAAAGGTATTAATTAACGGAGCATCTGGTGGTGTTGGCACTTTTGCAGTCCAGATTGCCAAAGCGTACGATGCTGAAGTAACAGGTGTATGCAGTACTAGAAATGTAGAGATCTTGCAGTCTATAGGTGCAGACCATGTCATCGACTATACGAAGGTTAATTTTACTCAAAAACCAAACCGTTATGATTTGATTCTCGGTGTTAATGGGTCTCATCCTATTGCAGCGTACCAACATGTGTTAAAAACGAATGGAATCTTTGTCCACGTAGGCGGTTCAGAAAGTCAATTGTATCAAACTCTACTCTTAGGACCTTTTAAATCAATGATAGGAAATAAGAAAATGAGCAGCCTGTTACAGAAAGCTAACCACAATGATTTACACTATTTGAAGGAATTAATCGAAGCTGGCAAAGTAAAGCCAATTATTGATCGTAGCTATACGTTAAGTGAGGTCCCGGAAGCATTCAAATATTTTGAACAAGGTCATGCTCAAGGTAAGGTTGTCATTACGATGTAACTAGTTCTTTTAAGTCATTTAGAGATATCGTTGAGTTACCGTCAGGAAAAGTCTTCAATTTTGCCGTGATGAAAATCATTATTTTGCTGTCATGGAAAGAAAGTAATGGATAAAGGTGTAGCTGTCACCTTCGACTATCAATGACCATTATTTCCATTGAAATAAGATGATACGACATTTTCTGCCTGAGGCGAAGAATTTAGCGTTTTTTGTTTTTCCTTGACTTGATAGGAATATTTACGTGAAAAAAAAGTCACCTAACTGTAAAAATAGGTATTGGTGACTCGTTTTTTTATTTTCAACATAACCTGACTTAACTTTCCTATCATTTCTTTCTCACTCCTTCTATCATTAAGATTTTTAATGTACATATTAGTTAGCATTGTCCCCTCCCTATTAATTCTACCTCATTACCTTTTCCTTCTTCAATTATCCCAACTTGTAACGTCATGAAGAAAATAAAAATGCCACATTAAGCATCGGCCCTGCTACTTTATGTTTATTCTTTCACAATGATTTTATCGAAAATGATTATTAAAATACCGCACTTTACTAATTTTTTTATTTCATTTTAGTATTATTTAAAGAGATTTTCACTTATCATATGAAATATTGTATTACTATTTTTATATTTTAAGGTGGAGAATCACACATGAACAGAAGAAAGGGAATATTTCTTGTTATAACAGGAGCGATATTTTGGGGGATTGGCGGCACGGTTTCAAAAAAGCTTTTTCAAGAATTTGAAATCGATGTAAATTGGCTTGTTACGATCCGATTGCTCATAGCTGGTTTTTTACTTTTAACCGTACAATATTTTGGAAAAAACCGTTCCCAGATCCTTGGTGTTTGGAAAAATAAAAGAATGGCTATTCAATTGATTATCTTCGGGTTACTCGGCATGCTTGCGGTTCAATACACCTATATGGCTTCCATCAAACACGGTAATGCTGCTGTTGCAACATTATTACAGTATTTAGCACCTGTCATGATTATCGTATACTTAATTTTCCGCAAACAAACTGTTCTAACACGAAGAGATTTGCTGACTGTTTCGCTGGCTTTAATTGGTTGTTTTTTGTTATTAACAAACGGCTCAATCTCTCAATTATCTGTACCTACCCTTGCAATCGTTTGGGGGATATTATCTGGCCTTGCCTTAGCATTTTATACTCTATATGCCGTTCCTCTTCTTGCGCAATACGATTCCCTTGTCATTGTCGGATGGGCTATGATAATCGGTGGTGTAGCATTAAGTTTTCTCCATCCCCCTTGGCAAATGGACTTTCAAACTTTAACAGTAGAAGCTTATGTTTACTTAATCTTCGTGATCATTTTTGGTACGATGATTGCATTTTGGTTCTATATCGAAAGTTTACAAAGTCTCCTGCCTAAAGAATCAAGTCTTCTAGGCAGCATAGAACCACTAGCTGCCGTCTTAACAACAGTCTATTGGTTAAAAGAACCCTTTGGCTATTTCCAATGGGTTGGTACAGCATGTATCATTGGAATGATATTACTATTGGCTTTGAATAAAACGTCATCTTCAACAACTAGCCAAACTCCTAAAAAGGAAGAGCCCCTCAGAGTTAGTTAAAAGCACAGGGACGGTTCTCCTGCTTCCTTCGTTTAACTAAACGAAAGAAGCAGGAGAACCGTCCCCACGTTTTATTCCTCTAGTCTTGCAACGCCTATTGCCAAGTGCTCCCAAAGTACTTCTTCTACTTTTGAAGCTACATCCTCCGAACATTCTACGACTAAGACGACTTCTGAGTGTTTTCCTTTTAATGCCCTTTCCCTTTTATGTACCACTTTGAAAATGACGTAGTCGATTATAAAGCCGAGTATAAATCCAGTTGCAGCACCGATTAGCCCCCAAAATATGGGGCCCCATTCCAAAACAAAACCTACACTTGCACCCACAACAGAAAAGGCGGTTCCAATCGCGGCTCCTTTATCAAATAGGCTGATTCCATCTGCTCGATGAAGCGTATCAAATAATCTTCTTTCCTCTACTCTATTAATAAGGGGAACAGCGAGAATACTCCCTTTTTCCACTCCCACTTTTTCCAAAGCCGTAATAGCTAACTCAAGGTATGAAGAGTGTTCAAAAGTAGAGAATACTTGCATTTAATTCACCTCATTCATTTATTAATACAGGAAATTTCACTCGATTTTGTTGATAATTTTCTTGCAGAAATTTTCGTTGTTCACTTTCAAATAATTTATTATTTTCAACCGTATTAACGTATGCGTCATAAATTGCAAACCCGTAATGAGAAGGCATAAATAGGAACCATTGAGGATTAATGACTTGTGTTGCTTGACGTAAATCTCCCAAGAAAAGGTAATGAATTGCAATAAGTATCTTTGAAAAGTATACAAATACAATCATAAAAATCATCGTAAAAATAGCTGTTACCACTCTATGGATATATAGTTGTCCCAACCCTGGTGTTAAAATAGACCACACTACCGCATTGAGCGGTCTTCTTTTATCTAAATAGTTAATTTCTAAACCAGCAATGACGTATGAATTGAAATCAGCATTTTCCCGTTCAGCTAATATAAATACTCTATTCATATCAACAGTAGTTCGATAGCTATCCCAAATGGCAAAAATATAGACAGGAATATACATAAGCATCCATCTTGGTTCAAGTACTTCCTTAGCCATGTCAATATTCCCTGTAAAAGAGAAAACCATAGCATGATTTATGTGAGCTTGATTATTTACAATAATCTCCCAGATAAATAATGCATAACCTCTAAGGTATTTAGACAAAAGGAGATGGCCGAATCCTGGAAATGCCGCAGACCACCAAGCAATCATATAAGGATTACGCAGATGTAGTTGTGTTGTACCGAGAGAACTAACGTGAGCTTTATACTTCCTTACTTTTTTTGTAGGATTTAGTGGATTAGTTGGGTTATAATTTCTCAAGGAGTGTACCCTCAACTTTTTATTTGGTAAGACTACTTTTTGATAAAATAGGTATTTTTATACATTTAATTTAAATATTGTATTGTATGTAACACTTTGGATTTGCTTTAGCTTGAAAAAAAGCACCCATCGTGATGAGCACTTTTTGCCATTCATTTATAAATCTTAACGCTAACTGGTTGATTTTTTTCGTAAACTGACATTCACTTCGAATTACCTACATGCTCTCACAAATTCTAAAAACAATTTAAAGTTTTGGTCGTCATACATGTAGTTGAATTCGGGGTGCCATTGAACGGCTAGGGTAAACTTTTTATTTGGCATGACTACTGCTTCTATCAAACTATCATCAGCCGTTGCCGCAGGAACTAGCTGTTCCGATAGATTTTTAATCCCCTGATGATGGTAGCTATTAACTTTAATAGAATCTGTTTGAAGAATATTATAAAGCAAGGTATCTCTAGCTATGTATACATCGTGAACTGGCTCCGTATATGGAGGATTTTGCTGATGATTGATCTTACTTTCGCTCCGCTCCGTTGGAATATCCTGATATAAAGTACCGCCTAACAAAACGTTAAATAATTGCAGACCGCGGCAAATCCCAAAGGCTGGTTTGTCCAATTCAGTTACATGCTTAAATAAAGCAGCCTCCATAAGATCTCGTTCCTTGCATATTTCCCCGCATAAGTCTTCTATTTTTTCACCATATAACTCTGGATTTAAATCCTGACCGCCTGTAAATAGAAAACCATCAAAAGTATTGGCGATTCTCGCGATCATATCCTCGTCAGTGGTCAACGGCAGCATGATTGGAATTCCACCTGCATCCTCAATTCCTCTCATATATCCTGGCAGCATCCAGTAGCTTTCCTTTTCATTATCATACAAAGGTAATACACCGATCATTGGTTTCCCCATATCCGATTCCTCCTTTTGAACTTCAGCTTTAGTGCATTTCACTCGTTAAAAAATTTCTTTTATAAAAGTGAAATTGCTAAGAAGTTCCTTCTCATTGATAGAGATCCTATTTGTTAAATCTATTGTTCTCAAAACAATCTCTTTCACGCCGATAAATTCTGATTCCGCAATTACGTAAAACTCTGTTCCTTTTTTGTATCCATTAAACTGCTTCTTTAGTGTATATAACTTCATGGAATAACCTCTAATGATGATTTTTATGATTTTCTTGATGCTATTTTTATAAGTGAAATTATACCATTAATCAAGTGTTTGGAAACTTTCAACTTACCCAATTTCACAAAAAAGAATCCCTCTATATTAAAAAGAAAAAGACCCATTAAAAGCGGGTACTGATCTTACTAATTTCTCTTAACCATTGTAATCTAGACACCGTCGATGGCTGCCCAAATAAAACCAATTAACATCATCACTACTACCATTAAAGGTGTTAACATTACATCTGGTAAAAATCCCCAAACAAAAGGGAAATATGAAATACAAAAGTGGTCAAGGCTTCAACTAGCTACACTAATGAGCGCGGAATACTCCCATTCCTTTCAACTGATTTACAAGGATATTTGCACCAATAGTAAAATTATTATTCCGGGAATCATACATAAAAGACCAAAGGAATGCCTGATTCAGGAAAATACATTCAAAGAATCAACTTTTAATGGAAAAGCAAATGCAACTAGTGTTTTATCTCTAACTTAGATTTTTTATCGCTGCCTTTTAATGATACGTGTAATTCATGATTCGCATTAACTGATGCAAAAAAAATATCGATTAGGTTCAGGCCTTTTTTCTCTAACTGCTGCAAAAGCCATCTTTCAGTTAAATCTAATTGAGACAGAACCTTACTTTCGATCTTGCCTTCCACAATAACAGGATAAGCAATATTACTAGATATTTTTTTAATTCCCAAATCTTCCACAGTAACAGGTGATTTATGTGGTTTCTTAAATGCAGTTAGTCTTCCATTTGGTTCAATTAGTGCTAGCTCTACATCTTTTATATCGAATATATCTTTTTCTCTTAACATTTGTAATACATTGTCTAATGAATATCGAATTTTTTTTAGGTTCTCCACAATAAAAGTTCCGTTCCGAACAACAATTGTTGGTTCAAATGTGATAAGTCGGCCCAAAAATCGACTTTTTAATTTTAATTTCGAAACTAAGATTTGTAAGCCTCCAATACCTGATAAAGCCAAAAAAGTATACAAATGGGGAATATCTGGGTCAGCTATATCTGCCCCTGCCACGGCACCCAATACAATTATGATCAAAAAATCAAATACTGGCACTTCACCTATTGACCGTTTTCCCATAAACAGTGTCACAATTAAAAGCCAAGGAAGGATCGTTACAATCCTCCCATAAACCTTTAAAATATCTAAAAGAGTTTCCATTATTTATGATCCCCCTTGTATCCTAGGGCTAGTTCCCTGTTTGCGCTAACAATTCTTTTGTTCACATTAAAATAGCGGTATCCTTCACTAATGCTTGGAAGTTGATCTGCATCCTCTTGTTTCGTAATCACTCTTCCCGCTTGGACATACCTATTTTGTGGTATCGTCACTCCCATTACTTTTGCTCCCGGTTCTATTACAACATTTTCTTTAACATAGGCATCTAAAATAAGACATTGAGTTCCAATAAATACATTTGAATCAATGCGGGCTGGTCCATTAATTTGAGATTGTGGAGCTAAAGTACAACGATCACTAATATAAACAGAAAAAGGTGCATTATTTTTAAAAACAGAGTTCATCACCACATTACTTCCAAATTCAAAATTTTTCATTCCATGGATCACCACTCCATCCTGAATATTGGAGTAATCCCCGATATATATTTTTAACCCCTCGTCACCTCTGATGGATGCAAACGGTCCTATAAAACATTCCTTATTTATACTCACACTGCCAATCACCGAAGCAAAATGATGGATATATGAAGTTTTATCAATAACCGGTGTATCTTGATTAAGATTAAAGGATGTTTCCGTATTAGGACTTACGTTATCTTTCTTTTTTAAAACTTCTATAGCTCTACCAGCAATCGAAGACGCAATTAGTCCAATCATCAACTTGTTTTTGGTTTTCATTTTCACAACCGCCATTCTTTATCATTAATGTTAGTATCTTTATTATTTATTTTATGGTTGTTTTTTTATCATGGTAAATCGATACACTTTTATAGCGGATTTACCTTAAGATTTGGTCGGACAGTATTTAAAATTTCTTTTATTACATAAAAAATGGAGAATTGGAAAATCTATTATCAAATTCGATGAGGAGGAAACTTCATGCAGTTATTTAATCGTATCAGACGTATCTCTATCGTGTTAATAATCATTGGAATCATTTCTGGTTGTGCTATGAATAATGGAGCAAGAGAAGACGATCGTACTGCTAAAAATAATGCCCAGAATGGAAATATTCAAAATGTAGCTAATCGGAACAACAATGACAACGATGACACACGAGTTCAGGTTGCTGATAAGGCACAGGATAAAATTGAAAATTTATCTGAAGTAAGACATGCGAATGTTATTGTTACTAATCGAAATGCATATGTGGCAGTAGTTTTAGATGATGATTCCAAAGGTGAGGTAAGAAAAGATCTTGAAAATAAAATTTCTGATCAGGTGAAGTCTACCGACAATAATATTCAAAATGTATTTGTTTCTAGCAATCCAGATTTTGTGGATCGCATGGGGGATTATGGAGATAAAATACAAAGTGGGAAGCCAATTCGTGGTTTATTTGAAGAATTTAATGAAATGGTCCAAAGAATTTTTCCAAATGCCAGATAATTTTTCTCTATCAATCAATACGTTAAAAAAGGGGAACCTTAAAAAGGATTCCCCTTATTGCTGAACAAAAAATGATTAAAAAGTCCAACTGCAGATAGAGCAATGAGCCAACGATTTTTTCGTTTGCAAGCTCCCTTGCTACTTTCATCGTTTATTTTCTCGTTAATGCTGCCTTAATCAGCATCATAGGTGAGCGTCAAAATTGATGCCGCTGTTTCTGCATATTGTCTGGCCTCTTCGACAGATTCTCCGCTGCTTAAAACAACCGCCATCCTACGGCCTACTTTTGTTTCCGGCTTTCCGAATACTCGAACCTGTGTATGGGGAATAGATAGGCTTTCGGCTATTCCATTAATTTGATAGGTATGGCTTTCTTTGCTTGCCTTAATCGTATGGCTGGCACCAGGTTTGAGTAACTGAACTTCTGGAATCGGATAGCCCATGATCGCCCTTACATGTAAGGAAAATTCGGATAGATCTTGGGTTACCATCGTCACCATTCCTGTGTCATGCGGCCGAGGAGATACTTCACTAAAATAGACCCCCTGTGCAGCAAGAAATAGTTCCACTCCGAAAAGTCCATAACCACCTAGAGCATCGGTTATTTTCTTGGCAATGTCCTTCGCCTCAAGAATTTGTTCCTCTGACATGTTATGTGGCTGCCAGGATTCAATGTAGTCACCATCTTTTTGCACATGCCCAATCGGTGCACAAAAGGTGGTTCCGGAAACGGATCGGACGGTTAATAGTGTAATTTCAGATTCAAAATGGATAAATTCCTCAACAATCACACGGGCTTTTTTCCCTCTTCCACCTGCAATCGCCTCCTCCCAAGACGATACCACATCCTCGATCGAACGGCATACGGTTTGTCCTTTACCAGAAGAACTCATGATCGGTTTAATGACGCAGGGTAGTCCGATTTCCTGTACAGCATTTCTTAACTTGTCAAGTGTGTCTGCAAAGGCATATTTTGCTGTTGGGAGTCCTAATTCTTCACTAGCCAAACGGCGGATTCCTTCTCTGTCCATCGTCAGGTTCACCGCTTTAGCAGTCGGAACAATACGGAAGCCTTCGTTTTCAAGTTCAATTAATGTTTCTGTGGCAATCGCCTCGATTTCAGGAACGATCAAATTTGGTTTCTCTTCTTCTATCACTCTCCGAAGTTCTTTCCCATCCAGCATGTCCACCACATAAGAACGGTGAGCCACCTGCATCGCTGGCGCATTTTCATACCGGTCGACCGCAATCGTCTCAAGCCCTAAACGCTGAGCCTCAATAATCGTTTCTTTTCCTAATTCACCTGAACCAAGCAGCATAACTTTTTTCGTTTTCTTACCAAACACTGTATATCCCCCTCATTGTTTGTCTTTTGAATATAATATCTTATATCCCCACTATGTTCAAGTTGTATATTCGTATAATATACGAATTATAATAATTATTTTATCGATAATGTTCGTATATTGTTAGGCCGAAAAAAGAGCTAGTAACCACTAGTCTTTTTTTGTGGTTGCTGACTCCGCTTATTCTATTATTTCAGGTGGTCTCGATGCGAAGGGTAATTATCGGGAAATGGAATCAAATCAAAATCGGAAATGGGACCTTAAAGAAAGACCCATAATATTGTTAGTTAAAGAATTATGTAGAAGCTATTGGATTTTTGGAATATAAAAATACGATAGAGGAATTTGAACCCCTATCGTATTTACCTCTTACTAGTTATTAAGATTTTCGATCGCAGCTCTTTCGATTGCTAGTCCCTTAGTGTAACGTTTCATAAATTGCTCATAGCCTTCAACATCCTTAGGGTCTGGAGCAATCGTCTCACCTGTTTGACCTGCAAATACTTTCTCATTTAAAAACTCATCCAAAGTTTCGTTATCTGCTTTGTTTACCATATAAGAGGCAAGCAGAGCGATCCCCCATGCCCCGCCTTCTCCTGCCGTTTCCATAACAGAAACAGGAACATTAAGAGCACCAGCCATGATGGACTGCCCTACACCTTTTGTCTTAAATAGGCCGCCATGACCTAAGATTTGGTCAAGCTTCACACCTTCTTGTTTAAGAAGAATATCCATTCCGAGCTTCATCGCACCTAGTGCTGTAAATAAATGGACACGCATGAAGTTAGCCAGAGTGAAGTTGCTGTCTGATGAACGAACGAACAATGGACGACCTTCTTCAAAGTGGGTAATATGTTCACCAGATAGATAGCCATAAGCAAGCAAGCCTCCAGCATCCGCATCACCTTGAAGAGCTAAATTGTATAATGTTCCATATAACTTATTCATGTCAACATCCATACCCATTGCTTTAGCAAACTCGTCAAACAATCCTACCCACGCATTCAAATCAGAAGAACAGTTGTTCGAATGAGCCATTGCTACCAAGTTGCCCGTTGGTGTCGTCACAAGATCAAGTTCAGGATAAACTTTAGATAATTCTTTTTCTAAGACAACCATCGCAAATACAGAAGTTCCAGCAGATACGTTTCCTGTGCGCTTGGCAACACTGTTTGTTGCAACCATACCCGTTCCCGCATCACCTTCTGGTGGACATAGTGGAATGCCTGCCTGAAGTTCTCCGCTAACATCTAGAAGCTTTGCTCCTTCTTCCGATAGCAAGCCCGCATTTTCACCAGCTACTAAAACACTAGGAATAATGTCTTCAAGCTTCCATGGCAGGTTTTTAGATGCAATCAAGTCATTGAATTGATTGAGCATCTTTTGATTATAACCCTTTGTACCTAAGTCAATAGGAAAGACACCAGATGCTTCGCCAACACCCAAAACCCTCTCTCCTGTTAGTTTCCAATGGATATAACCAGCTAACGTTGTTTGGAAGCTAATGTTGGTAATATGCTCTTCCCCATTCAAGATCGCTTGATAAAGATGAGCAATACTCCATCTTTGCGGAATTGGATAGTTAAATAATTCTGTCAGGGCTGTTGAAGCCTGTTCCTGCATATTGTTTCTCCAGGTACGGAATGGAACCAGAAGCTCTCCATCTTTATCAAAAGCCATATAGCCGTGCATCATCGCACTAAAGCCAATCGCACCAACCGTTTGCAGTGTAACTCCGTATTGCTGCTTCACATCAGCCGCCATCTTTTGATAGCTGTCTTGAACACCC
This sequence comes from Bacillus sp. MRMR6, assembly GCF_001940785.1. Taxonomy (GTDB): domain Bacteria; phylum Bacillota; class Bacilli; order Bacillales; family Cytobacillaceae; genus Neobacillus. The sequence continues at coordinate 25,366 of NZ_MSLS01000040.1, forward strand.
TTCCAAATATCCTCTACACTATATGTCCAGATATTATTCACATAGCTGTTTTCCCAATCATGAGCACCAGATGCGATTGGTGTATTGTCTTCTCCAATTAAAACGGCTTTAATTCTGGTAGAACCAAGCTCGATACCAAGGACTGTTTTTCCACTAAGAATGGCGTTTTTTACATCAAGATTCATGTCATTTTCCTCCAACAAGATTAGTATTTAATTGAATTTATATTGAATTCTAGTTACTTCAGGATTCATGATTCCGTTTTATGCTTTAAAGTGGGCGATTTCACTTCGTATCTGCCTTTTAGATAGGTCTATCTGCCAAAACCCACTTCCTATCTTCCAAAATCATACTTCTATCTGCCACTGGAACCTGTGTAACAAATGGTGACTGTCACCTCCATAAACCTGTCACCGTAAATGGTCACTGTAAATCTAATACAATGACATTCACTGAATGTGCAGCTAATGTGACGACAGTACAGTTGTCGTCCATCTGGATTTCTGTTTCTGAAGGAACGACCATTTCGGCGTTCTTTTTATTAACGTTCGGTGTATGAACAAGAGATTCGTCCCCTGTTACGGTGATCATTTTACCTGCAGCAGTCAGGCTAAGCTCTTTTAACATGACTTTCGTTGTTTTTTCAAATGGATCAGCGTTGACTAGCTTAACATAAACATGTTGATCGTCTTTTGTAACAGAGTTGAAAATATCTCCATTATAAGCTTCTAATTTATAGTCCAACACTTTGCTGGTAAACATACCGTCATTGTAAGAGCAGATCAGACGATCTCCTGTACCTCCGCCATAATTTACTGAAATGGTGTACAGTGTATGATCTGCCAACTCTTCGTAGCAGCTGGCCCGCAGGTTGCCGGCTGCTGTACTAGATGAATAGTCACCTAACATATACCCTTGAACTCCCTGTTTGTATACTTTCACACCAGTCGCATTTCCGTTATATCCTACGGCGTATTCTAAGCAATCCTTTTTCTCTGGTGAAATATCGGTCACGCCCACACCAACATAAAAACCGTCGGTGCCTGACACCTTTGTCGCTTCCACCTCAACTTGATAATTGGTCCAGCTGTCGTTTAGGATATATAACCCATTTAATCCGCCGTTTTGTGCCTGTAAAATCAAACCCTTTTCAAGATCAAGTGTGTATCCGGCCGAACCTGGAATCATCTCCCATGCAGGATTTAATTCTTTCGTGAAGTCTTGGTCCAACAGAACCTTACCACTGACATTTTCAGTTACTTTCACGCTCTTCACATAGACTTCCGCATTGCCCGCCGCAATTTCAATGCCGCCTCTTGGTGTGAGCTCTGACAACTGTCCATTTCGATAAGAGGAGAACGATGTCCCCAGTAATTTATTGCCAAGGTATTTCGCAAACAGCTGCTGTACGTAGTAATTCGGCGTAAACCATATCGTTTCGTCGTCAAACCAAATTAAATCTGGCGTCCAACGGTATGTTCCGTCGGTCAAGACCTTGTTAAATAACGGTGCATAAGCAGCTAATCTTACTACATCGGAATTTTTTTCAAAACCAGTCATCAAGGCTGCTTCGGCAATCGCACCGGCCAAGGTATTTTTATCTGTCGAAGCAAACTCGCCAACAAATACCTTTGAGGTCTCCGTTTCATTCAAACTGCCGTCCGGCTGATAGGCTCTGTAATAATAGTTGTACCTGTCTGCATTGTTTAACAAATACTCGTTGGAGCGGTAGTAATGCTCATCGGCAATGGTATCCATATAGTTCGGTTGTTTTTCATACCAAGTCACCGTTTCTTCGATAGCATTCCTGCCATCGGTAAAGTTGACGGTGGCTGATCCATTTAAATTCCCGCTTAGGAACTTCCAGCCTTCCTGATATGCATCATCATCTGCTTGCGCTCCGACAGTCGAAATAATATTCAATTCATAACCCGGATACTGCTTTTCCATATATTCATCAATCTTTGCTTTAAAATATTCAAAGTTCGCAAAAAACTCTGTACCCCAGTTTTCATTGCCAATCCCTAAGTAGTGCAGGTCGAACGGTGCAGCGTGTCCCATCTTTTTACGTAAAGCAGACCACTCGTTCTCTTCAAAATCAGTGCTGATCGCAAAATCAATTAAATCGGTAAAGCTCTTAACATAATAATCTCTTAGGTCCCCGCCTGCCGGATGGACGTAATTCGAGCGTGCCTGGCAAAGCACACCGCAAGCCATTACTGGAAGTGGAGTGGCATTCAAGTCTTCGGCTAATTGGAAATATTCCATATAGCCTAATCCCATTGTCATCATGTAGCCCCATACATTAAAGTTTTCTTTCCGCAGCTCAATAGCACCTACAGAATCTTTCCATTCGTATACGTTCTCCCAAATATAGGAGCCTTCCGAAATACATCCACCAGGAAAACGGAAGAATGTCGGTTTTAAGTCAACCAGTGCATTCACCAAATCTTTTCGCAAACGATAGTTTGGATTGCCTTTATAGTTGAAGTGAGCTGTTTGTGAACTCTTTTCCTCACCGGCACCCCAAACATCCTGCGGCATCAACGAAACCATATCGATGCTAATGTCACCGCCGTTAAAGGTTAAAGCAAGCTGTCCCAGCGTAGTTTTGGAGCCGGTCAAGACAATCTCTGAATCGATGCCGTACTTTTTCCAAACGTTTCCGCCTTCTACCTCTATCGTTACGGTGTCACTAATTGTTGCACCGTCGGGATTTTGAAGCTCTAATGTGATGCTTCCCGCGGATTCTGCTTTAGCCCAAATCGTAAAGTCATAGCCTTCACCTTGTTTAATCGACATCGCACAATGATGATTAGAATCGGTAAAACCTTTATTGATAATCGTGCTGCCCGCTGGAACGGTAATATAATGAGAGTTGACGTCTTGATCAGAAATTCCAAAATGGTCGTTTAATCCTCCCGTATTTTGTACGGTTACTTTATTAGTATCTCCAAACCACGCATACAGCGGCTGATGGTTTCTGCCTGTAGAGCATCCGCACTCGCCGGAAGCATGTGAATAAGTATCAAAAACAAACGATTCAAAGGAACGGTTTTGTACAAGCTCAGCATAAATGCCGCCGTCCGCTGCATTGTTAATGTCTTCGTAAAATAGTCCGTACAATGTCTTACTGATGTCTAAAACTTCTTGGCTTCCGTCAATCATTATATGATGGGAAGGAATCCCTTTAGGAAGGACCGTCACGGTAAATTCTTTTTCGGTTGCTTCATTCCCTTTGGTTAAGAAGGCAGTTAAGGTAACTCCTTTTGGCGCGTGGATTTCCCCTACTTTTCCGTCATTCGATAATACGACTGTATCGCTCGATTTCCAGGAAACTTCTACTTTACCGCCCATGAGAGAAGAAGGCAGGTTGAGATCCTTTATTACGATTTTAATAGGAAAGGATAAATATTTATCTTTGGCTAGTTGAACGATCTCACGGTCAGTAAGCGATTCGCACATTACCTCGATGACTTCATCCTGCGTTAAGCCTGCTTTATATACGCGAAAGTCAGACAGAGAACCGTTAAAATCCTCATCTGCCTCATGCTGTGATCTACCAATATAATTATTATTGTAGTTGTCTGGTTCTGCAAACGTTTCAAACCACTGACGAAGTTTTGCATATGTACCACTAGAAGTCTGACTGATAGAACCATCTGCTACTGCTTCACCGTTAACGTAAACAACAGGCCCAGCACTGCTTAACGTGCCGCCTTTTGTTCCTCTAACCGACATGGCGACATGGAACCACTCTCCTGAAGAGAAGGTTCTTCCAGCATCAGCAACAAGATCTGCTCCTGAAAAACAAGTGCCTCGTATATTTCGTGTCAAGAATAGGTATGGACCTGTTGGACCTTTACCAAAATCAAAAATTCTTTCCCATACGTTCGTACCTTTTTTCAAGTAAACCCATGTACTTACGGTAATCCCGCTATGATCGTTGATTTCTTTGAAAAGACCCGTTGGAAGCTTTATATAGGAAGTTCCGTTTTTACCACCGGCAAGCGTAACCGCTGTTGTGCCACCTATTGTTTCCACTATAGGTTTTGTTGTTCCCTCAGGTGTTGCATGATGGCCACTTTCTGAGCTATCTTTTCCGACATGGTCGGGTTCATTAAATTTATAATGGGTGATGATATGGTCCTTAAATGAAATCATGGATGTGCTCCTTTACCAGAATAATGGAAGTGTTTACATTTTCACTTGTACGTATAATAAGAATATGAAACGCACAACATGTACTTACAACTATTATAATACCAATCTACCCAAATTACCAACAAATTCTTGGAATTCATGGGGAATTCATGGGGACAGTTCTCCTGCTTCCTCACAATTTTCACAAAATTGAAACGAAGATAATCCCTCTTGTACGAACATGTACAAAAGGTGCATAGGGACGGTTCTTGTGCTTCCTTCGTTTCATTAAACGAAGGAAGCACGAGAACCGTCCCTATGCATTTGCGTGATAAAGTTCTTCTAGTCTTTGTTTTTCAGATCCTTGACATATTCCACCATGATAACAGATTATTTGGTTTGTTTCATTGGACAGCAGTTTGCCAATGCTTTGATAGGCTTCTTTCATATTCAGGGTGTATTGTGGATTAGGTCCACGTAATTCACCATTCACTGCAATTGTTGCATCTCCTGCTATTAAGGTCTTACTTTCAATATGATACAAACTAATATGATCTGGTGTATGCCCTGGAGTGAAAATCACCTTAATCCCGCCACATTCAGGTAAAACGTCATCATCCTCCACTGTTTGATCTACATGTGCCTTAGGAGGCACCACCTTTGGGTCTTTTAGTTTCAATAATCTTTTTTCACCCTCGATATAAGGCTTAGCCAAACGATGCGCTAAAACGTCTATTTTTTGTTCAGCAGCGCCAATGATTTCTGGCAAACTGCCAATATGGTCAAGATCATGGTGTGTGATAATTACTTTCGTCAGTCTATTAAAAGAGACACCGAGCTTATTCATCTCATTACGTATGACATCCAGTTGCCCTGGAACTCCCGCATCCACCAAAACAACTTCTTCTTCATCCCAAATTAAGGTTGGATTAATAACCTTTGGTTCTCCATTTGAATTCATGATTAAATTTAGGACTGCAATATTACTTTTCATCGTCCAGCTCCTTTCATTTCAATTTAATACGTAACTTACTTCAACTTTTCTATCATTATAACTATTATTGCACCTTCATATCATTTATTTAATCGTTGTTTTTAATCCTGCAGAACTCATTGCCCCTATATACTTCTTAGCTGGATGAGGCTCAAACCGAACTTCTACATCAATAACAGCGGGTAATCCCGATGCCAATGCCCTTTTTAGTGCTGGTTTTACTTCGTCAATACTCGAAATTCTCTCTCCATAACAGCCAAATCCTCTTGCGATGTCTGCATAATTGGTTTCTGATAGCTCGACTCCATAGGAATAATTATACATATTTCGTTGGCTGCTTTGTTGAATTCCCCAAGCAGAATTATTATGAATAATATGAATAACCTGTATCCCGTACCGTCGGGCGGTGTCTAGTTCCTGCAAAGTAAAGCCAAATGAGCCATCTCCTGTAATACTAAATACTGGTCGGTCTGGATGAAGTAATTTAATCGCATGCGCGTACGGTGTGCCATAACCCAGCTGAGAATTTCCTGGTTCATGAAATCTTGTTCGTGGTTCACGAATGGGTGTAAAGTCATTGCTCCAAAACGTCGTGTGCCCCCCATCAAAAACGACTAGTGATTCATCCGGTAATAATTCCCCGATTTCATTCGCTAATAGGGCCGGATGCAAAACAGGCTTTTCGTCGAACATTATTCCCGTAAGTTCCTCGCGGTAAGCACGGTAGGTTTCCACTAATGACCGGGTCCACTCACGCTCAGCAGCATCAAAATTTTTCAGGCGTAATATATCGATAATATCCTTCATTACTGATTTAGCATCACCCTGTAACCCAACTTCTACCCGGGTCAATTTCCCGATTACAGACGGATCGATATCAATGTGGATTATTTTTTGTGTTGGTCCACCTGGTGTAAGCGGTCCATTTTTACCCCAAAGCCAGGAAGAAAATCGGCAGCCTACTGCGAGAACCACATCTGCCTCTTGCAGTGCCCGAGGAATGGAATGACCTCCCATAATTCCACCCTGTCCTATATAGTCAGGGTCAGTGCTCGATACAACTCCTGTTCCCATTTGCGTTGCTGTTGCCGGTGCTTTTAACGTTTTCGCCAGCTGACGAAATTCATCTGTTGCACCGGAGGCTATCACACCACCGCCTGCTAATAATAACGGTCTTTCTGATGCCATTAAAATCTCAGTAGCAACTTTAATGTCATTAGCGCTAGCACGCGGTCTGCCAATCACACGATATTGTGGAGGCTCAACATCAAAAACGGTTTCGTCTATTTCTACGGTATGTGCTAGTGCATCTGCGGAAAAATCTAAATGAACAGGTCCAGGCTTCCCTGAGAGCGCTTCTCGAAATGCCCATTGAACCAATTCTGGTATTCTTTTCCCATCTCTTACAACAGCGTTCCATTTTGTAATCGGCTTAAAAAGATTTTCGGCATCAAAATCCATAAACATTCCATGGAAAGGATAAGAACTTCTATTTGGATTGTTTGAAGTCATAACAATCATCGGAATATTATTATTGTAAGCACTTTGAACCCCAGGAACTAAATTAACAGAACCAGGTCCCATTTCTCCGAGACAAACACCCGTTTTTCCAGTTGAATGGAATACAGCAGCAGCCATATGTGCGGCTGATGCTTCATGGCGTGTCCCCACATACTCCATAGTGGGTTCTAGGGATACTTGTCTTAGAAAGGACATAAACCTTCCGCCAACAATCCCAAAAACGAAGGGGACTTTTTCTATTTTTAAGCACCGAAGTAATATTTCTCCACCAGTCATTTTCATTAAAAAATCTCCTATCTATTTAAATATCACCCTGCCATTACATGAAGGATGGCAGCAACGTAACAATCTGAGGAAACAAGATTAATAGTATAATAATGACCAAGTCAGCGAGTATAAAAGGATAACTGCCTTTATAAACATCCCTTAAATCACTGCCAGGCACTGTGCCTTTAATGATAAACAAACTTAATCCAAAAGGAGGTGTAACAAGTGCAACCTCTGCAAGAAATACCACCATCACCGCAAACCAGATCGGATCAAAGCCTAAGGAGACGATAGCTGGAAAAATGATCGGCAAGGTGATAAACATGGCTGCAATCATGTCCATAAACATACCAACGATTAAGTACATAAAAACAATAGCGATTAAAATAAAAATAGGTGCGACTGGAAGATTAACTAGGAAGTCAGATAATATCGCTGGGATTCTTGTAACGGTTAAGAAATAACTGAAAATAAATGAACTCGCAATGATTAGAAAAATAACACTTGTTGTTTTGATAGTTTGGGTTAATGCATCTTGGAGCATTTTTATATTTAACTTGTGTTTGATTAAAAACATGATAAATACTACAAATGCACCGATGGCCCCAGACTCAGTTGGCGTGAATTTTCCCGTATATAAACCTGCTACAATAAAAAATACTAAAAAAGCAAAACCGCCGATCTGTTTTAAGGAAGAAATTCTATCTTTCCATGTTGATTTAGCAATAGGTGTTGATATAGCAGGGTTTCGTTTCACTAAAATAAATACCAGCCCCATATATACGACAGCAGCTAAGATTCCCGGTAATAAACCACCGATTAACATTTTTCCAATTGACTGTTCGGTTGCAATCGCCACTACAATCATTAATACGCTCGGAGGAATTAACGAAGCTAAAGGGCCGACAGAGGCTACCGTTCCATAAGCTAATCTTTTATCGACACCAGATTTGATCATTTCTGGAATAGCGATCCTAGCCAGGGTAGCCGTTGATGCCGTTCCTGATCCTGAGATGGCTCCGAAGCCAGCTCCACCTAGTATGGTCGCTTGAACTAAACCGCCAGGAACATGGCCAATCCATTTACTTGAAGTCTCAAACAGCTTCGTTACAATTCCTGTATAATAGGTTAAGTAACCCATAAACACAAATAAAGGAACCGCCGTAAAACTGGATTTACCAAGTTCATGATAGTATGTAGATCCCATTATATTTAAACTAGGTTTTAACCCACTCACAAACCAGAAACCAATAAAACCAATAAAAACCATGGTAAATGCCACCGGAATTCTCATAAACATTAAAAAGAATAATAGTAAAATTCCTATCGTTCCAATCATCTGTGGACTTACATCCATCTCCTCACCCCTTTACCCTTTATTCCTAGAACAAGATTTATGAAATTGATTTATTTTCGATTTTACTTTCTTCTATAAATTCAGGTTTGTTTTCTACTTTCTTTATGTTAGTCAGCATTAATATTGAATCTAATAATAATCTAATACTTAAAACACCTATTCCGATGGTTAGCAATACTTTGGAAGGCCATAAAGGAATTTTAATCAGCCCCATTGTGTGCTCTTGAGCTGAAAAAGATGTGACAGCATTGACGCCGCTTTTCCAAGCAATAACGAACATCACAAGAAAACCGATTAGATATCCTGTTAAATCTAACAAATTTTTATATAATGCCGGGAGCTTACTAGTAGCAATCTCGATCATGATATTCTCTTTTTTTCCTTGGACGTATGAAAATCCTAATGCAACAATGATGATTAACGCGATATTCATGATTTCAATTACTCCAGCAATTGGCTTGTTAAAAACATTCCTCATAATTACGTCTACGGTTATTAAAAGCATCGAAAAAATAACCGTCACACCTGATACCATTAATAAAAAAAATTCTAGTTTGCTAAATTTCTCTTCTATTTTTTTCAATAAAAGATTCATCTCAGCCTCCAATCTATCATCAAGGGTAGGTCGGGGCATACCCTTGATGATTGGTCATTCATGATCAGTTTAATGAGGTTTTTCACTATCGTACTTTTCGGCCACCTTGATAAAAGCATCCAAGACATCTTGACCAGGCAGGCCTAATTCGCCCATTTCTTTTACCCAGTCCTTCCAAACTTTTGCAGCAGCACCATCCATTAAGAACTTAATGTCGGCTTCAGTTGGTTCATTGATCGTTACTTTTTCATCCGAAAATGCTTTCATTGCTTTCGCTTCATCTTCCACTTGATAGATTTCATAGAAAGATTCAGGTTGGAATTCATTTTTTACTTCGAGAATGATTTCTTGAATTTCCTTTGGCAACTCACCCCATACGCTTTTACTGATCCCATAAAATCCAGGTCCGCCGCTGATCGGCAGAGTCCACACTGATTCCACCACTTCATGAACCCCAAAAGCTAATCCTGCCTGCACACTCATGACTGCCCCATCAACGGTCCCTTTAGAAACAGCCTCATAGGCTTCGTTAAAAGACATGCCAACCGGTGTTGCTCCTAAATCAGCAATAACTGACGCAATTGGACGAGATGAGGTTAAAATTCGCAGCCCTTTTAAATCATCGAAGCTAGAAATTGATTTAGTGGACATAATGTTCATCGGAGGTGTGGCATACGTTCCGATACTTACTACTCCCACTTTATCCCATTCCGCTTGAAACTCAGGAATGGTCTCTTGTAATTCATTCAGTGTCTTAATAGCAACCCAAGAGTCTGAAAATAGTGCAGGATTCGATGCTACAGAACTTAGTGGCAACCTTCCAGATTGCTGTGATGGATTAATAACCGCAACATCAACCACTCCACTTGAGATTGCATCCACCACATCTTGCGGACCTGCTAATGTTCCTCCGTAGAAGCGTTCAAACTTTATTAATCCTTCTGTTCTATTCTCAATTTCGTCTAAAAATTTATCAAATGCATCTGTCAAAGCTCCTGGAGGTGAATGCGTACTAGCTTTTAATACAACTGGATCCATGACAGGCTCTTTCTCTATTTCTTCTTCACCTGAAGGACTTTGATTATTATTAGAGCTGCTAGAATTTGAATTTGTTTGATTATTCGAACATGCTATTAACCCAAGAATACAAGCTAGTAAAAACGCCAATTTAACTACATTTTTCATGAATGATCCCCCTTTTTGATATTTTAGGAAGTCTTACTTACTAGCGGCCGGTTTCTCTTATATCATTTAAAAACACCTCTCCCTTTCGTTCACTATTACTCATTAGCAGCTTGCTACGTTTTGTGAAATTTCTACTATGTCTCATTTAGAAAGCGCTTAATTTATTTAAAATCATACCCCATAAATTGCAATTTTCTAAATATTTAGATACGATATCTGTAATCGCAATTTCCTATTAATCTATTATTGAATTCAAAATTCACTTTTGAACTGTTTAAAAAGGAGGTCCAATATGGATATTCGCCAATTACGCTATTTCATAGCCGTAGCGGAGAATTTGAACTTTACAGAGGCTGCCAATCAATTATTTATCGCTCAATCCTCGTTAAGCCAGCGGATTGCAGAATTAGAAAGATCACTAGGAGTAAAACTATTTAAACGAAACAAACGGTCAGTCCAGTTAACCTCAGCGGGTACTGTATTCTTACAAGAAGCAACAGATATTCTGCAAAAATATGCTGAAGCGACGGAGAGGACACGCCAAGCGGATTCTGGGATTCTCGGTACTTTAAACATTGGTTTTTTAGGTCATTCTGTTAATCAGTTCCTGCCTAAATTGGTTAAGAATTTCCGCGAGGATTACCCATTCATTACCTTAAAGCTTGACCGATATAGCCACGGAAGGTTGAATGAATCTCTTAAAAACGAGGAATTAGATATTGCTTTTACTAGTTCTTTCGGACTTCAAAATATTCCTAACTTAGATTTATTAAAGGTTTATCGTGATAGATCCTGCGTGGTTGTGCATCAGGACCATCCACTTGCCACACGTACGAAAATTAACATGACAGAATTAACGGAGGAATCTTTCATTACACTCAAGAGGCAGGTTTCGCCTCAAGCCTATGATCGATTTCTTAAGATGTGTAATGATAGTGGATTCTCCCCTAGCATCGTGAATCAAACTTCCTTTTTAGATACCGTTTTACTATTAGTGGAAGCCGGGATGGGAATTGCTGTGATGCCCAAAAGCGTGAAAACCATTGCCAACCCAGGACTTCGTTTTCTGGAGATAGACGGTAGTGTTAGTCAGTTTGATATGGTGGCGGCCTGGAAAAAATCAAATCCCAATCCGTCTATTTCTTTCTTTTTAAAGGAAATAGAGAATTTTGTAGCGGATTCAACTAGAAATAACGCCCCACTCACCATGAAGCTTTGAGAAAAAATTTCTTGCTGTTTAGCTTCTGATTTTTCACAAAAATAGTAAACTTCTTTCAGATTGTTGCATATAGAGCAAAAATACTATTTGCATAATTTTAACATCCTCCTATAATTTCAACTGTTACCTGCTTTGTTTTTACAATATTGAAAGCGTTAACAATAGAAGGAGGAATGAGTGTGCAATCTATTCTGGTACTAAACAAAAACTTTATTAATGGTGAATGGAAGGAAGGAAAAAGCAGCCGCAGCTATGATATTCTAAATCCCTATGACCGTTCTGTTGTCGCATCCGTCCGGTTGGCCACAAAAGAGCAGCTGGACGAGACCTTTAATATCGCAAGGGCTGCGCAAAAGGAATGGGCCAAATCCACAGTTGAAGAACGCCGAGCCGTCCTCCATAAGGCTGCTGAATATTTAACTGTCCACAAGGAAGAAATTGTAAATACCATTGTGTCCGAAACTGGAGGAACTCTTTTAAAGGCGAATGTTGAACATCACCTTGCACTGGAATTTTTAGAAGAATCTATTAAATATGCCGATGAAATCTATAAGGTAAAAGAGGTCCCTGGGTCGGCTGAAAAGTTTAATCATATTTACAAACTGCCACTAGGTGTGATCTCATCTATCACTCCATTTAACTTTCCATTAAATTTATCAATGAGAACGATAGCCCCCGCGATTGCGTTAGGTAATAGTGTCGTTCATAAACCAGATATTCAAGTGGGTCTTTCTGGTGGTTCCATCATTGCGAAAGCATTTGAATATGCCGGCCTGCCGAAGGGTGTTCTGAATGTGGTTTTGACCGATATCGAAGAAATTGGCGACGGGATGCTAACGAATCCTAACTTAGATTTGATCAGTTTTACAGGCTCTTCTGCTGTGGGAAGACATATTGGCGGAATTGCCGGACAAAATCTTAAGCGAGTTGCACTTGAGTTAGGTGGGAACAGTCCATTGGTTGTTCTTTCGGATGCTGATGTGGATCAGGCTGTGAATGCAGCGATCTTTGGCAAGTTTATCCACCAAGGTCAAATATGTATGATCGTAAATCGGATTATCGTCCATCAAGACCGATATGATGAATTTGTTGAAAAATTTGTTGCGCGGGCAAGTGCACTTCCATACGGAGATCCGAGTGACCCTAAAACCGTGATCGGTCCTCTCGTTAACGAACGTCAGTTAGAAAAGGCCCTTCAATATATTGAGGATGCAAAGTGTGAAGGGGCAACGGTTGCATTAGAGGGTACAAGAGTTGGGAATGTTCTCACGCCCGTAGTATTCACAAACGTTGATAATTCTAGTAAACTCGCCCAAACCGAATTATTTGCTCCAATTGCTTCGATTATAAAAGCGCAAACTGATAATGGAGCGATAGAAATCGCCAATGACACCGCCTACGGATTAAGTTCATCCATCTTTACCAGCGACTTAGCCCGAGGCGAAGAACTAGCACTTCAGGTTGACGCTGGAATGACCCATGTAAACGACCAAACCGTAAACGATGCACCCAACATCCCATTCGGAGGAAACAAAGCAAGCGGCCTAGGCCGATTCGGCAACCCCTGGGTAGTCGAAGAATTCACCACAACCAAATGGGTATCCGTCCAAACAACCAACCGAAAATACCCGTTTTAGAAAATTCATAGAAATTCATAGGGACGGTTCTACTGCTTCCTTCGTTTAGCTAAACGAAGGAAGCATGAGAACCGTCCCTGCGCACTTATAAGAACATACTCATATTCATCGTCGTAATGACGGATTGATCCGGATAGATGGTGCGGGTTGAGATTCTATACTCGTCCCCTATCTTTCGAATCGTATCATTTCTTTCACCAAACAATTGTTCAATATCGTGTGTCGACCCTCTACTCCGTTGAAATAGAAAATAGCTTCTTACTTTGTATTCATCTGGATTCGATGTCATTTCTACCATTATATTGGAAATAAAATGACGCTGGCGGGTTGCTGGGTTTTCAACCCATGCCGATTTTGTATATAAGCGATTTGCCCTTGTCGTTAATGACTTTTTTGTTTCATCGAAGAAAGAGGAATCCGTCGCAAGATCGTCCACACCGACTCCTTCTACCGTTTCTCGCAAAGGCATTCTATAAACTAGATCCTCGGTTAGTAACTCCAGCCATTCCTTATATTTACGATTGTCCAAATAGTAAGCTTCAAGGTTTAGGAGATTGGTAATTTCCATTAGGATTTCTGGAGTTAATTTGTTTTTTAACTCGGAAGTCATAGCTTTTCCTCCTTTACAAACATGTCTTTCGCAATATGTTTAAACCATTGCTCATGCATGCTTCTGGCAATGGCATCAAGATAGGTTGTTGGATAAGCTGTTCCTGGACCAGGGAAATTCTCGTCAGGCAATACGCGATCAAGGCCCATTAAGTAGTTATTAACGTTATTATAGTTTAGATCCTTATTCCTCATCATCAGACCTTTGCTTACTTCGACTATTCTTGCCCAGTTTTCAGTATCATCTTGTTCTAGCGTTCCTGTCGGTCCGAATGATCCTAAGTATCCTTTATATGCAGCTTCCTTATAATCTTTAGGGGCTGCTTTATCAATCATGAACCAACACCAGACCTCTACCTTTTCTGGGCCGATAGGTCTCCAAAGCCGGAAGTTTAAATAGTTATGCAGATGACCTTCTGTCCCATGAATTGGACTAACAAATGATAGATTTGGATAGACTCCCCCAACAAATACTGTTACCTTGGATTGAATGTCAAATTGTTCTGGAGTTAAATGTTCTTTAAATAAAGGCCACATCGACTCGGGCATTCCTTGAAAAGGTACTCTTGCCTCACCTGTTTTGCTTGTAATCACATTGATCCCATGGCCATTTTCGAGAACCACCTGATGCCCATAGCCAGCATAAAGCGGGTCAGAAGGACTAATACCCAATTCTACTGTAGAACGATGAGTGGTCTGTACATGATAGGGATCTGCCGCAAAATTTTCAGCCGTTGCCTTCCAGTTGGCTTTCGCTACCCATCGTTGTGGCAACCCGATTACTTCCATTCCCCCGCTTCTACCTAGCAAAATATCAAAATACCATTTCATGTCGCCTAAATAGTCTACCAACGGTTCCGCGTTTGGATCTAGGTTTCCAAAAATCATTCCCTGGTAGCTTTCAACCCTAGGAATTTCACGAAGATTCCATTCTGCTTTACACATCTCTTCACCGTATACTTTATTCCCAGCCACAATACCTACTAGTTCACCATCCGTGTTAAAACTCCAGCCATGGTACGGGCATGTAAACGTTTTCTTGTTTCCGCGATCAGCTGTACAAAGCATTGTACCGCGGTGTGTACATGAATTTAGAAAAGCATTAATTTCTCCATTTCTATTTTTCACTAAAAGAACAGGATCATCCACCATCCATCGAGTTACATAACTACCAGCTTCTTTCAATTCCGTTTCATGACCTAAGAATTGCCAATTATAGCCAAAAATATTTTCAATCTCCAAATCATAAACATCCGGATCCGTCAAAACCCACTGAGGAAACAACCCTTGATCCATTTTTTCCTTTAATAAAACAAAAGCCTTTTCATCAATCGTCCGCCTAATCATTCCACCACCACTTTCTTTATAACCTACTTTACCTTCCATCATAATAAACATTCATTTCATCTTCCACATCCACGTTTCTCTATACGCAACAAACACAAAAAATACATAGGGACGGTTCTACTGCTTCCTTCGTTAACCGAAGGAAGCAGTAGAACCGTCCCTGCGTTTACTACATTTAATTTTTTCACTATTTTTTATTTTCTATTTATAAGAAAGTATTTTTATGTTAAATTGATTTCATATCAAAAGAGAGGAAGATTTGTAGACATATGGAACAATTTAATCATGTATCAATTATCAAGAAAGCTAATACATATTTTAACGGGAAAGTAACGAGTCGGACGGTTTTATTTGAAGATGGAACGAAGAAGACACTTGGAATTATGCTGCCAGGTGAATATGAATTCTCTACAGATGTAAAAGAAGAAATGGACATATTAGCAGGGCATTTAGAATACAAACTAGCGGGAGAAGATTGGAAAGCAATAGACGGTTCCGGTATTTTCTATGTTCCTGCCAAGGAAAAGTTTCAATTAAAAATCCACTCTGTTGTAGATTACTGCTGTTCTTATATTTCAGAATAAGTACACGGGGACGGTTCTTAAAGCGGACAATCGGAAGTTTTGCGCGTAAAAAGGCACAACTAGCGTTAATGAGCTAGTTGTGCCTTTGATGATTTTTATGCAGAAGATCATAGCGCAAAATTTTTGATTGCCAGAGAAGAATGAAGTCGCGGCCCTCGCTAATGAACTAAAATATGGTAACCCCACCAAAAATAAATTTTTATTCGTTGAAGGATTTTTTCAATTTACGTCGTATTGGGAATTCAATCCGATACCTATTTTTCATACATTTTTATACAAGTGTTCGCAACTATTAT
>NZ_MSLS01000005.1 GCF_001940785.1 Bacillus sp. MRMR6
TCAGGAACCAAGTCATCAATAGTTACAAATTCAAATTCATTTTGGGTTGATACTTTTGGTTTAAACATATATTTCACCACTTATTATTTAATTTTTAATTATGTAGAGAGCTGTACACTATAGATTTAAACTCTGTTGAATTGCGTGGAAGGCACGTAGACTCCTGCGGGACTAGAAGGTCAGGGTGAGACCCCGCAGGAGCGCAAGCGACGAGGAGGCTCACCGACCGCCCGCGGAAAGCGAAGTGCCTGGAGCGCAATTCAACAGACATATTTCAAAGCCTTTTATAATAATATTAAAACAAATTAACGCGGTGAATCGTTAAAATACTTGCATAAAAATAAGAGGCTGTCGAAAGTTTCTCGACAGCCTGAGGAGAACAATATTGTTCTCCTTTTGACATTCAAAGCAAATAAAATGGTTGTTCCTATCCAATTTAAAAAAAGAGTGAAGAGCTGGAAGCCATTCGCTGTACTATCTAAAGTGCTTACATTTTAATACAAAAGTTTCAGAAGAAAACCTTCGAATAATCTTCATTTAGGTAAAAGCTATTCTTCTTTTACCCTTCTAGCTCAATCCCTCTTCGGATGATTTCCTCTTCTAATAAACAAATAAACTCTTGATCCAGCTTTAATTTTAATGCGTTCAAGTATGAATCTATTAATTCTTTGTTGCTTAACTTCGAAAACATATCGTACTCCTTAAAGCGAATGGCATTCTTTCYCTTCACCCTATCTTCATTATATTTTTATTCACGAAAACAAACCATGCCTAATATCTTCCAATAATATAAAGACGATAGGGAATAATATAATGAATAAACTTTTTCGCAAAAGGAGAAAAATGCAAAATGGAAAAAAACACTCTTCAACAAACCGCTGAATTAAGCAGCTATATTAGTAAAATCCTTCGTGACAATTTCGGTAAAGGACCAGAATCAGTTTATGTTTCCTGTGGATATACCTTTATTACGATTTATATCAGACATTTAGAATCTCCTACTGAAAAAGTGTTAATGAATCAAAAGCAGGAAGAAATCGTTCAAAGAACGCGCGACATGCTTATGCAGACACTAATTCCTGAAATAAAAGCCTATATCAAAATGGTAACTGGTATGGAAGTTCGTGAGTTTTATTATGATTGGGACCTTCATAATAAATCAGCAATATTTACAGGGATTGGTACTGATTCAACTAGTTTAGAAAAAGCTGTCGTGGAAAATTATTCGGGACGAGAAGAAATCCATAAGGAAATTATCAACCTAAGCCGGGAGTCTGAAAAAAGACCCGAAGAAGTCTATTCCTGCCAATTAAACCAAAGGACATTACTTGTCGTCAGAAATGGAATATTGGTCAGCATTGAAAAACAATTAATTAGACAAGGGATGAGAGAAGAATTAAAGCTAGCAAAGCGAGTGCTTGAAAAAGGACTTTTACATAATAATAATCACTTTGAACGTATTCTAAATATGAAAGTACTCGATATCTTTGTGGATTGGGATTTCGATTTAGATAAGAGTGTAATTGTATATATAACCAATCCAATACATTAAGCGTTCATTGTGCAGTGATGATCTTCATGAACGCTCCTTCCAATTATTTTTCAAAAGTGCCCTTTAAGTAAGGAATAGACATAGGTATCGTGTGCTATCCCATTTTGAACCATATATTTTCTTAAGATGCCTTCTTGTTGAAAGCCTGTTTTCATTAGCAATTGATTTGACGCTTCATTTTCTAAAAAGACGATGGCACCAATGCGGGTTAAATTCATCTCATTAAACCCAAACGAAAGGACTTTTCCTACTGCTTCTGACATGTATCCTTTTCCCCAGTAATCTGGATGGATTTCATAGCCGATCTCTGCCCGGTTATGTTTTGGTAACCAAGCATTAAATCCAATGGTACCAATAATCCCCTCTTCCGCTTTCCTTTCAATTCCCCAGCGGATCCCTCTTTTCTCCTTAAAATTGTTCGAAAAAAATTCAATAAACTTTTCTGCTTGTTCGAGCCTCTCCAGCTTTTCTTGCCCATAATATTGAATGACCTTGTCGTTTGAGAAACAAGCAAAAATACTTGGAGCATCATCACTTTATAATACCAAAAGTTGATTATATTCCATTGTGTTTACAATTGAATAAAATAGCAAAAAGCCCTGTCTCGCTCGAGATGGGCGTTTTTGTGTTACTCGTAATCGGCTACAAAAACTTGATTGTAGAAGCTATTTCTTTAATGTGGTTTTGGTCAGCCCATAGAATGAAGAAGTTGTATGTGTCGGTTCCAATTTGAATCGGCTGAGGATAGCGGACAATGAGAGCGGCCTGCCCTCTCATTTCAGCAGGCTGGTCCTCCGATGGTTCAATCAAACATGCCTCTTGATTTTGAATGGTAGTACTGCTGATCCGGGGGGTTGTGCCGTATGGAAGCAGTTGATGAAATGCTTCGTTTTGGCACACGGTGTTCAACGATTCTTCTGAGAAGATAGCGGCAATTTGCAAAAAGCCATCTGTTCCTTCCGCTCGTTCTTCATTTACTTTTTGCCAATGTCCTGGATAGTGAAGTTGAACTCTAAGTTCTGTATTGGTAAGTGTCTTCTTAAAAGGAACTGCAGCGGTAGGAGACCATTGTAAATTTGTCACTCTAGCTCCAGCTAATAACCTGATAGGCACAGGATGGAGTAAATCAATTACCCACATTTCGCTCGGAGTCCCTTGGTTCATACAGCCGGATAGATAGGCAATTTTCCTGCTATTCACTGACCATGTAACAGGCGTAGCAAAGCAATTTGATATTGCCCGGGTTCGGTCATTCCCTCCTTGCCTTCCGACGGTTCTAATTAGAGAAAAATAACCAACATCTTCAAATGCAGTCGCACTGTAAGCAATGTTTAGGGAATCTGGTGACCATGCTGGGAAATAGTTTTTCGCAAGCGGGCCGCCCTTTACTTCTATTAATCTTCCAGTCGAGATTTCTAGTATAAAAACCAGCGAAATACTAGCACCGGGAGTGGTATAGAGAATAAACCTGCCATCCGGAGAAAGCCGTACATGATTATAGCGTCCACCGGAGTTTTGCGTGATTTGCCGTTTATTGGTTCCATCAGTCTGAATTCGAAACAGTTGACTAACGCCTGAAGCATCAGGCGCTTGAAAAAGCAGTTCTGTTCCAGTTGGGAACCACTGGGCATCTGTTGCCCCAGGATGTGGAATTCTCTGAATTTGGTGGGTAATAACATAATACAAAATTATTTGATTCTCTTTTACATAAACGATCTTTTGACTGTCAGGTGACCAATCCAGGTAAAAACCTTCCCCTTCCGCTAACTGGTCAATCCGAGCGACGCTATGATCAACTAGATTTATGATAAATATAATGCCGTTTCTGCCAATAAAAGCAATTCGACTACTGTCTGGCGACCAAAAAGGAATCGAAAAAGCATCTCCAAGTCCAGATGTGAGCTGCACATTTGCACCGTTAGAAGGATGATAAACCCAAATATCATAACCAGTCCCAGCTCGATTTGAGGTATAAGCAATCAAACCTAAGTCACCTGGTGGTGCATATGGAATGATTAACTTCATCCCTGGAAAAAGAAGATAGGATGGCAGTTGGTTGATTTGCCTAATGAACTCATAGTTATTTTGTCCTGCTGTTGTCACGTTAAATCGCCGAGCGAGTTGAAACAAGGTGTCACCAGGCTGGACCAGATAATAGGGATTGCCTGGTGGAACTTTTAATAGTTGGTTCACTTGTATAGTGTAGGGAGGCTGTAGTTGGTTTGTTTCAATCAAGATCGTTTGAGGAACACCGAAGAATTGGGCAATGGTATAAACTGAATCACCTGGTCTGACACGATAGACGTCCACACCAGGAGGAACGGAAAGCTGTTGTCCAACAAAGATCGTATAGGGCGAGGAAAGATTGTTTGCAGCAATCAAAGAATCAACGGGAAGCTTCCATCGGTTCGCAATTTGATACAGGGTATCACCCGGACGAACTGTATAAAAAACTTGCATCCTACCCCCTCCAATATTTTAAGAGTTAAATCATCACTCAACATGGAAATTCCTCCTTCTACCTATATACTTATTCAGCGGAGGAGTCAAAGATTCATTTATATATTTTAGGTCTCCCCAAGATTTGATTGCCTCACGTTCTCTACAATAAAGAAGAGTTGATATAGCGTTGTWTTGAAAACACAAGAACTAAAGACAAAATATGGAAATTACTTTTATTAAAATAACAATAATGATAAGCTTAGTAATAAAAAAGGATGAATATCATGCACAAACGGTACCTCTTTGCTCTAATGTGTTTCTTCACCATTTTTCTAATTAGCGGGTGTGGCCAGCCATCTACCGAGTCAAAACTAACAGATCAGGTGAAGCAACAAGAAATCGGATCAAACGACTCTATGGAGCAAAAAGAGACGAAAGACGAAGAAAAAGTGGTGACCAAAGAATTATCCGATTTAAAGGTTCACTATATTGATGTGGGACAGGCAGATTCTACACTTTTACAATTTCCCTATCAGGGTGAGGTCTTTAACATCCTCATCGACGCAGGTAACTGGAATGGGAACGAAGTAGTAAATTATCTAATTGCGCAAAAAGTGAATCAAGTTGATATAGCGATTGGAACACATCCAGACGCCGATCACATTGGACAATTAGATAAAGTACTAAATACATTTAGCGTGGGCGAAGTATGGTTATCAGGAAACACAAACCCCTCTCAGACGTTTCAGCGGCTGTTAACGGCGATCGACGCTAAAGATGTAGAGTACTACGAACCTAGGATGGGTGATACCTTTGAAATAGGTCAGTTAACGATTGATGTTTTGTATCCAAAAACCATCTCAGAAAATGATAACGATGAATCGATTTCGTTAAAATTCACCTATGGAGACGTTCGATTTATTTTTACTGGTGATGCCAGCACTGGTGATGAACTAAAAATGCTCCAAAGTGGATTTGATGTTCAAGCAGACATTCTTCAGCTAGGACATCACGGTTCTTCTACATCAACACATCCTAACTTTTTAAGTAAAGTGAATCCCACGGTGGCGATATACAGCGCTGGCTTAAACAATACGTACGGTCATCCACATGCCGAAGTGGTAAATTTGATCCAAAGCAGAGGTATTCAACTTTACGGAACCGATGTACACGGAACCATCATCGTTACCACCGACGGTAAGGATTATAAGATTTTGACAAAAAAAGAAGGCACCATTTCACCATCAAGCAGCGGAAATACAACGAACGATGAAACAAACAGCCGCGATTCACAAAATGAAACAAATCCGATGATCGGAAGCTGTATTGATGTTAATACTGCGACCTTAGCAGAATTACAAGAAATTATTCATTTTGGTGCTGCAAGGGCTCAAGCACTGATTGATTCAAGACCTTTTACATCCATAGATGATTTATCACGTATAAGCGGCATTGGTCCAGCCAGAATAAAGGATATAAAAAAGCAAGGAGTTGCTTGCATTGGAGGCTAAGCATATGAAGGGGTTTCTTGATAGAATTGAGGATCAACAATTTGCTGTTATATTAGTAGAAGAACTTAACCAGGAGTTTATTTTACCTAAAGAGAAATTGCCTCCGGACAGCACAGAAAAATCATATTTTGATGTCACCGTAGAAAACGGCCAAATCACAGCCATTACATGGAACGAGCAGGAAACGTCTGCACAACAACAAAAAGTAGATGATATGATGGAAAAACTTCGTTCAAAGAGTAAAGGCAGTAAATATAAAAAGTAGTGGGAAATCCCCCACTACTTTTTATATGTTCTTACTGAAATGGCATCCACATCACATGCCAGATGTTTTCCGCCTCTGATTTGATCAACTTGAATTCGTAGGTTTGGTCGTCATTCGGTAATGTGAAAGCAATGTATACACGGTTTTCATCGGTTTGTACGACTTCAAATTCGCGGACCTGATCTAGTTTTCTAAAGAAAGTGTCATTCTGTGCAATGGCATCAGCCAGCATATTTTCCTTTTTAAATTGTTCAACTGACATTACATTCGCATCTAGTTCGTGAAGATAATAGAGTGTTTCAAAGTCCTGGCCTGCTTTTATATACATGTATAAGGAAAATACTTCAAAGGGAGAAACATCCTTTAATACACCTTGATCTTTAGTGTCATCGAATTTTTCCTGCAAATCTATTAACGCTTGATCGACCTCTAGCACTGATTTAGTTAAGGTAATTTTGTTATCTTTAAGATGAAATTTTTCAATCGTTTTTTGTTCCATTTTCGAATCTGTATAAACGTAGGAGACTTCCTCGCCTTCTTTAATCCCTTCTAGCTGCTTGGCCGCTTCGTCGGTTAACTGGAAAGCTGTCGGTGTACCATTGACCGTTATTTCGATGGAGCGATTATCAATTTGACCTACGTAAGTACCCTCGCCTTCAAGGTACAGATTCTTATCTACTAATACTTCTTCGTTTAAATTTTCATTTGTTTTTGCTTGAGCAGTGCCTCCATTTGTTTTTCCCTCGGTTCCACATCCTGACAGTAATCCGATAACCAATGCAGAACTTATAATTAACCCAGCCTTTAATTTTCTCATTTTGAATTCTCCTTTTTTATTTCCGAATTTAAGGATTCGCTAATAATAGACGGGGCTAAATGGGTTAAGTTACAAAAAAAGGAAAGATTAATAATTCTGACTTTTCAACGAAAAAAAGAGAGCCGCAATTAGCGGCTCTCTTGATTCATTATTATGAACTTTTTATATTCAAAACTAATTCAGAAAAATGAACGAGTTTAATTTGGTCCTTTGTTTCATTTACTGCAAGAATTTCACAGAACCCAGATGCATCCTGGCGAAGAATAATATATTCTTTGCCTTTGTATATAACTTTTATATTACTCATCGTGAATCACATCCCATTACTTTTCTCTAATAATAGTGGAAATCTAATCATATGTCTGTGTCGCACTGATGAACCTTTAGTTAAAATTATTTATTGTCCCGAAATAAATATTGACACACCATTACTCATAACGTAATGCATCAATTGGATGTAATTTTGATGCTTTGTTTGCAGGCAGAATACCAAAGATAATGCCTATGAAAGCAGAGAAGCTAATGCCAATAATGACAATCAGCGGATTAACGGTAACTGCTAACGGAGAAAATTTGGTGACGAGGATCGTTCCTACACTTGCTAATCCGATCCCGATTAACCCTCCAAGTGACGTAAGCGTCATCGCTTCAATCAAAAACTGTAATAATATTCTTCCCCTTGTTGCTCCTAAGGCTTTTCTCAGACCGATTTCACGCGTCCTTTCGGTGACCGAGACTAGCATAATATTCATGACACCAATTCCGCCGACCAGTAAAGAAATTCCGGCAATACTGCCAATAACAAGGGTAATAATGGTTAAGAATTTATTGATTTCATTCTCATATTCTGACATATCATAAGTTCTGTAGACTAGGTTTTCTACATTTTTCACTTCAGTCAGCCGCTCAGCCGCCATCCTTCCTGTTTCAGCAACCGTTTCAGGATTATCACCAAGTACAGAGATATTTTCGATTTCAGCATTACCATACATCATAGAAATCAGAGTCCGAGGCATAAACATCTCGCCTTCCGGGTTTCGGTACTGCTCTGGAATCAGTGATTCAAACACACCAACCACTTTATATGGATTTCCTTCAATTTCGACAATTTCCCCAATGACAGGCTGGTCCTTTTTAAAATATTTTTCTCTTGCAGCCTTATCAATCATGACGACACGGCTGATTCCTTCAATATCATTTCTAGTAAATGGTCTTCCCTCTAGAACCGATATCTTTCTGCCGCGAATGTACTGTTCGTCAATTCCAATGATTTGAGGATTGCCCTGTACTTCGTTATACGAGAGCATACCATAGCCATAATTGGTGCCAAAAACAGCCTTAACACCTGGTACTTCTTTAACAGCCTCTAAATCCTCTCTTGTCAGAACCGGAATCTCCCAGTACATATTCATTTCATCTTCTTCGGTAGGGATATATTCAGGAAAGATCTCAATGATGTTTTTATCTGTACCAAAAAGGTCCTCTGTCATTTGTTTCTTAGCCCCTTGGCCAATGGCGACAATGACGATTACGGCACCCACACCAATAATAATTCCGAGCATCGTTAAAATCGACCGGATCTTATGACTCCAGATGGAACCGAGAGCGGTTACAAAGCTTTCCCAAATACTCATGCTTCTTTCCTCCGATCTTCTGTAATAACTCCATCGCGGAGGATAATCACTCGATTGGCGTAGGAAGCAACCTCTTCTTCATGGGTTACAACGATGACCGTTTTACCTTCTTTATTTAACTGAACAAACAATTCCATAATCTGCTCGCTCGTTTTTGAATCCAAGGCACCAGTCGGTTCGTCCGCTAAAAGAATGGTTGGATTGTTGATCATGGCTCTGGCAATCGCAACCCGCTGCTTCTGACCACCTGATAATTCATTCGGAAGATGCTTCATTCTGTCCTCCAAACCAACCTTTGTCAGCATTTCCTTTGCTCGTTCACGTCGTTCCTTCTTTGACACCCCTGCATAAATTAGCGGTTCCTCCGTGTTTTTTAGGGCATTTTGCCGCGGAAGCATATAAAATTGCTGAAAAACAAACCCAATATGTTCATTGCGAAGCTTGGCCAGTCTTTTTTGTTTCGCTTCTCTAATTTCTTCACCATTTAATTCAAACGACCCAGACGTAGGTACGTCTAAAAACCCAATAATATTCATGAGAGTGGACTTGCCTGAACCGGAAGGGCCCATTATGGCGATAAATTCACCATCCTCAATGGTTAAGTCAATTCCGTGTAATACTGGAACTTGCAGTTCCCCGCTTCCGTACACTTTTTGAATCTTATTCAACCTCATCAAAGTTGGTCACTTCCATTCCGTCGAACATTTCTTCCGTAGGACCAAGAACGACTAATTCATCTAATGCAACCCCGCTTATGATTTGAATAAACTCATCGCCCATTGCTCCTGTCTCAACTGTTTTTCTTTGCAAAATCCCGTCCTTTAAAACATAGACCACTTGGATTCCTTCCTCAGGAACCTCCCAAATAGAATACGCAGGAACAACAAGATGCTTCTCACCGCTGCTTAAATTAACTTCTAGCGACACATGGAACCCTTGACGAAGTTCAGAGGTATCATCTGTTATTGCCACTTTAAATGGATACATCGTGACATTGCCACCGCCACCAGGGCCATACATTCCTTCCCCATGGCCAGCATCACCTTCTGGAAATTGGGAAACCGATTCTACTACCCCATTCCAGACTCGATCTTTGTACACCTTTGGACGGATGATCACAGGCTGATTTGGTTGAACCTTCACTGTGTCGAATTCACTCATCGTCCCAATTACCTTATAAGGCTGATTGGAAATGATATGGATCACAGGCTCTTGAGAGCCAGTTTCTGTTTTCGCCACGTTTTTATTTACCTTAACAATGATCCCGTTAATTTTACTTTTTACTTCCATGCTTTTTTTCTGTGCTTCCAGTTCATTGATTCGCTCTTGTGAGTTTTCAACTTCTGTACTAGTTGACTCATATTGCATTTCTATGTTGATTTTCTCTTTCTCAAGTTCTGTAATGATTTCTTGAGGATCTCCATTCTTTTTCGCTGCCGTAATTTGACTATTCATTTGAGCAATTTGGTCTTTTTCTGTCTTTAAACGCTTTTGAATAAGCTCCTTTTCTCTCTTTGCTTTTTTCAATTCTGAGTCTAGTTTAGTAGTGTCGTAGACGAAAAGTACTTGATCAGCTTCGACTGTTTGATTTTCTTCCACCTTATATTCAACGATTTCTCCATTTTCCGGTGATAAGAAAATTTTCTGTTCTTCCTCTGGTACAATTTTTCCTGTAACTAAAATGGTGTCTGTTAATTCCTGCTCTTTCACTTTTTGAACTGTAATGGGCATGGCATTTTCTGCCTCTGTGTCTACCGGGGCAGATCCATACGATTTAAAAGCGAAAAAGCCTCCAACAGCCAATAGTAAGACCCCGATTGTAACACCGCTCCAAATCCATCCCTTTTTCTTCATCTTCATAACCCCACATACTCCCCTTTAACTATTCTTTTTTGTGTAGCGATTCTTGTATTCTTAAAAATTATTACATATATTAAACGCAAAAAAATACAAAAAAGTTTCAAAAAATGAAAAAATTGTAATAATTCGGTGAGAAATGCCAATTAAGTAACTGAAAAAAGCTGCTCCGGCATATTGCGGAACAGCTTTTCACTATGATGGGTAGTGCCTGTCACTCTCACTCAAATAATGGGCTTACGGCTTTCTCGTTGTGTATGCGGTCGATGGCTTCGACTAGAAGTGGTGCGACGGATATGACTTTTATTTTATCAATCATTTTTTCTTCTGGCAGTTCGATTGTGTTGGTGACAACTAGTTCTTTAAGTGGTGATTCTTCGATTAATTTAACTGAATCTGCAGTAAGCACAGGATGAGTACAGCCTGCATAGATAGCTTTTGCCCCATTTTCTGCTAATGCTTTGGCAGCTCCTGTAATCGTTGTCCCAGTATCTACTAAATCATCGATCAGGATAGCATTTTTCCCTTGCACGTTTCCAACAACATTGATTGTTTCGATAGCATTTTCTTCAAATTTCCTTTTATCAATCAGTGCAATGGGAGCATGTAGTAGATGAGCCATTTTTCTAGCTCTGCCAATACTGCCATTATGTGCAGCTACTATAACCACGTCTTCTAATCCTTTACCTTGGAAATACTGCGTAAGGATTGGAACACCAATAAGATGTTCAACGGGTATATCAAAAAATCCTTGAAGTTGTGGTGTATGAAGGTCCATGGTAAGCACTCGGCTTGCTCCAGCAGCTTCTAGGAGGTTTGCTACTAGCTTCGCTGTAATCGGTTCGCGTGATCGTGCCTTCCGATCTTGTCGACCATAACCATAATAAGGGATGACAACATTAATAACACGAGCCGATGCCCTTTTTAAAGCATCAACCATAATTAGGAGTTCTAGGATATTATCATTGACAGGAAAGGAAGTAGATTGAACGACAAATACCTCACTGCCGCGAACACTTTCTTCAATATGTATTTGAATTTCACCGTCACTGAAATGAGTAACGGAGCATTTCCCTAACTCACAGCCTAGTACTTCTGCCATTTCAGCCGCTAGCTTCTTATTGGAATTTAGTGAAAACATTCTAAATGTGTTTTTTAAATGATACGTCAACTTAAATCCTCCACACTTTTATATTTATAAATAGAACTGCTTGTACAACGATTGAATCACCTTATTCTACTATATTAAGTACCATAGTGGTAGGAATTATCCTCACCATTTATTAGTTTTTCTATGACTCCTCGGGCAAAATGGTTATCTCTCTTAGCTTTTGAAGCTAAATTTTTTTTATTATCAAGTTAGATAAATTGTAACTTTTGGAAAAGGATGTGGTCTATTTAAATGAAGAACATAAATTATAGGGGTGTTAGTATGAAACTAAGTAAAAAGGTGTTTTCGATCTTAGCCTTATTATGTTTAGCTGCAATCGTGCTTTTTAGTTACACTTTTGGGAATGACAAATCAGCAATTGGTAAAGGATCGAATGAAACCCCTTCTGAACAAGAGGAACAAGTTGTTAAACCACCTGCCAGTGAGGAAGACACTGGTGGTGTAAATACTGGAGGAATCGTAGCAGGTGATATGATGTCAGGTCTGGTTGATTTAGGTAACGGCAAGTTTCAATATCAAGTGAAAAACCAAACAGAAAAAGAAATCACCTTAGAATTTACAAGCAGCCAGCGCTTTGATTATGCTGTTTATAAAGAGAATGGTGAGCAAATATACCTGTTCTCAAGTGTTGCCTTGTTTATGATGGCTCTAGGTGAAGAAATACTTTTACCAGGTGATGAATTAAATTATGAATTCGACTTGACAGAGCTAGGGCTAGAAAAAGGAAAATACACCGTAGAAGCTTGGCTGACTCCTAAAGGCGGAGAAAATTATAAAATATTGATGGATTACATCGTCGAATAAACACAACTTGGGAACGGGCTCCAAAGGACGTTCCCTATTTCTACAATATTTTTGCGGTAACAGGCACTATTAAAGCTTGGATGTCTACAGCCAAGCTTTTCCTATTTAAGAAATAATATTAAAAATAATGAAACATTCATGCTTGGGAATCGTAAATAACAGGAATAGAAAGGATGTGTGAGCATGAATAGATATTCAATCACGGAGTTTGTAAAGCAAACCGAGCAAAAGGACAGAGGCGAAGGATTTTTTGAATTAGAAACCCCGCGGATGCTGGAGGTAAACCTGGATGGTCAGGTTTGGGCAAAAGCGGGATCTATGGTGGCCTACAATGGTGATATTAAATTTGTTCGTGAAGGTATTCTCGAGCACGGATTAGGAACCGCCTTTAAAAAGGCATTAACGGGTGAAGGTGCCTCCCTCATGAAAGCAAACGGAAAAGGTAAATTATATCTAGCAGATACCGGAAAAAAGATTGTCATTCTCCATCTGCAAAATGAAGCTATCTATGTAAACGGGAACGACCTGCTTGCTTTCGAGCCAAGCATTAAATGGAATATAAAGATAATGAAGAAAATAGCCGGAATGATGGCTGGAGGTTTGTTTAATGTCCGGTGTGAAGGTACAGGTATGATCGCTTTTACCACGCATTATGAACCCATCACATTAAGAGTTACGCCTGGAAACCCTGTCGTTACAGACCCAAATGCCACGGTTGCCTGGTCTGGTAATCTTCAGCCTGAAATTAAAACGGATATCAGCTTTAAAACATTTCTTGGTAGAGGCAGCGGTGATTCAATTCAAATGAAATTTGAAGGTGACGGTTTTGTTGTCATTCAGCCTTATGAAGAGATAAATATGAATCCTACACAAGGGTAAGATTAAACGCTTCTCATACATAAAGGGACGATTGCCATAAGCATTCGTCCCTTCTTTGTCTTTAGTAACTTGGAAATTGGGAATCATGGATATTACCAGGCTCTTGTCTTACGGTTAATTCTTCTAGAGCAGCCAGTAATACCTTCATTTGTGTATTTTTATCGTGCGGCTTTCCTAAGGAATGACCAAATTCAAAACCAACCGGATGAATGGCACGAGGCGGTCTCATTAGACTGGACTGTTCAACATCAAGGGTAATCAGAACGGTCGGGATCCCTTGTGCTTCAATTCCACGCTGCACTGTAACTACAGTGCGATGACAGAGTKGTCAGCCTGCGGTTAAGAGGACCGCATCTGCTTTTGAACGAACAACCTCTTTAACAAGGGCCGGAATCGTTTCATTATTGATTTTGTTTAGCCTCATCGAGTAGCCCATCATCGTTAAATGCTTTTCAGCCACCCCGCCTAAATCTCCGTCATCGACCATTTCTCTTAACCGGTCAATCGGAAACACACAATTGATATCCTCTTTCGGATAATCGGTATTATAATGATCTTTTGGCGCTGCATGGGTAACGGTTAAGTCCTTTGCGTCAACATCTCCCGGTATAATGCGGAAGGTTGCATCCCCTTCGGCTGGATCGGTATTGTACTCCTCTTGCGACTTTAGGTGTACACCGGATGTAGATACAATCATAATCGTTAATTCATGCAGTGGTTTTGTAACGGGTGTATATGGGATCGCTTTTCTTGAGAGTTCCATACACAGCCTCCCTTTTTCTTTCGATATTTATATGAATACCTACAGTTTGCGCAGGACGTCAAATAATTCTTCGTTATCTGGCTGTTGTCCGATTGGGTGAACGTCGATAAAGCGAATGATCCCTTCTTTATCAACGATAAAGAGGGCACGTTCGGATGCACCGTATGCCGGTTCATCTCTATTAGTTCGGAGGACACCGTATTTTTCTGAAACTTCCCCATGTGGATAGAAATCAGAACAAAGTGGATAAGAAATTCCTCCAATGGACTTTGCCCAAGCATCATGACTATGAACACTATCAACACTAATACCCAAGACTTGGGTATCAAAATCTTCAAAACGAGGCAGATCATCCTCGTATGAAGGCATTTGAGCGCCTCAGACCGGAGTCCAATCTAGAGGATAAAAACATAAAAACACATTTTTGCTTCCACGAAACTCGCTTAATGCAATTTTTCGATTACCGTGAGCTTCCAGGGTGAAATCAGGTGCCTGATCACCCAATTTGAGAGTACTTGTTTCAGTAGCTCCTTGTGGCATAGTAACTCCCCTTTCTTCCTTTTTATTGGTGTTAGCCAATTTCAGTATCGGCTATTAAGAACCACTTTATCCCCCTTTCGACAAAGTAATCTTCATAATTGGAAGGCTTTTATCAATGTAAAAAGAGCAGCTGGATACAGCTACTCTTTCATGTCGGTTAGTCTTTGTTTTTTAGAATTTCATTTACTGTTGTTTTCATGTTGATAATGACTGTTTTTTTATATCGGGCTGCCAATAGGAGGATTCTTATTTGCTGGGATCGGGTTAATTGGTTGAAGCGAGGCTCTTGTTTTAAAAAGGAGCGAAAGATGGACCAGCTTGCTGGTAGTAAAGGAAAGTCGTCAAGGGGTTGTTTGTTGCGAATACGGAAATACCACGATTGAATTCTAGAATCTGAATTTTTATCAACGATACAAGGTGCATAAATATTTTTCGTATGTTTCTTGAGGGATTCAAAGCGCTCTTGTCCGCTAATAATCGTGTAGCTATTATCTTTTCGATTTTTTCTTACGACTAAAACAAACATGCAGTCCCACATTAGTCTCTGAAGCTTTTTTATCCGCTCTGTCATTTTCACCGATACTTCTGGCTGGATTTCTTCCAGTGGAATATACTGTATCGTGAATTTCACGTACATCCCCTCCTGTACTTTTAGACATAGCCCAATTCAATATAAAGTTCTTTTTATAGTATATGAAAGAATTGGGCTCAAAGTACATATGGAGTTAGTCTTATGGATTATTTATAAGCAGTTCCTCTAAAGCTTTGTTAAGTGTTGGGTATTTGAATTCAAACCCTTCTTTTATCAACACTTCTGGTCGTACATGTTGTCCTTCAAGGATGAGGGCACTCTTTTTTCCAAGGGCAAGTTTCATTGCAAACGATGGGACCGGCAGCCAGTGTGGCCGGTGTAAGACGGATCCAATCGTTCTGCCGAACTCCTTCATCCGAAGTGGTGATGGTGAGGTAACATTGACAGGTCCGCGGATTTTATCATGTCCGAGTGCAAAAGTGATCGCTTGTACTACATCGCTCACGTGCACCCAGGATACCCATTGGTGACCAGAACCAACGGTACCACCTGCGAATAATTTATAAGGCAGTGCCATGAGCGGTAGTGCCCCACCTTCATTTCCGAGCACAACACCAAATCGCATCAGCACGGCACGAATTCCAGCGTCCTCTACTTGTTTCGCTTTGTTTTCCCAGTCCCTAACTGTTTTTCCGAGAAAATCTGAGGCTGTTTCCTTTGAATCTTCTGTATAGGTTTCTTCAAGTGATGCGGGGTAAATGCCAATAGCGCTTGCATTGATTAAGACAGAAGGCTTTTCCTCTAAGGCTGCGATTATTCTTAATAACTCGTTCGTTGCGGTCATTCTGCTTTCATAAATTTGGTTCTGATGGTTTTTCGTCCACCTTCCATCGTTAATGGAAACACCCGCCAAGTTAATGACTGCATCTGCACGTATAATTTCTTTTTCAGGGGCGGAGTTTTGTTCAAGCCATTTTACATAGGTAACATTGCCAGATGCACGCTGTTCTTTCCTTGTTAAAATTACTAATTGATGCCCTTCTCCAGAAAATGATTCCGTTAATTTCTTTCCGATAAAACCGGAACCGCCTGCAATCACAATCTTCATTTAATCCCCCCAATTATTAATGATAAATTCAGCTTACTATATTTCAGCATTTATTTCTGATAATTTGATTCAAACAAGCCAACTAATAACCAATTTAAACCACTGACCTCGCCTTTTCTTTATATGACTATGAAGAGGTTTTTCATCATATCCGATGAGGTCACTTAGAGTCTTCTTAAAATGGATATAAAAAGAACCTTCTTTTTGTTTAGAAGGCTCCTTCAAATAGGTCTGCTATGATTCTACTTTATTGCGAACCCATGATTGTTTTCAGGTTGCATATACATCGAGAGCAGCCTGTAATGCTTCCCCTCTATTAACAACCGCGCCATGGCGAATCAAAACGGCCTCTAATGCAGCTAGTACAGATAGAATATTTTCTTTTCGACAGCTAAAACCCATCGTCCCGATTCTCCAAATCTTTCCGTGTAGTGGTCCAAAAGAGGATGCGATTTCAATGCTAAAAGCATCGAGCAGCATGCCTCGGACAGCTTCTCCATCCACACCCTTGGGAATTTCTACACAGGTCACACAAGGCAGCTTATGAT
This sequence comes from Bacillus sp. MRMR6, assembly GCF_001940785.1. Taxonomy (GTDB): domain Bacteria; phylum Bacillota; class Bacilli; order Bacillales; family Cytobacillaceae; genus Neobacillus. Next base: position 16,424 of record NZ_MSLS01000005.1, read on the forward strand.
TTCGATCACCAAACAATGTTAATCCCATAACCTGAAGTCCTGCCACTAAGGCTTCTTCGTGATACCGGTGACGGGCAAATCGCTGTTCCAATCCCTCTGCTAATACAAGTCGCAGCCCCTCGTGTAAAGCGTAATTCATCGAAGTTGCCTCTGTATGATGATTGAGTCTTCTTGGTCCCCAGTAATCTTGAAGCATACTTAAATCAAAATAATTACTGGCAATGGAATGTCTGCTTCGGAAATAGCGTAAATCCTCTTCGGTGGCAATTCCGCGTTCAACCTTTTTACGAGCAAATAGGATTTTTTCAATTCGCTCATTATAGGTGATCGGAGCCAGTCCAGAGGGAACAGATAAGCATTTTTGTGTCCCGCCAATCACTCCATCGATACACCATTCATCGGTTTTGACCTCCACCCCGCCAATGGAAGCAACCGCATCCACAACGAACAGTACTTCTCGTTCTCGGCATGCAAGCCCGATTTCCTTTAGAGGCTGCAGCCGGCCCGTTGAAGTTTCAGCATGTACCGCTGCTAAAATTTTCGGAGATACTTTATCGATTTCATCAATAACGGTTTGCGGCTCAAACACCTCTCCCCACGGGCACTCAATCGTACAAACATCGGCACCATATCTTTCACAAATCTCAACGATTAAGTGTCCGAACCTCCCATAGATTGGTACAAGCACTCGATCTCCTGGTTCAATGAGGCTGCATAATAAAGCTTCAAGTCCTGAACGTGAAGTTCCATCAATCGGAAACGCCCAGTGATTTTTTGTTTGAAAAACTTGACGGAGCATTTCCATTATTTCGTTCATAATCCGAGTAAAAGCGGGATCAAATTGTCCTACTATCGGTGTACTCATCGCGCGTAATACACGCGGGTCTACTTCAACTGGTCCTGGGGTCATAATCGTTCTCATCGGTGTTTGCAGCTCAGAAAAGGCCATCTTTCACCACTCCCTTTAATAGGCTAGTTTATATAAAATTTCTGTTAATAAGTCAATTCCGATTTCTAAATCTTCTGAACTGGTAAATTCTTTTGGGGAATGGCTAATTCCATTCTGGCTTGGAACAAATAATAATGAGGTGGGACATGTGGTCCCAAATACTTGGGCATCGTGGCCAGCTCCGCTAATTATTTCTTGATAGCGAAGGTTTTTCAGCTCGGCAATTTCTCGTGCCTGTTCGCACATCTCTTCATCCATCTTAACCGGCTTAACATCCATCCATTGCGAGATGACCAACTCAATATTTAAGCATTCTGAGTATCGCTTAAATTCAAAGAAAATTTCATTACAGTAAGATTCGATGACGTCATCCTGATGATGTCGTATATCAAGACTAAACTCCACTTCCCCCGCCACCACATTGGGTACATTTGGTTTAACATGTAATCTACCGACCGTAGCGACTAAACTTCTGTCAACTTGGTACGCTTTTTCAGTTAAAAAAGAAATAAAATGAGAGGCAGTATGAAGTGCATCCTTTCGAAATACCATCGGAGTTGTTCCGGCGTGGTTACTTTCTCCCTTGATCTGAATGGTATAACGACGTTGTCCAACAATGTGAGTCACAATGCCAACTTGATTCTGATTTCTCTCAAGGATCATCCCTTGTTCAATATGAATTTCGACAAACCTATCTAAATCACTTCTTATAGGAGGGGTATAGCTCTTAGGATCAAATCCCGCTTGTTTCATTGCTTCTAAAAATGGAATCCCCTCTGCATCCGTTACCTCCTTTACCCGGTCGAGATTGTAGGCGCCATTGATATTTCTAGACCCCCAAAACGTTAACGGAAAACGGCTCCCTTCCTCTTCACATAAAGAGACCACTTCAATCGATTTCTTTGGATAGCCATAAGTATGATAAAGCCGTAAAGTTGCAATGAAACTAGCAATAATTCCATATGCTCCATCATATTTGCCGCCATCAACTACGGTATCTATATGAGAACCGGTCAAGATGGTTTTACTATTTGAATCGGTCCCTGGCAATCTTCCAAATAAATTCCCAACACGATCGAAATAGGTTTGCAAAATGGTTTGGTCCATTTTTGCTTTAACCGCCAGCTGTGCTTCTAGCCAGGAAGGCGAATATAAAAGTCTGGTTACTCCGCCATTTTCTGTTTTACCAATAGAAGCAAGCCACTCAATCATTTCTCCTGCATCGCCTCTGCCTAAAAACTGTTTGTTTACTTGAACGACCATTCTCTTCAACCCTCCTGAATAATCCTCATGTTACGTTTCTTCACATCAATATGTTGTATTTCTAGTTTACCTATAACACAAAGGAACTTCATTGGTGAATTCGTAAAATTTTTAATAAATCTTTATGCACAATGACCAATTAGTGATAAAATAGGTAGAAAATACAAAATTTTCTGTATAATTTTTTTGGCAACCAAGGAGTGTTTAGAATGAAAATAATAGAAATCTTATCCGTTCCCTATTTAACAGGAATGAATATAGTTGCTGGTGAAGCCGGTACCGAGCGAAATGTAGAATCGGTCAATATGATGGATGCGCCTGATATTATTCACTTTCTGCATGAGAATGAATTTTTGATCACGACGGCTTACCATTTCAAAGACCAGCCTCACCAGTTAACCGAACTGGTGAAAGCTATGGAGGCCCAGGGATGTGCTGGATTAGGGATCAAAACGAAACGTTTTTTAGATAAAATACCGGACGATGCAATGCAACTAGCTAATGAGTTAGCCTTTCCAATCATTGAGATTCCCTTAGAATTATCTCTTGGCGAAATTGTCAACCATACACTGAGGGCAATACTCGATCGAAGGGCTACGGAATTGACTCTCGCCCTTGAGACACACAAGCAATTTACTAATATCATCATGCAAGGCAAAGGAATCGAACGATTACTTCAAGATCTGTCGCAAATGATTCAACGTCCGGTGCAATTAATTGATCAGCATTTTAAACCAATCTATCAATCTGCTAAAAACATAGACTTTCCGTTTCTTCTGAATGGACTAACGATACCTGCCACGTTGACGTCTTCTGTTAGCTTTTCAGTCAGATCGACAAAGGAAACCTGTACCTTATTTCCTGTTCACATCAGTGAAAAGAAAAAAGGCTATTTGATGATTATTGGGGAGATTGAAAGAACGGACCAATTGTCTTCATTGACAATCGAACAAGCCACCAATGTGATCTCCTTCGCACTCATGAAGGAAAATGCACTTAAGCAGCTGGATCGGAATAAGCGCAACGACTTTTTTCTTCATTTTTTGGATAATACTTTTTCCTCGCAGGAAGAAGTATTCGGTCGAGCGGCTGAATTTTCACTGAAAAATGACAAGAAATACATATGTGTTTCAGGAAAAATAGACAAGGATGAGTTTACTTCAACCTATATTCAGCGAATCGAAAAGGCAGATGATATCTATGACTTTTTAGAAGATGAAGTTTCCGCCATCCACCCCAAAATACACTTTTTCACAAAGGGTGAAGCCTGTATTTTGTTATTTGAAGTAGGAGAAAATCGTGTAAATACTGAATCCGCCTTACTCCAGCTACAAGAAAGAGTATCTTATTATTATAAAAATACGATATCGTTTGGAATTAGTAATCTGACCCAAACTTTTTTAGATGTTAAAAATGCTTACAACGATTCTCAGGAAGCTTTATCCGAAGGGCTTCTGGCAAAGAAAAAGGCGTATATCCAAACGTATCGAGCCAAAGACGTTATAGAATTGTTGCGGCTGATCCCCCAAAATGATCTGAAGAATTTTTATGAATTTGCTTTAAGCGGTATCGCCGAAACAAGTTCGGACGAAGACCAATCTTTGCTTGATACATTATCTGTTTATTTAGAAACACATTGCCAAATTTCTGAAACGGCGAAGAGGTTATATGTACACCGCAATACGGTGGTTTATCGGATTGAGAAATGCGAAGAAATCCTTGGAAAAAGCTTAAAGGATTCAGAAACAACTTTACAAATTAGACTAGCCTTAAGGATAAGACACTTATTGGCCTAAAACCTCAAGCTCATAGGGCTTGAGGTTTTTATGTACTTTACCTAAAGGAAAACAGAATTTTCAGCCATTATGAACAATGACAACACCTAGATACTGATTTATTATGTTATTATAAGTACCATAATAATGTTAGGTTTTGTTACATGTAAATTAGTAACATTTTTAAGTGAGAAAGGGCGTTGGGATATGTATACAATCGAACAAATCAATCAATCAAATCACGAAGAATTCGCTGCCATCACAGAGGGAATTTTTGAACATTCCCCGTGGATTTCAAAAAAAGTTGAAACAGCCAAACCCTTTACTTCTCTACAACATTTGCACCAAGAAATGGTGGCGGTTGTTGAAAATTCATTACCAGAAGAGAAGTTGGCTCTAATTAAGGCCCACCCCAATCTAGGTGATCGAGTAGCCATGACAAACCATTCCGTTCAAGAACAAAAAGGTGCTGGATTACAGAATCTTACATCTGATGAGTACCAGCAGTTTATTTCGATGAATCATCAATATATGGAGAAATTCGGATTCCCATTCATTTTGGCTGTTCGAGGAAAAAACAAACACGAAATCTACGAAGCTATGGAAACGAGGTTCCAAAATTCGAAAGATATTGAGTTTCAAACAGCCTTAATAGAGATCTATAAAATAGCAAGGCTTCGATTGGAAGAGAAAATCAGCCAATCATTCCGTTGACTTCATGACTGAAAGCAAAAACATTATGAAAAGGATGATATCCCGATGAGCTTAGAGATATTAAACAAACAAGTAAAAAAAGACCTTACCTATCTCGCTTACGGCGGAACCGATTGGGTCCGGCCCCTTACCCATCCTGAGGGACATGTTTATGATGTCATCATTGTTGGCGGTGGTCAAAGCGGCTTAGCCGCTGCCTTTGGGTTGTTACGAGAGCGAATATCGAATATTCTAGTCATTGACGAAAATCCCGAGGGTTACGAGGGCCCATGGGACACTTATGCTCGGATGGTAACGTTAAGAACACCAAAGCATTTAACTTCCGTAGACCTCGGAATCCCTTCATTAACCTTCCGCTCTTGGTGGGAAGCGCAATTCGGACCCAAAAGCTGGGACGCCATTGATAAAATTCCGCGTCATGACTGGATGAATTATCTGCGTTGGTATCGTAAGGTGCTTAATCTCCCTTTTGTAAACGAGGTAAAATTGAAATTAATTGAGCCGTTTGAGGAAGGAATCCATCGTCTACAGATTGACGGAGCCGGTGCACCAGCAAAGCAACTCTTGTCGCGTAAAGTGATTTTAGCAACAGGAATTCAAGGTGGAGGTGAATGGCATGTACCTCCGTTGATTTCCGAGAAATTACCTCGACATCTATATGCACACACCTCTGAACAGATTAATTTTGATCATTTAAATGGAAAGAAAATTGCGATTTTAGGAGGAGGCGCCTCTGCTTTTGATAATGCGAATTTCGCGCTTTCGGTAGGTGTCGCCGAAGCCCATGTGTTTGTTCGTCGAAAAGAGCTGCCGCGGATTAATCCGATCCGCCAAATGGAAGTATCGGGAATGATTGAGCGTTTCCACGCACTTCCGGATGCTGATAAATATGCCGCGATCGCTCATTTCTTTAAGCATAATCAGCCGCCAACGAACGATACATTTGATCGCGCCTCCTCATGGCCAGGTTTTCAACTGCATTTAGGCGCTCCTTGGATGAATGTAGAAGCAACAGACAAAGGGGCTCAAGTGACAACGCCCCAAGGGAAATTCACTTTTGATTTTCTTATTATCAGCACAGGTCTTCAAACTGACCCTGCATTACGTCCAGAGTTGCACTTAGTAGAAAAACACATCGGCCGTTGGGAGGATTACTATCAGGCACCTGAAGAAATAGCGAGTCCGGCGCTTGATGCACATCCCTACCTAAGTCCTGGTTACTCCTTCATAAGCCGAGACGAACAAGGTAAAAAGCTCCTTCATGGACTTTTTGCATTCAATTATTCTGCTTTAATCAGCTGTGGAATTTCTGCTTCCGCCCTATCTGGGATGAAATTCGGTGTGCCAAAGCTCGTTTCTGCTGTGGCGGATCAGCTGTTCCTCGACAACCGAGATGAAATCTTGAAGAACTTCCTTGCTTATAAAGAGATAGAGTTTATAGGAGAATGGCCAAGACAAGAAACTAATTTAGTGGCTAATACCGCAAAAACGAAATCGTAGAAAAGGAGAAACTATGACTGGATTATCGACGCATATTTTAGATTTAACCCACGGCACACCCGCAAGCAATGTAACAATACAGCTTTATTTTCAAAATCAATTAGAATGGAAATTAATAAAAACCGCTGTGACGAATTCAGACGGTAGGCTCGATACCCCTCTTCTTTTGGAGGAAGATATGAAAATAGGAAATTATGAGCTCATTTTTCATATCGGGGATTATTTTAAAAGCAAAAATATAGAGCAGCTAGACTACCCGTTTTTAGGAAGCGTACCAATTCGTTTTGGGATTTCCGATCCAAAGGCTCACTATCACGTCCCTTTACTCGTTTCCCCTTGGGGATACCAAACCTACCGAGGAAGCTAAGATTTCTTCAACAAAACGAAGAAAGCCCCCGAGTTCTAAAACGAACTCGAGGGCTTTCTTGATTTGCAGCAGAAACTCATTACATTGTACCGATAGTCACACCTAATTCTTTTAACCAGCGACGGTAGGCGACAGATAGGATATCCGCTTTATGGTTTAGCTCCATCTGCAGGTCCAGCGGAAGCAGTTCGGGCTTTTGACTTTCGATAATCCATGCATCTTGCTCAAATACCGTGTCCTGGAATTTCATAAAATCTTCATCCGACACTTCAAAGCCATAATTCCTCGATACAACCATGAAGGCTTTGCACTCTTTTTCACTGATCGGCAGGACGGTCAAAAGAATCCACAATGTCTGTCCTGTATCCGCATCACGCTTGGATAATCTGGCAGCTAATGGCCGAAAAACTTCCTTGATATACACATAGGTTGTTCCCTCTTCCGCTTCAGAACCAGAGTGTGCTACAGGTTGAAAAATTGGTACTTCAGAGGTAAATAACCGGTCCGATTCCTTCGTAACGGTAAAATCGGGTAGTTCGGAATAATCAGGATGACCAAGGAGTCCTCCGTGCACATACATTAGATGAGCATAGTCAGTGAAATTTTCGATCACTCTTGTTCCTGCCGCTTTGACATCATAAGGTCCGCAGACCAACGGCCTTCTTAAAGCGTCTTCAAATTCTTCTAAATAAGGTAATTCTTTAGAAGGTTCACCTAAGCACACCCAGACGATTCCAAACTTTTCTTGACAATGATACACCTCTGCTTTAGCTCTTACAGGGATCTTCGTGTCTTTGTTTTGAGCAGGAATACTCACGCAGTTGCCTTCTTCGTTGTATTTCCAGCCGTGATAAGGACAAACGAGACAGCCGTCCTGTACATACCCCTCAGAAAGCATCGCCCCTCTGTGAATACAAAGGTCACGGAAAGCATGAGCTCCTTTTTCGGAACGATAAAGTGAGACTCGTTCCCCCATTACTACGACACCTACAGGCTTATCCGTTAGTTTGCTAGATATATAGACGGGATGCCATTCATTTTCCAACACCTTATCTTGTAATCTGCCTTCCATAACCATCTTCACTGCTGTCACACTCCTTTGTTTTAAATAAAGAAGCTTAGTAACTGTTGAGAGATACTAAGCCTATCTGAATGAATATCAAACCAACTAATTCCCAGGTAAGAACTCTGTTGTAAAAATGTCTTTTGCATCAAATTTTTCTTTTAAAATACCTAAATCATGTAACTGTTCGATCAGGGTAGCCCATCGTTCTTCTGTCATATATCCGACGCCATGGTCCACAGCATCTCCGCCATAGATAAAGTCGGCCTGTGCCTCTGCCTCGAATATCAAAGATTCCAATTCGATATCTGGGTTATCTTTTTGAACCGCGGTACTGATTTCTTCATATGAATCTTTGTAAAGATTCCAACCTTCCACAAAGGCGGTTGTAAAAGCTTTCACCGTTTCTTTATTTTCCTTTAAGTAATCTTTCGTCACATATAACACGATATTATACGGGTCGTACCCTGCATCGGAAATCAGTTTTGTTTCTACGTCCACTCCATCTAGTTTCATAAAATAAGGCTCGGATGTTACGAAAGATTGCGTAACAGAATTTATATCAGCAATAAAATTCCCGTGTTGTCCTGTATGCGCTAATTCCTCTACCTTACTTAAATCATATTGTGTTTTTAAATACTCCCAATAAATAATACCAGGCTGAATATATACCTTTCTGTTATTTAAATCCTCGAAATCCTTGATCCCATGACCTTTATGGAACATAAATGCCTGCGGGCTTCCTTGCATAGCAGCAGCTACTGCGACTAGTTCAATTCCTTCATTTCTCGCATTGATAATCTGGTCAGCATGAGCTAGTCCAAATTCAGCCTTCCCAGAAGCTACCATATTAATAGAAGAAACCTGTGGTCCTCCCGGTTCAACGGTTACATTTAAATTTTGATCTTCGAACAATCCGTTTTCCTGCGCGGCATACACACCGCCATGCTGAGACTTCGCAAACCAATTCAACACGACTTTAACATCGGTCACTTCTGCTTGCTTTTCTCCTGAACCTCCATCCGTTGCTGAACTTCCTGCCTCTTCCTCACCGCAAGCTGCAAGAATAAGAATTAAAACCATACCCATGACAAGAAAATGTAATTTTTTTAGTGCTTTCATCTTCATTTCCCCCTTTTTTATGTCTTTTATTTTTCAACCTTCATCGCTGACTCGTGCCATGATTTGAGCATTAATCGCGAAAACAAGCTAACTAAAAGGTAAAAGCTGATTCCAAAAATAGCACCCGAGATCGCACATGCGAATAAGTATGGTGTTTTTAATTGAACAGCAGCGACTGTGATCGCATAGCCTAATCCACCTTTTCCTCCCCCAATTCCAGCGACAAATTCACCGGTAACAGCTCCAACAATCGCCAATGTACAAGAAACCTTTAATCCAGACATAATGTACGGCATCGCAGCAGGTATTCGAAGTCTCCACATCGTTTGCCATTTTGAAGCATTATATAAAGTGAATAAATCACTCATATTTTTATCAACAGAATTTAGACCCATAAGTGTATTAGAAACAACCGGGAAGAATCCAATTAAAAATGCAATGATGACGATCGCGTTAAACCCAGAACCGAACCAGATGACGACAATCGGCGCAACGGCCACAACTGGTATCGTTTGTAAAATGACAGCGTACGGATAAAGACTAATTTCTAATATTCTCGAGCTAGCTAGTAAGACAGCAACGCCAATTCCGACTACACCACTAAATAAAAAGCCGATGACCGATTCAATTACGGTTATTTGAATGGCTGGCCATAGTAAATGCCAATCCTCGATCGCGGCTCCAAGCACATCTATCGGCTTCGGAAGAATAAATGGTTTGATATCGAGGATCACAGGAATCAACTGCCATAAGGAAAGGAAAATCACAAGGGCAATGATTGGTCCAATTACTGTAGCTCCAATCTTTCCGGATTTCCTTTTTTCTGCTTTTCCCAAAGAGTTCGAGACGATTTTCCCACTTTTGGTTGTTACTGTTTCCGTAGACATTCATCCATCTCCTTTCGACCGATGCTATGTTCAAGACTTTTTGAAGCAACTTCAAGATACTCTGTAAACTTACTATTTGTTCTCTCCCGAGGGTAAGGTAAATCTACATTAATGAGCGATGATAATCTTCCTGGCTGTGCTGACATGACTGCAATTCTGGATGATAAATAGACGGCTTCGTAGACATTATGTGTAACGAATAAGATGGTCGTATTTTCTCTCTTCCATATTTCAAGTAAATCCATTTGTAACGTCTGCCTTGTCAGTTCGTCTAACGCCGCAAACGGTTCATCCATTAATAGCAATTTCGGTTTGGCTGCTAATGCACGCGCAATGGAAACCCTCATTTTCATCCCACCCGAAAGCTGCCGTGGATATGATTTCAAATAATTTTTTAAACCTACCATCTCTAAAACTTTGATAGCTGCCTCTTTTCTGCTTTTTTTATCAGACCCTCTTAATTCAAGAGGTAATAACACGTTATCCAGTACCGTTCTCCACGGGAGTAAATTGGCATCTTGGAAAACAAAGGCAATATCATTTGAGTTTTGGATCACCTCTTTGGGTTTTTGCCCGTATACTTCTACGTTTCCTTTCGTCGCTTCTCCTAACCCTGCTACCATCCTTAATGCTGTCGATTTCCCGCATCCTGATGGGCCGAGAAAACTAATAAATTCCCCCTCTTTTACCGATAAGTCAAATCGACTTAATGCAACAGTTCCGGTATTATAAATTTTATCGACGTGTCGAAATGACACAACCTCATTCTGTACGGCTTCCATTGTCGCCCCTCCTTTTATATTACATGTTATATTTGTTAACATTATTTTTGGAATCAACCAAAAAACAAATGACTAGTTAGTTCATGTTATTTAATCTAACACCGCTGTGTAACATAGACTCATTATATATTTTTCAGAATCGTTTGACATTAGCTAACATTTACAAACTTTAAGATTATTTTTAGTTATAGTAGCTAAAAAATGGTCATAGAAAATAGGGAAGCGTTTGCATGAAGTATTAAAAATAAAAAATAAAAAAGCCCAGTCTTTAGACTGGACCAAAATAGTGTGAATATTAACTGAGAAAAATAGCTCCAAGGGCTAAACCGCCCACAATCACGAAGGCTGGATGTACCTTCCATTTTTCTAAAAGTAATAAGCTTACAACAGCTATCCCTAAGGTTATCCACACTCCACTCGACTGATAAGAGGTTTTAAAAAAGTCAAAAGTCAGGGTTGCCATGAGAACCGCTATAGCCGGAAGAACGATCTTAGACAATCTTTTCACTCTAGGCGAATCTTTAAAGCGATAAATGAACTGCAATAAAACAATCATTAGAAATAACGAGGGCGCGACGGTCGCAAAAACCCCTACTACTGCCCCAAACACACCGCCTACCTCATAGCCGATGTAGCCAGCCATTTTCGTGGCTATTGGACCCGGGAGAGCATTTCCCAATGCTAATATTTCACTAAATTCACTAGTTGACATCCATTGATATCGACTGACCACCTCATGCTCAATTAACGGAATCGAGGCAGGCCCGCCGCCATAGCCAACAATGCCCGGGATAAAAAAGGCAATAAATAATTTTAAGTAAATCATAGGCTCTCACTTTGTCCTTTAACAGGTATTTCGACTTTGGCTTTCTTTTCAGGCATACCCAGAGCCGCAACCAACAAGACTCCCACAACAAGACCTGGATGTACATTGAAAATTTCCATTACGATGAAGCTGCCGGCAAGCAAAAGACCGCCAATCTTCCAGCCTAATCCATTCTTAGTTTTTTTCAAGAAATCCCACGTTAACGTTCCTAACATTACTCCCACAATCGGAACAACGGCATCTGTCATCCCTTGAACCCTTGGGTTATCCTTGAATTGATTAAGAGATGTTAGTAAAACTAACATCAGTAGAATGGTTGGCAGGACAGTGGCGATGATCGCCGTCATCATACCAGTGAAACCTCCGACTCTGTATCCAATATAACCAGCCATTTTCGTAGCAATCGGACCTGGAAGTGTGTTTCCTAATGCCAAAACATCACTAAACTCTTGATCATTCAACCATTTGAACGTCCCTACCACTTCTTTATGTACTAACGGAATCGTAGAAGGACCACCGCCAAATCCTAACATTCCAGATCTAAAAAACGCTATAAACAGATCCCGTTGAAGCATCAAGACTTCCCCACCTCTTTTTGTTGTACAACTTTAATACCCTATGGCAGCACCATCACCTCGTGGATCGGCTCCGCCATATTTTATTTGACTATCTGGATCAATTTTTATCACACCTGCATGACCCATAATATCGGTGAAATCCTCAAGTACCTCTAATTGATGCCCTTTTTCCTTGAGTGCTTGAAAGGTTTCCTCCGATATTCTTGCTTCTATTTTCACACTGTTTGATACAGCTCCCCATGTTCGGCCATATAACCATCTTGGGGCTTCAATTGCTGCCTGAATCGGATAGTGATAATCCACAATTCGAGTCACTAATGCAGCTTGTGTTTGCGGCTGCCCTTCGCCCCCCATCGTACCGTATACCAAGTATGGCTGATTGCCCTTAAACAGCATCGCTGGATTAAGAGTATGATAGGATCTTTTTCTAGGCTGTAAGCAATTAACATGAGTCGGATCTAAGGAGAAAAAGCTCCCTCGATTTTGTAGGACCACTCCAGTATCCTTCGGGATAAAACTTGATCCAAACTCATGGTAAATACTTTGGATCATCGAAACCGCGTTCCCGTACTGGTCGACAACACCAAGCCATACTGTATCCCCTTTGGGATCCAGCTGTTTTTCTAGATGGACAGTCTTTGTGAATTTGATTTTACTTGCTAATTCCTCTCCTCTTTTAATAGACAAAAGTTCATCCAGAGGAATAGATGAAAAGTCGGGATCCGTTAAATATTGATCACGATCTTCAAATGCTAGCTTAATAGCCTCGATTAATAAATGATAATAATCTGCAGAACCCTCCTCGATAGATGGAAGGTCAAATTGATTCAATATATTCAATATGGATAAGGAAGCAAAGCCTTGTGTATTAGGAGGCAGGTTGAAAGCTTGATATCCTCGATAATTGACCGAAATCGGATCCACCCAATCGGATCGGTGTGAAACAAAATCCTCGCTAGTTAATACACCCCCATGATATTGAAGGTCCTCCACCATACTGTTCGCCATTTCACCGAAATAAAAACTACGGCTGCCTTCTTTAGCAATCTTTTCTAATGTTAAAGCCAAATCAGTCTGCCGCATTAAATCCCCAGCTTGGTAGGCAAAGCCATTAGATTGAGTAAATATTTTTTTAAATTCAGAGAATCGCTGTAAATGCCTAAATTCATTGTCAGTTTTATCTAGATTAACATTTGTCCAATGCTCTTGACTAGGGGTAACAGGGAACCCTTCCTTTGCATAGTGAATCGCTGATTGTAATAATTGATTCCAAGGTACACTGCCCTTCATTCTATCAACGGAATAGTCATAGACACTTTGCCAGCCGGCAACAGCTCCTGGTACGGTGTTGGCTGCAGTGGCTCCTCTAGCAGGGATTTTTCCAAACCCTAGTTTTTTATAAAAATCAATTGTAGCATTTTCACCTGATCGACCACTGCTATTAAGCGCTTTTAATTCCTTATCCTGTGCATGATAAATCAGCCAAAAATTATCGCCGCCGATCCCATTCATATGGGGATACACGACACCGATGGTAGACGCGGCAGCAATGGCGGCTTCAACGGCATTTCCACCCTCCTGCAAAACCTTCATCCCAGCTTGCGAGGCAAGATAATGAGGAGTGGTAATCATTGCATTGGGTGCCATTGTTGTTGGACGGTAAGAAAACGGTGGTGGATTCTTCATTCCTTTTCCTCCATAAACAGTTTCACACTATTTTCCTTTAGTGAATTTGTGAACTGATTCACCCATTTTAATAATTTTAGGTCTTGATGTTCATTCGCGATAAAAGATAGGCCGATGGGGATTCCGTTTTCTTTCATGAATGGAATGGTGACCTGAGGAAAGCCTGATAAGCCTGCGATACAGGTTAGCTTCATGGTCTGAGATCGGTATTGTTCCATTTTTCCAACAGATAAATTACGTAACGGTGCTTCACCAGGAGCGGTCGGTATCACTAATAGTCCGTTCTCTTTTAATAAACTAGAAAGACCATTCTTTATCTTTTCTCTTACTTCATGAAGAGGTCCAAGTTCGTTTTTATCCAATGTACTCGCCCATTTGAATCGATCTGCAATCCCGGGTCCAAAAGTTGGAGACACCTCGGTTATCCAGGCACTATGCTCATTCCAAATCTCAATTCCCTGAATCGTCCTAAAAACCTCAGCCCACCTCGAAAGACCCCCCTCTGACACCTTTATGTAATAACTGTTCTGACATGGGATCAATTTTATCGCTTGAGAAAATACATTCATAGTTTCCTCTTCTACAAAAGACCATGCCTCCTCTTCTAGATAAAATGACGAAAACTCCACTTGGTTATTTGACTCTTCCTGATGAATGAGAATTTCAGCTACATCTAATAAAAGCTCTGGTTCACGCGTCATCCACCCTACTGTATCAAAGCTTTTGGCAAGGGGGATCACTCCGTCCATTTCGACCACCCCATGTGTGGGTCTAAAGCCAAATAGTCCGCAATAAGAAGAAGGAATTCGAACCGATCCCCCTGTGTCAGTTCCAATAGCAAAGTCAACTAACTCTGCTGCAACGGCTACAGCAGAACCGCTTGAAGACCCACCTGGAATTCGATCGGATCCTCGTGGATTAATGGGTGTACCATAGTGAAAATTCTCACCATTCAGGCTGTACATTAACTCATCTGTATGGGTAGTACCTTTGAGATATGCACCTTGTTGTAAGAGTGACTCAACCACTGGGGCATTTTGGTTTCCGCGAGGATGTGTTCGCAACCAGTCGGGATTCCCTGCACTGCTGAGGACATTCTTTATTTCAAAGACATCTTTAACCGCAAAAGTTCGCCCGTTTAACCGTCCAGTATCAGTAATCCTGATGTTTAAATCGCTAGACATAAAAGCATTCCAATTATCACTCATTGCTGGTCCTCCCACCTGAAAATCCTCAATTTTATCATTCCTTCTATTATAATTAGAAAATGAAAACTAGTCATTGACACTTTTACTAAATATCAAAACCTTTTTTGTGATATTCAACAAATTTGATCTAGAAGGGCCAACTACATCAGCTCATTGGGGAATATCGAAAAAACATTGAAATAACTAATTTTTCACTATTATTTTGCTATTCCGCCTTTTTCGAAAGCGCTTTTATGTGAAGGGAATCACATATATAATAAGAGTGTAGGAAAAACCTATAACCTAATTGGAGGAAATCATGATGCTTACCGATCTTTTTATTGAAATCAAAAACTGGTTGTTGAACGATTCTATTTCTACAGATGCTTTAAAAGAGTTTGAGAGAATTGAGTCCAAGCATACTAGAGTTCATCATGATGAAGATATTTACGAAATCATCCGTATCCATTAATCAATCATAACGTTCAAAGCCTTCCAAATGATGGAAGGCTTTTATTATGAGAGACTCTGCTAGTGCTTATCTTTATATTTAGAAAGCTTGCTTATTAATAAAAGAATTAATCATCTTTCAAATGTTCAACTAATAGGTTGCTGTAAGTTTCTCCACCTAACTTTGATAAGTGAACTCCGTCCTTTACAAAATACTCCTCATGACCCGCACTTGTACTATACCAGTCAATGAGATTGGTGTACGGGAGACTTTTTACTACTTCTTCTATCGTAGTATTGACGGTGCTCTCCCATGGCCTGGGTACACGGCAGTTTACTAGATAGACTTTTTTCGTTCCTAGCCCTTGAATGATACTGATAAGGTCTGACTTTTTAAAAGGTCCATTTGTTCCGGTTTGGATGATGATATATTCCCCTAATTGGCCGTTTTCGTTCAGTTGGCTGACTACCTCTGGCACTTCAGACATTTGCCTCCCGATCCTGTAGTCGATGATGGCTTCCGGGTAGATCTTTTTGAAAAAGGGAATTACATCATGAATGAGAGAATCTCCAATGATAGTAATGGTTTTCGGTTTAGGTTCCGTCTTGGTCCCTTCTTCCTTAGTAGGTGTTACCGGAAGTACCTCAGGTCCGTTCATGAGATCATTTCCACTACCCATTTCAGTCGTTGGTTCAGCAACTGCTGGAGCCGCGGCTGATTCGAGATTTGTTTGAGAAACAAATACCGTTCCTGCTCCGATAAATAAGACAAAGACAACAATCAAACCTGCAAGTTTTCGATAGAAAACAGGATTCCTCCAAACGGCCTTTGTTAACTTTCCGGCACGAATCGGAGCTTCAATAAAACGATAAGACCAAGCGGCTAGTACTAGTGTAGCAGCAATTTGAACTAAGACTCGCTTTAGATCGACACCGTCTGTATTTATCGAAGGAGTAGTCAGGATAATGATTGGATAATGCCAAAGATAAATGCCGTAGGAACGTACACCGATCCAGCGAATCGGCTTACTACTTAACCACCTGCCAAAACGGCTAGCAGGATGTGCAAATGCGGCTACGGAAATCATCGTAAAAAAGGATAACAGAAACATCCCGCCCTGATAAAGAAAAGCATCATATTGGGATGTAACGTAAAACATGAAGATCGTAATAGTTAAACCAATACCTCCTAGTGCCTCTAATACGAAACTTGCAGGCATTGGTAAGGTTTTCGATAATTTCTGACTCGGCCATATGAACGCAAGTGCTGCACCGAGAAAAAGTGAAAATGCCCTAGTATCTGTTCCATAGTACACTCGAGTCGGATCTGTCCCTGGAATGTACAGGATTGCCATTAACAGGGTCGACAGAAAAATACCAGCGAAAATGACCATGACACGCGAGCTCTGTTTTTTAAACAGGGTAATAATAAGAATGAGCAGAAACGGCCAAATTAGATAAAATTGCTCTTCAATCGCGAGTGACCAAATATGTGTAAGCGGTGAAGGTGAACCGAATGCTTCAAAGTAAGAATAATCGTAAAAAATGTACCACCAATTTAAAAGGTAAAATAGTGCCGGTAACCATTCGGTTTGTAGTTTAGAAAATGCCTCATGGTTGGTCAGAGTTACCCAGGCGGATACCATTAGCAGCATGGTTATGAATGCCGGTGCTAATCGGCGCAACCGCCGAACCATAAACTTTAGGTAATTTAATTTCCCTGTTTTCTTCCATTCGTCTATTAGTAAATCGGTAATCAAATAGCCTGATAAGACGAAGAAAACTGTCACACCCAGGAAACCACCGGGGAGCCAATTCAAATTCAGATGGTACATCACCACACCGACTACAGCGATGGCTCTTAGCCCATCAATACCTGGCATGTATCTGCGTTGTTCTTTAGTTGGGCTAACCAATTTCATCCACTCCTATGTCCACTCTAGAAGGGCTCTTTTCTGATAAGTTAAATATAGCAGGATAAATCCGAAAAATGTTAGTTCAAACKGAATAATCATTCGACAATAATCACCAAAACCAAAGTAATCATCACTAGAAAGTATTAAAATAGCCCCACTCCTGAAGGAATAGGGCCTTACTTTATTATTTATTTAACTATTAGAACTGGGCATGTTGCTTTTTGTGCGACGTAGTGACTGACGCTCCCTAGGAATAACTCCTTTAGTCCGCTGAGTCCCCTGCTGCCCATTACCACAAGATCTGCATCATTTTGCTTAATAAAATCTGTAATCGTCGGACCGGGATTTCCTTTTATGACAAATACACTTGTTTTATTAGGGAGCGATCCTAACTCTTCTTCAATCTCTTCTCGAATCATGTTGATTTCTTCACTTCGGTTGTCATAATAAGATCCTGCTGGAATGCCATATGAGTAGGGTGCTGGGTTATCTGGATACATGACGGTTACTACATTCAATTGAATGATTGGATCCTGCTTTGCCAAATTCATGGCCATTTTTAAGGCTTTTTTACTCAATTCTGAATGATCATATGCAACTACGATTCTTGAATAATCCGTTAACATAATTGTCATCCTCTCCTTAAAACTATATCCCTCTACTATAATTATACGGCGGATTTCTCAAGAAACGATTGAAGATATTGACAACTTTGTTATATTTCAGTAAAGAATATAAATTCCTTCAAACATTAAAAAGGTTATTGCTAGCATCATTATCGTTTGACAAAAGCTAAATCTGCCATTATCATCAACTCAAACTAATTTACAGGAGAAAATAAAGATGAAAATTTATGTTGATGCAGATGCTTGTCCAGTCAAAGATATTATTATCTCCGAAAGTAAGAATGCTAATATCCCTGTGATCCTGGTAACTAGTTTTTCTCATTTTTCAACTGCGGAACAACCATCAGGAGTAGAAACCATTTATGTTGATTCTGGAGCAGATGCTGCTGATTATCGAATTATGAAGTTAGCAGACAAAGGAGATATCATCGTTACGCAAGATTATGGTCTTGCATCACTAGGTTTAGCAAAAGGGTGTACCGTTCTTCACCACAATGGCTATAGCTATACAAATGAAAACATTGACCAATTATTGCAAACACGATATTTGAGTGCAATGGCTCGAAAAAGCGGAAAACGTACAAAGGGGCCGAAACCATTTACAGCAGAAGATCGAGAGAAATTTAAGTTGCATTTTAAACGAGTGATTTCACAATAAAAAGAACAGAACCCGAAAAATCTTGAAAAATAAAAAATGACGTATGCCAAAACATACGTCATTTTTTCGTTGAGAAATTTTTATCGTTGCCTTATGCTATTTCTCTGATATCTACTTTCTTACCTTCTTTAAGCCGCTTTTTGTATTCAGCTGTCGCTGTAAACACGACATCTGTTGAAGAGTTAAGGGCTGTTTCAAAAGAGTCTTGCAGGACACCAATGATAAAGCCAACCCCAACAACCTGCATCGCTACTTCATTCGGAATTCCGAACAAGCTGGCAGCAAGTGGAATCAATAAGAGTGAACCTCCGGCAACTCCTGAAGCACCGCAAGCGGCAACAGCGGATAAGACGCTAAGGATGATGGCTGTAGGAATGTCCACTTGAATGCCTAGTGTATGAACCGCAGCAAGTGTCAAAACCGAAATCGTAACGGCTGCCCCCGCCATATTGATGGTAGCTCCAAGTGGAATGGATACAGAATAAGAATCTTTATCCAAGCCTAGTTTTTCACATAATTTCATATTGACCGGAATGTTGGCAGCTGAGCTTCTTGTGAAGAAGGCAGTAATGCCACTTTCCCTAATACACTTAAAGACAAGCGGGTATGGATTCTGACGTAGCGCAGCAAATACCATAAGCGGATTCACCACAAGGGCAACAAAAAGCATGCAGCCGACCAAAACAGCAAGTAGCTTTCCATAACCTAATAAAGATTCAAGACCGTTTGTGGTAATCGACTCAATAACTAGACCCATAATTCCGAACGGCGCTAACTTGATGACCCAACCTACCACTTTGGACACGGCGTCTGAGAAATTGGAAACCAATGTCTTAGTCGTATCAGGTGCATTTCGTAAAGCAATTCCAAGAACGATTGCCCATGCTAAAATACCAATATAGTTAGCATTATAGATGGCTTTTACCGGGTTATCGACAACGTTCAACAGTAAAGTTTTTAGAACTTCCACCACGCCGCCAGGAGCAGCTAAATCCTCCACTCCCTTCGTAAGAGTGATAGTTACTGGAAAAATAAAGCTGACCACAACGGCGATTAATCCTGCCAAAAACGTTCCTAAAAGGTATAGGCTAATAACAGATTTCATATTTGTTTTCTGGCCGCTTTTGTGTTGGGCGATCGCCGCCATAACCAGGAACAGGACCAAAATCGGTGCAACTGCTTTTAAAGCCCCGACAAATAACGAACCTAATATAACTAAAGGTTTCGCCGTTTCTGGGATGGTTACTGCCAAAATAATACCAATAATTAACCCAATTAGGATTTGTTTGACAAGACTGATTTGATTCCATTTCTTCAATGAATTTTTCATATATTGTCCCTCCAATTTTAAAAAACTACTTTTAATATAAAATGATAACAAGACGTATTATATTGAATATTAAGATATTTTACAATAGCTTCATTATTATTGCGAATTAATTAATAATTTAGACAAATTTACATTTGCTTACACAACAAATAAATTCCCTATTACCTAAAGGAAATGTATAATATAGTTCTAAAAAAAGATGTTAAGGGGTTTTAGAACATGAGGCTTTTTGGGGCGATTCTTGGATTTTTTGCAGTTGACTTTCTGTTTCATTTAATAGATGCATTGGCATTTGGGATGAAAGCCGAAACAGGTGCAGAGCGCATAGGCGCTGTTGGCGTCGGCGTCACCGTGCTGCTTCTACTGATTGCACTATTTTACCGCTTTTTTCCGAAATCATTCTTTCACGGCTTTATCGTAGCCACAGGCCTTTTCTTGAGCTTTGACATCGTCGTCTTTCACTGGATCTTTCAGTTGCACCGGATCACAAGCGGTGCAGAAGCCAATTGGTTAGAACCCATTTTCGTGGTGACAGGCACCATTTTAGTCATTTTTGGGATCAAAAAGGAAAAAATGATTACGATTAAGAATGATACAGAGATAGGCTTATAGCATGAAAAAT
The DNA here is from genome assembly GCF_001940785.1 of Bacillus sp. MRMR6. Lineage (GTDB taxonomy): Bacteria > Bacillota > Bacilli > Bacillales > Cytobacillaceae > Neobacillus. The sequence goes on from NZ_MSLS01000005.1 coordinate 36,725, forward strand.
CCTCAAATCAATTGTTTGAGGATTTTTTCGTTATTTACCGCCACAAAACGACCACTAAATCTTTGGAGAACGAAAAAACAACTGCTTTGCAGCAGTTGTTGATTACTATAAACTATTTCTATATCGCCTTACTTCTAATATACTCATTAATTGTTTTTCTAAAACTCCAGAGTATATCTGTCAGGATCTCACATTCGATTTTATTCTCTCTTATATCCCAATAAAGTTCATTCTTCCGATGATAAGTAAAAGTGCCATTATCATACTTCATAATGGTCAAGTTACCTTTTGGCTTCACTGTATTAAGGGTTAGATAATATTTCATGCCATCCCAATTTGCATAGTTTTCAAATTCATTTAGGAACTCAGCAACCTCTATTTTTCTCCTAATCAAGCCTACCGCTCCCTTTCCTCAGTTAAGTAGTCATATATAGAATTATAGAAAAAAAGAATTCAAATTCAAGCAATTTGTCAGATAATCTCCCGTAGTTTCTAAACTTAAACCATTGCCCCTAATAGGATACTAACGAACTTCTCGCATCTCTCCAGATCCTTCGATTGCGGTCTAAGTTCAATTTTTAATGTTACAGCTAAGCGGCTTTTTCGAAAAAGCATGTCCCTAAAATGGTCTACAGCACCACAAAAATGTGGATAACTGCTATCGCCTGTCCCAAAAACTCCAGTCATAACATTTTTTGCATCTTGTTTTTCAAAGGCTTGATACAAACCCATCATTTCAAGAGGAATTTCCCCATTCCCCCATGTATAGGTTCCGATCATCACCGCATCAAAACTTGTTAAATTCTCATGAGGAAAATCTTCAACACTAAATAGACTTGCCTTTCCCCCCTGTTCCAAACATATCCTAAATAATAACTCTGCTAGTTCTTCGGTATTTCCAGACTGAGAGGCATACACAACTGCAAGTTTCATAGTTCATCGAAGCCGTTTGACTGAGTCACCTTTGAATAAGTTCTGGATTTCTGTTCAAAGAAATCCGATTTCGTTCCATTCATCATTTCATCGCTGAACACATGAATCCAAGGCATTGGATTCGTGCGTTCTTCGTATAAATTTTGAAATCCAAGCTGGCGCAGCCGTTTATTTGCCAGGTATTCCGTGTAGTGCTCGTATTCCATCAAGTCAATCCCCTCAATATCTCGGAGAATGAAACGAGCCCATTCTTTTTCAAGCTTGACGGCATGGCCAATTGTTTCATAGACATATTCCATGTTTTTAAAAGTATTTAATTCAGGATTTTCAGTTAAGAGAATGCGAATGAATTGGGCCATAAAGTAGGCATGCTGCATTTCATCGCGTTGTATATAACTAATCATCGTACTTGTCTTCAGCATTTTTTGCTGACGGGCAAGATGATAAAAGAAAGCAAAGCCAGCGTAAAAATAAATACCCTCTAGATTAATAGAATTGACCGCAAGCTGGAATAAATGCTGTGGTGTAGGTGCCTGGCGAAATGTTTCATACGCATCTAAAATCAATTGATTGCGTTTTTGAACCAGCGGGTCCGCCTTTGCTTGATTGAACCGGTCATTTTGTTCACTTAAAGGCACCAGTGAACTAAGAATATAGGAATACGATTCGTTATGAACAGCCTCCTGCTGGGCAATAACGGCAAAAATCGCTTTAAAGCTCGAATCGGAAATATAGTCCATCACCTGAAACATGGTCGGTGTTTGCAAGCTATCGAGCGAAGCCAGCTGTGTATTGATTCTCAAGAAAACCTCTTTTTCTGTTGAACTAAGTTGATCCCATTGTTTAATATCATCCTGCATATTAATTTCCTGCGCCTTCCAGAAATTTGATAGCAGAGTTTGATACAATTCATACATTTGCGGATAAGCGATATCATTCCAATTGAGGAGACCGGATGATTTCCCATTAATAATACCTGTTGATTTATTTGGGTGCTGCGGATGTAACAGTTTCACCTTTGATAACGGTACATGAATATTCAAGATAAATTCCTCCTGTTAGCTATGGCATGCTTCGCATTCTTCGATTTCGCTCTGTGAGGTGCTTCTCACGTAATAGGTTGTTTTTAATCCCTGTTTCCAAGCCTCCAGATGTAGGTTCAGCAAATCCTTTGCCTTAATGTCATGCCGTACATACAGATTAAAGCTAATCCCCTGGTCAATATGACGTTGACGGGCTGCATTTTGTTTAATGCTCCACACTTGATCTAATTCATAGCGGGCACGGCGATAATAGCTGTAGGTATGGTGGGTTAGGTCAGGTGCCGTCACTCTCATTTTGAAATTCTTCTTTTCTTCGGCATATTCAACCGAATAAATCGGATCAATCCCATCTGTTGACCCGCCAATTTTAGCAGTGGACGAGTTTGGTGCAACCGCCATCAGCCAGCCATTTCGAAGCCCATGTGCTGCAACCTCTTTTTTTAGCTCCTGCCATTTTTCTGAATGATAATTTTTTCTCGAAAAATATGCACCTGTCTGCCATTCTGATCCCTGGAACTGACTATAAGCTCCTTTTTCCTGTGCAAGCGTTTTTGATGCCCGAATCGTATGGTAAGCTATTTCTTCATATAGCTCATCAGCATACTTGACCGCCTCTTCCGACTCCCAATAGATTCCTTTAAGGGCAAGGAGATGATGCCAGCCGAATGTACCGAGCCCGATTGCTCTGTATTTTTTATTGGTCACCTGGGCTTGTCCTACTGAGATGGTATTTAAATCAATCACATTATCGAGCATTCTCACCTGGATGTTGACCACTCGTTCCAACACATCATCCTGAACCGCTTTTGCCAGATTAATAGACGCTAAATTGCAAACGACAAAGTCACCTGGTTTACGGACAATCACGATATTCCCGTCTTGGTCTTGGTACTCATTAACAATTGTAGTCGCTGACATATTTTGCATGATTTCCGTGCATAAATTACTGCAGTATATCGAGGTTCTGCCCTTTCCGAGGATATGTTTATTTGGATTTTGCCGATTAACCTCATCACGATAAAACATATAAGGTGTCCCCGTTTCTAATTGTGAAACCATAATCCGGGCCATTATATCCATTGCCCGGTAAGTCTTCCTCGGAAGAAGTGGATGATTAACTGCCTCCTCATATTTCTCGGAAAAATCCTTTCGCTCGTGCTCATCATAGAAATCCTCAAGCCCAAGAGGCTGACCATTTGTGTCCTTCCAGCCCATGATTTGCTTGACTTGATGGGGACAAAACGTATGCCATTCCCCGATGCTTCTGCCACTCTCATCTTTTTCCTCTAGTTTTTTCATAAATAGGTCCGGAACGGTAACCCCTGTGAAAATATCATGTGCTTTTCGTCTTTCATCGCCATTGTTCGTCTTTAAATCCAGGAACCCGTTCATAATGTCTTTATGAAACAAGTCCAGGTAAACAGCAATCGCACCCTGCCGCTGACCTAACTGATCGACACTCACCGCGGTATCATTTACTAGTTTCACCCATGGAACAATGCCTGAAGAATTGCCTTTGAATTTTTTAATGTCAGAACCAAGAGCACGGACCTTTCCAAAATAAATGCCAACTCCTCCCCCATCTTTACTAAGGCGGGCCGTATCCCAATTGTTTAAATAAATGCTATCGAGCGAATCATCCACCGTATCGATAAAGCAGGAAGAAAGCTGTCCGTAGCTCTTGCCGGCATTGGCCAGTGTTGGTGTTGCAACCGTCATATATAAATGACTCAATGCCCAGTAAGCTTCCTTCACAAGCTCCAAACGCTTCTGCTTGCTTTCGTATTTCATAAGGGTCATGCTGATGATCATAAAACGTTCCTGAGGCAGTTCATAAACATTTTTACGATAATCTCTAGCAAGATAGCGATCTGCTAATAAAAATAATCCTATGTAATTAAAGGAGTAGTCCCGTTCAGCGTCAATCATTTTGGCGAGTAGATCGACTTCCTCTTTGCTGTATAAACATAACAAGTCAGGAGAATATATACCTACATCTGTCAACTGTTTGAGTAACGAATAAAAATCCCCATACTTTGCAGTCCGATTATAGCCCCGGCTTTCCGCCGCTTTCTTATACAGTTCATTAAGAAAAAATTCCGCAGCCACAAAGGTCCAATCAGGCTGATCCATTCTAATTTGTTCAATTGAATAGTGAAGTGCTTGTTGATTTGCTTCCGCTTCTTTTATCAGCGGATCACTGATTCGCTTTCTTAATTCTGTAACATCCAGTCTGAAAATTTCCTCAGCCCGCTTCAATGCCTCGGCTACTCTACCATCCACACCAGTGGTCATGTTCATTCCTCCAATAAATAAAAAAATCCGCCCCGGGTATGGGAGCGGACGAAACGATCACAAAACAAAAGGTTCATAAAGAAAGAAGAACAAACCTCCTGCTGCCACCGTCCCATCTTCTCAATCCCCGAAGAAGTGAAACTACTTAAGAAAGACAGGTCTCCTGACTCATGCTTCGTCCTACTTTGAACCCTTCCCGAATAATCGCCTTTTCGTTAGCTTTATTATTCAGTGGCTTGTCCATTTCGTCAGCATTTACAGTTGCGGGGGCAGTTCTGGATTTCACCAGATTCCCAATTAAGCCTTTGCAGGCATCTTTTCTTAAGGCAAACACAATATATAGTTTTACTAGTTAAAAAATACAACAATATGTAGATGTAAAACTAGTTTAAATCATAATATAAACATTTTACGATTTCAAGTACTATTTTTCCCATCATTAACAACTAAGGAAAATTTAGCTTTTCGCAGGTTTCTAACAATTGTTCTGTTTCTTCAATCAAGGCAAACATGTTAGTCCAGGAGCTTTGTGTATTCAAATCCTGTGAGTGGGCCAGGTTGTTCCTTAGGTTTTCAAGCTCCTTAAAGAAGACCTTTCCTTTGCTTTTAGATTCAATGCTCATTAATTCTCTTAGTGGCTGCTCGTTCAATACAATATCCCGCTTGTCACATAACTGGAGGCAGTCACTTAATTGAATGGCTTCATTCCGGGTTTTTCTAAGTAAAAATAAATCTTCAGCTTGGTTAATCCTTTTCGTGCTTAAATGCTTTCTCCAGGAGTCCTCAGGAAAATAATCATGGATGATCCGATATAGATGCATTTCCATTAACGAAATCAATCCAAATAACAGCATTCGGATAGGCGGTTTTTGCAGGTCCGCTAAGGTCACAACCTTGGTAACACGATTCCCCTCTAAAACAAAGATTCTTTCACGCTCTCGAAAAATAAACAGCGTCTGAATCAATGGTGTGTTTTCAGCGACAAGCTCTGTTGGTCCAAAGCTCCGAAAAAAGTCTTTACACGTCCCGGCCTTCAAATCCGCTCGAAGCACATATCCTTGGACGGTTCCTTGATCTTCCACACCGATGACATCATAATCTTTTAGCAACATCTGTTCTTTAATGAGTAGAGCGTCATTATGGAGATTACAAGTAATAAATGATTCAGATATACTGCTTACCGTAATATTTTGTTCATATAGCGAACGAAGACTTTTATAAGAACTGACTTTATCTCGATTGCTTGCAGTAAAACGTGCCATATTCTCTATCCCCTCCAATAATGGACCTGAGTATACAGTATAAAACAAAAACGTTAGGTTTGGTATGAAGTATATAATTAAACGTTTAGAAAATCATAGTACAGAGGATTCTAAGTGAGGGAGAGATCGTTAGCATGAGTATTTTAAAGGATGATGATCAAATTCAGTTAATTGCCTATTGGCTCAAAACGAGTAAAGTTGAGAACACAGAAGGATCGGTTAATAAAGAAATTATTCGATACCAGTTAAGAATGGAATTTGATGTTCAAGATGATGAGATCGTGGATAAAGTTTACGATGCAATAACTGAATGAAAAAGAGCCTTCAATGTGAAGGCTCCCACGGTTTATAATCTAGAAGTCTGTAGCTTAAGAGATGGTTTACGGACTAAACCGATATAAGAAAGAAAAGCCAAGAAGCTTGCGCCAAAGATTACGACACCCATTGGAATAGCCGAGTACTCCCCAGCAATTCCAACAAGCGGAGCCGTCAATGAACCTAGAACAAAAGGTAATAATCCTAATAGTGCAGAAGCACTTCCCGCAATATGTCCTTGTGTCTCGATTGCTAATGCGAAAGACGTAGTGGAAATAATACCAATCGACATGACTAAAAAGAAAATCGGGACGGCAACGACGATTAACGGTGCTTTTAGAAGGAGTGCTAGCAGCAGCGCACCAGCGGCTGTATTAGATATCATCAATCCGATTTTTAGAAAAGTCTTCTCTGGAATAATATCTGTTAAACGGCCAACCAGCTGGCTTCCAATAATTAAAGCAATCCCATTCACAGGAAATAAGAAACTAAATTGCTGTGGCGATACACCGTAAATATTTTGATAAACAAAGGGAATTCCAGATACATAAGCAAAGATTCCAGCAACGATAAAGCCTTGTGTAAAAGCATACCCCATGAACTGGCGATCTTTCATCAACGAACCAAAATTCTTAATGGTGTGAGAAAGATTACTAGGGACACGCTTTTCTATTGGTAATGTTTCTTCTAAATTGAATGAAACAATAAGGACTAATACCAAGCCAACCAAAGCCAGTAAAAGGAAAACACCTGTCCAGGTCGTAAAAGCAAGAACTCCTCCTCCCACAATCGGTGCAATGATGGGACCAAGGTTACCTACTAACACCATTAAGGCAAAAAACTTGGTCAGTTCCCTTCCGCTATAAAGATCCCGAACAATCGCCCGAGAAATGACGAGTCCACCTGCTGCAGCAAAGCCCTGAAGCAAACGTGCGCCAATGAAGAAATAGATATTGGGTGCGATCGCACAAATGAGTGAAGCAAGCAGGTATAAACCTAGAAAAATAAGCAAAGGTTTCCTCCGACCTTGGACGTCACTCAATGGCCCGATAATCAATTGCCCCAAACCCAGCCCTAACAAACATGAAGTTAAACTGATTTGGACCAATGAAGCAGTCGTATGGAATTCATTCACAATGGTTGGGAATGACGGCAAATACATATCTATCGTAAAAGGGCCTAAAATTCCGAGTGAACCTAACAATATAGCAAGCTGTAATCTCTTTTTTTGTTGTAAATTTTTCAATTTTCCCTCTCCTTACCTTACTCATACTTCATTTATTTCGAAACCCTAAATTTATAGAGTTTTATTATAACTCTAATACTATGCAGTGGTAAACTAATAAAATCGTAAACTTTATGTAAATGCACTCAGTAGTGTATTCGTCTTCGTTTTGTCCACCTACTTTTATTTACAACTAAGTAGAAGACCCATAAAATATAAAATGGCTCAGTTCATATACTGAGCCATTTTATATATCCATTTTTATAACTTGTTGAAGTCACACATCCGTTCGTAAAAAATCACTTTTTGTTTTCTTTTTAAAATACTCTCCACTCTTCAGAGTAATCAGGATTAGTAACATCTAATTCTTCAGAAACAATCTCCATATTATTTAAATCAAATTTAACTATATAATTCCCGAAAGGAGCTTCATTTTTTGCCAATCCTCTATCATATTCAACTATACCTTCCGAAATAATTTTAGAAGCAATTGTAGTTTTGTAATCGTTATCAACAAAAGCATCAAGAACAGGATCAATAAAGAATGAGTGTTAATTTCAAACGCAAATTGGCACTCATTTTAACTTGCATTTTTAATGTTTGCGATAGGAAACGGAACCCGTACCCATTTTTTAGTCTACTCTCAATGTTTTTATGCGTATCTTCTCCGTTTTTTAACTAAATGGATCAGTTCTATAATGACAACAATTAAGATAATCCACCAAAAGGCCACGTAAATTCACAAAATACCTCCTAATTAACTGAAAAAAACACAATAGGATAATAGTAACATAAATTCTACCAATATTTTAAGAACTATATATAAAAAATGCCAGGACTCGATAGGTCCTGGCACAAAAGTTTACCTATAGTTATTATGAATAGGTGTGAACAAATCTTCTTCAGAGTTTCTAACGAGTGAAAAATGATCTACATTATCATGTCCGTACAAAACGGCATTATGATGCTGGATAATCTGTTCAGCCGACAGGTGTTTGCTGTCTGAGGTAGAATGTCCATCCCCAACTAGAGTGACATCATACTGATTAATCGTTGCAGTCCGTACCGCAGAATCAATACAGAATTGCGTTTTACATCCCATAATGACTAGATGCTCAGTCCTATGTTCTTGCAAATAATCATTTAGTTTGGTCCCGTAAAACGAATTGGTAGCAGATTTATCAAAAATAACGGCACTCTCAGGTATATTGATATCCTTATGAATGTCAAAGCCGGGAGATTCACCATTTGAGACATCTCTATCTCTTATAAAAACAATTTGAACATTTTCTACTAACGCATTATTAACAACTCTATTAATAGTTTTAATTAATCTTTCTTTCTCAAAAACACCTTGTTCAATACCATCACCATCTATTAATGCCTGTTGTGCATCAATAACTAAAAGTGCTTGTTTCAATTGAACTCCTCCACCCTCAAACAGAACTAGAATAAGTATATTTTACCACGTTTTTCCTTTTTAGCATTCAAATTAATAGGGTGGTATAGAGAAAAGGTTTCTCTTATTTCATTTTAATAGGAGTGACTACGGCATAGACGTTTTCGATGGGATCGCTAATATTGACTTCAATAATTTCATATCCATTTTCTCCAGCATTGTCCTCGATTTTAGTTGATAGGATAATTTTGTCGTTTCTCATTTGTGCTCTCTTCCTTCCTAACAATTTCTCACACAATAGTCACTATATGCTGTTAGGTTGAAAAATGTGCTGATTTTTATAAAAAATTTTATCACATTAGAAAATTCCTAAGCATTAAAAGAAACACATCGGGATGGTCCGATGTGTTTCCATTTACTATTTCTGATACTTATTTAATTTGGTTGTGATGCTAACCGTTTGTCTTTCTGGTTTGATCAGCTTTAGATTGGATGCCCAGGTGATGCGAGATTCATATTTCTGGCTAGATTCCTTTTTAACAAGATTTTGTAGTCGTTCTCTGTTCTTTTCGATCGTTTCCTCAACGGCTAGCATTCTTCTGGTCGGGAAGGATAGTCCGGAAAGTATGGTAGTGATGGTCGGATCATTTTCAGTGATATAGGTACCTTCGAATAATTGCAGCGGTTCTCCCACTCTTTCAAAGATCGACGGCACATTGATGAGTTTGGAAATACTTTCTGGCCCTTCATAAATCAACCCGGCCCGGATAACGCCCTGTGATTCAACGGGACAGAAAATCGAGTTAGCCCAAGAGAGTTGTACTTTTGATGAGACGTCCGAAGTCGTTTTCGCATCGGTAATCGCTGCTGAAGATATGAGCGTAACTCCTCTAGACCCCAGGATATTCATAAGATCTGTTTCATCAAAGTTTCCGTACACCGAACTCTTTTTCGTTATTTTCAGCAGGTGATTGATCGCCTCCATGGCTTGAAGATTAGCAGAAAGATAAATTTCATGTTTGCTTGATTGCGGCTTCATTTTCCGCATCTGATCATTATCTACTAGAAACACAGAAGAAATGCCTTCAATCTTGGAAAGCTCCTCCATACACTCTGCAGTATTAATTCGATTGCCAGCCAATACATTTCTTTCAGGAATAACCGCAATCGCACCTACGTTGACACCGGGTAATTGGTCGATTAACAGATCAATTAGTAGCGGGCTCATCCCGGAACCTGTGCCACCGTCCGTTGAAAAAGCGACTAATAACAGCTTGATGTTTTTAAAAGAACTGTCGACAAAATCAATGAGCTCACGGTAGTGGCCTTGAACCGCCCGTAATCCTAATGCTCGATCTTGCCCAGCTCCATTATATCCGGGAACAAAATACTTTCTTTCCACCCGGGTGTTGGCAGCACCATCACGCTGATTCGTATTAATTAGTGCTGTCTGAAACCCCATGGCTGAGGCTACTTCCGCTATATTACCACCTGCTTGACCTACGCCCAAGATTCCAATTGATTTCACAGATACTCCCCCTTAATGATAAAAAACTCTAAGTTGAGAATTTCGAAAGATTATACAAATATATGGATAAAATACACCCTATATCATTTGTACGGTAATGCAGGGGTGATTATGACCAAAACGTTCATCTTAGGGTGGTAACATACACTCTTTTCCTATTTATGTAAGTTGAATCTACAATTATAGATAACAAGTAAACCATTAAGAACGCTTAATCGATTATTGCTCCTCAAGTATTAAATTAGAATAGCTTTGGCAGTAATGTGTCACGGTGTCAACGACTATAGTAGAAGAATATTCCATAAAGTTCACCATAAAGTTTTGGTTATTCGGCTGAAGAAAGGTTCCTATAAATTCAACTATCAGTTCATTTACTAGCTTGCTGTGGTAAAATACCTTTTCTGCATGAACTACCTGCTCTTCAGGCGTTGCCCCTTGGTATACCAATTCTTTAAACCGAGGCATATTCTCTGCTAAGAAATTAGATTCCTTGACTTGTCTAGGAACATCTACCATGATGGCTTGAAAACTTTCTAGCGGGATAAATTTTTCTTCTTCAATACACTGCGTAAGAAAGGATCTTGCCGTATTTGTGTTTGCATATTGATAGGTTACGTTTCTCAAGATTGACTCTAAATATTCTTCATGAGAGCCCGCTCCCTCTCTTATTTGTTTAAGTACTTTGCTAAGCCCTTTTTGAAGCTTCTCTTTTTCCCAATGGGGCTGTTTAATAACAGCACTTATAACACCCGCTGTGTTTTTCGCTAACACTTCTTTTGACAATGTATTCCTCTCCTCTTAACTAGTCGTTAAATTTCAAAATAAACTCTCTTTTTCTATTTTATTCATTATTAATAGTATTTTAACATATATCCTGTACCGGATTAATAGAGAATCATTGAAAACAAAAAGGGGCCTAGTTAGTTGAACAGGGCGCCTTTGACATTAAAAACAGAAGAGAACGCTAAACAAGAAATTGGCGTGTAATAAGAAAAGTGGAGAAGATTTAATCGGCGTAATAGTAAAAACCCAGCCTTAGAACCTAAGATATAGTTCTCGATCTGGGCATGTATGTTTATGGTTTTAAAACAACTTTGATACAATCATCCGTTCTTGTATCAAATACTTCATATCCATGTTTTGCCTGGTCTAAAGGTAATACATGTGTTACCACATCACTAGGGTCAACTTCCCCTTTTGCAAATATGTCATATAAGAAAGGCATATAGGGAATAACTGGAGCTTGTCCCATTTTTATATCAATATTTCGGTTCATTAAATCCCCAAGTGGGAATCCATTATAACGCCCGCCATAAGCCCCTGTTATTTGAATCGTACCAGCTTTTCGGACTGCCTGACTTGCGATGACAATGGCTCCCATGGCTCCACCTTGAAGCTTTAACCCTGATGCCAAAAACTCCATCGGTGTCCACTTTCCATCCATTCCTACTGCATCAATCACAATATCTGCCCCGCCTTTGGTAATTTCCTTAAGGTATTCTCCCGTATTTTGATGCTGTTCAAAATTTACAATCTCCACTTTGTTCGTACGTTTTGCATGCTGTAAGCGGTAGTCAATGTAATCTACCGCAATCACCCTTTTGGCACCTTTATACCAGGCAAATTTTTGAGCTAGTAAGCCCACGGGTCCACAGCCTAGTACAATAACTGTATCCCCCTCTTTCACACCAGCATGATCAACCGACCAGTATGCAGTAGACGCAGCATCAGACAGCAAAACAAGCTTTTCATCATCCATTTCACAATCTTCAGGAATTTTGAAAGGGGTAAAATTCCCATACGGAACCCTCATATATTCAGCTTGGCCTCCGGCATAGCCGCCGGTATTTTCAGAATATCCGAAGAATCCGCCCATGTCACCATGGGGATTGGAATTATCACATTGACTCGTTAGGTCATGAGAACAATACCAGCAAGTTCCGCAGCTAACATTAAAAGGAATGATAACGCGATCTCCTTTTTTTAAGTTTCGAACGTCTGGCCCTACTTCCTCAACCACGCCCATAGGCTCGTGTCCAATGACAAAGTCCGTAGGCATATTCGGGATCATTCCATGAATTAAGTGCAAATCTGAACCACAAATGGCGGAGGACGTGATTTTCACAATAATATCATCTGAGTTCTTAATTGAGGGATCTTTAACTTCTCTTACTTCAACATTTTTAATCCCTTGGTAGGTAACAGCTTTCATCTAAGTATATCCCGCCTTTTATTGATTTGGTGTTGCAAACATACCACCTCGATCGGTGTCAATAGGATACAGGTTTAATTGAGCTATTTGTATGGCAGTCTCTGCGCTTTTTAAATCTACTGGAAACTGCTCCTTAAAGTTATAAGGATGCAGCCACTTATTTTTTATCATTAATTCGGTAATTTCACCATGTAGATCAATGGCTGCTTCTAATTGTTTTGCTAATACTCTTCTGAGTTCTGGGTTTGCGGTTTCAGTTATGGCGAAACCATAATTACGAATCCCGTTTTTTACAGATAATAAGAAATCCATGGCAAACGCTGAATCAGCTAAGTTAGGCATGCCTTCCGCATTTCTTGGGTCTAAGTAATCTTGCATTTCTTCACCTCCAGCTTAATGAAGTATTTGACTCTGTTTATAAAATGGAATGAGTTCATTTAAATCCTGAATGGATTGTTTAACATCTTTTTCCATCAGTTGTTTTAACTCGTTATTAAAGCAAATTCCTTGCATTAATTTAGATCTAAGCAAACAAACTGTTTTAAAATTGATGAGTTCATGGGTTTCTAATGTCTCGTGTAAAGCTAGTTTATCCTGGTTCACTTTCCCCCACCTCCATTTACTATTAACAGGTCTATTATCCCCAACTTGCTACTTTTTTTATGTGTGGAAATAGGAAGGTAAGTACATCATTTTTTATTATTATGCAAGAATGAATATTTAGCCTAACCATTTGAAAATATAAGAAAGTAAAAATAGGCATAATAATGGAGTGAGATGAATGACCAAATATTTAGGGTTGCACGAGACTCTTGATCTTCACGAGCTAATAACCTTTAAAGCCCTTAGTTTAACAAAATCAACAACAATGGGCCCATTTGCACAAGATGAAGCATTAAAAACTATACTTAAAAATGATGCTACTGCAGGACAACAGCAAATTGAGCGATTACAAGAATTTTTAACAAATCGTGAGGTGCAATAATGAACCAATTTATTCAAAATTTGATGGGAATGGGCGGTATGACGGATCAAGTTATTGCAACTGACTTTTTAATCTCGACAAAAGCTGGGATTAGAAACTATACAGTTGCCATTACCGAAGCAGCTACGCCCGAGCTTCGAAATGAATTAAGAGAACAATTACGAATGGCCATTCAAACGCATGAAAACATTACAAACTATATGGTCGCAAAGGGATTTTATCATCCGCATGAATTGAGCGAGCAGCTGAAGGTGGATTTAACTGCATCAAATACAGCCACTAATCTTGCTCAACAAGCAAACAACTAAAAAGGTGTCAGGCGATTTTTTAGACAAAAAAAGCGATTCTTCAAAGAAGAGTCGCTTTTTGCACACAATCTATTCTTAATACTATTACAATCATCAAGTTTAATCGATTCACTAAGTGTTTTCAAATATTGATTCACGTGTAAATTTTTCTTGGGTTGAATCGGCACAAGGATTACAAGGATCGTCTGACCAACCATTGAAAAAACCTAAAGTTTAAAAGTAGAAATAAAATTAAGAATGGGTAACACAAAGCTGAATACCAAATTTTCCACTCATTATATTTTATTAATCCAAATTTATAGGAAATGAACTCAAAGGCAACAGTTAGGAAAGAAAAACATAAGATATAAACTAGTTTCCATTTCACTGGCTTATTAAAAGGAAATAGGTTTAATAATATGATACTGGTAGTGAAATAAAAAATAACTTGGCCAACTAATGGAGGTATTTGGATCCCTGGCTTGTCAAGTATATATAATTTGTATTTTACAGCTAAAACTGTATCAACAAGCAGACCAAATAATGTTGCGAATATGGAGGTTGCATACATTTCATACAGTTTCATTTTTTTTGGAATTTTATAAGCCACTAACACAAAAACAATGCTGGTTGTATAAACAAAAATAGTTTGTGGTTCCATATCAAACCCCCATAAAGAAAGAGTCACTTATTACTTTCAAAAGTGGAAAAGATCTGCCAAGGTATCACTACTTATTTCCTCTTAAGTATTTGGAAACTTTTCGCTTTAATTTTGTTCAATTAAAACCAAATTTATAAAATAATCAATTTCCTATAATTTTCTCTAAATAGAAATAAATATCCTGATTTAGTTCTTACTGTTAACTGCAATGTGCAAATAAACTGCCTGGCAGCTTTTTTCAAATGAGGTTATGACAGCATTCTTAAATAAAACTAGAAACAAATTTGGTAAAGCTTGTAGAAAAAACCGATCACACAAAGAAATTTTATCCATTTTTTATTTTAGTACTTTAATAAGTTAACGCTTTACTATAATATTAAGTTAAAATAAAAATGCTTTAGGGAAGGATGAAAGTCGGTGGAAGATTCGATGAAAAAGAAAGTAGCTATTCTTGGGAGCAGTGGCGGAAACCTCTACTATTTAGGCGGTAAAGAGCCGGAAAAACTATTAGAGGAATTGCTTTTACAAATTGAGGCGGCCGGTATGGAGTGCGGCTCCTTACAATTTATTGCCGCAAAAGCTTCTATGGATGCAATCAAGAAGGATACGCGAGCAGTATTATATAGTTGGGATGAATCAACTAAGCAGCCGACTATTAGTGCAATTGGAACCATTGGGGAAGTAAATGAGGCGGCTGCCCTGTTGGATGCAGAAATTGCGGTAAAAATTAATAATGGAGAAATCGATTCGCTTATTTTAATGAGTGCGGACCCGAATGGAGCGAATCAATTAGCTGTTGAAGCTGCGGCGAACATGAAATTACCTGCAGCTGGTACTGGCGGAACGTCGATGGCAGCCATTGCCTCTAAAGGGGTAAATGTCATTTCGACCTCGGGAACAACAGGTACTACCAATCGAACACGGGCGGTCAGCTTCCTAACAGCATTCAGTAAACATTTTGGTCTCAATTATCGTCCAGTTATCGGGAAAGTAGCATCTAATACCGAAGTAGAGACATCCTCTGTGAAGGCGTTTCAGCGAATAAATCTACGCGGGATCATGTTGTCCTCGCTTCCAGGTTTCATTGCAATGGCATTGGTATTAGCTCTTAGTAAGATTCCTGGATTGACAATGCTAGGAGATGTTTTCAATCTAATGATTAACGCACTCCCGGTCATTCTAGCAGTAATCGCTGCTAAACAAGTGGCCGACCTTGACGATGTCTCGATTGTTGCTGGGATCGTGGCGGGTGTATTATCAGTAAAAGGTGGAATGATTGGTGGGATTATCGGAGGTATTCTTGCCGGTCTTTTAGTTCAATACATATTTAGAAAGTGTCTCGAATGGCGATTCCCTGCTACAACAGTAAATATCGCTGCAGGCGGTCTTGCCGGGTTGATTTCAGGGTTGGCTGTATATTTCCTAATTTCGCCTATTACTCTCTGGGCTGGTGAAGGAATCCGTTCATTGATTGATCTTCTTGTTTCAACCAATGGAATTCTTGCTGGACTAATTGCAGGCCTGTTAATTTGGCCGGCGATTATTGGCGGTGTTTATCATGCAGCCATCCTCCCGATTGTCCTTTTGGAGATGGAGCGGACAGGCAATAGTTTCTTAGGAGCTGTTGACATGGTCGGATTGGTTATGGTTTCAGCAGGTATCACGCTTGCTAATATTGTTTCACCGCGGGATAAAGGCGAAGCGGCGGTGGCAGCACCTGGGTTTGCCATCAATATGGGCTTTGGAACCTTTGTAGAGGCTGCCTATCCGTTTATGTTTTCCAATAAATTTATCTTTGCTGGCGCCATCATTTCATCTGGATTTGGCGGTTTACTCGTCGGCCTGTTTGATGTTCGAGGAACAGCATATGTACCTTCGTTCATGGCACCATTGTTATCCAATAACACACCTGGTTTTATTATTGCCATGGCTGGTAGCTTAGTTTGTTCCTTCCTTATTACATTCTTCATTAATAAAATTTCCTTGAAAAAGGGAAAAGCTGTGTTAGAAAGTGAAAAGAATCAACTAGCAGGATAAGATATAAAAAAGCGAGTCTCTCATCAATGAGACTCGCTTTCTTGCATCTCTCCCCTTTTGGTGAAGAAAGTAACTGCATCATAAGTTTACATAACATTATTATGTATTATAACATTTCATGTAAAAAATCTTGCAGAAGCTGTTCAAAAACAGGTTCTGCAAGATTTTATCGAAATTAGTTCTTTGTAATAGAAAGTGCTTTTTCAATTGGCAGGTTTGCACTCGTGATCATGTTGTTAACGGCACTAAATAGTGCTTTTACAGAAGAGGTCATAATATCTGGGTCAATTCCGCTTCCCCAATAAACGGCTCCATCCATACCGGTAAAGCCAACATAAGAAACAGCGTTTGATTTCGAGCCTATTTCTAGTGCATGTTCCTTATAGACTAAATCTTTAAAAGTGATGTCAAGCTGTGTTTGCAGAACATTGCTGATGGCATCAAGTTTTCCATTCCCTGTGCTAATAAATTCATGCTCTTCATTATTCATCCGAATTCTAACGCTCGTTTCGTAATTTTCATTTTGCGTTGAACGATAGCTAATGAACTCGACCGGGCTTTTAATATTTACATATTCCTTCATGAAAATCTCATAGATTTCATTTGGCAGAAGTTCCTTGTGCTGACGGTCTGATACATTTTTAACACTATAGCCAAAGCTTTCACGCATTTTCGCAGGAAGATCAAGTCCATAATGCTGTTCCAGTATGTAGCCGATTCCCCCTTTACCTGATTGGCTATTAATCCGGATAATATCACCTTCATATTCCCTGCCAATATCCTTTGGATCAATTAATAGATATGGGACACTCCAATGCTGGCGGTCCTCTTCCTCCCGCCATTTCATCCCTTTCGCAATAGCGTCCTGATGGGAACCTGAGAAGGCAGTAAAGACCAGTTCGCCAGCGTAGGGATGTCTCTGATGGACTGTCATTCTGGTTAATTTTTCGTACTTGGAGATAATCTCACGGATATTTTCAAAATGAAGCTTGGGGTCAACTCCGTGTGAAAACATATTGATGGCAAGCGTGACGATATCGACATTCCCCGTTCTTTCTCCGTTTCCAAACAAAGTACCTTCTACTCTTTGTGCACCTGCAAGCATGCCAAGCTCAGCATCGGCCACTCCTGTTCCTCTGTCATTGTGTGGATGAAGAGAAAGGATTACATGGTCACGGTAGTTCAGGTGCTCACTCATATACTCAATTTGGCTAGCGTAAACATGAGGCATACTCATCGACACTGTTGCAGGAAGGTTAATAATGACCTTGTTTTCTGCAGTTGGCTGCCATACATCTAGTACCCGGTTACAAACTTCAAGTGCGAACTCCACCTCTGTACCCGTGAAGCTCTCTGGCGAATATTGAAATTGGAAATTCCCTTCTGTTTCAGCTGCGTATTTTTGTAAGAGTTTCGCTCCACTAACCGCTATTTCGATAATTTCTTCTTCTGATTTTTTGAAAACCTGCTCACGCTGTGCCACTGAAGTGGAATTATAAAGGTGGACCACGGCCTTGTTCGCACCTCGAAGTGCTTCGAATGTTTTTTCAATAATATGGTCCCTGGACTGTGTTAACACTTGAACTGTTACATCCTCCGGAATCAAATCCTGTTCAATTAAGGTTCTTAGGAAAGCATACTCCGTTTCTGAAGCGGCAGGAAAACCCACTTCAATTTCCTTAAACCCTACTTCCAAAAGCAATTGGAAATATTCTAGCTTTTCCTCCAAACTCATTGGAACAATCAACGCCTGATTTCCATCCCTTAAGTCAACGCTACACCAGGTAGGAGCTTCTGTTATGTACTCCTTCTCTGTCCATTTCAAGCTTTTAACGGGCGGCATAAAATACCCTCTTGCATACTTATCGACATTTTTCATTGTTATGACCACCTTTTCGATTTTTTTGGAATATAAAAAGCCCATCATCTCATAAGAGACGACAGGCTTTGCCTACGTGGTACCACTCTTTTTGATTCGTTTTAACCCGAAACGAACCCACTTAATGACTTGATTACGGCGGTCAACCGTTAAGGCCTACCAATCAGCCTTACCACTCCTGGGCGAGTTGGGGAATTCTTTGACTGTCTTTCACCAGCCGACAGCTCTCTAAACAAAAAATATTCCTTACTACTCCCAATCATTGCGTTTTTTAAAAGGTATTTTAAATTTTCTTAATTATAGCATAATTGACCGCAGTATTTACAATAATATTTTAAATTAATTTCTGATATTTACTATATAATCTCCAGAACATTAATTGAACTATCGTTTTGTGACTAATCCACCTTTTACTTCCCCTTAGAAAATAAAATAGTGCCTACTTCTCTTTAATAGAAATTGGCACTTCGTTTATTCTCTATAGTTATCGAGACACTTTTGCCGGTTGGCACACGTCACATTTACGTTGGTTATTATTTTTAAATTTTGTAAATGTTTTTTCGAAGTTGCTGCCACATTCACATTGAAATAGTAAATTTTGAGAGAAACCGTGATATTCCGTCGTTAACAACTTACTTTCCGAATTGTTCTCAACAAACTCTTTTATTTTACCAATCGTCCATCGTTTATTCATTCTCTTACACCTCCATATTGGATTGCTAATTCCGAGGCTTTTCCTGGTACCCTTTAAATTATAAATAAAAGTAGAAATGGTCCTAAGTTACTCATTATAACATGTGCTGGCACTCAATAAAACAGAAGGAAGGTATCAAGTTATACTTAACTCTCCTGTTAAACCTATCTTACGATTTACTGTTTTGGGTTTTTATTCAAGTGAATGATACTTGGAAATAGCTTTTTCTTCCGTAATACACCAAAAATGTAACCGCATATTCCACCAACTAAAGCAGGTACAATCCAGCCTAAGCCCACTTCATACAAAGGTAGAATCTTGGTAAATAGGTCGTTGATAGGAGCTATTGCAATTCCTGCTGCGTTTAGCCCATCAAATAAAGCTACAAACAAAGTGAATGACATACTTCCTTGATAAACTACTTTTTCGCCCTTAAAAAATGGATGTAAAAAGGTTAAGGCAATTAAACAAATCGTTAAAGGATAAATGGTTACTAAAACGGGAACGGATATCGCAATTAATTCAGTAAGACCATAATTAGCTAAAACTGCACTGAAAACCGAAAAAATGATAACAAATGTTTTATACGAAATACTTGGCATTAATTTAGAGAAATATGAACCACAAGAAGTAATGAGTCCAATACTTGTGGTTAAACAAGCTCCAGAAACAATCAAGCTCAGTAAAACACTGCCATATGAACCGAAGTAATATTTCGATACACTTGATAGCACGGCTCCCCCATTATCTAATAGTCCAAGACGACCTACACTTGAAGCCCCAATGAAGGAAAGAGATGCGTAAATGGCTCCTAAAATGGCGGCTGCTATTACTCCTGCTTTCGTAACAGCCATCAAAATTTCCCTTTTACTCGAGGCACCCTTTTCTTTAACTGCATTGATAACGATGATTCCAAATACAAAAGCGGCAAGAGCATCCATGGTGAGATATCCCTCTTGGAATCCTTTAAAGAAGGCATGATTCATATAGTGTTCTGTAGGTGATTGAAATTGCCCTAGCGGGTTATAAAATGCTGTTATGATTAGAATCGCAATAATAAGTAACAACACTGGGGTTAAAAGTTTTCCAACAATATCTACAATTTTCGAGGACTTTAATGATAAAAATACGGTAAGTCCAAAAAAGATAATCGTATAGATTAGTAAACCCATTACAGTGTAATCTTCAGGTATAAATGGCTTAAACCCGATTTCAAAGGAAACAGTCCCTACTCTTGGGATTGCAAACAAGGGTCCAATGGCTAAATAAAGAGCAACTGTAAAAATGATACCAAAAATAGGATGTACACGGCTTGCTAAAGATTGTACATCGCTTTTCCCTGATATACCCACTGCAATAATCCCGAGTAAAGGTAAACCGACTCCAGTAACGATAAATCCAGCATTAGCTGACCAGATATTTGTTCCTGCTGATTGACCCAGCATGACAGGAAAAATTAGATTTCCTGCACCAAAGAATAGGGCAAATAGCATAAAACCTAAAGTTATTAAAAATGAAACAGGAATTTTCTTTGACACTACAGTCCCTCCAACTTTGTTCAACGTTAGAATATATCCAAATGATCAGTATTCCTAGTATGGTAGTTCTAACGTGGTCTTTGACTAGCTTAAAGATCATGTGATTAAATCCTTACACTTTTCGACTTTTCCTCTCCTACTGCTAACACCAAATTTCTCTAATCTTTACTTTCTTCTATATATTTAAATATCTACTATTTAATCAGTCGGCAGTAAGACTTTGGAAATTTGACGATATTGAATCTTCTGTTTTTTTAGAAGAGGAATTCCCAATAATACACGAGCTAAAACGAGACAGTACCCAACTATTCTTGCAAGAATCGTGCTAATGGGATACTGATGTTTCAAAAATGAATGTTCCTATTGTAGCATACACAGTAGCAAATATATATGGTATTCATATACAGAATTGCTAGAAAAGCAATAAAAGATGCAAGGTCTATAAAATAAAAGCTAGTCGGAGTGACTAGCTTGCTAAAGAATTTAGTGGTTTAGTTACATCTAATACCAACCATTCAATCATAATTAATAGTTGAATTTCTTTCTTGTCGATACAATCAGCACCATCGCCGGCACGGTACAGGCAATCATAGATAAGAAGGAAAGCCCGGGTGATATTTCATATATATAACCACCAACGAGTGTTAAAGCAGCCACGCTAAAACTCAAGGCAAGTGCAGAATAAATGCCTTGTGCATTCGGGATTTGCTGTTTAGGAAGGTTTTTTGTTATATATTGCATAAACGCGTAATGGGCCACACCAAATGATAAGGCATGTAGGCTTTGGGATAACATAAAGATCCATATGTTTGGAAAGAAATAGACGAGTAACCAACGCAGTGATGACCCTGCAGCTGATAGCAGCAGTAAAGACGAAGGCTTCCATTCCTTGAATAGATGGTCTGCCTTCAAGAAGTAAAGAATCTCAAATAGAACAGCAATATTCAGAATCACGCCGATGTAGAAGCTTTGGATCCCGATCTCCTGTAAATAAATATAACCATAATTATAATAAGATGCGTGTGAGCCTTGCAGTAAAATGACAGACAGTAACACAACGGGGAAACTCCTCACCTGCCATAAAGCTTGCATCGTTGGTTTTAGCTGCCGATCCATCCCAACGGGCTTTTCTAACAAAATTCCTGGTGCTGGTCTAAAACTCATCGAAAGCATCAAAAATAAACCTGCAATCATACTCCATAATATCGCCTGTTCCCCAAAAAAGCCGGTTAGTACACTGATAATCAGGACAGCAATGACAAAGGCAATCGACCCGTACGAACGGCTTTTCCCGTAGTGGACATCTCCTCGCTGGACTAATGTACCTGCTGTACTATCGAGTGCCGGAAGAATCGCCGGGAAAAAGACACTAAATAAAATCGTAACAATCAAAAGTGTTGTAAAGGAAGAAAACGGAACATATAGAATGGCCGCCACAAGTGAACCGGTAATTAAAGTGAGCAGCACTCGGTGACTGCTCCAGTACCTTGATACAAAGGGGAAAGCGAACAGGGCAGAGAGTCCCCTTGCCACTAAACCAAAGCCCATGATCATACTGGCCTCTGTTACACTCAGTCCTTTCGCCTGAACAAGCCAACCGGTCCAGTACGGTAAAAAGATCCCCCATGTAAGAAAAAACATAAAAAAGCTCTGTGAAAGCCAGCGTTGATTGTTGACTGAAAAAGCAGCTTGTAGATTTAATTGTTTAAGTGTTTGTTGATGATTCATATTGATCCCTCCATATGTATTGCATGATATCAGGAAAGTCCTTACACTAATATGAGATATCTCATATTTCACATGGAGGCTAAGATGCATTTTTTAACTGGTACATTAAGCGATTCTTATATTGAAAAATACCCAATTCAATCACTTTTTTCGTTTCCGATTACCCCGTATCTTAAGGTTTGTAAGTTTGAACCTGGTGAATTTATATTTCAGGAAGGCTCGTTTCCTGAGTATTTGTACTATCTTGTTGAGGGAAAAGCAAAGCTTTTTTTTACACAAAAAAATGGGAAGGTATCGATTCTCAGCTTTCTGCACCCCCCTGCCTTCATGGGTGAAATTGAACTGTTAAATTCGGAAAGGTATACGAAAGGAATTCAGGCTGTCACGCAGGTGATTTGTCTCGCTATTCCTACGAAGGCCTGTAAAGAAAAACTATTAACAGATGCCACTTTTTTAAGACATTTATGCCTTTTTTTAAGTAATAAGACGTCGATTTACACATCTAAGATTGGGCAAACGCAAGCTTATCCTCTGATCAATCGGCTCGCTGCCTTTATTCTTTTATCAGCAGATCATGATTTTTATAAGGAAAAGCACACAGAAGTATGCGAATATCTAGGCGTTTCCTATCGGCACCTGCTGCACGTCCTAGCACAGTTAAGTGAAAACAACATCATTGAAAAACAATCCCGAGGTTACATCATTCGAGACAAAGACCGTCTTCAGGAATTAGCGAATGAGGTTAGAGAAAATTAGTTTTCATTGTATCCAAATTTGGATACAATGGTAAACCCACCGAAATATATTTTTAGATGCATCAGAAATTACCTTCATAAATAAAGAAGCCCAATAATGGACTTCCGGTTCTAAATCGGCAAAAAGCCACTTCAAATATGAAATGGCTTTTTACTCTACTCATAGGTACTACAGTATCTTAATTACTTTGACACACATGTTCGACGGTAAACTTTCCATCACAGGAAGGGCACTTAAATCCATCTTGTTCAAGCTGTTTGTAAAGTAAAGCACGTTGTTTACGTAAATCATGATCAGCATCTTTTTCAATTTGTTTTTCGCTTTCTTTGTCAAAACATTTATAACAAATTGAGTAAAACTCCTTTACTTCTTTGATTAATTGATCTATTTCCCAAGTTTTTAACTCTAAGTAACTCATTTTATCATTTGTAGCTGTCCCACATAACTCGCAACAAGTTTTCATACATATCACCTTTCGTATTTCTCTGTATAATTAAATTTACTCCCGGAACTCGATGTTACTGCTTCCCACAAAACGGTCTCGGATTCGTTTTAAACGTTTGTGATACGTCAAAATGTTGGATTGTGCTTTTTTTGCTTCATCAGTTGTCGTTTTCAAATTTTCAATATCCCAATACTCGACGATCACATCTAATACTTGATCAAAATATTGAAGTGGTCCGTAATTTGCTTCATTGGCAATAATTTTCATTCGATCACTGAAATCTGGCATTACCGCTCCAGGCATGGAGAAATTCATGATTATATTATCTAAATACATCACTAAGTTTGGGTCTAAATCAAGATGTGCTTTAATCGTATCTCGATAAAAGGCATAATGGAGTGATTCATCTTTTGCTAGTCTTCTTAATAAAGTAGCTAAATCTTTATCATATGGGCTTGCAACCTTAGCGACATTACTATAAAAGACTAAAGTAGCTAGCTCTTGTAATGTAGTATAAGCCATGGTCTCAATTGGATGAGTAAAATCAGGGGTCCAGCCATTCTCTACAACACTTTTTCTTAATTGATGAAGTCTCTCGGGATCAACATTTCTCGTTACTAATAAGTACGTCTCTAACAGATTAGAATGCTGATCCTCTTCAGCAGTCCACGTTTTAATAAAGTCTTTTAGAACTTCCATTGATTTATGGAAAGTGTAATATAAATGAGTTGTGTACCATGGTAAATTAACCTCAGTAAGGAGTGCTGTCTCGACCGCTACTATGACATTTTCTGGCAGTGTAACTTGACTTTTATCCCAAGGAACTCTCTTAAAACACATAGCTTTATCCCAAGGGATAAATTCATGATAACTCCAATCGATTTTAGCAGAACGTTCTTTATGAACCCTATATAACTCCGTTATTTTCGTTTCTAAATGATCATCAAACTCAGTACTTAACATCTCCCACACTCTCTTTCATTGATTTTCATTAAATTCCTTAAACTATGTACTTAAGGTGGTAAACTAGTGATATTCTGACTAATCATATCATAACAGTTGTTTTGTCGAAAGAAAAATTTGAACCTCACAGCCACTGGGTGCCTTATTATGCTTAAACTGGGAAAATGCTCCTTTCATAAACATTTGTTTAATAAACTAACTATTATGTTAAACCGGAAGTTCTATCTTTATATTTATATGCTTTTGGAGATAACCCATAAAATCGTTTAAATGTTTTTAAAAAATAACTCTTACTCTCGAAGCCCAATTCATAGGCAATTTGTTCTACTGACTTGTTCGAGTGGTCTAGTAATTCGATTGCTTTTTCCATTTTAACTCTTGTTACAAATTCCACGAAACCTTCTCCTGTTTCCTTCTTGTACATTCTACTGAAATAACTGGCATTCAAATGTAAATGGGCAGCTACCTCCGTTAAAGAAATCTTTTCGCAAAGATGGGTTTGGACATATTTTTGTGCTTTTAAAATATCTTCATTTCTAGTCGTCAAATCAATAGAATTGATTTGGTCAAGGAACTGATCCCAAATATTTTCTAAGACAGATTCTAAATGTTCAAAGGTTTCGACACGCTGGATGAAATAGTCTGTTAAGGGGATCGATTGGGTGTCGAATTGCTTTAATGCGTTTAAGGATAATTTAATATCAAATAGTAATTTCGTTACCCAATCCTTTACAGCTTCTGGTGAATGTTTCTTTTCTCGCATTTTAGTGAATTGCTGGGAAACACACGCTGTGACCTGGTCCTTTTTACCTTTTAATAGTAACTCTTTTAGATTCTGCGAGATTTCCACATAATCTTGAAAAATAGAGTCGCGAGTATAGGCAATAGGACGATAGGTTTGAATACTACCATGTTGATAATAAAACCTCTGCTGCTTATCTCTAAGCAATAATCGCATGTTATCGATCAATTGCTGTTGCTTTACATGATGTTCTCCGATCACAGAGGTAATACTAATGTTCAAACTGGTACGAATTTGACCATGGATTTCTTTTACTAATTGTTGTGTTTCGATTGATTTAATACTCCTAACAGGAACAAGCATTAAAAATGACCCTTGGAGATAGAATACTGGGATCTTAGCAACGACTTCTTCTAACACATTGTTTACACTTAACTGAAGCCATGATTCACTTTCATATTGGCTGACCGCTTCCTGGTAATGATCTATAAAGCATAGCACCAGAGTAAAATAATTACCGGAAAAGTTTATACCCAATGGTTCCTGTTGCTCTGTCCACCAATCCGTCTGACCCAAATTAGGTTCCATTAGCTTGTCGATAAACTTTAATTTTAAGGTCATATGATTTGTTTCTAAGAATTTGGTTACCTTAATGTGCGGATTCTTTGTAGATTGTTCCTGGTCCAACGTCTTCTTTAATCTTTCTAGTAAAGCAATGATATCCATCTCTTCCATGGTTTCTTTTAAAATATAATCATAGACTCCTAATTTTAAAGCTTGTTGTGCAAAGCGGAACTCATCATGACAAGATAGGATGATATGATAGGCGTTCAATTTTGATTTTCTAAGTTGCTCGATTAATTCGATTCCATTTAATTTTGGCATTCCAATATCGGTGATTAGAACATCATAAGGTTTTTCCTTCAGATAAACCAAAGCATCACTGCTATCTTGGAAATGGGCAATCACCTGGAATCCATAATCGTGCCAAGGAATGACTTTTTTCAAAAACTCAATCACGATCACATCATCATCTACCAAAACAACTTCATACATATCGTCTCACCCCTTACGCACTGGAATCTGAAATGTTATTGTGGTTCCTTTGTCTACCCTGCTGTCGATCTTCAGCTGAAAAGCTTCTCCATAAATCAATTTCATCCTTTGGTAGACATTTTGCACACCTATCCCGTTAAACGATTGATGATGACTTTTACTAGAGTCTTGTTGACAGTTTGGTTGAAAAACTTTCTCTTCTAATCGCTCTAATGTGAGCTTGTCCATTCCTTTACCATTGTCTGTAACGACCAATTCCAAATACTCGCCACTTTGTTCATTTGCAATGATTTTAATCGTTTCATTTCGATTATTGCTGCCATGAATGATGGCGTTTTCAATAATGGGTTGTAAGAAAAATCTTGGCACTTCGAACCTAGCAGCAGCTTCGATCACACGAATCTCCAATTCTACATCATGTTGGTGTCGAAAATTCATTAAATCAACATAATGCTTCACAATCGTTAACTCTTCCTCTAAAGGAATAAAAGCATTATTACGATTGATCGTCATTCGTAGAAGTGCGGATAAAGAATAAATAAGAGCAGCACTGTCGGTGTTCCCCTCCATTTTTATTTTTAAGCGGATTGCATTTAAGACGTTGAATAAAAAATGCGGGTTAATTTGTGCTTGAAGCATGTCTAGTTCAGCATTTCGTTTGGCTGCTTCCTGGATTTTAATCTGTTCAATCATGTTTTCAATGGTATCGAGCATATGATTGAAGGAATGGCCTAATTGGGCAACGTCATTGTTTCCAGAAAGATGGATCCTTGCCGTTAAATCACCCTGTTTGATTGCTTTTGTCACCTGATGTAATCTTGTGATGGGTTTCGTCAATTCTCGTACAAGGATGATCAGTCCAATTAAAAAGAGAACTAAAAAACCACCTTGAATTAAAATCGTCGTTCTTGTAACCATATTGATCGATCCAATGGTGTCCTTATAGGGGACAAGGCTGACCAATCGCCAATTCGAATAAGAGACTGGATAGGAAACCAATAAGTGCCTCTCTCCTTCAAAGTCAACAATTTGATAATCAGCGTGCGTCACATCATAGGGTAAGAGCGTCCCCACCTCATTTGTATCTAGACTTGAGTATATTTCCCCTGTCTGATTGGTCAAATAAAATTTCGTTCTCCTTTCACTTTGATATTGACTCAAAAGCTTCTTAATCTCCTTTTCTTTTAAACTAATAATTAAATAAGAATGGGCGGAATTAGCTCTTTGAATCTTTCTGCCAATGGTAATCAGATAGGGGTATGTATCTTTTTCGGATTGAATATAGGTAGGGTGTGCACCCAGCCAATAGGTTTGATAAAAGCTTAAATGATCCAACTTTTCGAACCAGGGTGTTTCTTTGAATTGTAAAGGATTATGGTCGATTTGTGAATAATTGGTGTAGTAAAAGTCATTAGGAAACACGATGGATATATATAGTGGCTTTAATAAATCGGTAATTCCCGATAATTCTTTCGATATTTGAATATAATTAAGAGCGATTTCTTGTTTTACGCTGGAGGAATCTGCATCAATTAACTCATGAGATTTGATCAGCTGCCTCATGCTTGAATCAAATTGGATATAATTAGAGGTGTACATCATATCATCTAAAATGTTCTTTATTCCTAATTCTATCATTCTTAAATCGTCTTCCGATTGTGTGGCTGCACGTTGTTCTAATACATCTTTGGTAAAATGGTTTGATACGATATAAGTGCTGATCCACGGAAATAAAATGCAAAGAATGACGGATATGATTAATCTTGTTCGGAGTGACATTTGCTTTATTTTTCTCCATAAAACCTTCATGATGATCACCGCTTCTGAAAAATAAAAAAATTTAATAGAGAGAAAACGAGTCAGTTTTCTCTCTAATTATAACATGAATATTCTAATTATTTATTAGCATTGACTACTGCTTGGATTTTTTCTTCGATGTTTTTCATGGTTTTATCTAGATCTTGCTCACCAAGTAGATATAATTCTACTTCTGCCCCGAATTCGTTATAGGCTTCATTAATATATGGCGGTGGTGCAATGACTCCAGTTGCCTCAACGGAGGCAAGGGCATGTTTCAATGATTCCATATGAACGGCATCAGGTTTTTTAGTACCTTTTACCACTGTTTCTAACGCTTGGGCTATATCTCCTTCCTTCCATGAAGGTAACCAGATTCCTTGTTCTATTATCCCTTTTGTTGTTAACCAACGCATGAACTCATAGGCCTCTTGCTTGTGTTTTGAGCTTTTGGCGATAGATATTAAATCCCCACCCATCGATGCAAGTAGTTTATCACTCGCATTATTTTTTGGCCATGGTGCCCAGGCGATCTCAAATTCCGGTGTAAATTGACCCCATTCTGTGATCATAAAGCTTCCCGTTGGAACCATAGAGGCTGATTGGCTAAAGAATTGCTGACGATAATCTAATTTTTGCGATAAAATTTCAGCAAACGGAACAGATGATTTATCAACAATTTCTAATTTATTCCGTAGTTCAAGTGAGGCACGTAACATCGGATCCGATGCATTAGAGGTACCATCCTCGTTCAGAATTAAATTATCTTTTGCTTTTCCCATCATTTTTAAGACAGAATAGAGATTATGCCATGTGTGTAAATACGAACCATAGTGATTGTCTGCCGTTAGCTTTTTAGCGTATTCCGCATAGTCATCCCATGTCCAGTCGGTTGGAATCTCTAGTCCAGCTTTATCGAGATGTGCTTTATTTAGCATAACAAGCATGGTTACGTTTTTCATCGGCAACCCATAATAGTCTCCATTAATAGCTGGATATCCATTATTGTACACTTCATTGATAGCTATTCCTTCTTTTTCTACGTATTCTGTCACCGGTTCAAGCAAACCAGCATCCACACGTTTAGCAAAATCATTAACATTCGAGAATAGGATCAGGTCCATTTCTTCCCCTGCAGATGCCATTAAATCTAATTGTTTGAAATAATCCTGGGAGTTCATGTTTTCTACAAGTGGAATGGATTCCACTTTTATTCCTGGGTTCTCTGCTTCATACTTGGCAATCACACCTTGCCATTTTCCAACATCCTCATTGATCCAGTGAACAAATTTCAACGTGATTTCTTCATCAGCTGAATCAGATTTACCCTTATCTGATGAAGTTTTATCATTTCCAGAACAAGCTGCTAACGTCAACATGGTGAATAGTCCAACGAGTAGCCATAACCCCCATTTTTTCAGCATCCAATTTCTCCCCTTATTTATCATTTGTATATCAACTCCCTCTAAATTAATAGAATGAGTGCCTACCATTGTTTAACCTTTCACACCGCCAAGCTGGATCCCTTCAATCACGTTTTTCTGTCCGATAATAAAGATGATTAATAACGGTAAGATCGCAGAAACGGATGCGGCCATCATGAGTGAGTAAACGCTGCCATGTTGATCTGAGAAACTCTGTACACCGAGTTGAATCGTGTATAACTCCTTCGACCTGAGGAAAATTAATGGATTTTGGAAGTCATTCCAGGTCCATATAAAACGCAGAATCGCATAAGTGGCGATGGCAGGCCTTACTAATGGTAAGGCAATCGAAGTGAAAATCCTAAGATGACCAGCACCATCCATTCTCGCTGATTCGATGATTTCATTACTAATGCCGAGATAGAATTGACGGAGCATAAACGTTCCAAATACACTGAAACTATTTAATAGAATGAGTCCTGTGTGAGTATCATATAGGCCTAGCCATCTATATAGTAGAAATTGTGTTACTAACAACGTTTGCGGGGGAATCATGAAAGTGGCCAATACGATTAAAAAGATGAACTCTCGGCCTCTAAAATTAATTTTGGCAAACCCGTATGCCGCTAAACAAGATACCGTACATGAAACGAGTGTGGTTAGAACCGTTACCTTGATTGAATTCCAATATAATAGAAGGAATGGCATGGAGCCTGTCCAAACCTCTTTATAATTTTCAAACACATTCCATCTTTCAGGAATCCATTGAATCGGAAACGTTAAAACGTCCTCTTCTACTTTAAAAGAAGCAGAAATCATCCACAAAAATGGCATGAGAAAACAAATTCCGATTAAAACCATGATCACAGTCACGATCAATTTTCTTATATCCAATCTCGCTGTCATTTGCACTGCTCCTTTCTAGTTAATAATTCACCCATTTTTTCTGACCGATAAATTGAATATAGGTAATGATCAAAATAATTACAAACATAACTAATGAAATTGCAGAAGCATACCCTGTTTTTAACTCGATAAAGGCCTGCTGATACAAGTAAACAACTGGTGTAATCGTCGAATTGGCTGGTCCGCCATTTGTTAACACGATAATTAAATCAAATACCTTAAAGCTGGAAATCACACCGGTCACAAACAGTAAGAAAGTGGTAGGTGAAACTAGTGGAATCGTAATCTTCGTAAATTGGGACCATGCGGTAGCGCCATCAATTTGTGCGGCTTCATATAATTCCTTTGGGATATTCTGCAAACCTGCGAGGTATATAATTAAATTAAACCCAATACCTGTCCAAATCATAATTAACATCACAGATGGTAACGCAAAGCTAACGTCTGCGATCCAGCCTGGTGGATTTTCAATACCAATTGTCATCAAAAACTGATTAATCGGTCCTTTTGTTGGGTGGAAAAGCACCTGAAAGACAACCGCAACCGCTACAATACTCGAAATAAATGGCATAAAATAGATTACTTTGAACATGTCTTTCAAATATACATATTTGTTAATGATCACAGCTAAACCAAGAGATAACATTAAAGTAATCGGGATCGCTAAAATTAAGATGACATTATTTAATAGTCCTTTTAGGAATAATGCATTGGTAAGTAATTTCGAAAAGTTCTCAAATCCTACAAATTTGGCATTTTCATAACCGGCTACAAAATTCCAATTGGTAAAGCTTAAAACAAACGAAGATAGAATCGGAAATAATACTAATACAGAAGTCCCAATAAACATGGGGGCAATAAAGGCATAACCTGCTAAATCCTCCTTCCAGCCTCTAAAAGGAGACCTTTTTTTGGTTATCGTGTTTACTTTGCTTTTGGTTTGTATAGCTTTTGATTCGACCTTTACCTCGCTATTCACGATTTTCACCCCTTCTGCTAACTTGTAAGCTCGTAATCTTTAATGTAGGTTAAGTATAATTTTTGCAACCGCTTTCAACAATGTGGATTCTTTACATTATTGAGAAAATTTTTACTACCTTATGTACGCTGCTATTTTTGCAAATGAATTTTATGCCTTATTTTTACTTGTTCGGTAAAATTTTTACCTCATAGCAAAAAAGCAAACGAATGTCTATTGTGCATGATATATTTATCGTTAAGGAGGTATCACTATGAAATTAGGTTCGTTTTCAAATGCTGTTTATACCTTTTGTGATTGGATTGCAAGATTAGCTTATATTAATCTATTATGGATTCTTTTTACATTAAGTGGTTTCGTGATGTTTGGATTCTTCCCAGCGACGATTGCGATGCTGGCTACATTAAGGCAGTTTTTACTTAAGAATCATCCCCCCGTATTCCGAACTTTTTGGCAGTATTATAAAAAAGAGTTCTTCAACAGTAATAAACTAGGTCTCATCATCGTTATAATTGGTCTTATTTTGTATATGAATATTAACTTTTTACAATCCTCATCTAATCAAGGATCGGCTTTTCTTTTTTATTCAAGCATCATCATGAGTGGTATGTATTTTCTCATCATTTGCTATACATTGGCTTCCTATGTTGAATTTGAACAACCATTAGGAACACATTTGAAAAATGCCCTGTTGATTACGGTTTACAGTCCCCTCCCCAGCCTGTTTATGATATTTGGATTTGGGGCGGTATACTTTGCTGTTACCAAAATATCCGGATTAGGATTCTTCTTCAGTATCAGTCTTCTAGGCCTGGTAATTCTATCATCAGCCAATCTAGCGTATAAAAGAGTTGCGCAAAAACAAGAGAAATTGAGCACGTAAAAATGGCAACGCATGGGGACGGTTCCCCTGCTTCCTACTCTTTCAAGGAAGCAGGAGAACCGTCCCCTATAGCCTTTGAATAATTACTTTTTACTCTTTGCTTTTTAAGAAATGCGATGATTAGGAGGATAACGGGGATTATTATTTGTAAAGGCCAATGCAAATAATAAGGTATAATCTTTTCCCCTTCGTAAGCGTGCTCCGAATAATTTGAAGAAATGGTGATGGAACTAATTAAGATCAAAAAACTTAGTGAAAGATTAAGCGTATGCCTGTTTTTAAGTTTAAAAAGATCTGCAGTTCCAATTACAGCTACATAATAATAG
Organism: Bacillus sp. MRMR6; assembly: GCF_001940785.1. GTDB lineage: Bacteria > Bacillota > Bacilli > Bacillales > Cytobacillaceae > Neobacillus. The sequence continues at coordinate 69,023 of NZ_MSLS01000005.1, forward strand.
AGAGTTATTTTAAAAAAACCAGCGATTACTAAATAAAGTACAAAGAAAATATCTAAACGCTCAAAAAAACCAAGTTCGACTTTTCTTATCGTATTATAGAGCGGAAAAGGAGACCGCATTAAAATATCTAAACCTAGAACTGCAATGTTAATCATCGAAGTAATCACAATGTTTATACCGCTTAAACACATTCCACCTAAACAAATTTTTAATATTTTTTTTTGTTTGTTTACATACGGTAGCAACATGGTGAACACAACCATTTCGCCAAATGGAAAGTTTATCGTTTGATCTGTTATTACTGCCTTTAGGACAGGACTCCATCCATTTTCAAGTAAAGGCTGTAAATTTTCTAAATGAACAATTCCAGTAAATGTAATTAAAACAAAGCCGAGTATGGCTAATAAATATACTCCAGCAAAAAAAAGTTCACCGACCCTTGCAATTACTTCAATTCCTTTAGTAACCGCAAACATGATGATTATAATCATCAAGGTATTGATGATGAATAAAGGCGTTTCTGTATAAGTAGTCGTAACTAAAAGTTCTCCGAAGTCCCGTAAAATTCTTGAAGCTTGATAAAGAAAATATAAAATATAAAAAAAGGCAATGATACTTCCAATCCAAGTTCCTGTTATTTTTTTCACATAACTAGTAAAGGGGATATCAGGATACCATTTATATAGACGGTAATAGATTAAAAAGATAACTAAACCACCCGCTAACCCTAATAAAATGGCGATCCAAGCATTCTGTTTGGCTCCTAATCCAGGACTAAATAAAATAGCGCTACCTATTTCAAACAGTACTATGAGTACAAACAACTGATATGCACTTATTTTAGCTTTTTCCATAGAATCTTTTCCCCCAAAATTATAAGGCTTCCCTATCACCCTTATTACTAAAAAGGCTCACATAATTATCCAAATGAGCGGTATTGGATGATCTTCATTTACTAAAAATCATTCTAAATATTTTCTCCAACATCCACTGCTTTATTCCAATCCAACTCTAGTAACTGGAACTAGAAAAAGGCTTTCCCTTTCTTAAAGAAATCCACCCGATAACTGGTGAAAATCGGGTGGTTTCTGACACTTCAGTTGATATACCTTGCTGTTACCAAAATATCCGGATTAGGATTTTACAAGAATAGTAGTCTAAAAATGGGCAGCAACAGCTAAATGACAATGAATAACACTTAGAATAGGAAGAAAACAAACGATTGTTAAGACATAAAACAAGCCCCCACCTTTATACGGGTAGGGGCTTGTAGTCCTTTTTCCTGCCATACATCTGAATACTAAAGATAGCTTGTTCACAAGTCGCTTAAAGAAATGTACCATTAAGTTTCCGACTTTATTTAATAATGAAGTCAGATTTTTGTAAGACATTGACATCGACTGTAACTGTGTCAGGATATTTAATCCCCATACCTGTATTCAGTGCAACAACAACCTCATTTTCCTTGATCCATCCCTGCTCTCTTAGTCTGCGAGCTGCTACAAAGGTAGCTGCTCCTTCTGGACAGATAAAGGCACCCTCTAGTTCGGCAATTTTCTTCTGTTCTTTTAAGAGCGCATCGTCTTCAATCGCTATGGCACAGCCATCCGTTTGATAAATAGCTTTCAATACTAAAAAGTCACCCAGTGCTTTTGGAACATTGATCCCGAATGCTACCGTCTCAGAATCGTTCCAATACTCAGATTCTAGTTTGTTTTCCTTCCATGCTTTGACGATAGGCGCACAGTGCTCTGCTTGAACCGCAACCAAACGTGGAAGTTTCCCGTCTACCCAGCCAAGCTTTTTTAGCTCAGTGAGTGCCTTGTAGATCCCGATAATTCCTACCCCACCGCCAGTAGGATACAAAATAACATCTGGCATTTTCCATTCCATTTGCTCCGCTATTTCTAGCCCCATGGTTTTCTTGCCCTCGATTCGATATGGCTCTTTTAGAGTGGAAGCATCAAATAGAGTAAAGTCCTTTACTGCTTGTCCCACGATTTTACCCGCATCACTGATGAGCCCATCAACCAAATGTAAGTCTGAACCCGAGATAGCACATTCATTTCTAGTTATTTTAGGGGCATCTACGGGCATCACAATTGTAGATTTGATACCACCTCTGGCCGCATAAAGTGCCCACGCTGCACCAGCATTTCCATTCGTAGGCATGGCTAATTCTTTTATTCCTAGTTCTTTTGCTTTGGATACCCCAACAGCAGCACCACGCGCCTTAAACGTTCCAGTAGGAATAATCCCTTCATCCTTCATATACAACCTAGGAATATCCATATCTCCCCCTATCACCGGCATCGGAAGCAGTGGAGTCATCCCTTCTCCTAACGTCACTACATGTTCTTCACTTACAACCGGTAAGAGTTCATGATACCTCCATAAACTAGCGGATCTGCCAACTAAATCTTTCTTTAAAACATTCTTTCCCAGCTCATCTAAATCATATTCTACTAAAAGTGGTGAACCACACACGCATAATTGATTGATTTCTTGAGGATTATACGTTTCACTGCACTTTGGACAAACCAAATGAGAAATATAGCTATACTTCATATTTAAAAGCCTCCATTGATGATTTAAATAAAATAATGAAATCTCCTGCGGGTGTAAGGGCCAATGCAAAAAGGAGCTAGCTTCAAACTACCATCCAATTTTTTATTACCGTCCTTCATGAAAATCCTTTGATTCCAACACAAATTTAGTTTGTTGATTGCCGAAGCGTTTAAGTGTTTCTACTGCTTTCATTCCAACCTTTTTTAATAGATTACAGGAAGCAATATTTCGTGTTTGTGTTTCAGCAACAATTTCGGTCAGGTTCATCGCATGAAATCCATAATCAAGCACCCACTCGACCACTTCTACCGCCAATCCTTTTCTCCACATTTACTTCTAATAAAAATTGCCAAGACAACATAAATGACAATTGTCCTTGTATTTCTTCAAAGCCATTTCAAAGACATGATCTATTTTTGATCGGTAATTTATCACTACTTTCCCTTCGCTCTTTCTAACGCCTCTTTTAAAAACTCTTCCTCACTTATTTCCCCATTTAGCTTTGAGCGAACAAGCTTCGTAATTTCCTCTGTAATTTTAAAACCTGAGATCTCCATCGATGCCTTCGCATTGCGGAGGGCTATTTCTATTGCTTCTTCAGAATGCTTTGTCATCTTCTTCTCCCCCAGAATTGATGCCTTATGATAAACGATTTATGGTTAAAATGAGATAAAACTAAAAAGGTAAATCCTCATCATCCCAAAATACTTTACCGTCTTTTCTATCTGGTTGACTTGGAAAACTCTGATCAATTTCTTGCATTTCTTCTCTCGTAATTCCATAAGGAAATCCACTACCCGTATATCCTTCAATATAATAAAAGAAATTATCTTCATCGTAGATTTTCTGTTCCTTTTCAAGCTTTCTTCTTTCTGTATGTTTTTGCCTGGCAATCAATGATTGGTTTAGCTGTTTTTTATAAGAATCTTTTAATTTGTACCCAAGTAATTCTAATTCGGTCATTGCACACAAAAGATCTATACCAAACCAGTAACTATAACCTTTTGCAATATTTTTCCCGCTGTACTCCTGTGCCCACTTTTTAGCATTTTGTAGTCGTGCGCATCGATTATACCGTTTTCTTCTGGGCGTATTATTCGATTTTTTTTACTCTTCGCCATCCTTGTTCCTATTCTTTCAACTAAATTTGATCTTCTATTATAGAGCTGTTACTAATAGTTTATTCTTCATCCTCTTCATCCTCTTCGTCATGGACCCACTCGATTGTGTAGTAAGATTCCAGTAAAGCATCTTGGAACCACCATCCCTCAGGTGCCTCTGACACCACGTTTTCTAGTCGCTCAGAAAATACTTTATATAGTTCTTCATCCCGATCACACTGAGAGGCCACTTGATCAAACATTTTCACCATACTAGAGTAAAATCCTTCTGAAATATCACCATATGTACAAGTAAATTCAACACCTAGCTCCACATAATAAAGCATGAGGTCAGCAGTTCGTTTCTCATCATTTGTAAGCTTTTTAAAAGTGGTAATCTCTTTTTTGGCTTCAGCTAATCGTAGTTTCGGATCTCCTCGATCAGGAAAAAATTCATTCTTTATTTTTTTTCTAGCTTGGTGRAAAAGTTCTTCAATTGCTTCATCACCTAGAAATTTACTAGCTAAAAAGTCTTGAACCTCTTTATTCGCCTTGAACATCTCTACAACTAATTCAATCAATTCTTTTTGCTCAAACTGCTTTAATTGTTTTTTTAATTCAGTTATTTTCATTTTCATTATAATAAACCTCCAATGTAGCACACTCTTTAAAAGCATGATAGCTAGATATAATTACATTATATCTAATTACTAAGAGGGATTTAAAGCCGAAAAATATTCTTATATTACTATTTTTATGTTATGTGAAATGCTGAAGAATAAAAAGATATTACATATATTAAAAAAGAATAAAATTCCAGCCGCGATATATAACGAGATTATTAAACTTGCAACTTTTAGAAATCCAGAATACTATAAAGCCCAAGCAAAAAGGATGTCAACTTATGGAATACAAAAAAGTATAAACTGCTTAAGCGAGAACAATGATTATCTCATCCTCCCACGTGGTTGTTTAGAGGCTTTAAAAGGCCTACTTAATTTCCATTCTATTGAATTTGGGTTGAAAGACCATTCATTTGAAGGTGAAAGAATAGAGGTGAATTTCCATGGTCATTTAACATCTAAGCAAGTGGATGCAATTCAATCCTTAGTGACGCATGATAATGGCCTACTAGCCGCCACTACCGGTTTCGGTAAAACGGTTACGGCTGCTGCACTTATTGCCAAAAGGAAGAGCGACGCCAAATCGCAAGGATGGCCTCCACCCCATCATATTTATGCAGTGTGGGCCAACCCGTTATAAGGGACGGTTCTTCTGTTTCCTTCGATTCACGAAGGAAACAGAAGAACCGTCCCCATGCTTACCAGGTTAATTAACCTGTTCCTTCCCCGTTTTCTTCTTTTTCCTGTCTTCTAATATCGCATCCAGGTATTGGCTGAACTCTGAGACTCCAGTGTAGGATAAGCATAAATATTCCTTTGCCCTGGTCATCCCTATGTACAGGAGTGATACTTCTCTTTCCTTATTTTCTTCTAATGGAAATGGCATTGAATCAACATTGACGATAAACACAGCTCGGAAGTCGAGCCCTTTGCTGCTATCAATCGTGCTTATTTTGATTTTGCCATCATTTTTTTCATATGAACGCTTTGAAGTGTCGTTCTCGGTAATCCAGTAGAATGGCAACTCAGCTTCATTCAACGACCGCTTAATTAAATCAATAATCGGATATTGATGTGTGCGCTTGACCCGGTAAAGAATGAGAATGTCTTCGAGTGGCACTTTCCTATCAAGATGCAGTTTCTTAATCGAACGAGCTACAATTTTCATTTCATCTGAAAAGTTAGCTGCTTTTATTAAGCCAGGCTCAGGTCCTTTCCGCTTTGTGCTCTGTGGTGCAATGATTTCCCCTTCTAACTCACGATTTCGGACTTTATTTTTAAACATTGAGTGCTCACGATAGAAATCCCAAGCGAATTTTACAATTTGCTGGGTATTTCGATAATTAATCGATAACACCTTTGATCTACCTTGGAAGCTAAAACCGGTATCTTGAAGATAAGAACGCTTACGTTGGTAAATGGTTTGAGCGCGATCCTCCACTAATAACAGTGACTGGGTATCCGCGTTAATCAGTAAGCTAACTAAGCGGAGCCAGTCTGCTTCAAAATCTTGTCCTTCATCAATCAAAACGGCATCATAAGTAGGAAGAATGGCTTCATTTCGTTCTATTTTTTCCATCATATTCGGTAATTGCTGCTCTTTGATCTTCAAGTCATTTTTCAACCAGGCATGAAAGTTACGGACGATGATGTTTTCGTTTTGAACAGCCTTTACATTTTGATAAAAATCAAATAAATCCTCTGGTTCATTGAGCATATGGTTAATCATTTGCTGGATCGCATTCGCTAACGAGATATTGTAGCAAAGAATTAGAATCTTCCAGTCAGGATTCTGTTTCGACAACATTTTCGCTCGACTTGCCAAAATAATCGTCTTCCCGCTCCCCGCTACTCCGCGGATCAGGCGATTTTTATCGCCAATTTGCTTCGCCAAATTCTCCTGGTGGAGGTCCATCGTCTTAATATCATGCAAGGATAGTAATAATTGATCCTGGTATGGAACGGGAGGTTTGAATTCAGCACTAATCCGTACCTCAGGAAACAAGTGATAACGAATAGCATTAATGTCTTCATAGGAAAGCGGCTCCCTTAATCGAAACGGAACCACAAACATATTCAAAATCTTTTCCATCAGTACTTCCTCAGAAAATCCCTCTTTGTCAGGATCAATTTCGTCACGCGTTAAACAAAGATTTGGCTCAATAACGGAGTACAAACCTTCTTGGACAAAATCCTTCGATTGCATTCTTGTAAAAACGACCCCGTGTCCATACGGGAACTTTAACTGAAACTTATATTTACCCTCTAACTGAATCAAGCTTTTATCTTTTTTCAAGGCCTCGACTACTAGAAACATATTATCCCTGGCCTGCTTCATCGGGCTTTTAATAACCGCTTGGTCACCAGAAGTAGTCACGATATGCCATTCATCATGGTTTAGTTGGAATAATGTGCTTTTCGTATAATCCTTTACTTCAAGGACCACGATCCCCAGGTCTGGGCCAATGATCACAAAGTCGGGCCTCTTTCCCTGAATTTCCGGCTCAAAGTAAACGATATAATCATCTGGAAGAAAGGTCTTCAGCGTCCGGAAAAGCAGCCTCTCCCCTGCAGTCGCAGATGTTCGAATAGTCTCAGGAATTGTAATCGCCATAACAACCGCTCCAAAAATTTCAATTTTCTCCATTATACTACAATTAGGAATTTCAGCCTAAAAATTCACAGAAATTATCCTATTTTATAATAGTATCCCTATGAATTTAACAATATTCTACTGAAATCAACAAATTATAGACCAAAAGTATTGTCTTTTAATGTCACTTATTTTAATAATAGTATTATAGTAAAATTGTGCCTTTTTATAAAATGAGTGGTATAAATGGAAAGTGAAGTGAAAATGATGCTTAAAGGAATTCTAGATAAGATCTTCAAACCTACTCAAGCGACGAATCAATCAATAAGCCAAGCAGAAGTTGAGGCATTGGTGGATGCGAAGATCAAGGAGCATGCTGCAGCGCTAGAAACGATGAAAACCGAGCAGGTAAATGGGGTCCAAGAGGAGGATTACACCTTAACCGATAAACAAATTGAATATGCATGTTTCCTAATCGAAAAAGTAAAGAATGAATATGAATTGGCGATTGCCCCATCGGAGTTAACGATTAAAGATTTAAATAGATTGATTGCCTATAATCGATATAAAAATAAGGGGACCCTTGTTAATCTAGTGAAAAAAGGTGTTTTAAAGAAAAAGTAACAAGCATAAGAACCGTCCCCATATGGTTTTATGTTAAAAAATACTCACGTGCTTCCTTCCAACTGTTCACTCTTAAATAACCTTCTTCATGCAAATTATGCGGGGCCGAAAACAAAATTCCCTGCCCCTTAAATCCTTTGAAATTGTCGGACCTATCATCAATTAGATAGTCCGCATGAATGATGCTTTTATCACCACAAAACACAAAATTCATATCTGATAAAAAGGGAAAATGTTCCCTTAACCATTCATATTTTTCTGTAAAGGATGTAGGAAATTCCATTGCAGCGGTAGCAATATAAATTTCATATTGCTCGCTCAATTCTCTAATCACCTCTTGACTATCCTCTATTACATCCAAATCACGAAAGAACGTTGGTTCTGATAAATAGCGAATGATATGTTTTTTTGCATGCGGTCGAATAGTATGAAGTGTCGTACCATGGACATCTCTAATGGTAATCTCTTCGTTAAAATCACGATTATAGAAGTCTAGCAATCTTTGACCCGCATTGGTAATAACTTCATCCATATCAATGGCAATTCTTTTCATTTACACCCTCCTATCCCAAAGTTGCTCCTCTTGCTATAAGCTCTGTTGATAGTCCAGTATGAACATTACCTGACAGAAACTCTTCTGTTTTCAACATATCTATGATAAAGGGGATATTAGTCTTGATCCCTTGAATATCAAATTGTAATAATGCTTGTTGCAGCTTTTTAATTGCTAGGTTCCTTGTATTTTCGTGCACAATGACCTTTGCGATCATCGGATCATAATATGGGGTTACTTCCATCCCTTCTTGATAACCTGTTTCAATTCTAATAGAAGAATCCACTGGCGGCCGGAATACGGTAAGCCTTCCTGGTGACGGGAAAAAGGTGACCGGATCTTCTGCATAAACACGTGCTTCAATGGCATGACCATTCCGTTCAATCGTCTCAGGCAAGACATCCGATAAGCTTTCGCCTGCTGCTAGCTTAATTTGCGAGATAACAAGGTCTATCCCGGTTATTTCCTCTGTAACCGCATGTTCCACTTGTAATCGTGTATTCATCTCTAAAAAATGAAAGGAACCATCATTTCCACGCAGCATTTCGACAGTTCCAATATTGTCATAGCCCATTCGTTCTAAAACACTTTGAATTTGCTCGGCTAAACGATCAATCTCTCTCACATTTGGTGATGGGGATTCTTCTATGACTTTTTGATGTCTTCTTTGGATGGAGCAGTCTCTTTCAAATAGATGCTGAACGTTCCCATAACGGTCGGCAAGTACTTGGAATTCGATATGACGGGGCTTTACAAATAATTTTTCCATATAGAGTTGATCGTTATTAAAGGAGCGATTGGCCAGAAATCTTGCCCGTTCGACCATAGTTTTTAGTTCACTTTCATTATGGGCAGGAAGCATTCCGATTCCACCGCCACCACCAGCTGGTTTTATTAAAACAGGGAAACCTATTCTTCTCCCTTCATTCAGGATCTCTTCCATATCCGTTCCCAAGGTGTCTGACCCTTGGGCAACTGGCATTCCGTATTTTTGTACCATATTCCGAGCAAGGTTTTTATTACCCATATCACGAATCCAGTTGTAAGACGGCCCGATAAAGCACACGCCATTCTCCTCTACTTTCTTAGCAAACTCCCAATTTTCAGATAAGAAACCATAGCCCGGATGAACAGCGTCAGCACCTGACTTCTTTATCACCTTCAGTATCGCATCTTGATTTAGGTAACTGGAGAGAGCAGGTGCTGGACCAATGCAGTATGCTTCATCAGCCTCTGATAGATATGGTGCACTAGCGTCTGCTTCAGAATAGACGGCAACAGATGAGATCTTTAATGTGGTTAATGCACGGATAATCCGTCTTGCCACATCTCCGCGATTTGCAACAACGACTTTAGTAAATTTCATAATACACCTCATTGTTTAAAATTAAATAGAAAGGATATTAACCACACTGGCACCATTTTGGAAGTTCGATATTCCACCACCGGATGTCAGCGTTAAACCTACCTTCGGATTGTCAACCTGGAAACCAGGGGCTCTGCCTTGCAGCTGCCAACAGATTTCTGCAACCTGTGCCAAACCGGTTGCACCAACAGCATGGCCTCTTGATAACAAACCGCCGCTTACATTGATGGGTTTTATCCCTTTATGATAGGTTTTTCCCTCTAATAGAAACTCCAGACCCTTGCCGGTATCACAAAATCCCAGTGCTTCTGTATATAATACTTCTGCAATTGAAAAAGCATCATGTAATTCAACGACATCAATATCCTTCGCAGAAACACCTGCTTGTTTATATGCCTTTTCAATCGACTCAACAGTCGGTTCATCGGGTTGTGCCATATCATGGTACCCTCTCTTAAATTTCCCTGACACCACGGCCGTTCCCATGATTTCAACTGCTTTTGTTCGAAACCTTTTTAACACACGTTCAGAGCATAATACGACACTTGCGGCACCATCACTTTTCGGACTAGCTTGTAATAGCGTAATCGGATCTGCGATCATCATCGAGTCGTTTACTTGTTCTCTTGTTAATAGGGATTTTCCGTAAAAATGAGCATAGGGATTGTTTGCACCATGCAAGCGATTCTTAACAGACACTTCTGCTAACTGGTGAGAATCATATCCATATGTTTTAAGATATCTTTTTGCTCTCATCGCATAAATGGCCGGTAACGTTAGACCATATGAGGCATCCACATCATCTTGAGCGGTGGGAAGAACACCACTCCCAAAAGCAGACAATTTTTCTACCCCTACAGCTAAGGCAATATCCGTCTCTCCACTTTTAATACTTTGAAATGCTAGATTAAGGGCCGTAGAACTACTGGCACAGGCGTTGTCCACGTTCATAATCGGTACTCCAGTAGTAGCCAAGTCACTTAATAGTCTTTGTCCTGCTAACGGTCCACCTAGGACATTCCCACAGTAGATAGTCTCAATTTCATCAAAACTGACCGAAGCGTCTTTCAACGCATGGATCACCGCTTCCTGACCAATTTGACCGAGAGTCAACTGTTTATATTTTCCAAATTTCTTCATCCCTACTCCAAGTACATATACTTTTGACAACGTTATTCACCACTTTTACTTCTAAATTATGTTAAATAGATAGTTATTCTGAATATCGAGGGTTAACTTGACTCTACTATCTAACATTAATTCTTTATCGAGTACAATCTGACCTAAAATTCTTACTTCATCATGAAGATCGATATATCCAATCGTATAGGGGGAGACATATCCCTTAGCAGGGACGTGAACGGTGGTGTAGCTGTGGACTGTTCCTTCTGAAAATAACTGCTCGGTTGTCTCTTTTTGGCATTGATTGCAGAACTGAATTGACGGTAAAAAATATTTATTACACACCTTGCAAAGGGCTACTTTTACTTTTGGACCATCTTGATGAAGAATGTAGAGCTCGTTTTGTATTGCCTCTTTGGCCATGAGGATCGTTCCTTTCCATTTTACAAGTTAGCCTAAACCGGCTGTTCCTGATTAGCTAGATTAATATGGGCCCATTCTAATCGAATTTCTTGAATTCGATTTGGCGGTGCAGCGATCGACAAATGATATTGGTTCGCTAATTCATAGCCTTTCTGAGATAAAACTGATTCACCATAAAGAATAATTGGGAGATCTGGGTGAAGGCTGCGGATTCTTTTAAAACTTTCCGATAATAGAGGTACTAACCCTTCTTCATCAAGAGTTTCATAGGGAATAAAGTCATCCTCGGCACAACCATCTAAAAGGAACTTAAGTCGGTGGAGGTCATACACCAAACCGCTGCAGTTTTCGTTCAGTACAGCCTCCTGTAGGGTAAGAAGTAATCGTGGTGTATCTACAGAAATCCAAGTGGGACCATTCTCTAATGTTTTCCAAATTTCTTCTTCATAAGCAATTCTTTGTACAGGCTTGATGGCTTCTTTTAAGTGCTGTGAATGGTCGTGGTGTGATTGAAGCGGGATGATAAACCTTTCCACTCCTGAATTTTTAGAGATACGGACCTGCTCATCTGTAGCCGTGATGGCATAGAGGTTTCCCTTAATCTGCTCGTCTGCCCATGAGAGAAGTTGTTCAAGTTGTTGGATTTGATGTGAGATGGCGAATGGTAATTCTCCCCTTATGACCTCACCTGTGGTTCCGTCGACTGAAATCGTATCTCCTTCATAAAAGACCTGTTCTCCAATCGTAATGCTTTTCAGGTCGTCGGAGAAGACTCCTTCTTGGAATCCGACCACACATGGTTTATCCAATTCTCTGGCCACAACTGCGGCATGACTAGCCGATCCGCCCTGAGTAGTCAGTAACCCAACGGCCGATAGCATCCCATCAATATCATGCGGGCTAGTTTCCGGTCTTACCAATATCACATTCTTTCCTTCCTCAGAAAGAGTCACACCTCTTTCTGAATCAAAAACAATGACCCCTGTTGCAGAACCAGGGCATGCTGGTGTACCGATGCCCAACAAGCGTGCATCTGTGATCGCCTTTTCTTTTTTATCGCCATCAAACTTTGGTGCATAGAGCTGTAATACTTGATTAGGTGTTACCCTCAGCAAGGCTTCGTTCGGGGAGATAATCCCCTCCTGTACCATATCTACAGCAATCTTTACGGCCGCTTCTGCGGTTCGCTTGGCTGTTCGTGTTTGTAATATATACAAGTTTCCTGACTCAACTGTAAATTCAATATCCTGGATGTCACGGTAGTGTTTCTCTAATCGATTACTGATATTTTTCAAATTTTCATAGAGTGATAGGTCCGTTAATGCTAGAGAAGACAACGGAGCAGGTGTGGATTGCCCCGATACAATATCCTCCCCTTGGGCTCCGATTAAATAGTCGCCATATAATTCCCGCTCCCCAGAGAGCGGATTTCGTGAAAAGAATACCCCTGTTCCAGAATGTTGATCGCGATTACCAAACACCATTTTTTGGACCACTACCGCCGTCCCTAGATCTTCAGGAATATTTCGGTGTTTTCGATAGGTTCTGGCCCTTCGAGACCCCCATGAACGAAAAACGGCTTCTATAGCCATTTTTAATTGGTCAATCGGTGTTCTCGGGATATGCAGTCCTATTTTTCGTTCAGTCTCTTCCCACAGTTGAAGAACCGTCATTCCTGATTGAATGTGGACTCCTTGTTTAAGACCGTGAACAGAATGGATGAACATTTCTAGAAATCTACTGGTCAAATCGATCGAAAGTTCCTGTTGATACATGACCTGGGCAATGGTAGGATTCAGGCCTAGATTTAATATCGTATCCATCATCCCTGGCATACTAATAGGACCACTAGAGCGAACGGATACAATCAGTGGATGTTCAAGGTTTTCAAATGAGCACTTACTATCCTGCTCTAAGGCGTTAAGGTGTTCAAGGATTTGATTCCAAAGATGATCAGATAAATGACCTGTGAGAAGATATTCGCGACAGGCTTCCGTTGTAATAACAAACGCAGGAGGAACAGGCAGATTCATTGCGGCCATTTCAGACAAATGCGCGCCCTTTCCTCCCAACAGGTCATTCATTTTCGCCGAGCCTTCCTGAATAGCGTAAACATATTTTGTCATTTACCTACGTCCCCTCCCTAACACCTTCAACAGGTCTTCGTGGAATTCAAACCAAATCGTATGAAGAGAGTCAACCTTTGGATCAAGTAAATATTGATAATTTAGATCATCGACTTGATCTAGTGCAGCATTAAACCTTTTTGCATAGGTAGTATATCTCGGGATATGAGGTGTTAATTGATTAAGAATCTGTTCCAAAGTCTCAACGGTTTGGACCATTCTAGCGATGACCTCAGCGTCATAATCCGGATCGCTGTGGTCATTCGGAATGCTGCGTCCAGCTACCTTCATTTGTTGCCAATCCGAACTTGCTTCTAGGAATTCCGCGTTCACAACGTCAAATCTGCTGTGAAGTTGTAAAATATGGTCTGTATTTCGTAAGGCGTGATAACGTTCATCATATTCTCCTTTTAATCTTGACCGTCCCTCTTGGGTTAACATGACACCTTTCCGTGTCTCCAAAAGAAGACCTTCCTGCGTAAGTTCTTTTACCTGTTGCTCAATTTCCTGAATCGATTTCTCCAACACCTCTGAAATGACCTCTACACGAGCGACCACCTTTAAATCAATACAATTTAGAAGTGCAAAAGAGTCATTTATCAAATGAATCACCGCCAAACGTTTATTTTTTCAAAAGGATTTAAACCAATTTATTTTCTTTTTCTTGCCAATAAGGAGAACGAATTTCTCTTCGCAATATTTTTCCTACGGCACTTTTGGGTAAGGTGGAAATAAAGTCAACCGATTTTGGGCACTTAAAATGGGCAATCTTTTGTTTACAGTAGTGAATGATTTCCTTTTCACTAAGGCTATGGCTGGGTCTTGTCACGACTACAGCCTTAACCGATTCGCCCCATTTTTCATGAGGTACACCGATAACGGCAGCTTCCAGTATCGCCGGATGCTGATAAAGAACTTCTTCTACCTCCCGCGGATAAATATTATATCCTCCAGAGATAATGAGATCCTTCATTCGATCAACAAGAAATAGATAGCCTTCATTATCCAGGTATCCCATATCACCCGTATGTAGCCAGCCATTTCGAATGGTCTTCGCCGTTTCCTCAGGTCGCTGCCAGTACCCTAACATGACTTGCGGCCCACGAGCGATTACTTCACCAATTTCTCCAGGAGGCAGATGGTTCCCGTTCTCATCCACTATTGATACTTGCATGTATAAATACTCTCTTCCAGCAGAAGAAAGCCTGCCTTCATATGCCATTGAGTGTTCTTCTTTTAACAACCGAGTAATCGCAATAGGTGCCTCTGTCTGCCCGTAAGTTTGAGCAAAGATTGGCCCCATGCGGGTAATCGCTTCCTTTAACCGTTCCACTGGCATCGGAGCGGCGGAATAGACAACTGACTTTAACGAGCTTAAATCATACTTTTCTAATTGTGATTCTAGGAGAGAACCAATCATAGTCGGAACTAGAAATGTGGTTGTGACTCTCTCTTTTTCTACCATATGACTGAACCTCTCAGGATCAAACTTTGGCAAAATCAAGTTGGTTGCACCACGAAGGAAATGTGGAAGTACAAAAGCTCCACTTCCATGGGCAATCGGTGCTGAATGGAGCATGATATCACCTTGTTTAACCGGCAATAATTCCATTAAAAAACTATTAATCTGTGAAAACTCGTTTTCATGGCTAAGCATGACTCCTTTAGGCCGCCCAGTTGTCCCCCCTGTGTAGCCTAATCGATAAAAGCTAGAAGTTGGTTCTGGAGGTGCAGTCGAAGAGGCTTGTGCCAGAATACTTTCATAGTCTCTTACAAATGGTCCCACTCGCTCTGGACCAATTATCACCTTCATCTCAGAAAGTGCTTCTTGAATACTGAAAACTTCGTCTGAGAACCCCTTGCCGAAGAGTAGTGCAATCGAACCTGAATCATTTATTTTATAGACATGATCTTCCGTTGTTTCCCGATAATTCAGCGGCGTCCGAATAAGACCTGCTTTCGCAAGGGCAAAATACACCTCAACAGACTCAGGTTGATTCGAAAACAGTACCGCTACACGGTCTCCAGGTTTCAACCCTATTCCAAGCAAGGCATTGGCTAAGCGGTTTGATCGTTCATCGAGTTCAAGAAAACTAAAGGTCCTATCCTCCATAATCAATGCTGGAAGATGTCGGTATCTTTGTGCTGCACGTCGAATTAATGTTCCTACCTTCATAAAATCCTCCTTACTAAAAGAATTTAGGGAGGTTCCCATTCATTCTCTCTCGTCTTAGGTGCGAACGTATCGGGGCCTCCCATTCTGTTAATCTCTAATGACTTTGCATCGTTAACTTAAAATCACCCTTAATCAAATGAATATAGGAATAATTCTGTTTTGCTAATTCTGCGATCAAGGTAGTGACTGGCTTCGCTCCATTTGAATAGTTTGTTTCAAAGGGAGTCGATAACGCTTTATCCACCATTTCTTTTGGAATAAAATATCGAAGTAATAATTCTTCATCAGTTAAATGGATGCCAAGTTTACGCCTTAATTGCTCAATCGATGGCTGTTCCAATTCCCAATTTTTAAAATCCCTCGCCCTTGGTGAACTTAGGATCTTATCCAAGATGTTCTGATTAATTGTTCC
Organism: Bacillus sp. MRMR6; assembly: GCF_001940785.1. GTDB lineage: Bacteria > Bacillota > Bacilli > Bacillales > Cytobacillaceae > Neobacillus. The sequence goes on from NZ_MSLS01000005.1 coordinate 84,709, forward strand.
TTGGATTGGTCCATAATGACCTAATACATATTGAATCAATTCGTCTGAAATCAATTGATAACGCTCACCTTGGATAATATTGATAACAGCTTGAGCACCGATGATTTGCGAGAAAGGAGTTGCCATGACGGGATAACCTAATTCTTTACGAATAAGAGCAATCTCATCTAGTATATCTGAGAAGCGATGTTCCATATTTTGTGCACGCAATTGATTCAGCAGTGTTCCTGTCATGCCCCCTGGCAGTTGATGATCATAATGAGCTAAATCATATTCCTGCGGGACCCCTGTAGGAAGACCAGCGCTATTTGCAATATGCGTAAAATGACTAGAAATATCGGCCAATGCCTCATTATCTAAACTGTCTTGATAACCTAAATAGCGCAGGTTTTTAGAAATAATTTCCGTAGACGGTAGAGAAGGACCGTTTGCTAGAGGTCGACTGGCTGTGTGGACCCGATCTACACCGAGTTTTACCGCCTCTAGGTAACAGAGCGGAGCAATTCCTGTTGTATTATGCATATGAAACTCTAATTTTAATTCACTAGCATTCTTGCGTATGGCAGGGATTAAAGTTTGGACACGTTCTGGTGTCAAAACACCATCTGCATCCTCTAAATAAATGCCGTCCACACCTGGGATTTTTGCAATTTCGCGAGCCTTTTCAGCAAAATATTCATCGGTATAAATCGGGCTAAGGGAATACATGATGGCTACAACAACTTCTGCATCATGTTCTTTTGCCACCTTCGTTAACCGCGAAATTTTGTCCCAATTGTATAGGTTATCGTAAATCCAAAAACTTCGAATCCCATTTACACAAAGTGTTTTAACCCACAAATCCATGACCGAATCAGGGGCAGGTTTGAACGAAACCATCCCGTTACTTCGTGTACCTCCCCTTATGATGGTATCTGGCATTTGCTTAACGACGCGGCGCAAACCTTCCCAAGGATCTTCCTGACAATAACGAACAAGACATTCGAACATCGAACTGCCCACATAATCGACTACATCATAACCGGCACGGGCAATTGTGGGAGCAATAGGCAAAATCATTCCACCGCGCATTCTCATCCCCCATAAACTTTGCTGGCCGTCGCGAATCGTTTGATCAACAAATTTGACTTCACGAATAATTCTCACCCCTTCAACTTATACTCGTACTCTACTCCGGTTGAATGTAGAATAAAGTTTGCCCCGTGTTGATCTGCTGCTCATTCTCCGCACAGATCTTCACAACCCTACCTTTTATTTCTGCTTTAACTGAGATGAATAACTTCATAATCTCAACAATTCCTAGTTCATCGCCTGGAGAAACCATCGAACCTACTTCCACGAATGGCGGGGAACCAGGTGATGGTGCACGGTAGAATAAACCGGCACTTGGTGCTGGAATGGCCGTTGCGTTCTCTTCCACCGAACTATCTACTGTTTCTTTTGCGACAATGGTGTCAGTTTGAGGAACCGTCTGGTCCTGTTCCTCTAATCGTTCAAGCACTGTTGTGACAGAGTTTGACTTAAATTCTGTGCTGGATTGTGTACCTTGTTTATTCAGTACTAACTTTAAATCTCCCATTTCAAGTTTCATTTCATCATAAGGAGAGTTTTTAATTAATTCTAGTATTTTAGCGACATCTTCCTGTGTTAAACTCATTTAGAAATGACACCGCCCTGCTCTTGTCGAATCTTTTCAATATCCGCTCTCTTCAGTTTTGCTCCCTTTCCTTCAAGGTTTCTAGAACCTTCTTGAGTGATTTTATATAACTCGTCAGCTTCAGACGTATTCCAGTTAAATTTCACCCATTGGTCATCTTTATATCGCCATTTTTTATCGAGCATTTTTGGCGTGAAATTCCTTGCTTTTTCATTCAATTCATCTAAGCTGAATTTGCCGGCTGACGTTGTATATAACCCCGTCTTTGGCGGAAGATGGGTCACACCCTCTCCCATTTTTACTCCAGCTTCATTGACACGAAGACTGTAATCATGATTTTCCAAAATGGAATATGGAACAGGACTAAACATTTCGTTTGAAGAATTTGAATAAGCTGACATATGGTACTCATCACGACTTTGGTATGGAAGAGAAAGTATACCGACCATCTCTCCTAGGAGATCACGGCCGACTTCATCATTTAACATGGGACGAAATCGCTCGGCACGAGGATCAATCGTAAACCAGTCTTCTTGCCGATAGGTTCCAGCCATATGGGCTAAATCTTTGATGGAGGAGTAATACACTAACGCACCAGCATCCATCATTTGGTCTCGTGACCAAGTGGAAATTTTTATCCATAGTTTTGCGATCATTTGTTTTACCAACTTATTAATATCTTTCATGCTTTGCAGTAATTCTTGACGGCTGCCCATGCTGACTGGGATATAACGTTCACTAAGGTAATCTGATGTATAGAGGCCAACTCGGCGAATACTGGCCGAAGTATATTCAGGTTTTGCTTCAAAGCTTCCCCAGCCATCCACAATATGGAAATGAATTCCTTCTGTCACAATGGGAATAATCAGGTTGTTATAAGGCATGTCAGCAGCAAGATCATCCAACCAAGGATAATCACCTTCTGCTAAATCTACAAATTCACGGATAATCATTTCTCGCCCTTCGCCCATGTTGTATGGCCCATCATTATTAATCCCCACACGACATTCGCAGTTGGCAAGAAACGTATATTGATTTAAGGTTGCAATTAATCTAGAGGCTGCTGAATGAAGTTCGTCACCTGGTTCGACATCATAAAGGTCTGCATCAAAGACCTGAAGGGTACGTTCTGGAAGTGTTTTACTCCGGTTTGTTGCCTCCATATTGACGAGGTGTCCGTTATTACGATGATAGGCTAGACTAAAGCGCTTCCAAAAATCTAGTATAAACTTCAAATCTTCAAGATTATCTTCAGGCCGGATTAAATCATGATTAATGAGCATTTCACGCCCGACTAAATAAAAGTTTGGAATACTCCAGTTTCCAAGCAATGTCGTAGGGCGGGTCGATAACTCACGTGCTCTTGAACCGAGTTCCTCTGGTGTACGTTCTTTTGCAATTTCTCTTAATAGGTCCGGCCATTTATAATAAGCGTTTAGATAGCTTAATAACATATAACTTGGTACTGGAAATAACTTAGACTCCTGTACAGTACGAGTTACACACTGCCAATACGTCACATCAGAATTCTTCTGTAGTAAATAATTCAGTTCATCTAACTCGTGTTCTTCGATTCTCCATTTGCTCATTAGTAGCCCTCCCTTATTTTAACTTCCAGATTCTTGCTTTGCGTTCTTTTTGTTGGTAATGGTCTTCGTCACTTGGTGGCAGACAATCATATTCCACTTCTACCTCATCCCCGTCTTCAAAATCAGCACCATTAAGCTCAACATTCATTAAACACGGAATTCCGTAATCACGTGATAAAATGCCTAAATGAGAACGGGTTGTACCGCCTAAACAAATGATCCCTGTAAAGTCCTCAAGAATGGGAGCTGTCAATGTCCCGCCAGAGTCGTCAATGAGAGCAATTGTCGATTCAGGTACTCCGTTTAATAAATATTCCATTACTTTTTCTGTTGTTGAGATTTTGCGTACTGTTCCTTTTACTCGTTGCGGAAATTTATTTACATTGTCTCCTCTTCCAATTTCAATTCCAACTTTGTTCATATATGAATGCCTCCTTAGTTTTTATATTTATGGGGTTCTTCTTTACGGGAAATCTGAGCGGACCAATCATAACGCCGTCCTGAAGAGAGGATCTCTTCATCTATTCTCTTTAAATCCTCTGTTGTGATAAGATCCATTGTGCGAAGGTTAACAATGGTATTCCAGTCATTATGAACTTCTAAAAGTTCCTCTGTCCTTTTGTTTACCAGCTCCCTGACTTTCTCCCTCCATAGGCCACCTACTTCAGTCGCTGCGGGTTTTCCCCATTTTGCTTGTTTCACTCTCCATCACCCTTTCAAATGATTGAATCTAAAACCTAGTGAATGAATCACCTATTTACATACATGCAAAAACTGTGCCAACTTTTTTAAAAAGAAAAGTGATGATTGAAAAATAAAAAAAACCAGGTAAAGGGTTCGATTGAACCCTTTCTACCTGGTTTTCATGTGTAGGTGTAAACCCCATACTTTCAATGAAATCATGTAAACATTGTAAAGGTTGTAAACTTGGCATTTACAAGTTGTAAACGTTTACACTATGTCACTTCAAGCTATGATAATTGATATTTTTTTATTTTTTTATAGATCGTTACGCGTGAGGTTTGAAGAATTCGTGCCGTCTCAGATATATTTCCATTCGTTTCTTTTAGTGTTTGAATTAAAAGGTCTTTATCAATTTGATTCTTCAAGTAATTGGTACTTTCACATTGATTATTGTTATTCAACTGAGCTGGAGTGAATTCTTTATCTGATCTATTCCGCTCAAGTTCCAGCTCGTTTGGAAGATCGTCCATTCGAATACTTAGCCCATTTGATGTAAAGATCATCCGCTGAATCATATTCTTTAGCTGCCGAACATTACCTGGCCATGGATATCTTAAAAGAACTTCCATGACTTCTGGTTCCAATTTTTGCGGCTCCAGCCCCTCTTTATATTGATCAAGGAAAAAACGTGTTAATTGTGGAATGTCTCCTTTTCGCTCTCTTAATGCAGGAATTCTAATTGGAATCACGTTTAAGCGGTGAAATAAATCTTCTCGAAATCTGCCTTCCTTTACTTCTAATTCTAAATCCTTATGAGTAGCTGCAATCACACGAACATCAATCCGAATGGGACGATCCCCTCCTATCGGCAGAACTGTTCGCTCTTCCAAAACACGAAGGAGATAAACTTGTACTTCAAGGGGAAGGTCACCAATTTCATCTAGAAAGATTGTACCTTGATCTGCTAATAAAAACTTCCCTTTATGACCTTTGGACTTCGCTCCTGTAAAGGCCCCACCCTCATAACCAAAAAGCTCACTTGCAATAAGTTCTTTAGGGATAGCTCCGCAATTCACCTCAACAAAAGGTTTCGTATTGTTCGGCCCATAGGCATGGATCGACTGGGCAAACAGTTCCTTACCAGTACCTGATTCACCAATTAATAGGATCGTTTTCTCACTAAAGGCCGCTTTCTTAGATAATTGCAAGACTTTGTACATGGATGGTTCTTGGGTTAAAATATCTGAAAATTCATATCTAGTAGGTTTTTTAGGTTTATTAATAATAGGCTGGATCGAGCGGTTTTTTTGGAAGATGGCCATTCCTCCTTGAACAGTTCCCTCCCTTTTATAGGGTAGAAATTCAATCTTCCACTCGCTCCCGTCTTTCATTCGTAAAAGTTCCTGCATCCCTAACAACAGATTTTTATCCCATTTATTCTCAATCGAAGATATCCCAAGCACATCGAATAAAGACCTTCCTACCTGTGCAAGGAGGACATACTGTGCTGCTTCATTACAGCGCAATATTGTCCCTTTATTATCAAAGAGGATATATGGCTCTTGGATTGATTCGAATAAATTCTTAAAAATAAAGATATTTTCATCGACTATTCTTGTACCAATTCCATGTTCAATTTGATTCTTCTTCATTTCAATCAATGAAATGTCATGTGCTAAAACAACATTTTTGTCAGAAGTCATATGAAGAATGCCCACTAACTGCCCAGTAAACGGGTCCCTAATAGGCGATGCAGTATCCACATAGGGCTGTAGCTCTTGGACAAAATGTTCTGCAGCGAAAACTTGAATCGTCTTTTTTTCCATCAACGCAATACCAGTTGCATTCGTCCCAATCGAAGCCTCACTAAAGTTCTGACCTGGTACACAATTAATATTTTCCGCTTCCTGCATATATCTTGAATTCGCTATCGTTTCAAGTACAGTTCCTTCAGGATCGACAAGGTCCCAAACTAAATCTGAGTTTCGTTGAAAGAAATCTTGTAATATCGGGACTGCAGCATCTAGTAGAATTCGATTCTTGTCCCTTTTTTCATTTAATAAATGTAAGACCATAGAGGGGGATTTTGTCCGCTCGAAAGGATTAATCCCATTTTGCTTACTACGGTTCCATGAATGAATGATTTCATCTCTCACGCTTTCAACGTTTAGTCCTCCCATCTGAAAGCGCTCCCAATTTTTTCGAATACTCTTATCTATTTTATAAAATTCATCAAACTTTTTAACCGACTTTAAAAGGTGATAATCCATGCAATCCCCCCAGTTTACCCGTAACATTCTTTATGTATATACTAGATGAGGTCACCATTCCATTAGAAAGTTCAAATCAGAGTGTATTATAGTTAAAATATACATAATTTTCAGAATTATATCAATGAAAAATGCACGCTGACGTTCTCCTGCTTTTTTAGTATTTTCAAGGTAGCAGGAGAAGAACGAAATCGCTATGCGATGGCTCTAAAAGAAAATTCAAATGATATTTAAGTAATTATACTGTATAATAGTTCCGAGCACTCGTATAAAAATGTATAGAATATGGTTGATCAATTGAATCCCCATAATACGACGTAAATGACAAAAAACCTTCTGCGAATAAAAATTTATTTTTGGCTAAATCAAATTATTTTAGATCATAAGCCAGGGCCGCGACTTCATTCTTCTCTGGCAATCAAAAATTTTGCGTATGGATTTTCTTCCAAAAAACATCTAAGGCACAACTAGCTCATTACACTAGTTGTGCCTTTTTACGCGCAATACTTCCGATTGTCCGCTTTAAGAACCGTCCCCATGCTTATCCCTCCTTAACCGATAAACAAATTGAATATGCATGTTCCTTAATCGAAAAGGTAAGGAATGAATATGAATTGGCGATAGCCCCATCGGAGTTAACGATTAAAGATTTAAATAGATTGATTGCCTATAATCGGTATAAAAATAAGGGGACCCTTGTTAATCTAGTAAAAAAAGGTGTTTTACAGAAAAAGTAACAGCATGTTACGAGTATCATTATCTTTTGAGTCATTTTAATTGTTTCTTTTACACGATTATCGGTTATAATATTACTAAGAATTGCATAATTTTAAAAAAGACCGAACATGCTGTAACATGTCCGGTCCAGCAATAGTAGGTTCCCTCTGAAGGGGATCCGGCTAGGTAGGGATAATCCACCTGAGGCGCGAACTCAAGGGTGGATTATTTTTTTTGTTTAAATGACAGTACTTTTCATAAGGCTTCTCTAAAATTATAATTAAAAGATTTACTTTATATCGTAGGCATCTCCACTTGCTCCAAACGCAGTCCATCCCCCATCAACTGGCAAACATGTACCTGTAATGTATTTTGCCTCTTCTGAAACAAGGAAAGCTACGGCATGGTAGATATCCTTTGTATTACCGAATTTACCATAAGGTATTCTTCTTCGTACTTTGTCATGACTTACTTTATCATTGGTAAATAGCTCTTCTAACATTGGAGTCATGATATAACCTGGAGCAACGGCATTTACATTTATCCCATATTGTGCCCATTCACAGGCCAGGTTCTTAGTAAACATTATGATGCCTGCCTTAGCTGCTCCATAAGCATTACGTCTTGGGAAACCATCCAAACCGGTAATGGATGATATATTAATAATCTTCCCATATTTATTTTCTATCATATTTCTCCCAACTGTTTTACTACACAAATAATTCCCTCGAAGATGAATATCAACAATTCGCTGCCAATGGGTTACGTCTTGTTCGAGGGTTGGAGTAATGGTATCTGCAATACCGGCATTATTGATAAGAATATCAATTTTACCAAACTTCTTTATCCCTTTGCAGACCATATTGTCAACATCTGATTCATTTGTTACATCACATGTAATCCCTAACGATAAAAAAGGCGGAAGAGTGGAAAGGGTTTTCTCGACTGATTCTTTGTGTATATCATTTACGATAATTTTTGCCCCTTCATTAGCAAATCTGACAGCCATATCGGCCCCAATTCCACTGCCAGCACCTGTAATTAGAACAACTTTATTCTTAAAGCGCATAAAGCCATCCCCTTTAGTCGATTAATTCTCGTAATTTTGTTTTTAAAACCTTCCCCATAGGGTTCCTTGGAAGTGCATCAATAATTTCTATATCTCTGGGAACCTTGAAATCCGCAATTTTACTTTTGCAAAATTCAGTTAACACTTCAGGGGAAATGACCATGGATTTTCGGAGTACAACAAAGGCCTTAATATCCTCACCTAAGTGTTTGTGTGGTTTTGCAATGACTGCTACCTCGAGAACCGCAGGATGTGTATATAAGCAATTTTCTACTTCCAAGCTAGAAATATTAAAACCACCACGGATAATGATGTCCTTTCTTCGGTCAACATGAAAGATATAGCCATCCTCGTCACGATAAACTAAATCACCGCTATGAAGCCAGCCGTCTATAAGGGTATCTCTTGTTGCAATCTCGTTTTTGTAATAACCCTTCATATTAGCTGGGGAACGGTAACAGATTTCACCGATTTCATTTGTCCCAACTTCCTGATTGTTCTCATTAACAATTTTAATATCTACAAGCGGCATTCCTTGATTACCAACAGATCCTAATTTAGTAAGAGCGAAATCTCCAGGTAAAAATGTACCCGTAGGTCCCGCTTCTGTCAGTCCATATGTTTGCTTAAGCTCAACATGGGGGAAATTATGAAATAAATTTAATATCAGCTGTTTTGGCATGGGAGCTCCACCATAATCCAAAATTCTTAATGATGACAAATTAAATTTTCCTAGAAGATTCGATTCCAATATAAAAGAATAAACTGCAGGAACACCAACATAAATGGTCGTTTTCATTTCCTGAATCGTACATAAAGTTTCTTCCACATCAAACTTGCGATCCATTATATACGTTGCACCATAGACTAGAGTGCTTAAAGGGTTAAAATGACACCCGGAACTGGTAAAGAACGGAAATGCACTTTGATAAATATCATTTTCTGTAATGCCAATTGCTCCTCCAACAGAATAGCCTGTTGCAACCGAACTTGAATGAGTATGCATTACACATTTGGGTTTACCGGTTGTTCCAGACGTATAAAGCCAATCGGCGTCGTCTGTTTCTATGACTTGTATTAGAGGGTCTCTATTTTCCCCATTATTAAGTATTTCTTCATACGCATAAATTTTGATCTTTCCAAATAAGTCGGATGGTATCTCTCCTACAACAATTAAGAATTCTAGGTTAGGGCAAAATTCAATTATCTCTAATATCACTGGTATCTGATTGTTGGAAATGATGACCCCTTTAGCAGAGCAGTGTAAAAGAATGTATTTTAATTCTTCGCCAAAGTAGCTTGTGTTGATTGGTACATTTATTCCACCAATCTTGTGAACAGAATAGAATGATAGAATGCACTCAAGTCCTTGGGCATTATCCATAAAAATAGCGATTCTTTCTCCTTTATTAACACCAAGCTTTAGATATCCATTTGCAATTTTATTAGTATAGATGTCTAACTGGGAGTATGTTAAGTACTTTTTGTTGTTACTCATTCCACTCCAGGCAGCTAATGCAGTCTTCTCTGGAAACGTTTGAGCATTAAGTTTTAAATAATCTACAATCGTTCTGTTCTTAAAAAAGGAAGGTAGTTTCTGCATGTTTTTACCTCTTTCATACTATACCGCTAAATATTTCTCCTTTAGCTCCGGCCTTGCGTCAAATTCATCCCATGTACCTTCAAAAATAAGTCGCCCTTGGTCAATAAGATAAACATACTCGGTCAATTTTCGGCTAAAACTTAAGTTTTGTTCAGCAAGGAGAACCCCCACTCCTAATTCCTTAATCACTTTTCGAATAACTTCAGCGAGTGATTCTACTATTAATGGAGCAAGACCTTCAGTTGGTTCGTCTAGTAGCATAATATTTGGTTTTGCCATTAGTGTCCTTGCTATCGTCACGACCTGCTGTTCTCCGCCACTTAGTTGGCCACCTTTACGGTTATTAAAATTATGGATGATAGGAAAGAGCTCCATCATTTCCTCTATTGTGAATGGAGCTATTCGGTTTTTTGCACCAAAAACACCCATTTTTAAATTTGATTCAATACTTAAGTCGGCATAAACTCTACGATCCTCCGGCACATATCCTATACCCATTCTTGCTAACCTATATGGTTTTTCACCAATGATGGGTTTATCATTATAAAGAATTTCTCCTTTTACCTTAGGCTGAACATTCATGATACTCTTTAAGGTAGTCGACTTACCTGCTCCATTTCTTCCAAGTAATGCAGTGCCTTGCCCTTCTTTCACTCTGAGCGACAACTTTTGGATGATATAACTACTTCCATAAAATGACTCTAAATCCCGGACTTCTAGCATTCTAAATTACCTCCTTCCCTAAATAAACTTCTCTTACTAATTCATTCTTTTTTATTTCTTGGGGGGAATCCGTGACGAGGAGTTCGCCGCGATTTAATACTGATATTCGATCTGCTAATGTAAAAACAACCTCCATATCATGTTCGGTTAGTAAAATCGTTAAATCATGTGAATCGTGAAGTTGTCTAATTAATTTTACAGTTGCAGCTGTATCCTCTGGTGACATACCTGCAGTAGGTTCATCCAATAACAATAACTTGGGCTGAAGCGCTATAGCTATAGCAATTTCTAAACGTTTCTTATCGCCATGAGAAATATTGCTTACCAGTTTATCTTTTTGATTGTATAGATCCACATCATTTAGACTTTGTTGGACCTTTTCTTTCACCTTTGCTGAAGGCTTAAAAAATCCCCTTAATCCTGTACGATTTTTCCACTGGTCATTTATTCTGCATGATATTAAGATATTTTCCTCTATCGTTAAACTAGGGAACACCTTCGGCACTTGAAATGCTCTAGCCATCCCCATACGAACTCTTTTCCAGTCAGGTAATTTATTTACATTTTCGTTAAAAAACAGCACCTGACCGGTTGTCGGCTCAATTTCCCCTGAGATCACACCAAACAATGTACTTTTTCCAGCTCCATTGGGACCAATAATAGCGTGAATTTCATTTTTTTCAAGCGAAAAGTTAACATTCGTCAAAGCACGTATCTCTGGCCAAGTTTTTGAAATTTGTTGTACTTCTAAACATTTGCTCATGAACGTAACTCCTTTGTGCTCGTAGTTTTCTTTTCAGTTGTTGGTTTTAATTGACTTTTTTTACGAAGATTTGTGATTTTTTCAATCAGTCCTAAGACACCCTTTGGCAGAACCATAATAACTATAAGTAATAGCAAACCGATTAATAAATCAGCAGAATCTAGGAAGGAACTAGTCACAAAACGGAAAATTTCATAAATAAAAGCTCCTACTACTGGTCCTAGGAAAAAGGTGAAACCTCCTAATAAACTTATAATGATTGGTGTTGAAGAATGGACCCAAGAAGCCATATCAGCTGTAATAATACTATTTAGTGGGGCAGCTAATGCTCCTGCAACTCCAGTAAAGGTACCTGAGATAACAAAAGCAATTAATTGAAAGCGCTTAACATTAACACCTAGAAATGCTGCGCGTGTAGAATCTTCCCGTATAGAAATGAGTGTTTTTCCTAATCTAGATTTAACAATTAACCATAGTAAAAATAAACAAAAAACTACAATGGTTAACACAACATAATAGTAGTTCGGCATTCCATTAAGACTAAAAGTATTAGAGCCGACATTGATGGGGGGTGCTTTAATCCCAGCAATACCGTTTTGACCTCCTGACCACTTAGATTGAAAGAATATTTGATAGATTAATTCACCTAAGGCAAGCGTTAGGATGGCGAAGTAAATCCCTTTTGCCCTAAAAGCAACAAAACCAAGTAACAACGCTGATATGGCGCTGAAAAATACAGCTCCAAGTAGACCTAATAGAAAGGAAGAGTGTGCATCCATGATCAGGGCTATACTATACCCACCTATAGCAAAATAAGCGGCTTGGCCAAAAGAAACTAATCCAGTATATCCTAATAAAAGGTTAAAGCTTGTAGCAAACAAAGCCATAACAAGGATGGAAGATAACCGAAAAATGATGTTACTGCTAACCATATAAGGAAATGCATATAGTAATAGAATCGCCAACCCTATAAATATTGTGATAAGCATATTTTTATTCTTTAGAACCATTTCCTCACCTCCTTCATTTCATTTAATGTGCAAGCAATCCTTTTGGTTWCCATAGCAAAATGACAATCATACCGATAAAAAATGAAACACCGGCAAGTAATGGTACAAAGGCAGTTAAGTAAGAATCAATTAATGAAAGAATGATAGCCGCAAGGAATGCACCTGGTATACTTCCTAATCCACCCACAACAACCACTCCAAATGCTTGAATGATAAATGTCATCGCAAGTGTTGGAGTTAGTACCGTACTTGGTGCACTGATCAACCCAGCAATCCCAGCTAAAAAGGCTGAAATAACAAATACGCTTGTATAGATGATAGGAACATTTACCCCAAGTGCATTTGTCATAATAGAATCCTCTGCGGACGCTCGAATGAGAGTCCCCACGGATGTCTTTTGAATAAAGACCCATAACAAGAAAGCCACCAGGAAACCAATACCGATGATAATTAAATAGTAAAGAGGTATGGTCATACCTAGAAAATCAACTCCACCACCTAAACCCTTTGGAAAATTAACTGATAAATAGGCAGCACCCCATATTTGATGGACTACCCCTTGAAGAATGAGTAAAACCGCAAATGTTGCAATTAAAGAGAAAATCTCATCAACCTTATAAATTCGCCTCAATACGGTTAATTCAATGAAAGCAGCTAAAACTGCGACAATGATTCCTGCAACTAGAACAATTAAGAAGTAAAGCCAAGGAGCTATCATGGCTCCTTTTGTTATAGAAAAACCTATATAGGCTCCTAACATGAAAAAAGCACCGTGTGAAAAATTCAAAATACGTAGAACTCCGAAAACTAACGTTAATCCCGAAGCTACTAAAAATAACAACATTGCTTGTGACAAACCATTTACAAATGGACTTAGTATTGTTGCCATTGTCATATGCTCCTTTTTCATGAAATACCAGGTGAAACTCACCTGGTATTTCAACTAATTTCTAATTAATTTACACTTGGTGGTAGAACGATATCTTCCCCTGGAATAATTACTATTTCCTCAACTTTCCAACCAGGAGCTGCATCTGTTGGAACAATATGAATCCAGATAATCTCTTTAATAGCCTGATGATCTTCTGCACGAATAGTCCGTTCTCCTGATAAACTATCAAACTTAAGACCTTCTAATCCAGAAATCACATCTTCTGTTTTCGTTGATTTAACTTTTTCGATGGCGGCTTTATAAGCGAGTGCTGCATTATACGGCTCAGCAGAGAATCCAATTGGATCTTTTCCATTTGCAGCTTTATAATCTTCTACGAATTTGTTATTGATTGGATTGTCAAATGCAGAGGCTAAATAATGAAGTCCACCCCACTCTTCATGCATAATTTCGCCTAACTGGTCACGAATATCTTCTTCAGCAGATGGATTAACAAATACTTTTAAATCTTGGTAAAACTTATATGGTTCGGCTTGCTTTGACATGACAATGGCGTCCCCTGCATAAAGTGATGAGAATACACCTTCTGGTTTTGCATTTTGAACAGCAGTAATGTAATTCTTAAAGTCTGGTGCAGCAAATGCCGGCCATGATTCGTGTATTAAGTCAGTTTTAGGGTTAAATTCTTTTAATGCTTTAAAGAAATTATCGTGGGTACTGTGACCGTATTCATAATCTGGAGATAATGTTGCCCACTTCGTAATATCTGGATAGCGTTCCGCGATAATTTTCGCACCAGCGTAATTCCTCATTTGGGCATTGTCGGTAATCCTAAAATAATGTTTATTAAAGTCTGCACCTGTTAAGCGGTCAGAGTGTGCAGCTGCAGTAATTAAAATAGAATCCATTTCTTCCATTGCTGGAGAAAGTGCTAGTGCTACACTACTACTAATAACCCCTAGAAAGAGATGTACTCCCTGATTATTTAAGTCTCGGGCAACCTTAACTGCTTCCTCTGGACTTCCCTTATCGTCACGGACTAGGAGTTCAACTTCTTTACCATTAATTCCACCATCATCATTTATATGTTTAACGGCTAATTCTACTCCCAGTTTCATAGGTTCACCAGAACTAGCATTAGAGCCAGATAAACTTGTAATTAAACCAATCTTTATTTTTTCATCAGTTTGACCTTCTGAGCCTGAATTTGAAGAATTATTTTCGCTTTCTTTGTTCGAAGACATCGACGAACCTGAGCATGCAGACAAAAGTAAGACTGCAATCAACATCAATAGTGAGACGGCTTTACGAGCTTTATTCATGAATATCCTCCTCTAATAATTATTTACCTTTAAAGACTGGTTCTCTTTTTTCAAAAAATGCATTAACTGCTTCTTTTGAATCCTCATATGCCGATAATTCACCTGAAAGACCCTGCTCAAATTCATATCCTTCTTTCAAATTCATAAATTCAATAGTATTAAGGCTTTTCTTTGCCATTTTTATCGCAATTGGACTCTTACTAGCAATCTCTCCAGCTACCTCCATAGCAGTTTCCATCAGTTCCTCCTGTTGAACAACTTTTAGAATTGCACCATATTGTTGCATTTCTCTTGCAGTCATTGCATTTCCTGTATAATGCATATATCGTACGACCATCTGAGGCACGAGTCGTGAAAGGTGTCTTGCCCCGCCCATTACCCCTACATTTATTTCTGGTAGACTGAATTTAGCATTTTCGGAGGCGATTAAAATGTCACATACAGCAGCATAAGCAAGACCGGTTCCTGGAGCCGCTCCTTGAACAACACCAATGACTGGAACACGACAATCATAAACCGACCAAAAACTTTCCCTTACTTTTTCCATTCGTTCCCCTGCATTGTCAGGAGTCATTGTTACAAATTCATTTAAATCGTTACCAGCAATAAAAGCCTTCTTACCGGCTGTTCTGAAAATGACAACACGAATATCATCTCGATCATTAATAGATTCAAAAGTTCTTTGAACCTCATCATAAGTCTGTGCATCGATGGCATTAACCGGCGGACGGTCAATGGTTACAATACCTATATTATTTTCTACTTCGAGTTTTACAAATTTCATCATTAATTTCCCCTCAAATTCCTTTTAATTTATTAATAATTCTTTCTTTCAACATAAACTTTTGGATTTTTCCACTTGCAGTCATCGGCATCTCATCAATTATTTCTAAACGTTCTGGTAGTTTCTGTTTGGCGATTTGTTTCTCAATCAAAAACTGTGATATTTCTTCTAGAGTGATAGAGTTTTCCGGCTTCGGTACGACAAATACACATGCTTTCTCACCAGTTTTTGGATCTGGCATTGCAACAATAGCCACTTGTTTGATTTTTTCATGTTGGTAAAGTAATTCTTCTACTTCTTTTACGCTGATATTTTCTCCATTCCAAATAATAATATCTTTCTTCCTTCCTATTATTTCGATATAGCCATCTTCATCAATACATGCCAAATCACCAGTTAAAAAATAACCATCAGTTAGAAACGCATCATTATTAAATTCCTTTTGTGTATATCCCAAAAACATCTCTGGACCTTTTACTGCAAGTTCTCCGACAGTGCCACATGGTAAATTTTCACCATTATCGTCAACCACCTTTGCTTTGGATCCCTCTATTAATCTGCCATCTGTAAAGGCTGCCTTATGCAATGGATCCCTAGCATTACATGCTGTCAAAGTTGGGTATTCAGAGGACCCATACACCCTTGTTACGTAGCAACCTAGGACATCTGATGCTTGTTTAATAAGCTCAGGCGGTACATCTGCACCTCCACATGGAAAAGCCTTGAGTTTTAAATGTTTTTTATCCTCGTTTGTAAGCGATTCCACAATTCCTCTTAAAAATGGAG
Organism: Bacillus sp. MRMR6; assembly: GCF_001940785.1. Classification (GTDB taxonomy): domain Bacteria; phylum Bacillota; class Bacilli; order Bacillales; family Cytobacillaceae; genus Neobacillus. The sequence continues at coordinate 100,578 of NZ_MSLS01000005.1, forward strand.
TAGCACCAACGGTCCATGAGCATTGCTCCTTTATCATAAGTTGAATTGCGTCCGCCGGAGACCATATATCCTGGTACACTACTTTCCCCTGAATCATAAATGACAACTCGAGTCCATAAAGCAGGCCAGTAATATGAGTTACCGGAGAGGGCATAAAAACAGTATCTTCTTCAGTTAAGTTGTATAGTTCGATTATTGTTCGATTTTCGTGGAGTAATGTATTATGGGAGTGTAAAACCCCTTTAGGATTTGCAGTAGTTCCTGAGGTGTATAGGAGTAATGCTGGATCTGTTTCATTAATAGAAGCAACATCATCGTTTGAGTAAGAGTTCTTAATAAATTGGGAAAAGTCAAGTTCGATTTCAGGATTTAATACTGGGTGATTACTATATTTATCTACTACAAGTATTTTTTCAACCGTACCTACTTCCCCGTCATACAAAATAGATCGTGCCATCTCTAAATAATTAAACTGGCGGAAGGTAGCCGGGACAATAAGGACTTTTGTATTAGACTGTTTAAGAATATACTTAACTTCTTTATTCCGATATATTGGAATGATAGGATTGCTAACTCCGCCAATCATGGAAATTGCCTGATGGATGACAGCACATTCAATCCAGTTCGGCATTTGGAAGGATACAACATCACCCTTCTTAACACCTATTGATAGTAATCCACCTGCTAATTTTTTGACTTGATCATTTAAGTCTTGATAGGTTAAGCGGTCATATGGGTCAACTATTGCCACTTTATTAGGGAAACAATTTACAGCATCTTGTAAATATGAGTAAATATTCTCGTTTCTCCAGTAACCTTGACTAATATAGTCATCTCGGTGGTTTATAACACTTACCATTCCTAGTCCTCCTACTTCTATCTTAATATTTGTCCAGAAATCACATTTCGCTGAATTTGATTAGTACCCTCAACAATTTGAAGTAGTTTTGCTTGTCTAAAATAGCGCTCGGTTGGATATTCTTTCATATAACCTACCCCACCCAATATTTGGAGAGCATTTGTGGTCACTTTCATTGCTGTATCAGTTGCATAACATTTACTCATGGCGCCATATAATGCTGCATCAGGTTCACCATTATCAATAATAGTGGCTGATTTGTAGACAAGCTGTCTAGCTGCTTCAATTTCAGTTCTCATATCTGCCATCATCCATCTTAACCCTTGAAACTCTGAAATTGATTGCCCAAATTGTTTTCGTTCTTTTGAATATGCAATCGCATAATCAAGAGCACCTTGCGCCAACCCAACACCTATCGCAGCCACTAGTGGTCTAGTCTTGTCAAGAGTTTTCATGGCGATTTTAAAGCCTTCACCTTCTACACCAAGTATATTTTCCTTAGGAACAATGACATGATCGAAATAGACTTCACAAGCTGAAAATCCTTTAAAACCCATCTTATTCTCTTTTTTACCAATGGTAACTCCAGGCGTATTGACGTCTACTACAAAGGTACTTATACCTTTATGGCCTTTTGTCACGTCTGTTTTTGCAAACACACAAAGTAGACTAGCAACATCTGCGTAAGAGGAAAATCTCTTTGCTCCATTAATGATATAGTTCTCACCATCAAATTCTGCTCTTGTTGTCATAGCAGAAACATCGGATCCTGCATCTGGCTCTGTTAAGCAAAAAGAAATTCTTTTTGTTCCCTTTGCAATATCCGGTAGATACTTTTTCTTTTGTTCGATACTTCCACCAACAATAATAGGCATAGCACCTAACTCTTGTGTAGTAGGGACCATAGCTGTATTAGCACAAACTTTTGCCAATTCTTCCATTGCCATACTCATAGCAAGTAGACTGMCGCCCCCACCTTCATATTCCATTTCATAAGGGAGTCCGATAATTCCTAGCTCACTCATCATTTTAACTAGATGTTCTGGGAAATGCCCGCTTTCTTCAATTTCTTCAGCAAGAGGTGCCACCTTCTCTTTAGCGAATCTTTTTACACTCTGCATAAATAAGTCTTGCTCAAAAGATAAAATTGTACTCAAATAAATTCTCCCCTAACGTATTTTATTATTTAAAATTTTCTGACTAAAGAGCCAAAAWAAAGCTAAATCTTTATACCATTCTTAATTAGCTTCATCATTTCATCGACACACTCATCTACCTCTCTGCCATCCCACAAGATCCATTTCATTCCAATATAATCTGATATTCCCATGAAAGCGTATACAAGGAACTCAGGATCTACGTTCTGGATTTCTCCTTTTTGTACAGAATCAGCCATTCCTTCAATATAGCCTGCAGTTAAATTTGCGAAATACTGTTTATGAAGGGTTTCATCGACAAATTCGGCTTGGCGAAATAGCCGCAGCATGTAGCGATGTTTTTTTAGAAACTCAAAAAAAGTTCTATAACCAATTTCCTCTAACTCTATACGGTCGGTTATACCATGAGTTTTCTCTTTTATCGTTTTTCTTAATTCACGTTGAATGCCAAGTACCAATTCAGCAAATATAGCTTCCTTAGATTCAAAATAAGTATAAAACGTTCCTAGTGAAACCTTGGCATTTTTGGTGATCTCCACAATTCCAGTTTGATAAAATCCAAATTTACCAAACTCCTCTTCAGCAGCCTCCAATAATTTGTTTTTTGTTTGTTTTCCTCTTTCAGTCTTAGGGCCGGTATTATTATTCATAATGGTCATCCTTTTTAGATTTTAATTACTTAAAATATGAATCACCTTTCAAGTTAGTTTTTATTTTAAATTATATATCTTTAATGGTCAAGATACTTTTTAAAAATTCAAAAAATTTTAGCAAAACAGTCGCTTGCAACAACCACCTATCTTTTACTCTCCTACCAGTTAGCAAAAGCTTTGTTAATAAGCCCTTCATCCCTCCTTCACGCAAATCTTATCCGCTTTCCCAGAAGCTTTTGAGTAATTTCTAGCCGATGGAATTAAGTAAAAAAAGTGCCAGAACAACATACAATTGTCCTGGCACTTCCAGATTTCATTCCTCATAGCCATTTTAAAATAATAAAGATTGTTGTGGTTAAATGACAGTACAGCTACGTTTAAACTAGCAAAAGCAATCGCACTCATATATATTTCAAACACCGTCATTCAGTATTGTGAGTGAGCCGACCTCAATCATTCGAGTACACATACAAGCCTTATCGCTCTTTGCCCATACCTTTCATCTGGAACAAAGTACTTTTATTTTTTGAACGCCTTTCTAGTGCATTGACGATACTTGTAAGAACAATGAGCTCGGCTAACATCCCAATGGATTGCGCTAATGCCCCGATGATTCCGTTCCACTGTGCAGCAAATGTTACACCGACGAATAATACAATCATTGTAATGACGAGATTGGCTGATTGTGAGAGAATGGTTACTTTTGTTTGTTTATGGACCATTAACAGTCCGTTAAAGAAATCGATGAACGGGAATAAAAGAGCCATTAACATGAAAACCTTTAACACTTGTAAGCTAGCATCCAAAAGTCTGCCGCTTACCCCCATCACATGCTCCAAGAAGAAGGGTCCAACCGCTGTATAAGAAAAAATTCCAACCAAGATTAACGGGATCAGCCCAATAAGAAAAGAAAATCTTTTGACATCAGCTTGATGATCAGCATAAAAATTAATCACAATCTGGTGGATATACGAGAAAAAGCTTAATAATAAATGTGCCACACTTAGAGCAATCGCGTAGCTGGCGATCGCAAGTTCAATATCAGCTGTTTTACCCAAAAATACGTTGATCGCTGGCCCAATCATAACGACAATAACTGAAGAAAACATAAGTGGACTGTAGAATTTAAAGATCGTTTGCTTTGATTTAATTTGAAGCTGCTCGTGCTTTTCAGGCATTTTTCGTACTAGCACCCTTGCTTCTATGAAACTAATAAGTGATTCAATCATCATACCGACTAAAAAAATGATCGCCCCTGTTTTACCGGATATATTTCCTGTTTGAATAAAATAAATCGACAACAAATACATTGCAGCTAGCCTGATTCCCATTCCAATGGTCAACCACTTTGTTTGCCGGTTATAGATAATCACGCCCTGGTTCAAACAGCGGAAAGCGGAGAAAATCGTCACGAAAATAAGGACTTGGTAAATGCCCTTGATATTTTCCACCATGCGATCATCCGCACCGTAAATGGTGGAAAAAATGAAATTTCCTACTGGTGTATAGGCCACTGCAAAGGCAATCAGCATCAAACTAGCAATCAGGTAATATGTAAACCTAGACATTAAGGTAAACGAAAATTTATCTCTTACCAAAGATGAACAGGTTTGACGCAGTAACACTCCAAGCCGCTCAGTGATCCCAAACAAACTCATCGCAATCGCATAACTAGCAATGATAAATTCCGAATTCTCCGCTCTTACCAACGTACTATTAATGATAATATGAGATAACGTAACCAAACTTGCGGATATCCCTAATGGAATAAAGAAAAACAACAAGGTTTTTAGATCTAACCCCACACCCTTTTTACTCACAGCTGCTCAACACCTTTTGGTTTTTAAAACCCCTTTGATTATTTCGATTCTCTAAATGATTTAGATACTATTATACAATAAATTTGAATTTAATAGTAATTATAGCGAACGATTTTAGAGCAAAGAAGCAATAAGAACAGAACGTTTATTTGCTTTCGCTAAAAGCCTGGTCCCGCTATAAGTGATAGAAAAACTAACAAAGGAGCCCAAAACATTACGGTAGGCTCCTTTGTTATTTAAAATGAATTGACCTGCTTGGAGGATATAAGTGTATCTCATTCTGACTAATGGCTATTTGCTAATAACAATCGATAATTTATAGTTTGCATGCTCGTTCAAGTCTTCCAAAAATTGATTCATATGTTCATTTGATGGAAATTTACACTCAAGAAGATAACAACCATCTCCACTGATTTTATAGTTCTTTATTAGATATTCCTCTTGTGTTTGTAAGAACATCAAATAAGGCTGATGGTTCGTGCTTTGTGTAATAATCGTAATAAAAGCATGTATAGTATATCCCAATTTGACTTGATTCACTTTAATGGTGTAACCCTCAATAATTCCACTATCCTCTAACTTGGCAACTCTTGCCGTTGCAGCTGGTCCAGTCAAATGGACTTTCTCCCCTAACTCTTTCATGGTTATCCGACTGTTCTTGGATAGCTCATCTAAGATTTGAAAATCCGTGTTGTCTAGCATTCATTTAACTCCTTTCATTAATAAAGTCAAACGGGCAAAACACTTTATTTAAACTATGTATTGGTGAATGGGTCATAGTTTAGAATAAACATTGTTCCAAGGAAATTCAATAAAAGGAGTTCATATAGATGAAAATACAACAAATTCGTAATGCAACATTAGTGGTAGAATACGCAGGTAAAAAGTTTTTAATCGATCCCATGTTAGCAGAAAAAGGGACTTACCCAGCTTTCCCAAATTCATTAAGACAAGATCAAAAAAATCCTCTAGTAAGCTTACCAACATCGATTGAGAATATAATTCAAAATATTGATGCAGTTATCGTAACTCATCTACATTCAGATCATTGGGATGATGCTGCTAAAGAAGCATTACCTAAAGAGATCAAGATTTTTTCTCAGAAAGAAGAAGATGCGACAGAAATTCGAAAAGCTGGATTCCAAAATGTCGAGGTATTGCAAGAGGATACCGTTTTCGAAGGGATCCATTTGATGAAAACAAAAGGCGAACATGGAAGAGGAGAAATCTTAAAGCTGGCTGGTCCAGTTTGTGGTGTGGTCTTCAAGCACACCAATGAGAAAACGTTATATGTAGCTGGAGATACAGTATGGTATGAAGCTGTCCAAGAAGTCATTGAAACGCAGAAACCTGATATCATTGTGGTAAATGGTGGAGACAATCAATTCCTGCAAGGCGGTTCTCTAGTTATGGGGAAAGATGATATCTATGAAGTCTATAAGGCAGCCCCTAACGCAAAAATTATTTCTGTTCATATGGAAGCGATCAATCATTGGACGTTATCAAGGGAAGAATTGAAACGTTTTATTAATGAAAAAGGAATCTCGTCTAACGTTTTAGTACCGGATGACGGTGAGTCCTATTCATTTTAGCAGGTTACGGAGTGAAGATGCTAATACCGAATCCATTTAGCCCTTACTCTCCCCATCACTAGAATAAGTGCCAGTCACCAAACTGAAAAAGGGATGGTGCCTAGCACTTTTTTTCTTTCGTATTTAATTCCTATTTTTAAAATCTACTAAATCTTGTATGGAGAAATTGTTCAGCTCTTCTTGAAAACACTTTTCTGCTTGATCGATGATTTGAGATATAAAAAATTCTACACCCGTAGAAGGTACTGTATAAAATGGAGTTGTTGAAGATTCACCTAATGCTTGATAAACATCCTTTACAGTTATGTCTTCTGGTGAAATATTGATCATATAACCGCCATATCTTCCTCCATGAGATTTCACATAGTCAGCTTTTGCTAGCTTTGATAATATCTTTCGGACAAAGGTTGGATCCTCACCTAACAATTTAGCTAGATGATGACTTTTTATCACACTTTCTGAGGAGGCAAGCAAGACAAGTGTTCTTAATGCCACATGAAACCACTTTGGTCCTAAATCTCCTGCTTGTATGATTAGCTGCATGATACTTCCTCCTTTGAATTTTCAAAATATTCTGTTGACAATTATACCATATCTCCTTACAATTTAATTGTGATGATTTTATCACAATTATACCTCTAAGAATATACTTCACTTTTTTGAAAACGATTACAAAAAGGAGTGTTAGTATGAAAAATCGAGTAAATCCAGAATTATTACCAGCATTAGAATTGTTTCAAGACCTTGAATTACGGCCAGAGTATTTGCCAGCAATTCGAGAGGGTATGGCTCAAATGAGACAACCTGCCAATGTAGATGAATCCATTTCATTAACAGATGAAGTGATTGTAGGTCCTGATGCTAATCCACTACCATTACGAATTTATCGGCCAAAACTAAATAATGAAACATTACCTGTTTTATTATGGATCCACGGCGGAGGTTATGTCCTCGGTTCAGTAGAAGATAATGATGAGCTCTGTATGAATTTCGTAAAAGAAGCACGCTGTGTGGTTGTTTCTGTAGATTACCGGTTAGCTCCGGAGAATCCTTATCCTGCACCGATTGAGGATTGTTATTCGGCGTTAAAATGGATTGCTGATCATGCAAAGTCATTAAACATTGATTCAAACCGAATCGGTGTTGCAGGAGCTAGCGCTGGCGGAGGACTGACAGCCGCAGTGACACTGTTAGCACGTGACCGTCAATATCCTTCTCTCTGTTTCCAGATGCCACTTTATCCAATGATTGATGACCGAAATAATACTCCTTCTGCAAATGAAATTAAAGAAGGACTTGTTTGGAATCAAAAGACAAATGAGGCTGGCTGGCGAATGTATTTAGGTGCTTTATATGGATCGGATGATATTCCCTCCTATGCAGCCCCAGCTCGTGCAGAGAATTTTAGCAATTTACCATACACATATACCTGTGTCGGTCAATTAGATCCATTCCGCAGTGAAACCTTAACCTATGTATCCAAACTTGCAGAAGCTGGTGTTGATGTCGAATTTCATTTATACCCTGGAGCCTATCATGGGTTTGAGGTATTAAATCCTGCTACCGAGGTATCTGTTCGTGCGGTAACCGAATATATACAAGCAGTTAAGAATGGATTTGAAAGACTCTCAAAGGTAAAGGTTTAACTCTTAAATTCTAGCTATTAGAACCAGTGCCAGGCACCATCCATTTTTTTATGGTGCCTGGCACTTTTGTTGCTGCGGATTTTTTTTGATTGTAGTGAAGTTAAGAAAAAATGATGGTGGTGTTAATTTCAAGCCCATTGCTGCTACTAAAATCGGTCCTCTAAATAATTTTCTCCATAAAAGAGCATTCCGATCATGTTCCTCCCACGGTCCCAATGCCCATGGTGATTCGCACTAATAGTTTTTAAACAAAAAAAGGGGAAACAATTGGTGAAATTGTTTCCCCTTTTTTAGATGATTACGGCAGTAAGTATTATGTCTTTCCTATTGGTCCTTCTTTTCCAAGTTAGGAATTTCTCTTACAACAATCCGTGCACCTTCTGCCTTTACCACTTTTACTTTGGTACCTTTATCAATAAATGCACCTTCACTTACCGCATCGATCCGTTCGTCTTCAATGATTATGGTGCCGGATGGCCGCAGGACGGTTAACGTATAGCCTTCCAATCCAATTAATTCTGAACGAGTTTGATTCGAGATATAACCGCTTTCGGTATTCGTGGAATCAGTTAAGATGATTCTTTGAAACATGCGCAATTTTTTGCCAAACATCTTGATTAATATAATTGAAACTAAGATAGAAATGACAATGGCTACAAGCAGGGAAATGGCCATATGAAGTACATTATCAACTGCCATGAACAAACTGGCAATAATGGCGACAAAACCGAGCGCCCCTGCGATACCGCCAGCGATAAAAAACTCTAATAAGATAAGACCGAGCCCGACAATAAATAGAATAAGGGTCTCAAATCCCGCCAGCCCCGCCACGAGATGTCCGTAAAAAAACAACAGCAATGCGGACAAACCCATAAACCCAGGAACACCGAAACCAGGTGAGTACAACTCCAAAACGAGACCAAGGCTGCCAATCGTCAGTAAAATCGAATAAACAAATGGATTGGTGATAAAACGGGCTACTTTTTCTGCAAAGCTTACTTCAAGAGAGCGTACATCCGCTTCGGAATATCCGAGTTGAGCTAACAGTTCATCAAGATTGTTCACAATTCCTTCAGCGTATTGAACCTCAACAGCCTGTTCAGAGGTCAAGGTTAATAATTTCCCTTTTTCTGCTCCGTATTCTGGCAGATCAACATTTTCATCTGCCATCGCAAGTGCATAAATAGGATCCCGGTCAGCATGCTGAGCTGCGTTTTTCATTTCCGCAAACCAATACGATTCCGCTTTCTTTCCAGCAGTATTACCCGACTGGTCAATGATCGCAGCAGATCCCATCGTGCCCCCTCTAACCATGTAGATTTCATCCATGTTTAAGGAAATATATGCACCTGCGGAGAGCGCTTGGTTATTAATAAAAGCAATTGTCTTGACCTTTGTGGAAGTCAGCAGCTTCCCAATCCCAGCAGCGGCATCTACAGCTCCACCAGGAGTATTAATTTCAAATATAATGGCGTCTGCATTCTCCTTCTCAGCCGTTTCAACCGCTCTTTGCAAAAAGGCGTACAAGCCCTTTTCAACTGTTTCTTCAATCGGAACAACATAGACAACTTCCCCTTTCGCAGAGCTATCAACAGGAATAAGCATAAGGGAAAAGCCCAATAACAATGATAGAATGGAAAATAACCGAATTCGTTTCACTCTTTTTGCCTCCCTTCTTATTTTCTCTTACATAAGAATATAGCTTTATTACGGCTATTATACAAGAAAGGTTTCAAAAAATGCGCGGGGACGGTTCTACTGCTTCCTTGAAATACTAAGGAAGCAGTAGAACCGTCCCTGTACATACTCTCACATCCAGAAAAGTGACAGCATTCTGAATTGTAGGGAATCTCGTGCAATTGCTGGTTGGGGAATGAAAGGAAAAATTCAGGGGGAACAAAATGGATTATTTCATCTTTTCATGGGGTTGTCGATAAACCGGAACAATTGCACAGGCACCAACCAAAAGTGGATGGAGCCAGATTAAATGTGTTTGGCATTTTTATTCAATGAATCTAGCTACATCTTTTCCGCAATTTTTACATTTGCCTTCTAGGACAATTCCGGGAGGTGATTCTTTGACTTCAAAGTTTACAATTTGTACAACATCACAACAATTACTACACCAAACATTTCGTTCCAGCTCTTTGCGTATTTGCACTGGAATCGCAAGCCATTTTTTATTTGCTTCAAAAGAGATCATAATTAGATTGTCTGCTCCTCGTTTTTATTAGGTAAGATTACTTTTTAACCAATGCTACTCCCACATTTCATTAAAATCAAACCCTATTATTTTTCGTCATTGCCAGCAATCATTTATTACCATTTTTCTATTTTTATCATACAGGCATTAACATTACAATAAAAGCCCTATATTTTTACTCCTTTTAAAATAATATCCAAATATAGGAAACATTGATTTTTTATGGTAATATAGAGATAAACATTTTTTTCATAGGGAGGATATAGGATGAAAAGATGGGTACTGGGGTTAGTACTTGGATTACTATTATAATTGTTAACGATTACTAAATCGCTATATGTTGAGTGGGGAGAGTTATTTATAATCATTGGCGCCCTGTCTTTGACATCCGTAATCTATCTGAAAAACAAAAAGGATACAGGTAAACTTTTCGTATCTTCGGAAGTAATTGGCTTCGTATTTTTTCAGGTATTTGGAGTGGCGGACTTGGTGATTGACCATTATTTGTACTTCCTGCCTACCGGTGCAGAGGATGGCGCACCCTTAACATTAGGATTTAAAATAGAAGAATACAGTGATGATATGTTTTTAGGAAGTATTATAAGTATGTGTATAGTAGTTGTAATAACCTTTATTCTAACTAAAATCTTTTCCTTTGCTGATGCGAAAACTATTCAATAAAAAAATTCTGAATTAGTAGCAGTTCCGTTTTGTATCGTAAAAACCCTTGAATGCATCGAAATTGTAGCCAACTTGAATACCCTTTTGTTTTGCAATTAAATATAAAATGGCTCAGTTCATCCTGAGCCATTTTTGTAGCTTGTTGAAGTAAACTTCATATCCACAAAAAAGGATGCTAAAATCATTTCGACTTAGCACCCAATTGTTTTACACCTCAAATAAGAACCCATTATATGGTTAGTAAGCAACTATTTCCTTCAAGAGTCTAATCGAAATCCCCTCGTGACTACCTACACGACATGCAACTCTGAATTCGCAGGTTTCGCAAGATGTTGATGAATATGATTAGCAGAAATATAGCCAAATACGGTTGTAGGTCCGAGTGTGGATCCTGGACCTGGGTAGACACGGCCCATGACAGATGCGGAACAATTGCCAGTAGCATATAAGCCTTCAATGGGCAGACCGTTACGCAATGCTTGCCCGTGCTCGTTTGCGACAATCCCGCCTTTTGTTCCTAAATCACCCGGGTAAATTTTCACCGCATAAAATGGCGGTTTAACAATTTCACCTAAATTCGGATTTTGATAGGTAGGGTCGCCGTAATAATTATCATAGGCAGAATTACCGCGGCCGAAATCCTCATCTATACCTGCCTTTGCAAATCGGTTAAAGCGTTCTAGGGTTGACGTTAAGCCCTGTAACTCGATCCCGCATTTTTCCGCTAGTTCTTCAATCGTATCAGCCTTCACTAAAAAGCCGCTTTCGATGGCATCTTTCGGTGTCCTTCGAGGAAGCATGTCACCAAACAAATACCGATTGCGATTTCTACTTTCCATGATGAGCCAGGAAGGAATCGCCCTGCCGTTTTTTTGTTGACGCTCTAAGATGGCATGGCCCGCGTCTGTATAGGACTGAGATTCATTGAAATATCGTTCACCCGTTTGATCGACAATCATACAGTGCGGCATCGACCGCTCATAAACAAGAAACTTCCGGCGACCTTCTGCATCGATGGCGGTTGGTCCCCACCATGCATCGTCAAGCAGCGCTGTATCTAGGTTATGCTTTTGGGCAATTAAGAGCAGATCTCCGGTATTGTCAGAGCTTGCAGCTGTCCAATCCGTACCGATTTGATGATACTTTTCTCTTAGCTCGGGATTTCGTTCAAACCCGCCTCCCGCCAGTATAACCGCCTTGCATTTTATCAAATAGGTCCTTCCATCCTTCTCAACCTGGACACCCTGTATTTCGCCATCCTCGATGATTAAGTCCTTTAACGGGGTCGAAAGCCATAAGGGGACTTTTAAATCGAGGGCGATTTTAAGCAGTCGGCTGACCAATCCTGCACCAATCGAAATCGCACGCTCTCCTTTTATTTTATGTTTGAAGCCGTTAAGAAACATGCCGATTACCACACTAAAATCCTTTAGGTTTGTGAAGGCTTTCGGTAGTGAGGATACTTTTCCTGAATACAAAGGCAGCGGCGCCTCAATCTCTCCTTTACGGAGTGTCTCCTCGAGTTCGCCGAGTAGCCGAGAGTCGAAGATTTCCCCTTCAATCGAACGCCCAATCTTTCCGCCGGTCCTTTCGGGATAATAGTCAGGATATAAGGATCCCGCTACCCACTTCATGCCTAGCTCTTCTAAAAACTTGACCATCTTATGGCCATTTTTAACATAGGCTGCTTTTCTTTCATACGTAGAGGCTGGTCCCGTATCTTCAATCACCTCCTGCATATAAGTCAGCGCTTCTTCCTCGCTATCCTGCAAGCCTGCTTTTTTTGAAACATGATTATTTGGAATCCACAAACCACCGCCTGATAATGCCGAGGACCCTCCCCACACGGTTCCTTTTTCAATTATAAGTGTATTTAAACCATGATTTGCTGCGGTAATGGCTGAAACCAACCCGCCTGCACCACTACCAACGACCACTACATCATATTCAGATTGCCAATCCATTTATCCGCCTCCCGTGTTTGTTTTACGATTCTGCTTTTCCTAACGATTAATAGGCAGTCCAACCAGCATCTCCAGTAATCACGGTTCCATTAACAAAGCTGGATTCATTAGAGGCAAGAAAAAGGGCGATGTTGGCAATATCTTCAGGCTTGCCCACGCGTGGATTTAAGCCGAGTCCTGGCTGAATGCGGCCCATGCCAAAATGGTTAATAGTTGTCATCGAAGCTCCGATATTGGTTTCAACCCCGCCTGGGGCAATGGCGTTGCACCGAATCCCATTCGGGGCATACATGAAACCTGTATTCTTTGTAAACCCAACAACTGCGTGCTTTGAAGCGGTATAGGTTGCCCCTGCCCTTGCCCCTTGAAGCCCTCCTGCGGATGCTATATTGATAATGACTCCAGACTGTTTATCTAAAAAGATCGATAAAGCTTTCCGAGTGGCACGCATAACACCCGTTGTATTGACCGCAAAAACTCTTTCCCATATTTCATCTTGTATATCACCGGCCGGTTCGAAATTATCCATAATCCCCGCATTGTTCACCAAGATATCCAATGTTCCATATGCCGTAACGGCAGTATCCATTAGATTTTGAATGTCCTCTTCCTTGGCTACATTCGTCATGACAGCAATCGCTTCCCCGCCACTGGTCTTAATCTGATCCACTGTCAGATTGGCTGCTTCTACATTAATATCTGAAACTACCACTCTGGCCCCTTCTTTTGCATAAAGAAGGGCAATTGCTTTTCCCATTCCAGATCCAGCACCTGTTACGACCGCTACTTTGTTTTGAAGTCTCATATCCATTCCCCCAATTATTTTTGTATGCGTTTCCACCTTGTTTTAATAATTCATAATTTTCTTTCTACTTATAGTATAATGATGGAGAAATATTAGGACAATCAGCAGAGCAACGGCAATATGTCTATTAAGAAACACCATTACCAACGAGTGAGCAGTAAATCCTTTTTATTGAACAATGGGGGTGTGTTATGTCTATTAAAAATGAATTTATGGACAGGAGAATTATTCGATCGAAGAAAGCCATGAAGGCTGCGTTGTTATCATTGATGACCGAGAAAGAATTTAGAGACATTACCGTTACAGATATCGTACGAATGGCAGATATAAATAGAGGTACCTTCTATAAACATTATCAAACGACAGAGGATATACTAGAGGAAATAACCGATGAGGTAATACTAGACTTGATCGATTCCTTTCGCGAGCCCTATAAAAACATGGAGGTGTTTGAGCTTACGAAACTTACTTCTACGGCAATCAAAATTTTCGACCACGTTAAAAGATTTGCAGAGTTTTATTCTCTCATGGTTCGAACCAATACATTGGCTGGTTTTCAACATCGTTTTTGCGGAATAGTAAAAGACGTTGTTTTAAATGATTTTAAAAATGAAATCAGTCATCCCAATATCAACGTAGAATTAAATGCCAGCTATCAAGCCTACGCCATTCTAGGAATAATAATCGAATGGATCAATGGAGGATTTAAATACAGCTCCACTTACATGGCTGAACAATTACTTGAATTTATCAGAAATAAACAATCAAATCCTGTCTATAAACCGAGGATATAGAAAACACGGGGACGGTTTTTCTTAAGTGAAGGGAATAGAACACCTCGCCTAACCATTTTCACTGCTAATCACGAGAAGTCAGCTCAGGAGGTACGTTTTTTATACTCGCATATTCCCCCAAGATACCACATTCCAAGCTAGCTCGATCATTTAATTTATGCATCCTCGTAGGCAAGGGAGAAAAGCACAGGGACGGTTCTCCCTGTGCTTTTCTCATATAAAGATGTTTGAGAAGTATTAACAACAAGTTATGGACGAAAGAAGTAATAATTCACGAAAGGGAGATTTCCTTCTGGGAGATCTACTCTTCGCTCCTCTCCATACTTCGGTAGATCCTAGGTGAAACACCATTTACCTTTTTGAACATCTTGCTGAAGTGGTATTCTTCGTAAAATCCACATAGCTTAGCGATTTCCTTAATAGGATAATCCGTAAATATTAGATAGCGGCATGCCTGTTCGTTACGTAAGTGAATAAGATATTCTTTTGGTCCCATACCAGTATATTTGAAGAACAGCTTCCGAAGGTATGATGCTGAAATGCTGTATTCCTCAGCAAGCAATTCAATTCGCAGGTTTTCCATATATCCGTTTTCTAGACGTTTTTTAACATGCTCGAAGGCGGAGAGTGCGCCTGATTCAGTTATGCTCCAATCAGGTTGCTCAATTTGATGAAGCTTGTGCAGAAGAATTTGTAATTTAGCTTGAGACATGGAAGCACCATCGGCAATTCCCGGTGCCCACTCATTATGTATCTCCCTGCATAATTGGCCCAGTTCCTCCGACTGTTTGGTAGTGTATCGACTCAGGAAAGGAAGCCGCAGTTGATCTATGGGAATTATATCTTTCCATACTGCATCGTAAATTAGCTCTGCACAATCGAAAAGTATCATGGTCATACGGAGTGGAGCATGTGGTTCTGAGCGCATTGACATCTCTAGACCTGGTCTTAAATAAGTCATCATACCAGCCTGTACCTTGTGCTCAGTATTAGTCACGAATGTCCCCTCACCCTCATGAATCCAATACAAACTATGAACATTCACCAGATTTCGAATGTCTTCCCAGCCAGGATATGTTAATTTATCAAGAACAAAATGAATATGTACCCCAAGGTGATTCAAATTATATTTACGGATTTCCAAACCTGTATCTCCCCTTTAGTATTCTATGTAATAAAAAGATTGATTTTTACAAGTTATTTGAGTTTTTTTGCATTCAGAAACAGATGACCATATGTTACTATCTATACTATCAAATAAGCACCAAGATAGCTATAAAGGTCTTTGATTTGAGGGGAGATACAGTTGTTAAGGACATTTCAAGAGCATAATATATCGGACTACATAGTTATTAAACGGTCCGTGGAACTTCTAAAAGACCCTTCCAATGTGGGAGTTAAAGAGAAGTGGTATGAGCGTTTTCCACAAGCTTCCCACTCTATGTATGTTCCATCATGCTGGAATAACGAACTGAACATGTACGACTATGAAGGCGTAGCATGGTTCAAAAACGATGCGGCTCCCAAGAGAAGTATCGTTGTAAAAGTTTTACTATAGAGGTAAGGGATGATAAAAGCTTCTGAGGAGGAATTACTTATAAAAATCATTGAGAATAGAAGGGTGAGCTCAACATGAAGACGAAAGAATATCCAGTTCAAAAGCTCACTCTCTTTGCAATCACATGGCCCATTTTTATTGAAACTATGTTACATTTATTGATGGGTAACGCTGATACACTTATGCTTAGTCAGTATTCAGATGATGCTGTTGCAGCTGTTGGTGTTTCAAATCAAGTATTAATGTTAATTGGTGTGTTGTTTGGCTTCATAGCTACTGGAACGAGTGTACTTGTTTCTAGGAGTCTCGGGGCAAATTCATTCAAAGAAGCAAGTCAAATAGCGGTTGTTTCCATTGTTTCAAATATACTGGTGGGGCTAGTTATTGGGGTAGCAATTGTCTTTTTTGCTTCGGACATTATTTACATGATGGGTGTTTCTAGCAATCTTAATTCAGAAGCGACACTTTATTTGCAGATTGTTGGCGGTTGTATTTTTTTACAGTCAGGTATTATGACGATGGTAGCCATTTTACGTAGTTATCGTTTCACGAGAGATGCTATGTACGTCACACTTGCAATGAATGCTATTAATATCGTTGGTAATTATCTTTTTATCTTTGGGATGTTTGGCCTTCCGGTGCTTGGTGTAACAGGAGTAGCGATTTCCACTATACTTAGTAGATTCATTGGATTAGCCATCATCGTCATCATTTTATATAAAAGAATTAGACCTACACTACCCTTCTCGTATGTATTTAAGAAATTCCCACATATAGAGCTGAAAAAGTTACTTGAAATTGGAGTTCCTTCAGCGGGGGAACACCTTTCATTTAATGGATCACAGCTTGTTATCACATCATTTATTGTGATGCTTGGTACGGAAGCAATAACGACGAAGGTTTATGCTCAAAACATTGGGATGTTTGTGCTGCTTTTTTCAATCTCCATCGGTCAAGGCAACCAAATTATCATTGGACATCAAATCGGTGCGAAGCAATTTGATGCTGCATATAAACGCTGTGTTCATAGTCTCTTAATTGCCATTGGCATAACAAGTGTAGTTGGGTTAATTCTTTATCTATTTAGCAAGCCAATCTTAACTCTTTTTACAACCAATGAAAATATCATTGCAACAGGGAGTATCCTTCTGTTATTGACAGCCTTAGTTGAACCAGGCCGTTCGTTTAATGCGGTCGTTATCACCTCTTTACGTGCAGCGGGAGATGTGAATTTCCCTGTTTTCATAGGGATTCTCTCGATGTGGGGAGTTAGTGTTCCGTTAGCTTATTTCCTTGGAATACATTTTGAATTCGGACTCGTTGGAATATGGATTGCATTTATTGTTGATGAATGGTTAAGGGGTGTACTCATGCTTTGGAGATGGCGCCAAGGGAAATGGCGTCAGAAGACGATAAGTATGAAGGTGCAATCTAGTGCTTCTTAAACACTTCGAACATTCTGGCATAGACTGGCATCTACAGTCTTTATAGTGTCCTTACCACAACAAGAAGACCGACATTTCTGTCGGTCTTCTTTAAGATATAGCCTACATGTCTTTACGCTTCAGCAAACCCTATATATACATCATTTGCCACCAGGTAGAAGCAGGACTTTGAGACAGCCCCCTTTTACCTAATATTGGAATGGGCATTGAAGCTAGGGYCTTTCAACCTGATTTAAATCAATAAGGCAAACCTGTGTACTGCCGTTATTAAACGGACGGTTAAACAAGATTTTATCGCCCTTACGGTTGAAAGAAGGATGAAGATGATCCGCACCACTTCTTGGTGTATCAGTGCTGGCGAGAATGAGGGAGTTCCCTGTTTCACCATTTACAAGATAAACCAGATTAGGGCTTTCTACTCCAAGGTAGCCGATACGGTCAGCGCAAAACCATTTCGAGTCATATGTAACTCCAGGGTGGAGCAGCTGCTCTCCCTTAGTAATGATGCGAAAATTATGACCGTCTTTTGTCCCCATCATTAAATATGATGGCAACTTCATGAACACAATGTTATCACCGTCAGCAGTCCAAACCTCATGGGTAATCCAATCCCCCTCGGATTCGACATAGTACGGCCGTGCGGTAGAAGTGGTGACATCGAATAGCCACATCCGCTGCAATGCGTCGCCACCTGTTTCATGAATAAAGAAAATCGTATTTTCATCGGTGGGACAAACCTGTGCATGTCCCAAATGATAATCACTCTGATAAACTACTTCACTTTTTCCTGTTTGAGGATCAAGTGTGACCAAGGCAGAAATGCAGTTTTTTTGTTTATAACTACAAACGATCATTCCGCTTTTGCTAGTAGTTAAATGACCCGTAATATGACCGCCAGCAGGGAGCGCACCCAGATCAATAATCTTATCGCTGTCGCATTCATAGCGGCAAACGATATTCCCCTTTGTCATGACCCCGTAGTTTTCAAACCTGTCCATCGCAAAGCCACTGTATTCACTGCCTGCCACCAGTTTCAGCTCGCCAGTTTCAACCTCCGCTTTGTAAAGCTCTCCATTTCCTTGGTAGACCTCATTCTTTAATCCTGTAGGAATCTGCTTGTTGAAGAAGAAAAAACGGTCATCGGTAGTAAAATTCTCTGTAGTGAAATACAGTTTAGTATTGCGTTCAGGACCTTGAGTATATTGACGTATCTCATATCCTGTAACAGAATCCGTGTAGGTTATTAAATTTTGCATAAAAACACCCCTTTTCTCATTCTTTTACAGACAGCTATTAGTAGATTTGCCGGATTGTATCGCATTCTATATGTTCAATAATGACCAAATTTACATAAGTATGTCGTCAATTGCCGCCAGTTCTTCCTTGGTAAAAGCTAAGGTATGTAACGCACCGACCGCGTCTTCGATTTGGGAGACCTTGCTCGCTCCGATTAAAGCGGAGGTCACCCGTTCTCCCCGCAATACCCAAGCTAACGCCATCTGCGAGAGTTTTTGCCCGCGCCGTTCAGCTAGCTCGGTCAGACGCCTCACCTTGTCCATTCGCTCTTCGCTAATATCCTCAGGTCTCAGGAACGAGCTTGGCCCCGCCGCACGCGAATCCGCAGAAATTCCCTTAAGGTAGCGATCCGTCAAAATCCCTTTTTCTAGTGGCGAGAATACGATTGAACCGATCTCCTCTTCTCCCAGCACATCCAGAAGACYGCTTTCAATGTCCCGGGTCAGCATCGAGTATCTTGGTTGGTGTATCAGACAAGGGGTCCCCAACCTCTTCAAAATACGCGCGGCTTCCCGAGTTTCTTCCGGTTTGTAGTTAGAAATACCAACATAGAGAGCTTTGCCCTGTCGGACAATCTGATCGAGTGCTCCCATCGTCTCTTCCAGTGGGGTGTTGGGGTCCGGGCGATGATGATAAAAAATATCCACATAGTCCAACTTCATCCGTTTCAGGCTTTGGTCAATGCTTGCGATTAGACTTTTGCGAGAGCCCCATTCCCCATAAGGACCTGGCCACATATAGTAACCGGCCTTAGTCGAGACGATCAGCTCATCCCGGTAGGGTGCCAAATCAGTTTGAAGCATCCTGCCGAGCATTTCTTCCGCCGAACCCTCCGGTGGACCATAATTATTTGCCAGATCAAAATGAGTGATGCCCAAGTCGAAGGCTGTTCGAATTAAAGCTCTTCCATTTTCAAACGAATCATTGCCTCCGAAGTTATGCCAAAGTCCGAGAGAAACCGCCGGCAGCTTCAGTCCGCTCGAACCACAGCGGCGATAAACCATCCTATCATACCGTTTTGTGCTTGCTCTGTAGACCATCTTATGAAAACCTCCCTTGTGAATTAAATCCATTTTAAGGGGTTTGGCGGGTCAAGCCTATATCAGTAAGGATGTGGTTTATGGATTTATGTCTGAATGAATTATCTGTTGGCGATAATGCTTCGGAGCAATTCCTTTTATTTTTTTAAACATTCTTGAAAATAATAGGGCGTCGGAATAGCCCACAGACCGAGCCACTTCTCCAACGGTATACTGCCCTTTACTAAGTAGTTCACAAGCCTTATTCATCCGATATTTCAGTAGGTATTGCTGCGGAGTCAAACCAACTGATTCCTTGAAGATGGTGGAGAAATATTTGCGGTCCAGTCGAATAAACGTAGCAAGTTGTTCTATGGATACCTGTTCATGAAAGTGAGCATGAATAAATTCCATACCTTGCACAATATAGGCATTATGTCTCTTTGTGCTTAAACTTGCAGGAGTAGAAAGCGGAACAGTATCTGTGAGAACGGATAAAAATTCATACATAAGCGCTTTGATCATTAGGTCGGAGCCAGTTTCTTGTCCGGAAACCAACGTTAATTGATTATACATATCGGGCATGAACCTAATGTCCATAGGAAACACCGGTTGCTCTGGGATAAGCCGTGTACGCGCCAATATCTGTTCGACCTGCTCACCGCAGAAGGCCAACCACGAATACACCCAGGGTTTCTGCATGTCCGCCTTATAAAAGGTCAAAACATCCGGGTAAATAAGAAAGGCTTGCCCAGCTTCAAGGGAAAAGGTATTTTTTCCTACTTGGACGATGCCGTAGCCATTGTGGATAAAATGAATTTTGTAGACGTCCCGAACCATCGGGCCAACGGCATGTCCCGGCGCACACTCTTCCCTTCCCCAGTAAAGTAAGTGCAACTCCGAATTCTCGCGGTCCGGCTTTTCCGGATTAAAATAATAAGTTCTCACGCCATCCCTCCTTCGATAAATACTGACATTATACCATAAATGAAAGCCTATTTAGCATGGTTTTCACACTGATTGAGGCGATATAATTTGACTTAGATGCAAATAGAGCGACACGGTTATAACTAGTTAGACCTGGATTTGTATCTGGTTCAAAGTCGAACGGTTACATAAAAACGTATATAGAGAGGAAGATGGCAATGCAAAGGTTTGAATATGATGAAAACGAAGTAAAGGAAATCATTGACTGCTTAGTCCGAAGAACAATGAATATGGATTTTACATGGGGCTGGTCATGTGGGGTGGCTTTTTATGGTATCGGAAAAGCCTGGGAAGTAACCGGAAACCAGGAATATATTGACTTCTTGGTCAACTGGGTAGACGAATATCTTGAAATAGGGCTTCCCCCATTGATGGTTAATGCTTGTGCTATGGGACATACATTGCTGACACTGCATGAAGCTACAGGGGATTCAAAATACCTTGATCTTGCAGTGATGAAGGCTGAGTATCTTCGAAAGGATGCGATCCGTTTCGAGGATGGAGTGTTCCAGCATACGGTTTCATCGAAGAATGATTTCCCAGAACAGGCATGGGCAGATACATTGTTCATGGCAGCTTACTTCCTGCTTCGAATCGGATTTAAGCTTGATAACAAGGAATATATTGATGATGCATTGAAGCAGTTCTATTGGCATGAGGAGTACTTGCAGGACAATAAGACAAATTTGTTCTATCACGCATGGGATAATACTAGAAAGGATCATTTATCTGGAATTTACTGGGCAAGGGCAAATGCATGGGCGGCTTATACAATGGCAAAGGCATTCAGAATGCTCAACCCCTTTATGCCTATGTGGATGCAGATTGGCGATGCTTTAAGAGATCAATTGAGTGCACTGGTCAGATTACAGTCTCCAGATAATATGTGGCATACCATCTTAAACGATGAAAGCTCATACCTTGAAACTTCGGCTACAGCCGGTATTGCTGCTGCATTGACCGTAAACGCACATCCATTGCATCAGAAATATATAGCAAAAGCATATGAGGGAATATTATCAAACATTGATGAAGACGGTTCAGTTAGAAATGTTTCTTCTGGTACGGCAGTAATGTATACAGCTGAAGATTACAAGCTGATTCCTAAAAAAAGGGTACAGGGATGGGGGCAAGGGCTTGTTCTTGCATTCCTGGCTGCGCTGCTTGAAAACAAGAATTAAGTTAAAAAACTAATACATAAACTTTACCCGTCACTTTGTATTTTTATTACTTTACATTATATTATAATCACACAAAAACATTAGAACATATGTTCATAACTCTCTTGAGCTTTATCTAAAAAAAGGAAAACCGTTCCAGGCACCAATTAAATGGATGGTGCCTGGCACTTTTGTCGGGTACCAGGAGGAGCATGGTGTTTTATGCGTTATGTATTTTGCTAGCCTTATTTGAATCCTTAATTTCAACAAACTTAACCTTAGCTTTTTTACACTTTGTACAAACGATTAATGTTTGCATTCTGCCGATGCGTTCTTCCACCAGTTACGGCTCCAGATTGGCCATCTTAACCTTGTTATCCAACAATTTCATCATTTGAATGCGTTTTCGATACTATTCTTATTTGCCCTTGTTCCAACAAGAGCTGGATCAGTATGGTATAGAATGGTTTGTTCTAGATTAACGGAGACAACAGAAGCGACGACAAAAGCTCCCACTACATAGGCGGACAATGCCACATGTCCCGCTGTGACAAAGAAGCTTGGGTTAAAAAAAGCAGCCCAAGGGTCAATATCAAGAAATTTCCATCCTCATAACGGAATCCAGCTGGTGTACCTTGAAAGGCATGGACGTTTGTAATTAATACGGCTGAGGATAGTGCTCCAATCGCGACCAGGACTAAGCTGACGATTCGCATCCAAGGGGCAATTCTTTCAGCTGCATAGACATAGATTGACATAAACAAAGCCTCAATAAAAAAAGCGTAGATTTCAATTTGGAAAGGAAGTGGCATGACACGACCAATCACTTCCATAAAACCAGGCCACAATAACGATAACTGAACTCCCGCAATAGTACCCGTAGGGATACCAACACCCAGTAACACGGCGAATGCCTTTGTCCAGCGCTTCGCCATTACCACATAGTCCAGGTCTTTTGTTTTTTGATAGAGAAGCTTTGCCGCTAAAATCATTAGCGGTAAGCCGACTCCGATTGTTGCAAAAATAATATGGCCATCGTCGTTCCAAATAAGGAGCGGGCTATTAATAGATCACTMAAAATCCATACAACCTCTCAAGTGTTATGGTTTTGACATTTATTTCCAATAGGTCCATTAATATGTAAGGATTTAGGATTAGGCAATTCATTTAATTAATAAGCAAATTTATCTTTCTTAGAGGGAGGGAAAATCCTTATTAAAAAGGCAAAACCTCGCCGCAATTTGGCGAGGTTTAAGTATTTGAT
Organism: Bacillus sp. MRMR6; assembly: GCF_001940785.1. Taxonomy (GTDB): domain Bacteria; phylum Bacillota; class Bacilli; order Bacillales; family Cytobacillaceae; genus Neobacillus. The sequence continues at coordinate 123,481 of NZ_MSLS01000005.1, forward strand.
CTGGCCCTTGTTCAACAAAAATTCGGCAATTTGTAAGAGCAAAGTAGATAGGTAGTTCCGTTCATTTTGCACAAAAAAAAATAGGACATCCTTTGACATCCTATTTTTTGTTGCCAACACAGCAATCACTCATTTTCAGTTTTATGTTTAGGTAAATAGATGATCGCCTTAAATAAATCTCCGTCCACGTGAATGGTAAATTTGCCTTTTTGAATTTCAATAAGGTTTTTTGCAATGGAAAGACCTAACCCGCTGCCTTGACTGGTTCTGGATTCATCGCCTCGTTTAAATCGCTCCATTAATTCGTCTGCAGAGATGTTTAGCTCATAGGCCGAGATATTTTTGAAACTGATTCGGATTTCATTGTCAACTTCCTCGATATCGATATAAACTCTAGAGCGTTCGAGTGCATATTTAAAGATATTGGATAAAACATTCTCGATCGATCGCCACAATAATTTCCCATCGGCTGTCACATACACCTTTTCCGGAGGATGACTCACCTTCATATCAAGACCCATTGTTTCTATTTTGTCATTCAATTCCCCAAGACCCTGGGTAAGTAAAGACACGATATCAATTTTCTCCACGTTAACGGGAATATTTCCGCTTGATGCCTTTGATGCTTCAAATAAATCTTCCGTTAATAGTTTGAGCCTTTGTGCTTTTTGATCAAGCACTTCGATATATCCGTCTGCTTTTGTTGAGTCCTTTTCATTTTTTAATAGATCGACGTACGTGATAATGGAAGTTAGAGGATTTCGAATATCGTGTGAGACATTCGTAATAAGCTCCGTTTTTAACCGCTCACTTTTGAGTTCACTATCCACTGCTTTTTTCAGCCCATCGGTAATGCTATTGATGTTACTAGAAAGTCTTGCGAATTCTCCATTTCCTGCGACTTCAATGCGATGATGAAGATTTCCTTCCTTAATGACTTCTATACCATGTTGGATGTTCTGGAAGGTCTTGACCTTTCTATAAGCAAACCAAGCTGCTAGCCCAATCGTAACCGGGAACATGAAAAACGTTGCAGCCACCAATAGCGGGTAGCCAATTACCAGTAATACGGTCTTTACGGCAAGATTTCCACTTTTGTATACATCTCCAATAAATTTCACTATTTTGGAGATTACTGTATAGATCAATGAATGTTTGTAAAGTGTTCTATTTTTTATATGCTTCACAAGTAACAGAATCAGCATTAATTCAAGTACGGCAATAGGAATGGTGATGATCGTAAACATCCCAACCATATTTTTAAATACTTCATCCACTAAGACAATCCAAAGAAAAATACATAGAACGATATTGATGTCATTATATAGTTTTTCTACCGGGCGGAAGTGTAGCTCTTGATCGTTAAAAGTCTGTCTTCCAACTACGAGCACCAGATAAATAAATGAAAGAATAAATCCTGCCAAAAATCCTAATAAACGATATAAGTTTGTTGTAGCAATTGCTTTGCCTTTTTTCCACTCTTCCGCTTTTTGATTGAGAAATGGTTCTGAAAACGCGACAAACACAACCGTGTTTTCCATATCTATTCCATCTAACTTTGCTGTAATTCGATATAAATATTCATTTTCTACTGTTTCTTTTGGGTAAAGCTCTTTCTTGTATTCTTCAAAAGTCATATAGGCTGGGTAGGTTTCAAATTGTTCTTTGGTACTCATCGAACTGTTTGCAAACACATTGACACCATCACTGGCATAGAACAATGGCTCATATTCTTCGAGRTTTTGCATGAGCTGATGAAACTCCCTCATATCTTCCTTGATCATCTGTTCTTTCGTTTCAGTAAGTTTGTCGGCAAATTCTTCTTTAAACTTTTCGAAATTCTTTTCTCTTCCTAACTCAGGGTCATAACTTCTAGAATATTGATATTCTGAGTAGTATACGTTTTCTTCTACCCTTTTCCATTCATCCGTACCAATGGTTTCGCCGCTTAAAATGTATTCTTCATTTTTATATTCCCCTACTAGTCTAGTGAGGTCACTAATCAGCTTCTCACTTTCCTGTATATAGGCCCGGCTTTCTATGTAACCTTTCTCGGTTACACGGCCAAAATCTCCATCATTGACAATCTCAACTTTAACAATTGCTTGAACCATTCCTGTAAAACATAGGATGGCAATGATAAAAACAATAGTTTTCGTTATGATGGAATGGCTATATTTTTTCCATTTTATATCCAACTCCCCACACCACCTTCAAATATTTTGGTTCTTTCGGATTTATTTCTATTTTTTCTCTGATTTTTCTAATATGAACGGTTACGGTATTTTCCGGGTTAAAGGATGGTTCGTTCCATACCTTTTCATAAATATCCTCAATGGTGAATACTTTTCCGGCATTTGCTGTCAAAAGCTTGACTATCTTATATTGAACGGGTGTAAGATGGACCTCTTCACCATCAACGGTGACGGTTCTACTTTCATCGTCAATCAAAAGTCCCCCAGTCTGATATATATTGGTTTTCGTTTCAAGGCTGCCAAAGGTTGTATATCTTCTCAGCTGAGATTTTACCCTTGCAATCAACTCCAACGGGTTAAAAGGCTTGGTAATATAGTCATCTGCACCTAAATTTAACCCTAATATTTTGTCATGATCTTCAGATTTAGCAGAAAGCATAATTAAAGGAATATTATTTCGTTTCCTAATTTCCATCGTCGCTCTGATCCCATCCATCTTCGGCATCATAATGTCCATAATAATCAGATGAACCTCATGATCTTTGACTCCCTCAATCGCTTCTAGTCCATTGAAAGCTTTGAATATGGTGTAGCCTTCATTCTCTAAATAAATTCCGATCGCATCTACGATGGCTTTGTCATCATCACAAACCAAAATATTCATAACAGTTCACTCCTATATATGGTGGTAACATTTCTATCACTCCTTTATTATTAGCTCTAAGGAAATGATATCAATCAAATATTAACAATCACTGAATGCAATTCTTAAGATTTTCTTACGATTTGGGTTTCCGTGCCTATTCTATCATGCTATGACGATTGATAGGGCGAAAACGAGTAACGGTTTTGAAAAAGGAATACACTGGAACCGGACCGGACTTTTTAAATTAGAAATACCATTTACATTTCGCCTATATTATAAAAATAGGAATGTAAAAAGCACAAAGGAATGATCCAATTACAGGATGATCCTTTGTGCGAAACTATAAATCTATGAATCCTACTTATTTTTTTGAATCGCTTTCCAGAACTCTTTAGCAACCACTTGATATCCTTCTACGTCCAAGTGAATGTCAGCTGGGTTCGGAAGGTATTCTTTCTCATGTTTWTCAATCACTTTAGCGGTTGGAACGAAGATATCACCATTCATACTAGCTACACTTTGTATCGTTTGATTGAAAGCATCTAGTAGTGGCAATAGGGCTGCTTGTTGTTCTACTGGTAAATGTGGAAATGGATTATAGTAGCCCATTACATATACCTTAGTATCAGGATTGATTTTATCAATTTCACTTAAAATCGCAAAAACGTTTTCTCCTATACCTTTTAATACCGCTGGAGCCAATGCTGGATTTGCTTGGATTCTAGGTAACTCTGCGAGTAAATCATTTGCTCCAATATCGATTGTGACCAACTCCGCATCAGCAATAGATTCTCGAAGACTAGCATACTTCGGATTAATGGGATTGAAGAGCTCATTTACAATATGTGTAGTCCTATACCCCGAAACACCATAATTATCAAGTTCAACTTGGTATTGAGATTGCTCAAAACGGCTTGCTAGATAGTCAACATAACCATCCCGATCCTCTTTGTATGGTGTTTGACCTGCAGCGAGGGAATCACCTAGAGCGACATAATCAAACTGTTCCTTTTTGATATTCTTTGCTGAAGCGGTAAATGGTATTGATACAACGAGCGAACTAATCATCAGTGCGCTTACTAAACCTTTTCTTATTTTCATAACTCTCTCTCCCCTTACTAAATTTTATTCAGTTAAACGTTCTCTATTAAGAACTACTTTTCCTTCCCGAGTAGAAAATAATTAAGCAATCATCTCTCAATTTCTATCGTGTAGGGAGTATATTGATAAATCAGCTAACGGAGAACTCAATAAGGGAGTTGATAATGTATGACTTTAAACAGCAACTGCATCCATCGCTGAAGATAGCAAATAAGAACAAGATGAAGAATCTGGATGGTGATATTTAGCTTTTATGAAATCTTAATGCAATTATATTGATACACGTTTAGGTTTTCACTACAATGGTAGTGGAACTTATCAGCTAAAAAACATAGTGAGGAGTAATATATGAACCCAAGAATCATCGTTTTGTTCCTTATAGCTGTTCTAGTTTTATCAGCGTGTGGACAAAAGACTATTAGTGAGCCGATTACATTATTAACTCAGGACCAGCAGGAAGTAACATTTCCACAAGACAAGCCAACGATCTTCTTTTTTATCACGACCTATACCTGAAGTCTCTGCCACCAGCAACTAGTTGAGTTGCATGAAAATCTCGGAAGGTTTGAAGGCATTGATGCTGAAATGTACGTTATTAGTAAAGATACACCAGAAGAACAACTTCAATTATATAAAGAATTAGAAAGAATGTATGGTAAAAGCCTTACCTTTGTATCAGACCCTGATTTAGAATTAATTGATTTGATGGGAATGAAAAATGGTGATGTGGCCTATAGAGGTTATGGAATGATTGACCAGGATGGCAAGGTCATTTTCAAAACGGTAAACGACCACTGGGGAGAAAACATGGATCACACGGTTGAAAAAATTAATAAGGAATATAAAAAACTAGAATGAAAACCCAATACCTTCTATCACATTTCAGTTTTAAACAATGGGTTGCAAAGAGGAGCTAATCTTGAATGAACTACACCCCAATTGTTAGACATAACGATCTAACAATTGGGATGCATTCGTCACAAATATGTATGTTTCTATTTAACTTTTTAACAGTAGCATGGACTACAATACCTTGACCATCGCAAAAAGGACAGTACATCACCAGCTTTGATACCTCCTATTCTTAGAAAATGCTAACTTTCTATACAAAATTGATATAAACATTATACAACTTTGCGGGCATCATAGTATTTTAACTATAACGAAGGAAGCACAAGAACCGTCCCCGTGTCACGTAATCTCGATATCTCCGATTATAACAATTCACATCATTTTTATGATGTACAATAATTCTTGTACAATTAATAAATATTGCCAAATTACTTGTCAATTTCAATGTCGATTTAGGGGTAATTGTTAAGAGTTTTCTAATTGCTAAGCAATTCAGGTTGGTGAAAACAAATGGCATTTGCTATGAAGACCTTTTTCTCTGATTTTTCAAAGGGAATGGTCTTCATCGCTTTTATGAAGACCTTTCTCTCTGGTTTTTCAAAGTGAAATGGTCTTCATCACCTTTATGAAGACCTTCTTCTCCGGTTTTCCAATGGGATGTGGTGTTCATCCTAGTTTTAGCGATAAAATACCAATCGCTATGTCAAAACGTTTGTCATTTTAAAATCGGGGTCAGTCCCCCGGTGCATTAAAATGGTATATTAGCAATTTGAAAGAAGATCAAATCATTGGAACTAGCTTATTTGCTTCTATCTTACTCTAAAGTGATGACAACATTTCCTTTTTTGTGACCCTTTTCCACGTAACGGTGAGCTTCGGCAAGCTGTTCTAATGGATATCGTCGATCGATGACCGTTTTAATCTTTCCAGACTCATAAAGTTCTGAAAGGAAGATCATATTTGCTTGGTTCTGCATAAGTCCCGCAGTAACAAAAATGGCTCTCTTATTACCAAGCGCTGCAGTCAGTAACATGTCTAATAAAACGGAGAAAGAAAGTACCGTGGAAAGGTAGACGCCACTTTGGGTGAGCGACCCTTTACATTGTGAAAAGGTGCGTTTACCTACAGCATCGAAAATGACGTCATAGATCTGACCGTTTTGTGTAAAATCCTCCTGGGTATAGTCAATTACCTGATCGGCTCCGTGCGACTTTACCAGCTCCACATTGGCGGTGCTGCAGACTCCTGTGACTTCGGAGCCCAAGTATTTCGCAATCTGTACGGCATAAATCCCCACCGCTCCAGATGCACCATTAATCAGAATACGTTGTCCGCGCTGAAGCTTTGCTTTATCGCGAAGGAACGTCAATGCGGTAGGTGCACCATCACAGACGGCGACCGCTTCTTCATAGGACATGGCTGCAGGTTTGATTGCCAGGGGTGTATCTTCGTGCAGACATTTGTATTCTGCTTGGGCACCAAACGTCTTTGCACTTAACCCAAATACTTGATCGCCTACATTATACCTTGTTACTTTATTGCCCACGGCATCAATTTCGCCGGACAGCTCCGTACCAAATATAGCGTTTCTTGGCCTTTTCAGACCGTAAACAAGCTTAACGATTGGGGAGCCTTTTCGAAACGTACAGTCCGATGGTCCTACTGAAGCAGCATGTATTTTAATCCGGACTTCATGATCTTTGGGGATTGGCGTATCTACCTCTTGGAGTTGGAAAACATCCGGTGAACCATAACCTGTGCAAATCATGGCTCTCATATGGCCGCTTCCCCTTTCCTTTTGGTAGAGATAGTTGCAATCGCATTTTCATTAAACCCTTTAACAATAAGCCATACTGCTAAAATCATTTCATTGGCTGCTACTGGTACAGCCAAAATAGCACCCCAAAAAGAAATTTGAGGAAATACACCAAACATGACGAACAAAGAACAAACGAAAACAGAAGCAGCTCCTGTCATACCCAGGATTGAAATGAATCGGGGCACAAGCCTGGTTTTATAAAAGATATAACTATACATCACCGTATTAATACCGAGCATGAAAAGTGGACCTAGCATAAATGTCCAGTCGTGGATGGCCTTTAAGATAATACCTGAAGAGTGAAAGGATGAAGGATCTGGGGCTGCTGCTGCGACAAATTCCTGACTTAAGGTTAAAAGGGATAAGACACTAATGACACCAACTGTTATAATGATCGCTTCAAGAAACCTGAAGCAAACATGCCAAAGAGCGATTGTTTCATTATACTGCCTTAATAATGGAAACATGGTAGTTGCAGTTCCAACTGCTGAAACAACAAGCATTAATTCCATTAATGCTCCTGCAATCACTTGGTTGGCGTGTTTGGAGCCTGTAATAAGGTAATCGGGACCTTTTAAGATTGGATCGTATAAATTTAATCCTATCACAGCTGTAACAGCTGCGAGTAAAAACAGTACTCCTACAATTTTTGCTGATTTTTTTGAATTCATCATTAATCCCCTCACTTATATAAATTCAAAGACGGTAAAGCAGCTTAATCGTTCTTGTTATCCCCGTAAAAGAAGACCTCTTCCAACGGTAGGTTAAAGGCATGAGCGATGCGAAAAGCCAGTTCTAAAGATGGAGAGTAATTTCCTTTTTCAAGAGCCACAATCGTTTGTCTGGTTACTCCCACCTTGTCAGCCAACTGCTGCTGTGTCATTTCATCATGATTGAATCGTAATTTTCGGATGTGATTGCCGACAAGATTTTTAGCCATTTTTCACACTCCTCTCCGATAGTGATAAAGTCTTGTAACCGAGCCGATGACATCTGAAATGAAACCTGAAGAAATCAGAATAATGAACATCACATGTGACGGTTGATAGAAAACCAGCGATCCCATGGCCAAAATAAAACCAATGACAAAGACAAAAAATGAATTTCGGAACGCTTTCAGGTCAATTAACTTATCTAATTCATCCGCAAATCCTGGTTCTTTTTCTTTGGTCGTGATTCGAATGACAATGTTAAAAATAATGCTGATAATGATATGTGCGACGATGGAAAACAAAGTCAGGTACAAGACAAAGGTACCCCAGTAATGAAAAACCTCACTCGCCTCCGCCCCCTCACCCGGATACCGGGGGTACATGAACAAACAATACAAAACGAAAATGAGAATTGCACTCATAATCGAAACGATACTTTTCTTTTCTTGATACGTCATGATTCACCTCTTCATGTATGATTATTTTTACAATTGGTAAAAATTACTATACTTAATGTAAATCAAACTATACATCGAGTCAAGTACATTTTACAATAATAGGCAGAACATTTCCTTTTTTAATTGAAAGCGGGCCAGTTATACAAGAACTTCAAATAGGCTGCTCATAAGATCGGCGAATGACACCGCTTTAAGTCAGCCTCTTGTATATTCGATTTCCTTACATTATTATCAGATATAATATAATAAAGAAGTGAATATATTAGAAAAGACCGAACATGCAGTAACATGTCCGGTCCAGCGATAGACGCTTCCCTCAATAGGATCGGCTATAGTGTAGATAATTCACCCGAGCCGCTAAAACTCAAGGGTGGATTATTTTTGTTTAAATGACAGTATGGCTACGATTAAGCTAGTAAAAGCAATCGCAATCATGAACGTTTCAWAAACTGTCATTCAGCATCACCCTCTTTCGATCTGGGAGAGTGCCACCACCCTTGAGACAACCAAATTGGTCCCCCGGTGCATTAAAGCTTTAGTTCCCTGGGGGACTAGTATCCCGACCTATTTGGTCTAAAACCGTATGAATGGTGATAAAATTTAGCTTCACAAATTGGCTCTAATACTTGTTTGAACATCTATTGAATTAGTCTATCTCTCATAGTCGGAATACCTAATGGGCGTTTCTTGCCATTGGGTTTTGGTATCTCAACTCTTCGTACCGTTTGAGGTTTATAATTCTTTAGTGTTTTTCGAATATCCTTGATAAATTCATCAGCGTTTTCAATCTTATATTTATCAATCGTGATGCCATCAGTTCCTGCAATTTTTGAACCTGTGTTCGATATTTCGAAAGGCTAATTAAATATTTTCTTTGGATAAAATATGTTCAGACGGCTTTCATTCCGAGTTTCAATCAAACAGTTGTATTTGCTTATTAGTAATTCTCCTATTTCGTGCTTTGGCACTTATTAGGAAACGTTTCGCGCAGTACAATGCTTCACAATCTCTTGTTTTCGGTAGCAGAGAAAGGGTTGTTTGCTTCTTTTGTTCAACAAGAAAAAAGGTTGCCTAGCAACCTTTTTTTATCACAGTCACAATCAAGTTGAACATAAATTTTCGTCGGTACCTCTTTTGCTATCCAATTTTCATTTAAAAATCGTATTCTTCTTCTTTAGCTTTATGAATGCTGATATATGTTTCCGTCAATGCTATTGTATCTTCAACTAAACGATTGATACGAAATATCACATCGTCATTGATAATTTCTTTTCGATGAAAATCCTTTTCCTCGATAAATACATATGACTGAACAATTTGTGCTTTCATATAACCTATAATAGGTTTTAATTGTTGTTCAGGAACAAGATAATGCTTCGATGAACCTGCTGTCACAAGTATACTTACCACTTTATCGCGAAATGCATTAACTGGCAGCAAATCAAAAATATTTTTCAAAGTTGCTGGAATTGATGCTTGGAAAATGGGTGTTCCGATCACAATAGCATCCGCATCCATGATTTTCTTTGTAACAAACGCAGTATCACCCTCATAATCCAAATAATTACGCCCATCACTGAATTGAACATTGTAATTCGCTAAATCAATAAGACTCAATTCTGCTTCTGGATATTTTTCAGCAATTTCTTTAGATAAATAATCCATAGCTGTTTTGGTTTTAGATCCTACAATTGAACCTGCAATTCCAACAATTTTCAAACTTATCGCCTCCTAATATTTCTCCGTATATTTTTTAATAGCAGGTAAAATTTCTGTACCTATTAGTTCAATGTTTTTAGCTAATTTATCAAATGAAACTCCACCCAAATCGATTTGAGCAAGATAACGCTGATGACCGAAAAGTTCATGTTGATATAGGATTTTTTCGATAATTTGTTGCGGGCTTCCAACATTCAACACGCTACGAACATCAGTACCTTGTGCCATAAGTTGTTTCGGAAAACCTTGACCATTCGCCAAAATTGCCCCTTGATTAATATGAGGGTAATATTCCTTTAAGGCATCCTGAGTTGTTTTCGCGGCATAAAAGAAACCAGTTGTTGCAACGGGCAAAGTGTTAGGATCAAAACCATTACTTTTTGCAACTTCTCTATAAACATCAATTGTTCTTTTAAATGAACTAGAAGCTCCCCCTAGCATTGCTAATGTCATTGGAACTCCAACAGAACCAGCCTTTATCGCACTCGCAGGTGTACCTCCCACTGCACGCCAAATAGGTAGTGAACCATTTTTAGGTCTAGGTAAAATTTCACCATTTTTCAACGGTTCTCTGAACTGACCACTCCAATTAACAACTTCTTCTTCATTTAATTTTAATAGTAATTCAAATTTTTCCTCAAATAAAGCTTCGTAGTCACGTATATTGTAACCTAGTAGTTCAAAAAGACCGATACGCGAAGCCCTTCCTGCAATGATTTCAGTACGTCCATCCGAAATTAAGTCAATTGTTGCAAAATCTTCATACACACGAACGGGGTCTAATGTACTGATAATTGTAGAAGAACTACCGATTTTTATTTTTTCTGTTGCTTGGGCAATAGCCGATAAAACAACAGTATGTGCCTGAGTAGCAAAATACTCTTGATGACTTTCTCCTACACCAAAAAAGTCAATACCTGCTTGTTCAGCCAGCTTAGCCAATTCAATAATTTCGTGAATCCGTTGCTTAGCTGAAATTCGTTCTCCATTTTTAGGATCTGGCATGTGATCTCCTAAAGTATAAAGACCAAATTCTAGACCTTTACTTTGGTCGATTCGATATTTTTCCATATTATTAAACCTACCTTTATATAAAGTTGTTATTTTTTATCTGACACTGTTATTATGATTTATAAACATCTTTTTAAGAAGTACGCACTTTAAAGTGGTATAGTATATAAAAGGATACTAAAGGGGAATTAAGAATGGAAAAAGAGCCAGAATTATGTCGGGTGGATGATGCTTTAGGTATTTTAGTTGGGAAATGGAAACCAATTATTTTATTGCATTTATTGAAGATGGGTACTCAAAGATTCAGTGAATTAAAACGTAGTATGCCTGGAATTACGCAAAAGATGTTGACTACCCAATTACGTGAATTAGAAGATGAGGATATTATTTTGCGTGTTGTATACCCCCAAGTTCCTCCCAAAGTAGAATATTCAATTACAGACTACGGAAAGAGCTTGGAACCAATTTTAGAAGCAATGCATGAATGGGGAACAAAGCATACTTTACATAAAATGGAGAAATTGAAACAAAAGAAATAATAATAATAATAAGCTACCATTATGGTAGCTTCAGACTGTAGACAAATCCCCCTTTTTGGGGGACTTGTCTACTGTTTTTTTGTATAATTAACTAATAATTCTTAAGGTGATGAAGAAAATGCTAACGAAAAATACTCAGATAAATCGAGAACAATTAGAAATGGTAACTCTAGAACAGTTGGTGCCTGAGAACCACTTGGTCCGAAAAGTGGAAGCTGCTATAGATTTTTCATTTATATATCCTCTTGTTCAAGAGATGTACTCTGCTGAACGCGGACGTCCCAGTATAGATCCTGTTGTATTAATAAAAATGGCATTCATTCAATAAAGCGCATATCTTTACAAATCAGAAATGACATCCTCAATTTTTTGTTCAACCTGACGTGTTTGTCCGCCCTTCTTCAAAAAACGCCTCATTCTATCCTGTGAAGCCGAATGATTATCACCGATTGAAGAAAAAGTTGTCTTTCTTCAAGAAGTCCATCAAAAATATGTGTATTTGCCTTATCAACTGCTTCTTTAGCCAATTGTAAGGCTTCTTGAGGGAATGATGCTATTCTAATGGCAAGCTCTTCAAAAAAAAAATCCATTTCGGCCTCTGGTAGCGCACGATTCACCATTCCATATTTTTCAGCCGTTAGTGCATCGATATCTTGGTATCCTAGTATGACCTCTAGTGCACGAGATCGACCCATTAGTCTTGGGAGATATTGCGTCCCTCCCGCACCAGGAATAACTCCTAAGCCTACTTCCGGTTGTATAAAATAGGCTTTACCTATGGTTGCAAATCTCATATCGAGTGCTAGAATAAACTCATTTCCCCCGCCACCGACTCGTCCGTCTATTCGTACCATTGTTACTTTTGATAGTTTTCGATAATTTTCAAATAAAATATTGAAGGAAGTTAATTTTGCCCCATTCCTTGGGACAGTTGTATGCTGTTCGGATAACTTCAAGATATCTTCAACGTCATAATGAGGGATAAAGAAATCTGGGTCTGCACTGTTAAAGGCAATAACTTTTATACTATAATCATCTTTCACCTCTTTATAAAATCTACTTAGGTCATTAAACAAAACACTGTCAAATAAATTAATGGGCGGGTGATCATTGGTAACAAACGCTATTCCGCTGTTAATCTTTATTTTAAGAGTTTGGTATTCCTGATATCTCATATACTCACTACTTCCTTTGAATGAATGAAAAGTCCTCCTTTTCTAGGGAGGACTCTTAAAAGCGGGTTGTTAACTAAATATATTCTTTAAAAAGACTCATTGAATTTCGAGATAACCATTTTTCTTTTTGATAAAGATTATGACTATGGAAATATGTCTTAAAAAACTTTTCTATCTGGCATTAACTTTAGCAGTTAATACAAAAATAGAGTAGACCATGGAAGTCTACTCTACACGAAAAGGTATAAAAAACTACTCTAGTACACTATTACCTGCAAAGTGTTTAAGAAGTACAATCGGCTCTGTTTTTGAATGGTTCGTAATTTTGATTCCTGCTTCAGCTGCAGGGGCGGTCACGAAGAATTCATCGTTTGTTAATTCACCATAGCGGATCATGGAAGGTGTTTCAATATCCCATACTCCAAACTTACCGTGACCTTGTAGCATATAGAATCCATATGCTGCTTTGTCTGAAATATTGACCGTTTGTCCTGGGAATACAGTAAGCCTTTTAGCTGATACTACTTTGCTTTTGTAACAGATCCATTCTTCTACATAACCTTCTTCTTGCATTTCTTCAATCGGACGGACAGGTTTTGGGGGCATGAAATAATTCTTATAAAAATCTGGGTCCGTATTTTTCTCCCAATCTATGATACTCATTAAATAATCATAAATTGAATAAAGCATTATGGCAGGGAAAGGGAAATATATTGTCATACGGATTACAAAAGGCATATCAAGATACTCCCGATTCCATTCGAAAAATAAAAATTACTAAGATTAGCTGACTATGGATGTAAAAACATAGCATAGAAAAACTCTCATTTTTGAACAATGAGAGTTTTTCTGTGTTTTTTATTTAAACGGTTATCTTGAAATGGTTTTTAATGGGACCCTTACTATAAATGCAGGCTCTTTGATCTGGTTTCTCACTTGAAGTAGCTGGGCTGCAATGCGAAAATTTATCTCTTACCAAAGAAAAACAAGTTTGGTCTAGTAACACTCTAAGCCGCTCAGCCATTCCAAACAAACTGATCGCAACGCATTAACGCAACTATTGTGTTTTAAATCAGAACGATTGTGTCAACACAGATTAAAGTATGTGTTTAATCTACTTTTACAGCTTCAACATATGCTCTAGCTACTTCTGTTGTTTTGGAAAGTGACAGTTCATTTATCTCCATTTTTGGGTTCACAAGTGAATTTCCTAATCCTACCCCCACTGCTCCAGCTTTAAGGTAGTCTCTAATATTGCCTAAGTTTATTCCACCAGTTGGAAGTAATGGGATCTGGGAAAGAGGACCACGAATATCCGCTATGTATTTTTCACCTAATGTTGCAGGGAAAACCTTTACGATATCCCCGCCATATTCGTACGCAGTTAGAATTTCGGTGGGAGTAAAGGCACCTGGTATACTAACTACCCCGTATCTTTTAGCCATTTTAATAGTCTCTTTGTTCACAGTTGGAGACAATATAAATTTAGCGCCAGCTAATATCGCTGCTCTTGCCGACTCCGGGTCTAGAACGGTACCTGCTCCGACCAATACTTTACCTCCGAATTCATTGGAAACTTCTTCGATAATGGATAAGGCATTTGGTGTATTTAAGGTAATTTCTATAACATGGATGCCGCCGTTTTGAAGTGCGTTAACAATCTGGAGTGTGTCCTTCCGGTTTACACCGCGCATAATCGCAACTATTTTGTGCTCCAAAATGGTTGCTAAAGTATTCCTACTTAAATTACTCATTCATATCTACCCCTAGCGTAATACATCATCATTTTTCGATGATTGCATAAATGAATTTAAAAGATCTCGGTCAGGCAACCCTTCGATATCCCCTCTAGTGGTGGTTACCATGGCACCAATTGCACATCCTCTTTTCACACAATCTTTAAGACTCATATGCTCCAACATCCCTGAAAGAACGCCTGCAGCAAATCCATCACCAGCTCCAACAGGGTCTACTACTTTATTAACTTTAAAACCTTCAACATACCCTTTTTCCTGTTGATTGGAGTAATAAGCCCCTCTTTCACCTCGTTTTACGATAACGGTATCCACACCAAGCTGATGAAACTCTTCTGCTATCTTTTCACAATTGGAAGTTCCTAATAAAAACTCACCTTCACTGACACCTGGTAATACAACATCAGACATAGCTGAAATTTCCAGTAATGTCTTCCTCGCTTCTGCCTCTCCCCATAATTTCAAACGAAGATTGGGGTCAAAAATAACCCGTAATCCATTCTTTTTAGCCAATTGTATAGCATAAAAAACAGTATCACGACAGCTTGGGCTTAATGCCAGTGTAATGCCTGTTACATATAGGTATTTCGCAGAAAGTAGATAGTCATCTTTAATATCTTTAGGGTTCATAGTGCTGGCAGCTGAATATTTACGATAATAATAGATTCTAATAGTACTTTCATTTTGTATTTCTTTAAAAAGAATGCCTGTGGGAGCTTGATTATCTAAAATAACTTGCGAAGTATCTACCCCCTCTCCGCGAACGGTGGACAAAAGGGAGGAGCCGAACTCATCCTTCCCCACCCTGCTAATCCATCCAGTTTGGTGCCCAAGCTTTGCTAACCCTATTAATGTATTCGTTTCTGCACCTGCGATACGAGTAGAAAAGTTTTGAGCATATCTCATTTGACCATCTGTGTGTGGTGTAAATAAAATCATTGTTTCTCCAATACTTACAACGTCCATGTCCACACCTCTTTGTTCTTTTAAACCTGTAAATTCACTTATGCTTTAACAAATACTGTTTTTATGGAAGTGAAAAACTCAATTGCTGCCTGCCCTTGTTCCCGCGAGTGAGAGCTAGACTGTTTCATTCCCCCAAAAGGAGCTTGCAATTCTACCCCCGCGCTCTCTGCATTGATCCGAACAAGTCCAGCTTCCATGTCTTCAATAAAGGAAAGCATATTCCCTATATTCCTAGTAAAAATTGAAGCACTCAACCCGAATTTTACATCGTTTGCCACTTCCACTGCTGTTTCTAATGAATCCACTTTTATCAGTGCTAAAACCGGTCCAAAAATCTCTTCCTGGAAAATGGTCATACTTGGAGAAACATTCTCAAATACGGTTGGCTCGATGTAAAAACCATGATCAAGTCCATTATCTGTTAATCTTTTTCCACCATATAGAAGTGTGGCTCCCTCAGAAATTCCCTTTTCAATATAAGATAAAACGGAATTCAATTGGCTTTCACTTGCACATGGGCCCATCCATGTATCATTCTCTAATCCATTTCCGGCTTTAATTTCTTTCACTTTTTCTATTAATTTTTGCTTAAACTCATCATACACCTCACTTAAAACGATGACTCTACTTGTAGCCGTACATTTTTGACCGGTAGAACGAAGCCCCCCGCTAATCGTTGCTTCTACAGCTAAATCCAAATCGGCATCAGCAGCTACAATAACGGGATTTTTACCTCCCATTTCTAATTGATATTTAGCTCCTCGAGCAAATGCTCCTTCTCCGACTTTCTTTCCAACTTGGTCAGAGCCAGTAAACGTAATTCCATTAATATCTTTGTGATGTATCAGGCCTTGACCGATGACGCTTCCTGAACCCGTTACGAGATTTACAACTCCTTTTGGTAACCCAGCATCATGAAAGCATTCGATGACTTTTACGGCAGTAACCGAAGTTTCTTGAGCTGGTTTTAAGACTACCGTATTGCCATAAATAAGTGCAGGGGCCATTTTCCAAATAGGAATGGCAACTGGAAAATTCCATGGGGTAATAACGCCTACTACTCCTAATGGAGCTCTTGTAGTAAACATTAACGCTTCACTGTCGGTTGAAGGGATCAGATCCCCGATTTTGCGCATTCCCTCTCCTGCGTAATAGCGTAAAATGGCCACCCCGCGGGCAGTTTCCCCCTTTGCCTCAGGTAAGGTTTTCCCCATTTCTCTTGTCATCGTTTGAGAAATATCTTCAATTCTCTTTTCCATGATGTCTGCCACTTTGTAAAGAAATTCTCCCCTAGCTGCTCCAGACAATTTCCGCCATGCTTTTTTCGCATTCTTGGCTGCTTTAACAGCTCCATCCAGGTCTTTTTGGGATGATACTTGAATATATCCTACGATTTCATGTTTATTTGCCGGGTTGATACTACCATAGGTTTTGTCTGAACAGGAATTTGTCCATGTACCATCAATATAATTTAAATACGTCTTAACTGCTGATGTTGTTGTCATATTTGTGACCACCTTCTTTTAAAAAATTTTCATAGTACAACTTCTTTTCCTTTAACAACTGGAATACCAAGACCTTTACCACCTAATTCTGAAGTAACCGCTTCAGGATAATATCGTTCCATCATTTGCATGCCGATTTTTGCACGACGTACTCTTTCCTTGCATAAAGAAATATTCGTATTGTCTAAATGGCTGCCCGAAGGATAAACATCCGGATGGTTGCGTAATCCAAATTTGATATACACTGGAGCAAGGATTCTAATAAGCTCTGGTATCTCATAATACCGGATGAATCCACCGAGATTATCTGGAACCTCAACATATAAATCAATCGGAATATCGACCGCCTGGCGGATCGCAGCTAGTTTGGGCAATGTTAATGCAGTTGGTACATTATAGGTGTCAGCACCCAAATCTTGCATTATTTTTACCGATACCGGATTTGCTGCCATCATTTGAACAGAGACTTTTATGACAAAATCTTCGGGAAGAATCCCTTGTTTCTTCATTTCTTTAGTTAGCAGCAGCAAGCCCTCATCTGCTACTAAAGCCCCTCGTAGCCCTAAGCTTGCTCCACGTTTTAGATCCTCCATTGCATACACTAATTGATCGGCTCCTTCATGGCGAAGAGCAATCGCTTTTCCAGCAGAGGTATGTGGCTGTGCACTAATATCCCATGTTTCACGTGGTCCCACAAATAGACTTAATTCCATTTTTTTCTCTGCACACATTTCACACATTTCTTTAATTTCTTCATCGGTCAAAAGCATGATGCCGCTCCCTTGTGATACACGATGGACCGTAAGGTTCAATCGCTCTATTTCCTCTAACGTTGCTCTTAATGCTTTTGGACCTTCCACACTAGGAAGCTCAATCCGGTATTGAGCTCCATCTGGAAAACGTTTTGTCGATGAAGGAAGATTATACAAATCTCCTGCAGGATAACCTAAGGAACTAAGAAGTTCTCTTGAATCTCTCATTCTTTCATCTCCTATCTATAAGTACTTCATATTTGATTAATGCCAGTATAAAAATGAAACCTCTGGCCAACGACCAAAGGACTAGTATTCAATCATCATTACCATTCTGCCAATGAATTGTCGTCGGAATGATACCAATGTGGAAGACGCCAATCCCCCTCGTATAAGAGATGAGCAAACTTTTCCTCGTCCAATTCAACGCCTAAACCAGGTAATGTTGGAAGATCAAGATAGCCATTTTTTAATTCGAATGGTTGTTTAATTAAACCTTCTCCAAGTGTTATTTGTTCTTGGGCCACAAAATTCTGAACCGTTGCATCGAGATGAATGCTTGCTGCCAAATTCACTGGTCCAAGCGGATTATGCGGAGCAAATCCTGCATAATACACTTCACCCATGGCCGCAATCTTCTTTGCTTCAGTTATTCCTCCGCAATGAGCCAAATCAGGCTGGAGAATGGCTGCAGCTTGTTTTTCCAACACTTCACGGAACCCCCATCTTGTGTATAGTCGTTCCCCCGTTGCAACCGGGATCGTGGTAGAACGTGCGATTGTTACCATAGTATCTACATTTTCAGGTAAACAAGGTTCTTCAATAAACATTGGTTTAAAAGGCTCAAATTCTTTTGCTAATTGAATGGCTAATGCAGGACTGATTCTCCCATGAAAATCGATACCGAAATCTCTTTCAGGACCAATAATATCTCTTAGAATCGCCATTCTCTCTATTTGTCTATCAATATACGCTTTTGTTTCGACTACATGGGCCATTTCATGGACAGCTGTTTTAATCATGGTATAGCCCTCTTTTACAGCAACTCTTGCATTTTCTTTAAATTCTTCGATATTATCTCCATGCACATGCTTATAAACCCTTATTTTATCCCTTACTGCTCCGCCTAACAGTTTATAGACCGGTACATTAAGACTTTTTCCAAGGATATCCCATAACGCTTGGTCAATCGCACTAATGGCACTGCTTAGTATCGCTCCTGCCCGATAAAAAGTTCCTCGGTACATAAGATTCCACAGGTGTTCAATCCGACGGGGATCTTCACCAATTAATAAATATTCAAAATCTTTAATTGCCATTTCTACTACACGGGCTCGACCTTCCAGACAAGCTTCACCTAACCCAACGATTCCCTCATCTGTATGGACTTTTAAAAAAGAATAACGAGGTTTTACATGCACAACTTCCAATTTGGTAATTTTCATTTTTTTAGTTTCCTTTCTTCTTCTAAGATTTAACAGAACCAGCAGTGAGACCGCTGATCAGATACTTTTGAAAGAACATAAAGAAAAGTAAAAGCGGGATGGTGGCTACAAGCGAGGCTGCCATCATATCGTTCCACATGATTTTGTATTGCCCAATCAATTGACCAATTCCTACAGGCACCGTCTTCATCGTTTCAGATTGAGTTAGAACAAGGGCAAACATATATTCATTCCAGCCAACAATAAAGGAATAAATAGCTGTTGCAGCCACTCCTGGTACACTTAAAGGAAAAATAATCTGCCAAAAAATCCGGAATCTGCTGCAGCCATCAATCGCAGCTGCTTCATCCAATTCTTTAGGTATGCCTTGGAAATATCCCATCATCATCCATGAACAGAATGGAATGGTAAATGAAATATAGGTTAGAATGAGGCCCAAATAGGTATTAACGAGGCCAAGCGATTGAATAATTTTATAAAAAGGAATTAACAGCATAATGGAAGGAAACATCTGTGTTACTAATAAAAAGGTAAGAAATGCACCTTTGCCCCTAAAATTAAACCGAGAGGCACCATATCCTGCCAAACACGAAAATATCAGTGAAATAAATGTAGCGGTAGTAACAACAATAAAACTATTAAAGAAGTACTGTGCAAATGGATAATCGGTCCATATTCTAGAAAATGCTTCAAACGTAAGTTGATCTGGAATCCACTTAGGCGGTACGGTGAAGATCTCCTGATCATTTTTGACAGCGGTAGATAGCATCCATAGAACGGGTATAATGACCATCAACGAGACAATACCTAAAATACTGTAAGCTGCGGTATATTGGAGAGTTTTTCTTCTTTTAGTTGTCATCATTCGCTAAAAACCTCCTGTAAAGATAGCTGATTAATAAACAAATGAAAAAGACGATGACGGCCGTGGCTGCAGCTTTTCCAAATCTAAAATCCTGGAACGCGGTATTATAAATATCAATACTAATGACACTTGTAGCATTTACTGGTCCACCTGCCGTTAATAACCAAACAATCGTAAAATGCTTAAACCACCAGACAGTTTCAAGGATGATGGTAACAACCAAAACAGGCATAAGACCTGGCAGAGTAATATGTAAAAACGATTTCCATTTATTCGCTCCATCAATCTCCGCAGCCTCATATAAATCTTTTGAAATGGATTGTAACCCGGCAAGTACAAGAATCATAACGAGAGGATAACCTTTCCAAATACTTGCCATAACAACTCCGAACAGAGCGAACTCTGGTTTATCCAACCAAGCAATAGGTTCGCTAATTAAATTCATTCCACCCAAAATATGATTAATTAACCCATATAAAGGATTAAAGAGCCATTTCCAAAGCAGTGCCACCACAACATCTGGGAAAAGCCAAGGCAGGATTAGAATAGCTCGAAATATCAATCGCCCTGGAAGTTTCATATTTAAGATGATTGCCAGGAATGTTCCAACAAATAAATTGCCAATTACAACTAGTCCAGTATACTTAAACGTTAAACCAATTTTTTGGAGAAACTCAGGATCCTTAATCGCTTGAAGATAATAATCAAATCCAACAAACTCCCATTTATTAAGGAGATTGGTATTAAATAAACTAATATATCCACCAAATAATAAAGGATACGCGATTAAAAGCATCATGATAATAAGGGACGGCAGGATGAACCAATAACCCGCCCATTTATTTTGCTGTGCATATGTATTTCTCACGGTTTCCTCCTTACTAGTTTAATAAGGAAAGGTAAGAACACCTTTCCCTATTAAACAATGTTTTAATTATTTTTTATTTCGGTTCTTACAGACTCTGCCGCTTTTTTAGCTGCCTCTTCAGGGGTTGAGGTTTTAGAGATAATGGCTTGATAAGCTTCTGCTGAAATAAGTTGAACACTCGGATAATAAGGAACAGTTGGTAATTCAAATGCAAAGTCTAATGCTTCAATAAATCCTTCCAGCTCAGGAGTTTTCACTTGCGGATCATCGCCAGCTTCAATTCGAGCAGGAAGTCGTCCTGTTATCTCATTCCATTTCAACTGGTTTTGTTTATTTAACATGAATTTTAGATATTTTGCGGCTTCTTCCTTATGTTCACTTGTTGCAGATATAGAGAATCCTAGCATTCCAAGAACGGATACTGTTTTTTCTCCTTCTGGAGCTGGAAGTGGAACACCGGCAATCTTACCTTTCAAATCAGGATTTTGTTTTAAGATTGCACCAATAGAATGTGGACCAGTGATCATCATGCCTGCTTTTTCAGAGGCCATTAAACTGACAGCTTCTGGATAGCCAGTTTGCAACGGTCCAGGAGGTACTACGTCATGCTTGGTAACCAGTTCTCCAAAAAATTTGAACGCTTCAATCGCTTCAGGTGAATCAAATTGAGTTTCCCATTCCCCTGACTCTTCAACCAATTCGGCTGCGCCAAATGTACGCATCATCGGGATAAAGCGAGAACCACCTGAACCATTCTTGGTTCCAACCATTGCAAATCCCCAACGATCCTTTTTCCCATCATTGTCTGTGTCCTTTGTCAATTTCTGAGCTGCCTCTAAGAATTCATCCCAAGTCGTTGGTGGCTGTAAACCTTCTTCTTCAAACCAATCTTTTCGATACAATAATCCAGTTGGAATTGTAAAAAATGGAGCAAACTGCAAGTCACCATCTAGTGTTGCTTGTTCTAAAGTTGCGGGGTAAAAACCTTTGACATAGTCTTCGCCTAATAGAGGAGTTAAGTTTTCAACGATTCCCATTTCCTGTGCTTTTCCATAAAATTCTGGTGAATTAATAAAGATATCTGGAACTTCACCACCAGTAGCCATTGTGGTTAACTTAGTGTAAACCTCATTCATGGGAACTCCAATAAATTCAATTTTGACATTTGGATTTTCTTTCATATAATCTTCTGCATATTGTTTCTCGACTTCACCTTCAGGATTTTCTACCACCGTAGGAGAGAGGATTTTCAGTGTAATTTGTTCAGGTGAACCATCTGACTTACTTCCATTGGAACTGCCACTCTCTTGTGAACACCCAGCTAACAGTAAAGACAACGTAAGAATGGATAATAAAAACATTTTCAAGGTTTTACTCTTTTTCATAGGAACCTCCCGAATATTTTGTTTTTTTATTCTAAAAGCAGATCTTTACCAATCTGCTACAGAACCGTCTTCATGATAAAGCCTTGGTGTTTCCCATTTACCTTCAAATATTCTTTCTTTTAATGCCTCTTCATCCAGTTCAATTCCCAATCCTGGCCCTTCCGGAATAGAAATAAAACCGCTTTCAATTTTAAACGGATGTTTTAGAAATCCATTTCCTAAGTCTGATAGGTCATCTAACGTAGGATGTTCCTGTATTAAAAAATTTGGAGTACATGCATCCAACTGTAGACAGGCTGCTAATGAAATCGGCCCCAAAGGATTATGAGGTGCGATAGCTCCATAATACGTTTCAGCCATGGCCGCAATCTTCTTGGCTTCAAAAATGCCGCCTGCATGACATAAATCCGGTTGGACAATCGATACGGCTTGTTTTTCTATCACTTCTCTAAATCCCCATTTTGTAAATAACCTTTCACCGGTTGCGATCGGAATCGTGGTTGAGTTTGCGATTTTCACCATTGCATCAACATTTTCTGGCAAACAGGGTTCTTCGATAAACATAGGGTAAAAAGGTTCGAATGCTGCAGCCAATCGGATCGCCATCGCTGGACTAACTCTGCCGTGAAAATCAATGGCAATATCCATTTCATCTCCGACCGCTGCCCTAATAGCAGAAAGTCTCTCAACCTGCTTGTCTACGTAATTTTTATTGTCGACAATCTGAACCGGGGCATCCAAGGCAATCTTTATGGCCGTAAATCCCTGCGATTTTCTTTTTAATGCCAGGTCAACAGCCTCTTGAATCGAATCTCCATGGCAATGGGCATACATTCTAATTTTGTCTCTGCAAGCTCCCCCAAGCATTTCATAGATTGGCAGATTATAATACTTGCCTTTAATATCCCACAATGCCTGTTCTATCCCGCTGATTGCACTAACGAGGATGGGACCGCCTCTGTAAAAGCCGCCTCTGTACATGGCTTGCCAATGATGTTCAATTTTAAGGGGATCTTGACCGATTAAATACGTTTCCAATTCTCTTATGGCCGTTTCTACCGTGTGAGCATGTCCTTCCACAATCGGTTCACCATAGCCAACAATCCCCTCATCGGTATGTACTTTTAAAAACATCCACCTTGGTTGTACATGTAAAGTTTCTAATCTTGTAATCTTCAATAGTACGATCCCCCTTCTCATGTTTAAATACTTGAATTTATTTCTTCAAAAGCATTAGCTTTTAACATACCCGAAGAATTACGAATAATAAGTTCTGGTATGATTTTAAGAGTCTCGGGTTTCTTCTTTGTTTTTCTCTTAATCTTTTTGATTAAGATATTTGTTGCTTTTGAACCCATATCAAACCCATTGATAGCAACCGTTGTAAGGGGTGGATCTAGTAGAGGGGTCCAATCAAAATCATCATAACCGATGACGGAAATATCATTTGGTACGTGCAGCCCAGCCATTCTAACACCTTTTAATACTTCTAGTGTTAAATTAGCATTAGTAGATAAAAAGGCAGTCGGCCTATTTTCCATCTTTAATAGCTCTAACGTGGTTTCAACACCGTTATCCTTTTCGGGCTTACATATTTTAATTAATGATTCATCTATTGGAAGATTGTTTTGTCTTAATCCCTTCCGATAAGCATCGAGTCTCTCTTGCCGAACCATAATATTTTCAATTGGATATAGCATAATCGCTATCCGTTTATGTCCTAATTCAATTAAATATTCCAAAGCTTCAATTGTTCCATGCGTATTATCTACAACCACTAAATCTTCGTCTATCTGTTCTGATCTACTATTAACAAAAACAAATGGAATCTTTTCAGACTTTAATTGATTAAAAATCATTGAATTTGGATTAATTGTATTAATTATTAACCCATCGACTTGTCTACTGACGAGTAGGTCTATATTATTTTCTTCACTTGATGGGTTCATGGAAGAGTCACTTACCATTAAACTATAACCATTTTTCATTGCTTCATCCTGTATTCCTTTGATTACTTCTGCCCAAAAGGGAGCTAAATCGGCTAAAACAAGACCAATCACCATCGTCTCTTTCTTTTTTAAACTTTGTGCAACAGAATTGGGTTTGTAATTTAATTCTTGTATCGCCTGTTGTATCTTAATTTTCATCTCTTCTGACATGTGGTTATAATTATTATTTAAAACTCTTGATACTGAACTCTTTGATACTCCAGCTTTCTTTGCTACATCATCAATGGTAGCCACAACAATTCCCCCAGATATCCGAAACCGGTTTCTGAAACCGATTTCTGAAACCGGTTTCTGATTTAAATAATAACAACTTCAAATTTAAACGTCAATACAGTTTTTTTAAATATTTTTACTATTCTTTTTTTTACTATTCCTATATAGTGAAAGTGCTTGGGGACGGTTCTCCTGCTTCCTTGAAATACTTAGGAAGCAGGAGAACCGTCCCCATGCAAAACCCATGCAAAATCTCCACTTGTTTATATGGTGAAATAACCCCTCTAGTTGAGAAAAAAATTATTTCTGTTCAAGTTTATTGACTTTTCTCTTTACATCATTCAACTCTTTTTTAATATATAGGTGAAATTTTCGGTCATTAGAGTGGTTCTATGCTTAATTAAATCTTTTATTTCATTTTGACCTGCGGACAATAAATCCTAACCTTTTTCAAGATGGTCTGTACGATTCAAAAATTGCTTCTGCCCATTTTCCATTTTATCTGAACGAGTTATTAATTCTTTCTGGCCTTTATTTAAATTTCCTAATTCTAAAAGTACACTATTTAGTTTTTCTTCCAAAATAAACCCCCGTTTTTATTAATATAAAACGGATTGCATTATTTGTATTACTTTAGTAATCATTATACTGATCTTCACCCCATCGTCTGACCGAGTATGGCCCTTGCTTATACCATTTTTTACATTGATTTTAATTAGAAGCTCGTGTCGCTCATTCTCATTTAACCAGTCGATTTCCATCTTCATTCTTTCCGAAACAGACAGTCTTCCCGACATATAAGCGGTCGTTCGTAATATTAATTCTTTTAATTCCTTTTGCCCCAATGAAAATTTATTTTCTAATTCCTCCATCCGAAACTTTAATTGCTGCTGTCCGAACATTAGCTCTTGATGAACTTATTTATATTTCTTGTACTAGTTGCACCTGAATTTTTTTGACCTTTTTCTAGATTTTCTATACGACCTACTAAATCCTTCTGGGCTGCCATTAAATCTTGATGATTTAAATTTAAATGTTGTAGTTCTGAAAGAATCTTATTTAGTGTTTCTTCCATGACAATACCTCCATTTTTTTGGCTTGACTACAATCTTTCTAACAACAGGAACAGGTAACAGACCATTTGCAATCTTCTTTGCAATAACCCCTTAGATCTTTTAATTAAATTTAGGAGTTCAGAGTAGAAGGAAACATGTGAGATATAAGTATGGTAGGATTTGAAGAAATTAAAGATAGGTTTAGAACTATAAAACATGAAGAAAAGTGACAGCATTAACACTTCAATTAAAGCCCTATAAAGAACTAATCCTACATATTTGTACCCCTTTTAAACGAATATCCAAATGGAGGAAACAATGGGTTTTTGTGGTAGTATAGAGATAAACATTTTTTTCATGGGGAGGAAATTGGATGAAAAGATGGGTACTGGGGTTGGTACTTGGATTACTATTATTGTTGTTAATGATTACTAAACGCTATATGTTGAGTGGGGAGAATTTTTTATAATCATTGGTGCCCTATCTTTTATATCTGTAATCTACCTCAAAAATAAAACGGAAACAGGTAAACTTTTCGTAACATCGGCCGTAATTGGCTTCGTATTTTTTCAGGTGTTTGGAGTGGCGGACTTGATCATTGACCATTACTTGTACTTCCTGCCAACCGGACTAGAGGATGGCGCTCCATTATCATTAGGATTTAAAATGGAAGAATACAGTGATGATATGTTTTTAGAAAGTGTCATAAGCATGATTGTTGTAACTACTGTCACCTTTATTCTAACTAAAATCTTTTCCTTTGCTTCTGCGAAAACCTTATAATGCAATAAGAGCCGACAGGCATCCCCTCCCTAATCATTGGGCTCCCCTTCAGCTTCATTAAGGATGGCCTATTGTGTGGGAAGAATGAAACTTTGTGCTGATTTTTTACTGTAGCTACCATCTCAGGATCAATTCGCATTGTAATCATTTACCACTTGGCATTTTGGCAAATGCCAATCATGTCCTAATGGAATTCTTTTTTTTATCCACTTTGATCCACCTCGCATATGAAATTATACTAGATTAATTCGACAGTTTTCTTGATTTTACTTTTATTAAGTCAACTTTTAATTGTCTTTTTACCACGATTATCGGTTATAATATATTTAATAATTGCATACTTTAAAAAGACCGAACATGCAGTCACATGTTCGGTCCAGCAATAGACGGTCCCTCAATGGGGGTCAGCTATATAGTGAAGATAATCCACCAGAGCCGTGAACTCAAGGGTGGATTATTTTTTTTGGTTAAATGACAGTACGGCTACGATTAAACTAGCAAAAGCAATCGCAATCATAAATCAAATACCGTCATACAGCATCACCCCCTTTCTGTTGGGAGTGAGCCGACCACCCTTGAGATACCTATTCTATTGCTCTTTTAGTATATCATAAGAAGCTTACAACAAGAACATACATTCTATTTGGATAGGATTTAACCTGACAAATTTTCCTAATATCAAAACTTAAAACTAAGTACCAAACTTTATACTCAATTTTTGTTATTTTAACTGTCATTTCATCAGACTATCCCAAATACATGGTCTGGTTTTAAATTTACATGAGGCCCGAAACTTAGGGAGGAACATGAATACGGTCGTCATGAAGCATTCATGAGGTCCGAAACTTAAGGAGGTACAAGAATACGGTCGTCATGAAGCGTTCATGAGCCTGAAACTTAAGGAGGTACAAGAATACGGTCGTCATGAAGCGTTCATGAGGCCCGAAACTTAAGGAGATACAAGAATACGGTCGTCATGAAGCGCTCATAGTCTTTTTAGTGTATGAATTCCTTACATTCCTCTCAAAAATGATAGAGAAAGCGGCATTCAAATCTTTCCTTCGTCCAGTTTTTTATGATCTCTTCTTCTCGCTCAGCAACATCAAAGTTTGGAACAACCATATTCAACTTTTCGTACCACCCTTCTCCCAAAACAAAAAAGAACCAGCACACTAAATTTACTAGATCGTGCTGGTCCTTATTTCATTGGTTATTTCACTATCTTCTCTCTTACCCCTTCACTTCTCAACAATTCCTTCACCTTCTGGTCAATCCGCTCGATTTCAGTAGATGCGTTCTTCCACCAGTTACGGCTCCAGATTCGTTCAATGGTCCAGCCTCTACTTTCTAAGAATTTCTGGCGATAAACGTCCCTTTCCTTCGTATTCTTAGAACTATGATACATCGCACCATCGCACTCTATCCCCAAAATGTAGCGAGATGAATCATCAGGGTGAACAATGGCCATGTCAATTCGATAACTCGACATCCCTACCTGAGTCGTTACCTCATACCCCAGATTTCTCATCTGCTGATACACTTGCTCTTCAAAAGGAGAATCAAAGTGTAACTCTTTCTGTTGGACATGGGTATTTACATTTTCATTCACTTCGTGCACCACGGCTTTGATTTCATCAACCTGAGAGTTGGAAACAGCCTTTACATATTTCAGATATGCTTTGAATAGTTTCGGTCCCATATTAGCCGTGTTGGTTACATTAAGTTCGTCAGGTTCAATGCTGGATACAACAATAATGGCATCTTTTGCCCTTGAAACCGCAACATTTAACCTGTTTTCTCCACCTTTTTTATTAAGGTCACCAAAACGGTTCACCACTTTGCCTTCTTCATTCTTCGCATAGGTGATCGAGAAAAGGATTATATCCCGCTCATCCCCCTGCACGTTCTCAATGTTTTTCACAAAAACCTGTTCATCTAGGTCCCTGGTTAACATTTGATGATAGACCGCACTAAACTTCTCATCTTCACCTAGCAGCCTGTCAATCTGATCTTGGATTTTCGTTTGCTGTTTGGCATTAAAGGTGATAATCCCCACTGTTTTTCCAGGTTGATGGATTAAGATCTCCCTGAGAATATTCACTACCTCTATCGCTTCCACTTCATTGCATTGATTGATCCACCTTCCATCCACCTTCTGCCAATGGATGGCCGGCGGCTGTTTAAAGGGAACCACATTTGGAGCGATTTGAACATGACCGTTATAGAAAGCGTGATTGGAATAATTGATTAACTCTTCATACTTCGAACGGTAATGCCACTGTAGAATTTTTTCAGAAAATCTCCTCTTGGCTAGGTTCAATAGGCTGACTGATTCATCGGTATCATATGTTTCATCCTCGTCTTCGTCATTTACAACAGAGGATTGGAACAAGTTATATGGTGGCAGCTGCTTCTCGTCACCCGCAATAATGACCTGTTTTCCACGGTAAACCGCTGGAATTCCACTCTCTACTGTACACTGGGAGGCTTCGTCAAAGATGACTATATCAAATAACCCTTCTTGTAATGGAAAAATGGATGACACGATTTCTGGTGAAGCAAGCCATACAGGCAAAATGTCCACGAGACCATTCGCGGCAAATTGATTCACCAACCGTCGAAGCGGCCAAACCTGTCTTTTCTTTCCGACCTGATGCTTTAACTCTCTAATAGGCTTTGGATGGAGGTTCTGAACAGTATCCACTTTCTTCGTTAAGGTATGAATTAAATACTGCGTGCCAACCTTTCTTTTTTCCTCAATTAAACCAGCAAACGACTCTCGGATTCTTGCAAATTCATTGGTGGAGATCTTCTGAACTTGCGGATGCTGCTTTTCCGTTTGATCAATCCAATGCACATAAGCAGAATTCTGGAATAATTCAACCCAATATGCCGATAATGTTAATTCATTCGCTGCGGTTTTCTTACTAAGAAGCTGAATGACCTTCTTCTCAACCTCATTGCATTGATTCCAATACACATCCATTTGCTGCAGTTCCTCAAAGTCACGATGAATGTATTCCAATATTTTATCTAATTCCGGTAATGGAATATCGCCTTCTGAGATTCTCGTTTTTAGCGTGTTGATTTTGGAATCCTCAAGGAACTTCTTCAACTTTTCTACTTCTTCCGCCATGGCTTTGGTCACTTTTCCTAATTGATGCATGATAACGAGTGACTTCTTCACCTTTAACCACTCAGTGGAGTTTGTCCCTTTGAATTTTTCCCCTTCGAGTAACTCTTCGATGATGTTTTTACCTGATACAGAGGTCCACCACCAAAGTCGTAACCCTTGTAACGTCTTTTTCGATCCATCTTCAAGGTCTGGATAAATCTTACCTAATTTATTTTCAATCAGCCAAGTGTAACCAGGGGTAATTTTCTCATGATCAAGTGATTCAATGTATTCAACTGATTGCTTGGCTTTGTCGATGACATCATTCAAGATTTCAATCGCTTCAAGTTTTTCTTTCATATTAAAATTAGCGAAGGACTTTCGCTCTTTTAACGGGAAATTTTCATCCCCAAATCGTTCATACCATTCGGCATAGGTATAAACTTTTTCAGAAATATCGACCAACACATCTTTATTTAATGCCGGTAGCACTGCATGGAGATCGATCATTTGGGTGGTTTCCGTTACTGGCTTTGCTAATCCATATAAATCATATAACCGTAGCCCAAAGTCTTGGTAGCTGTATAGAGCACTAGCGATGCTGTTCAAGAGCTCTTCCTGTGACGACAACTTCTTTGAAGTGGAATTCAGCTGATTATTTGCATACTCAAATGAAACTTTATTTTGTTCGATAACCGCTGCTACTTTTGCATATAGCTTCTTCCGATCATTCTTTTCATCATGCACAAGAGCCACATGGTTGCTTAATCCCAATCCATCTAGCCTTTGAAAAACAACGTCTAAGGCCGCACGTTTTTGACAAACAACCAATACTTTCTTTTCCTGCTGCAATGCATCCGTAATCAGATTCACAATAACCTGTGATTTGCCAGTTCCAGGCGGCCCATGAACCACAATCCCTTTTTTATATCGTGCTTCTTTAATAATCTCTTCTTGAGATCCATCTGCCTGTAATAAGTTTAAAATCTCTGATTCCTTTTCCTGAACAGCTGCATTTTCGGATACCACTTGTTCACTATCAGCCTCTACCACTTGATCTAGAGGCTCAATCAGTTCGCCGGCTAAGGATAAATCACTTTCTTCAGATAACAAAATAAGGTCCTCATAATCCTTGACTAAGGAAGACCCGCCTTGTGGGAAATTTCCAATTACTGCATTCTCCAACAAGGTTAATCCTGCAGCTTCAGGCTCTTCTTCCTTTCTATATTCTTTCAGTTTCGTTAAACCTTGAGCAGAGAACGAAATCTTCATTTCAAAGCTCTTTAAAAAACTGACCCAATCGTCGTAGTTATAATTGACAGCCATTTCGGCAGCTTTTTCATAGAACTCTTCTGTAAAGTTAAGATTATTTAACTTTCTAAACGCTAAAAATAACGTCCGATTAATCTGGGGTTCATCATCCTCGATCTTCAGAACCCACTTTTGAGAATGGACATTGTTCTTTTCTAACCTAACAGGATATAAGAATAATGGTGCTTGAAAAAATGTCCCATCCGCAAAGGTGCCAGATAAAAAGGGAAACCCGAGATAGAAATCATGAATACCCGTTTCATCTTCTATTGCCTTGATATTCCGATACAAATCCGTCAGCTTTTTAGAAATGGCCATAGAAGTTTCATGATCAAGCGTTGGCTTTAATAACATCAGTTCATTTTTGGGACGCCTTATAATTTGCTCGACAATGGACTCACTGACTTTTTCCTTTGATAGCTTTGATAAATTGTCCAGCTCGGTTAAATCGAAGCTCCACTTATTATATAGCTTGACTAGTCTTATGGAACGATTACGCCGACTGATATCATTAAGTTTGTCCCTCATATGTATAAGCTTGTCTTTCATTCACAGGACCTCTTTTCAAATTCCGATTCCATTCATTATATATTCATATATTCCCTATTATTACTTTGGGTATAATGTGACTTTTGGTTTCCCTATAAATAAACTGGTCGTTTCAAAATTGCTACTCCAACTTAATTCTACTAGATTTGACAAAATCAGCCAACTGGAATTAGTAATAAACCAATAGGAGCACTAACATATATAGAAAGAAATCCTTTACGGTTTTTATTAACCAATAAAAAAAGACCAGGCATGCTGATCCATAATAAAGTTGAACCTATGGGTATACCCTTTATAGACAAAACGGCAGAGTCCAATCTACCGTTTTGTTTTCATTTTATAAATGAAATCAGTTTATTGTAAATGTCTGACCAAGATACATCTAAATTGATTGTCTTAACTTCTATCTTAACTCTGTGATCCCATTGATCCTAGCCGTGGCTCAGCATATTTCACCAAGTCCCCGGTATTTCTCCAATGTACAAAACTCTCAGAAGATGGATTCTCCTTTTGAATCTTTTTGACAATATCAATTACTGTTAGCTTAGTAATTTCCTGTCCTCGTAAGAATTCTTCAATCTAGAAAGAATTTCTTCTTTATATGACTCATCGTATGTTTCAGTTTCTTTAAACGCTAAGTATCTTTTAGTAGAAATGTCTATATTACCTCAATTCTTCCACACCAATCTCCTTAAAAAGTGACCAAGTGGCATCAAAATGCGCTACATCGGGAATATAGATAATCATCCCATCCCGTCCACGTGTCAGCAAGACACGATAACTATTCAATCGGATCCTTTTTGGGTCAAGTAGATTCCTATCCTAGAAATGATCGATCCATTCTCTTCCATTCCAGGTTAAGTCATAGCCCCAACATACTACCGCTAAATCAAGCTCTAGCCCCTGTGTTTCAAATTCCGAAGCGGCAAATTGTAGTGTAGAAGAATAGTAATCAGATTGAGTGTGATTAAAATAAGAGACATAGGGTTTTGTTGTATACCTAGAGGGAAGAGGTAAACCCTTTACAAAATGATAAGGCTGGCGAATACCATACTCCCTTCTCGAGGAAGTCACTAGCCCGAACTGTTTCGCCTGCTCCTGCCCCTGATATCGTGTCCGTACAAAGCTCTTAATTTGTTCTAAATCTCTAGAAACATATAACGTAAACCGATCTTGTTTTAATTGTTTTGTCTCCTCATTAGCCTCATTGATCTTGCCTGTCAGCAAATGGTGTACCCAAGCGTGCAAGCCAAGAGCCAAATGACTTCGTAGTGATACATTTAAGTTTAGATGGGGATGCGTTACGTGCTGAGTGGCATGGGGAAATTGACCATCTAAATTTTCATGGGAGTGCACGGTCCATTGCCCATTCTTTATGGCTGTATTCCATAACGGAAGCCCACCTTCTTCACCCTCATATATTTCCTGCCCTTCGCCAATTAAGCCAATATTCACCGACCAATCCTTCTGGTCCTGTGCGATTTGCACCATCAGCTCCGGTTCAGAAAAAGGCTTCTTCATCTTCTTAGAATCCCAAGCACGCTGCGCCTCATCAAAAATAAAGATATGCTCCACTGGGATCTTACGATGCTTTAGATACTCCCATTTAAAATTCTTCAATGCTTGTACAAACGTTTTATTTCCAAGGGCGTCTTGTAGGACATCCACCAATGGTCCGTTTCCAGATAGATAGACTGCATCTTCGACCATATGTGAGAACTGTAAACCTACCAACGTCTTCCCAGCACCCGGTACTCCTGTTAACAAAACCAAATGGTGACTTTTCGTCTTTTTTGCTTCCTCTACAATACCAACAAGTGTCTCGAGTACCTGAGGAATATTGGTATTGTTAACTTTTCTAATCGAAGGGATGGCCTCATGCTTCATAATCGCCCTAGCAGCTTCAACAAGGGTCGGTAATCTTTCGTATGATCCTTGAAGAAACTCTTCGCTATCCACCAATTTTCCATTAGCGTTTTTCTTTAGTATCTTCAGAAAATCCCCTAACCCTGTGCCTGAAGTTAAATATAGCTGTTTTTCTGTATTTACTTGCATTTTTGCTTCTTTAAAAAAAGTAAGAACGAGTGCACCTCTGACCCGTAAGCTATACTTGGCAATCGTTTCATGGTAATGATGAAAATCACGAACATAGCTAGAGAGCTGTTCCCAGTCGGATGAACGTGGATTGCCTTTCATTTTGAATTCCAATACAAGTAATTCACCATGGATTAGCAGCAATACATCTGGGCGACGTCCTCCTTCCCTAGGTAACTCATATTCAAAGATCAGCTGCCAATTCTCGTGTTCAAACGGGAGGAGGCTATTCTGCAATACGTGATAGCAATCTCTCCAGGCTTCCACCTGCACAGCTTTTGCTTCACCAACAAATTCAGTTAAGCTCGCAATAAATTGAGATTCTTCCAGCTGTAAAAACTGATGAATCGTACCTGACCAACCACATCTTAAATAGTGTCTTGTTTCCATTTTTGTATCTCCTATGTAGGAAAATATGAAACTCATTTTACTTTTTCTTATGTATCAATTCAAACACGATTGCTTCTCGATCATGGCCATTTCGGTCTGGTGCATTTCGATGATGGTAGCCGATACAACTCATTTTACCGATAAATTTAACCAGACCTGGTTTATGATTTTGAAACAACCATATCGCTTTTTTGTTCAGCTGATGATCCCTGATCGCTTTATTTCCCTTGGTGAACTTCATATCCCCTTCTTGGCCCTCACCCGTATAATAATAAACATCGTTATCCTGCCAACCATCATTATATCCAAAATTCTTTCCACTCTCCCCGGAAAAAATCATAATCACGGGGTATTGACTAGGTGTACTTATACCAGATTGCTGCTGACCTCCTAGCTTAGTATGCAAATCTTTTCTTCTATAAATCTTCCCTTCTTTTAACATTTCTACTCCTCACTTCCTCTTACCCATTTCCTAAAAAACTCCCAGTCTTTCATAGAGCCATCATCGTGACACCTACTTTTCTATTTTAGTTAAATTATACCATTTGTAAATTGAGGGTTATATAAATATAGGAGAATAGCTTTACGTTCTGACGAAAAAAAGGTAGCTACAACTTTTAATTGTTTTCTACCTTCTGGTTTATTTTAGGCTTGCCTAAATCATTTTTTAACCTTTAAAAACAACCTCATTATGCCACTCGAGATATTCTCTTTTAGGTGGTTGATACTTTGGTACTTTCATTTTTTGAAGATGATATTTGGATAGTTCCGCAGCTAATGCTGGGTCATCGTTAATTTTAGTTGAAACCTTTATGAAATAATCAGGTGTAATCGTGATATACCCTTTATCAAATGCCTTATCTAGTAATACAGACAAACAAATGCCATTTTGCGGATCCAACCGAGTATCCTTTCGTTCCGACCAAGGAATGATGTGCGAGCCAATCAAAAAGGATTTTGTCTGGATTTTGGTAATCGCACAAGCGTACCCGTAATTTTTCTTTACCTGTTCTGAAAAAACAGGTTGTCCGACCCGCTTTTTTTGTTGGCCAAAATGATCATCCACAAAATAATGCTGTCTTTGCAGTTCTTGAATGGTCTCAACCTCTGATAACAGTTCTGCTTTTGTTGTGGGAAAGGCATCCATTCGTTGGGCAAAAGCTTCTTGAACAATCCCCATGAAATCTTCTTTTGTAATCGTCGTCATCCCATATTGATTAAAGAAATATCCCCAGTTTTTCCCTCTTTCTTTAAACGTCCACCGGAAATCCTCTACATCATTAGGAAGCAGGACGGGAGTAAAGGCGATCGGTTTCCGTATAATCCCTTTCACTCGATCCTCGCCAATAAATTCAATGGATTCTATTTTTCCTGCTCCAAAAAAATAGAACTTCCCATTAATTTCTGAAGCCGAACTCGGCCTCCGGTACAGAAATAAATCTCCCTCTTTTACACGATTAAATTTGCTTGGTGACCAATTGTAGGAGACAAAGTCAACATCATCATGGTCCTTGGCAGTTCCTTTTGTATCAAAAATAAAATACCCTCGAGAAGGATCATTGAGCTCTTGTTTATAAAGATCCAGTATATTGTCCATCGTTTCACCAGCTTTATCAAAATTAATTGTTAACCATTTTGTTCAATTTGATTTGAATCATGTGATTTATTGAAAAGAATTGAAATTACTCTCCTTGCCAAGTATACCTACAGATTCTTGTTAACAGACTTGCCTTTTTGGTTTTTCCATATTGCATACTGCTCACGCATGCATGTTCCACAAGGTCTATACCCTGCCGCAATGGCAGTCTCCTCATCGGCAAAGAATACTCGATATTCTTCATACCCACCAATTTTTAAAGCACGGTTTGCAGCACCACAATCAAAACGCCCATAAATTTTACTTTTGCTATTTCCTCCCAATAAACCTGGAGTCTCACTCACATATGGAAGATTATCTACTCCCAAAAGTGTATAGGTTTTGGGTTTATCTTCTGAACTCTTATTGATTATTCCCACCATATTCATCTCCTTCAACTGCTATTTCAATTTTCCGCCTCAGCAAAAAGTTTAGAGTTTTCTTTAAGTAATAATTATTCAAAATCCGTAAATGGATAATATTCTTTAGCCCCAATCCCTCGCTCGTACATCCTTTTCATGTATAGAACCTCGTTCTCCAGCTGCTCCAAAGGATTATTTGAAAAATGAGCTCCTATTCGGCTGGCGATCTGTTCATTATAATGAAACACATATTTTTGATCAGCCAAAAAATAAACAACCTTGAAATCTTCCATATTTTTGATTCCATGAAAACTGTGTAATTATAATTGGATCTGGTGAGTATGGTGGGAAAATTTCAATACGATTAAACATTTCGCTAATCTTTTCTTCAATATTTTTCATTTATGATCTTCCTTTAACATTATCAGTCTCTTGTTCTTAATGTTGAAGTGGATTAACTAATTACTTGATTAAGCAATTCCATAAACTCCTCTTCCTTCAAAATTCTTATTGCTTTTCCCTTATTTATCAGTTCATACGCTTTTCTTTCCTTTGTACTTAACCCACTTTCCCCAAGTAATATCTTATCTTGAGTACCCAAGATTAGAATAGTTTTACGTTTTTTCTGTTCACTTATACTTTTATTGTAGTACTGACAGTACCTTCTTTATTTCGTTTGAATTGCCTTATTCTAGCTCCTAGAAGTACACCGATTACGATTAAAACAAATCCTGCCCAATGTGACATATAAATCCTTTCATGTAATACGAAATAGGCAGAAATTACTGCGAAGAAAGGAGACAGATTCAAAAAGATTGCGAAATTACCAGCACCTACCTGTTGGATGGCAGAATTCACAATTAAGTAGCCTAATCCAGTGGCAACAAAACCAGAGAAAATCAATAGTACCCAAGCAACACCGCTACCCTCAGGTATTTGTGAGATACCGTTAGGTTCAGTGATAATTGCATGAAAGAATAGTATAAATGAACCTATTAATAGGGTCATTCCAGTCATATAAGTCGTATTCAGTGTTTCAGAAATTTTTTTGATCAACACGAAGCTAACTGTCTGAACAATGACGGAGATGCAAAGATACAAATCACCAATTGAAATCGAAAATCCTTCATTACTTCCTGCTATAACAATAATGCTAACGCCTATAAAGCCTAATACAAAGCCTAAACCACTTAGAAAAGTAAATTTATCTTTGAGAAAAATAGCCGCTGCAATTGCAGTCGCTATGGGTGATGCCCCTAATAGTATCCCCGCATTTGTTGCCGTTGTATAATTTAATCCAACAGACATAAAGTATTGAAAACCAAATATACCAAAAGCGGAAATACCAATTACGTAATACCATTCTTTTCTAGTTAATTTACGATACAATTTTTTATAGATGATAAATGGTACTAGTGCTAGAAATGCTATAAAAACACGAAGTGCTGTGATTGTAACAGGTGGAAATTCAATGACAACGATTTTTACAGCAATTACATTAAAGCCCCATGCGGCCATCATAGCGGTTAGCATTAAATATAGATTAATCTGCCTCATTCAATACTCTCCAGTCCATAAAATCTTCCTCTTTTACTATTTTTCCATCAAAAAGACCACTGCAATTACTCACAAGAATAGGAGATTACAGTGGTCATTAGTTTGGTTAAAGGGTGAAGATTTTAAATTAATATATTATCCTTACGATTGAACCTTTGAGCTTAGTTCAATCTTTTTAAATTGTTGGACCTGACCAGAAATGGCTTGTTCAGTTGGTAATCTTTCAATACTAGAAGCTCCGAAGAATCCCGAAACCCCACTTGTTCTGCTAAGTACATATGCGGCATCTTCTGGTTCTGAGATTGGACCCCCATGACATAATACAATAATATCTGGGTTAACTGATTTACCGGCATCATGAATCTTCTGGACTAATTCAACAGCATCATCAATATTCATCGCAGTTTGTGCACCGATTGCACCTTTTGTAGTCAGCCCTACGTGAGCTACTAAAATATCTGCTCCTGCTTCTGCCATTTTGATCGCGTCTTCTTCGCTAAATACGTATGGTGAAGTTACAAGACCAATAGTATGTGCTTTGCGTATCATTTCAACTTCTAAGTCGTAACCCATTCCCGTTTCTTCAAGGTTTTGTCGAAATTGACCATCTATAAGACCGACTGTTGGAAAGTTTTGAACGCCAGTAAAGCCTTGTTCCTTAAGTTGTTTTAAGAATACATCCATATTTCTGAAGGGGTCTGTACCACAGACACCAGCTAGTACAGGAGTATCCTCAACAATTGTTAAAACTTCATTGCCCATTTCAACAACAATTTGGTTTGCATCACCATATGGCATGAGTCCAGCTAATGATCCACGGCCAGCCATACGATAACGCCCTGAGTTATAGATGATAATTAAATCAATTCCTCCAGTCTCAGCACTTTTTGCAGATAGGCCAGTACCTGCACCCCCACCGATTATAACCTCGTTGTTTTGAATTTTTCCCTTTAATTTTTGAATAACTTCCGCTCTAGTTTTAGACATGTGTAGTATTTCCTTTCTTTGCATTTATTTGTTCTAATAATTTTGCAGCCATTAACTCAGAAACACTCGGATTATTTATATCTTCTTCTACTTCAATCAAAGTTATATGGTCTTGTAAGTTCTCTTTAATTGCAGTGTATAACGCTTCACGCTCTTCTGGACCATCAAAAGGTTGACCAGAACGGTCTAATAGAGAAACCCCGCCTTTTGGAAAAACAAGTACAACAGGTGATATACTCTTATTCAATTTTTGAGCGATGATTTCACCTAATTTGTAATTTTCTTCTACAGTCGTTCTCATTAGCGTTGTTGTTGGATTATGTTGATAGAATTTTCGATCCTTGAACTGATTAGGAACGGTCTCTGGTGCCCCAAAGTTCACCATATCAATTGCTCCAACTGAAACTACCTGCGGAATACCAATCTGTCCTGCAACTTCAAGTCGAGTTTCACTGGATTTGAAGATTCCACCAACAAGACCATCTGCTAATTCTGTTGTCGTTATATCTACAACCCCTTTAATGAAACCTTCCTTAATTAACGCTTCCATTGAATCTCCACCTGAACCAGTTGCATGGAAAACTAGAACATCGTATCCATTTTGCTCCAGGATTTCTCTTGTTTTATTTACACATGGTGTCGTAACCCCGAACATGGTTGTACCAATCATTGGCTTTTCTTCAACCTCTATTCTAATTTCATTTCCTTTAACCATTCCGCTTAGAGCATTAGCTGCATTCTTTAAGATAAGAGAAGAAAGGCTGTTAATACCTGCAATATCCACGATTGAATACATCATGATAATATCCTTTTCCCCAACGTAAGGTCTTGTATTTCCCGAAGCAACCGTTGAAACTAACAGCTTAGGGATTCCAATGGGAATATCCTTCATTGCTGTAGCTCCTACTGTCGTTCCAGCAGTCCCCCCCATACCGAACACTGCTGCAACCTTATCTTCTTGAACCAATCGATTTAATATATTTCGGGCTCCGTTGGCCATAACTGTAACAGCAGTACCTCGGTCGTTCTTTTTCCTTAACTCCTCCAACGATGAACCTCCAGCGATTGCGACCTGCTCACTGGTAATATCTCCTTCAGAGAAGGCAGGATAGACACCTGTATTAATTAACTTTGTTTCGAGTCCGTTCTCCTCAATGATCCCTTTGATATATAAAAACTCTTTTTCTTTCGTATCCAATGACCCTATTAATACTATCTTCTTAGTCATGTGCCCCCTCCTTCGCAACTGTCTCTTCAAAGAATGCTTTCGTTTGGCGAACTACTTCTACCTCACCAATCCGATCTTGAACATAGAATGATGGATAGTGGGTATCAATGGTTAAAATCGCTTGTGGGTCACTTTCCACAATTGCCTTCATAACAGGTGTATGATCATAATCATCTTTACCAGCGATTGCAAAGTTACCAAAAGTGCCGGTTGGATTTTCTTTGGTGATGGAGTTTGATAAACGGTATGCACCCTTTAAATGTGTTTGATGAACATAGCCTTTAATATGCTCATATGTTTCAACTGAAGGGTACTCTCCTGCTCTCCAACCATTTAATACATCCCAGTTCACTTTTAGATTCGGATGGTTGGTATATTTGATAAGAATCCCGAGTTCCTGGCAATTGTTCGTTAGAGTTGGAGGCTCGTTCTCCACCAAGAGAATTTTATCTCTAGATTTTGCATGCTCAGCATGCCGCAGCATGACATTTGCATTATGACGATATTGTGTATCCTTTTCTTGATCGGATAGAAGATTAAAATCCTCTTGACGATAAAGGGAATATATACGAATATATTTGGCTTCAAAAATATCAGCTAAATCAAATAGTCGGTCCAGAACCTCTCCCATCTTCTTATGGTGCTCTTCATCATGGTTATCATATTTAGGTGGTCCAGAGAAGGTACAAGAGTTAACTGCCCAAGAGCTAAGGCTGCTAACCTGCAAGCCATGCTCTTGAATCAATTCACTTAATCCTCTCGCCTTTTCAGGTGTGATATCATCAATGGTAGACCCATCTAGTTTTGCTCTTAAATCAATATTTGGAAAACCCAAGCTTTTTGCATGCACCAATGATTCTTTAAAGGACTCAGTACCCAACATGTCTGTGAAAATACTAAATATCATCATTAATCCCCCCGTCTACTCGATTGTGATCCATTTGCCTGAGCGATTGTTCTTATAAGCTTCAAATATCTTCGTTAAATGCACAGCTTGTTTTAATGTAGCACGTTCAACTTTTCTATCATTTAATACGGCATGGGCGAAATGATTTACACTTTGAACCATTCCTTGTAAAAACAGGTTTTTATTATAAACCTGGCCTAGTGAAAACTCTGGCTCCCAGTGCACTGGACCTTCTACCGGATTATCCCCTATGTAAATAGGAGCTTTTCCATACTCTCCACTACCCTTTGATCCTTTGTAATAACCAAGGCGAATGGCATTATCAATTACAACATTTTCTTTGTTGCCAATCACTTCATAACGCTCTAATGGACTAGTATCTGCTTGTGTTGATGGCAGCTCTAAATTACCAATTGCACCAGATTTGAAATTTAAGAGTGTTTGAACATTTCCGCTTGGCTGATGCTCGATAAATAGCAATTCCTTTACATCACCCATAAGGTACTGGATTCCTGACATTGGATGACAAATATCTAAGAACCAATGTAACCCCGTTCTTTCTCCAAGCTTCTCATCAAACGGAGATAATGTTAATGGATATCTCCCGGTAACGGAAGCTGCTTCTCCAAAACTGCTAGATTCTAAGATTTGTTTTGCTTTTACAAAGGTAGGATAAAAATAGCGTTTATTCGATACCAGGACAGTTTGACCTGTCTGAGCTTCTAGTTCGAGTAATTCTTCGCCTTCTTTGGTCGTATAAGCAAGTGGTTTTTCCATCCATACAGGGAGCCCCGCTTTAAGGATATTTGGAACAATTTTCGGATAGAGTGGATGACCATTTTTATCAAAGTTGAGAACAACAAATACTGCATCGAGGTCTTCTTTTTTGATCATTTCCATGTAATCGGAATATGCACTTTTAGCTCCAAAACGGTTCTTATAAAGGTTTGCCCTTTCAAGATTTAAGTCGCAAACAGCTACAAGATCAATAGGTGAATAATCAAATGTAGGAAATACATTACGATATGCATGTGCACCGCAGCCGATAAAGCCTATGCGAAGTTTATTCGTATACTCATAGTTAAATTTAATTGGTTCCATTGTCAGGACTCCCTTTTCATTAGAATGTTTTCTTCGGTCTTATTCACCAATTGTTTGTCTGTCAGGTGCGGAATAGGCAATGATCATTCTACATGGTTCCCAACTAGTAACCGTTGCATTATGAGGAACATTTCTTGGTATGCGTAACATCATTCCTGGTTTAAGGTGGTAGGTTTCGTCACCTAGGGTATGATCACACTCACCAGAAAGTACAAAGATCACTTCTTCACAATTTGGATGTATATGTCGTGGATTTGACTCACCTGCATTGATATACACCATACCAAACGTCATCTCGGATTCAGGATCGATTTCCTCTCCACATAACCATTGAATCCCCCCCCAATCCATTGGTAACAAGTGTTTCTCCTGATTTAAGTCTGTAATTGTCGCCATTTTAAATCGCTCCTTTTTTAGTTTCAAATATAAATCTACAAGTATTATTTATTTGCCCCACTAGCCATTCCTTCAACAAAGGAACGTTGAAAGATTAAATAAACAATAATACTTGGGACCATGCTGATTACTGTTCCTCCAAAGATAAGTCCAAAGTTTGTTGCTTGTTCTCCTTGGAAGGAATAAAGGCCTAACGAAATCGTAAATTTTTCTTGAGAGATTAATAGAACGAGTGGAAGTAAGAAGTCATTCCAGATATTCATAAAAGTAAAGATTAGTAGAGCAACTAATCCTGGTTTTGCTAAAGGTAACATAATGGACCAATAGGTTCGCCATTCTCCGGCTCCATCAATTGCAGCTGATTCACGCAATTCCTTCGGTACATCTCGAAACGTATTTCTCATAAGGAATATGGAAAACGGAAGTGCAAGCCCTGCTGATACTAACGTAACACCAGTTAAAGTATCTACCATTCCCATAGCCTTAAGCTGATAAAAAATCGGAATGATAATGGCCTGAACTGGAAGTGCCATTCCTAATAAGACTAAGTAAAAAATAAGGTTATTTCCTTTAAATGAAAGCTGTGCAAACGCATAGCCTGCTGGTGCTGCAACTAGTGCGACTAGCACCATGCCACCTATCGTAATAAAAGCACTATTTAGAAAGTAAGTTTTGAAGTTTCCTAAGTTCCAAGCGCCAATATAATTATCGAAGTTCCACGATTTAGGCAATGAGAAAGGGGAAGAAAAAATCTCCATATTCGATTTAAAACTAGCTAATATGGCGTAGAAAATAGGTGCTGTAATAAAAAGTAACAATACTGATAACGTAAGCCAGAGTGTTACTTGCGATCCTCTTAACTGTCTCAATCGCGTCACCATACTAATCAGTCCTTTCTCGATAATAGTTAAATCCAATTGTGAACCCGATTACAATAATTCCTAATACCACACTACCAGCTGTTGCATAGCTTACTTTATTCATACTGAATGCCGCTTTGTACACATAAGTGGAAACAACTTCACTCATGTAGAAGGGTCCACCCTGCGTCATAATCCAAATTAATGCAAACCCTTTAAGTGCGTGGATAATAACCATACTGATGACAACATTTAATGTGTTTCTCAAGCTAGGAATGGTTATATTCCAAAACTTGCTCAATGGACCAGCACCATCAATGTCTGCAGCTTCATAGAGACTGTAGTCAATGCTCTGCAAACCTGCTAGGAAAAGGATTAAGTATAGTCCATAGAATGCCCAGGTACTGGCAATAACTAGAGCTGGTATAACAAATAATGGTTCGCCCAACCAGTTTTTTGCTAAACTCTCTAACCCAATTGCTTTTAGAAAAACATTAATTGGTCCCATCATCGGGTCATAGATTTTCGACCAAAGTACTCCGACAACCGCTAGAGAAAGAACACTTGGCAGATAAAATCCCGCTCTGAAAAACATTTTCCCTTTCTTTACTCTACTGATTAATACTGCTAGCACTAATGTGGGAACCACCATAAGAGCAAGACTTAGTACAACCCATAACAAGTTATGACCCAATGATCTTAAGAATATGTCATCCTTTGTGAGTTGGGCATAGTTTTCCAATCCTACATAATTCATCGTTGGCGATGCTCCATCCCAATTAAAGAAGCTGTATCGGAATGCGTCGATCATTGGATATAGCATAAAGACTGCATATAAAATCAATCCTGGAAGAAGAAAAGAAGCAATTGTCATCGCCTTCTTCATCTTCATCTTCGATTTACTAGTAACGAATGCTACACCTTTTTTATTATCCATTTCTAATACAGGCGGTGAATAACTCATTAATAACCTCCTTCCTTTATGGGACCTAGTCATATGAACACATGAACTAAAGTCCCATAAACAAATTGTTATTTTAGACTAAATCCATTAGCTCGATCTTTTTCTGCTCCTTTTTCTATATTGTCCATTGCCTCTTGTGGGGTAATCAATCCACCAACAAGACCCTGTAGGTTTTGATAGTAGGCTTCCTTAGCTTCTACACCGATAAATACACTTGGATTGTAGCCAGATCCCTCTTCAATAGATTTCATGGCTGTTTTTAATACTTCCCCTACAGGTTCAATATTTATAGAGGCTTTTGAAGCTGGGATAAAGTTATAATCCGGTAGATTTAATACGATATTGCTATAATCCTCAGATAGTATGAAGTCCATCCATTTTTCAGCATAATCTGCGTTTTTTGCCTTTGTAGGAACTACCCATGTTAACCCTACTCCACCGACAGGCTGTGCAACCTCTCCATCAACAAAAGATGGCATCATAAACATATTTACACTGTTCTCAAGTTTTTGGTCAGCTAAATCAGTAATTAGATAAGTTCCTTCCGCTTCAATTGCGGCTTGTTTCGATAAAAATCTGAACTTTGAATCCGCTTGTGTTTGTGTAACTGATTCTTTTGTTATATATCCCTTTTCTACCCATTCGGACATCATTTCAGCAACCTCGACTACTTCTGGGTCATTCCATTTTCCATCGCCATATAATAATTCTTCTACCTTCTCAGTCCCCATCACACTCTCCATCATGACCCCGAAAATCCAACCAATCGCATATCCATTTCTTGCCCCAACTGTTATTGGTGCAACACCTTTATCTTTAAGGGTTTGAAGCGCTTTCAAAAATTCGCCTTTATTTGTTGGTACTTCAACACCATGCTGTTCAAAAATATCTTTGTTATAAAACATTCCAATGGCATCTAACATGTGTGGAACCTCATAAATGTTTTCGCCTTTTGAAA
This sequence comes from Bacillus sp. MRMR6, assembly GCF_001940785.1. Classification (GTDB taxonomy): domain Bacteria; phylum Bacillota; class Bacilli; order Bacillales; family Cytobacillaceae; genus Neobacillus. The sequence goes on from NZ_MSLS01000005.1 coordinate 167,943, forward strand.
TGAGATCATAGGCAAATGGTCTAAGAGCATCCTTCCAATTATTCTTTTGGTAAAGATTATTTAAAGGTTGGATAAGATTAACATCTGAGAGAATCGATACCCTTCCAGGACCAGCATTCATTAAGATTACATCTGGAGGTTCAATTCCTGATTGTAACAGGGTTGGTAATTTTCCAGACTCTACTTGTACATCCCCGTTGGTAAGATTCACTTCAATCCCTGGATTAATTTCCTTGAACTTTGCAACAACATTTGTCCACTGCTGCTTCTCAACATCGTTGTAGAAGTTTGGAATTAATAGATCGAGTGTCTCACCATCCCCACTTGCTGTTTCATTATTCCCTTGATTCGAACCTGTTTTTGTTTGATTATCAGTTGATGATGTGGGTGCTTGACAAGCTACAGTAAAAAGCATTAATAATACTAGTAAAAGAGCAATCCTATGTTTGTTCCCCTTCATAAATATCCCCATCCCCTTTTTGTATTAGGCACATATAAAAGAATAATGAAACTATTATTTACTTTTAAAGATTATTTCCATAAGATATAAGTAACATTTACTTATTAATAATTCTAAATGATTTAAACTTTCTTTCAATAGTGCAGATAATGGTTAGATGGGTGGTGAATCATGGTGAATATTTTCCCCCTCATTAACATCCCGATCTCTTTTCGTGTTCATTTACTTATTGGAATAACGAAAATATTATTTACCTATCACAATCCTTTCGTTAGAGAATGAGAACTAGTTTGCTTACTAATAATTCTAAATGATTAGAATTTTCTTTCAATGGTGTGGAAGATGGTTAAAGGTGGGTTGAACGTGGGTATTCATTTCTTAGATTCCTAAATATACCAAATCCTCGGGGGAAATATAATGAAATTAATTAACTCTATTTTTATAAAGCTATTGGTTACTTTTGTTCTTTTTTCCTTTATTCCAACGACTATTGTTGGCTCATTTGCGTATAAAATAATTTCTAACTCCTTATTTGAAAATTTACAATATCATGCAGATGATATATTGGAACAAAAGATAGGTGGACTCTCACTGCTATTAAAGGATTTAGAACGAATGGATAAAGGGATCACTCAGAGCAAGGTATTTTCTGAATTTCTAAAAAACACCAATCCTTTAGAACAACCGAGGCATTATTTAGAGCTTGATGAACTGCTTACTAGTATTCAAAATATAAGGCCTGAAACTGCTGGAATCATGATCGTAAGTAACAATGGTTTTTTTTACAATTATGGATATTCTCATGATTTACATTTTTCTCACGAGCACTTTAGAAAGCTTCCGTGGATCGAAGATATAGGACAAAATAATTACTTAACCCCACAAATTACAACCCTACATAATCGACCTTATTCAAATCAAGATAAAAATCTTAAAGTATATTCCTATGTTAAAAAAGTATGGGATCGAAATTTAAAGTCCTATGGATTCCTTATCATCGATTTTAAAGAGGATCTGTTAAAAGATATTCTAAGAAATGATGGTGGGAATTCTTTTAATAATTCGGGTACCTTTATCCATGACAAGCTTGGTTTTGTTTTAGCACCAGCCAATACACTAGAATATAAGGATGTAGCAGCGGCTAAAACCGGTTCTACGATTCAAAGTCGTTCCGGAGACGAATTTATTATTTTCTCGAAACACTTTCCACAAACAGGATGGTTTGTAACAGAGTATTTCGAGAAGAACGCATTCTATGGGCCTGTTAATGATTTTAAAAAAATCGCTTTAATCGCTACATTAACCACAGCATTCATTTGTTTACTTGCGGCTTTATTTATTTCACATCGAATTTCCTCACCCATTAAGAAACTTGGACGAGTAATGAAAAAGGTGGAACTGGGAAATCTTGATGAAAAATTTGTTGTCCATTCGAATGATGAAATTGGTGACCTTGGAAAAGGCTTTAATACGATGATTGTCGAAATAAAGAAACTCATTCAGGCTGTTAAACACGAAGAAAAATTAAAGAAAGAAGCCGAAATTACCGCCCTACAGCTACAGATTAATCCTCATTTTATTTATAACACCTTAGAAACGATTAATTCTTTAGCTCGGAAAAAAAGAGAACATGAGATTAGTCGTTTAATTGTCCTTCTCGGAAGACTTTTAAGATCAAGTATAAGTTCATTTGAAGAAAAAATCCCAATTAAACAGGAAATCAATTACATCGTTAATTATTTAGAAATTCAGAAGGCACGGATGAGAGAACCGTTCACTTATACACTATTAATTGATCCAATAATAGAAGAATATTTAACGGTCAAATGGATTCTACAGCCAATTATTGAAAATGCGATTATTCATGGGATTGACCCTATTAAATCAAAGGGGATTTTAGAGATTATTGGGGAGACCAAGGATTCAACGATTATTTTTACCATTAAAGATAATGGGGTGGGAATCGATGCAGTAAGGCTTCAACAGATTCGGCACCAGCTTAAATTCAACTCAATGAATTTAGCAAAATATAAAAATAAAATTGGCCTTTATAACGTCCAAACGAGAATACATGCACACTATGATAAGTCTTTTGGAATATTGATGGATAGCCGGCCAAATGCAGGCACAACGGTGACAATCTCAATCCCCATGGAGGTACATGATGCTCAAAATGTTAATAGTAGATGATGATTGGCTTATATCAGATAGTTTGAAATCTTTGGATGAGTGGCACGAGCGAAATATCGATGTTATTGGTACTGCGGAAAATGGAAAAGAGGCTATTTTTTGGATCGAAAATGAAAAACTAGACATCATTCTAACTGATATTCGAATGCCTGAAATGGATGGTATTGAATTAACCAAATTTATCTATGAAAAGAAATCTAACATCCAAGTGATTATTATGAGTGGATATGAGGAATTTTCTTATGCTCAAAAAGCAATGAGATACAATGCCAAAGGCTATGTGCTTAAACCAATCGATACGGATGAACTAATGGATGCAGTAGATCGGATTCAAACAGACATTAACAAACCTACAAATAAGGACAACGAGTCTGAAAATGAACCAACCACCTATCACGAACGGCTTGTTTTGAGTGCCCAATCATATATATTGACGAACTTAATGAAACCGCTAACATTAAAAGAGATTGCAAGTCGATTGCATCTTACAGATCACTACTTTGGTCAGGTTTTTAAATCTATTACAGGCGAAACATTTTTACAATATTTAACAAGGGTTCGAATGGAGAAAGCTTGTGAATTAACCAAAAACCCAAGCCTCAAAATTTATGAAATTGGGACGTTAGTGGGATACAAGGATACGAAATCATTTACAAAAACCTTCCAAAAATTATACAGTATGACACCAAGAGACTATCGAAAACAATTCTTTAGGGTTGAATAATATACATCAGGATGTTGATTGTATCCCCTTTTTTACCGTTTAGTACCAAGCATCACGGAATTTTAATAAAAGATTAAAAAAGATTAAGGAAGTAATTTATCGGTAAGTACGTCCTGAAAATTTGTAACCGATCGTTAAATCTTTGAAAAAAATGCTAGAAGAGCAGCTTTGGGTTTAACTGCTCTTCTAGCATTTTTGGACTAGCTGATTATCTTTAAAAATTAATTATTCAAAATCCGTAAATGGATAATATTCTTTAGCCCCAATCCCTCGCTCGTACATCCTTTTAATGTAAAGAACCTCGTTCTCCAGTTGCTCTAAAGGATTATTTGAAAAATGAATTCCTATTCGGCTGGCGATCTGTTCATTATAATGAAACACATATTTTTGATCAGCCAAGTAATATACAACCTTAAAATCTTCCACATTTTGATTCAATGAAAACTTGGTTATTTTAATTGGATCTGGTGAGTATGATGGATATTTTTCAATACGATTGAAAATTTCACCAATCTTTTTTTCAATGTTATTTTCCATTTTATTTTACCTTATCCTCCTTTTGGTATTTCCTGCTGAACAGTTTCGTTGTACTGTGCAGGACCCAGTTAGTTAAGTAAGCCATGCCTTATTTAAATAAATGATTTGTAATAAGTAAACTTAGGTGCACCTAATCTCTGCTAATTGACATATCGAAATAAGTCGATATATAATAACAACTATGGAACCAATCGATGTATTTAAGGCGTTATCAAATAAAACTAGACTTAACATTTTACAGTGGCTGAAGGAACCAGAGAAGCATTTTCCTAAACAAGGCGCTCACCTGCCAAAGGAGGTAAGTTATAAGGGCGGAGTATGCGTAGGAGACATTCAAGAAAAAGCCGAGGCTTCTCAATCTACGGTATCTCACTACTTAAATATGATGCAGAAAGCTGGTCTTCTTGAATCTGATCGTTATGGTCAGTGGACGTACTATCGAAGAAACGAAGAAGTCATTCGTCAATTTGCTGAATATCTTAAAACAGAAATCTGAGTTGGTTGATTTCTGTTTTTTTATAAAAAGTATATCGATTATTCTAGATATTTAAAAATGACGAACTAAGGAGGGATTCATTTAATGCGTTACATCTCATATATATTAGCGTTATTAGCAGGGGCAGCGCTTAGTTTTGAAGGAGCTATTTACGGTGAATTAGGGAAAACGATAGGAAAGCTCGAAACAAGTTTTTATAACTTCTTTGTGGGTTCAATCATCCTCGGATTATTATGGCTTTTCTTTGGAAAAGGTAAACTTTCCTATGCGGTTGAAGCACCTAAATGGACACTACTTGGTGGTGTCTTGGGGGTTGTTTATTTAACATCTATTGTGATTAGTGTTCCATTTGTTGGTGTCGGAATAACTATGGTTGCAGTAATTATTGGTCAATTAGTGATGAGTATGGTGATTGAACATTATGGTTGGCTTGGAAGCAAGAAATCTAGAATCAATAAAGAAAAAATAGTAGCTATCATCTCAATGATTATAGCACTTGTTTTAGTTTACTAGGAGGTCTAAGAATGGGTATATTAATGATTCTATTCACCTTTTTAGGTGGTATCACATTAAGCGCACAGTCAGCTATTAATGGTACATTCAGTCGTAAAGCTGGAACAATCGAAACGACACTTTTAACTTTTCTAACTGGAACAATGTTTCTAGCTATTTTTATTCTCTTTTTTGGTAATGGAAATGTGTTTTCCATTTTAGAGGTACCTAAATGGCAATTAAGCGCGGTATTTTTAGGGGTATTGTTTTTACTTTTCATTATCGCCGCAGTTCCTAAAATTGGGGTTATTGCAACCAATATTACCGTTATCATTGGTCAGCTTGTAATCGGAATTGTTATTGACAATTTCGGCTGGTTCAATAGTTTAGTCATTCCTTTAGATATGAAACGTTATTTTGCATTACTGTTTATGATTATTGCTCTTTATTTTATCTATAAAGGAAATAAACGTGCCAGAGAAGAACTCTCTGCGTAATATAGTAAAATAATTCAAAACGCTGCAATCGTTAAAGATAAGATTGCAGCGTTTTTTGTTGGCTAAAATACCCCATTGAACTTACATCTTCGTTATTATATGTGCATTTTTTCACAAAAGTCGCTAAAAGATGAATACCTTTGCTTCGCAGTATAAAGTCTACTACGCATTACAGAATTATAAGCTTCAGCTGTAGCCAATGTGGCTAGCTCTTGAACTCGTTCAACAAACGTGACTAACTCTCGTTTGAAGGTATTGCCCGCAGATAGCCAAAAATATCATACCAAGAGGTTATTTTTTTGTGCAAACTCCATTTTTTATCATTACAGGAATGCGGCTCGTTAGCACAATAAGTGACTGACCTTCAGAAAATAACATCCGTTTTATTGAATTACAAAAAATTATTTCCCTCTTATTAATCTCATTTATTTATAAACAAGTATTTACATGCCAATATTATTCTTTCACATTGTCCAAGCACCATTGCGAATCGTGAAACTCTTATTTTTTTTGGAAAAAATACAAAAAACAAGGGCCACCCAAAAAGTCAGCTTTCACACACTTTTGGGCAGACCCTTTTTAAGTTAATTACAAAACAACAAACTCTCTAAACCTTGCCTCTATTCTTGTTAATGTTGTAAGTGCATCGTTTTTTTCTTCCAATTTAACTTCTTGTACTAATTCCTGTACCTCTTGTCTTACATTACTTACATGTTCAATAGGTCCAAAAAATTCAAGCATCCACCTCTTTTGTTCAAATATATTATTAAGTTTAACAACATCATTTTTTGCTTCCTGCCAATTCTCTGATTCGATTTGTTTTCTGACTTCCTCCGTTTGCCTTGCTAAAGGGTTGTCAATACCCTTTAACATTGTATGAATTACACTTAAATTAAAAATAATAATAATAAGTAAAATGACTTTAGGCATATTAGATTTACTTTTCCTCAAAATAAATCCTCCTATAGTTTTATTTATTGTATTTTATCCAATAATAGTAATAATATGTTTTGGGGAGGAATTTAGTTTTGCTTGATATTATTTTTTTAATAAAAGCGATAATTAGCTTCTTATTTCTATTTATATTGACACGTCTAATGGGGACAAAACAATTGGCCCAACTCACCTATTTTGATTATATCGTTGGTATCACCATTGGTAACTTTACAGCTAGTATGGTTATCGAACCTGAAATTCGTACGATGGATGCTGTCATCGGAATTACTGTCTGGGGGGTACTTCCAATTTTCCTGAGTTTTTTGAGTAGAAAAAGATCTTCATTTCGTAGACTATTGGAAGGTAGTCCCACCCTTGTAATTGAAAATGGAAAATTTCGTACAGAAGGCTTAATTAAAGAGAATCTTACAGCCCACAATATTATGCTACTATTACGTAAAGGCGGTAATTTTAAACTCGAAGATATCGAGCTAGCAATATTGGAGACGAACGGAGATATTAGCGTTATCCAGAAGAAAAGTGCCAGAAATGTCACGGTCCAGGATCTAAAGCAAACTGAACAATCTCAAAAAGAGCCTCGTGTTTTAATAATTGATGGCTACCTTTTAGAGGGAGCATTAATAGAACTCAATCTTTCAAAAGACTGGCTCTTAAAGGAATTAAAGAAAAAAGGTGCAACGAGTTTACAGGAAGTCTTAATCGCACAGCTACAGCCTGATGGTACCCTTTATGTCGATATTTGGAATGGTAACGTAAACCAGCAGCTAAATCTGTAACCATCAAGGCTTCATAATTGTCATTTCTTCCTTTTATATATTTACCTAAATGATACATTGCTCTAATCGAAAAATAGACTTCCCTTTGTTTATCACCCTTACCAATAACTACTGTGCTCATATTTTGTAGATTGATATCAGCTTTATCTAATCCATGAACTTCAGACAATCTACAACCCGTTGCATACAATATTTCTAGAAAAGCACGCTGCCTGACTGTATCGCAGGATTCTCTTAACATTTCTAGTTCTTCGATTGATAATGATTTTGGAAGTCGGTATTCATCTTTTGGAGCTTTTAATTTGGAACCTTCTAGTTTTTTTGCTGAGATGAACAATTGTATTTTATCCTCAAGGTCAGGATGTACCTCCCCTAACTTAACTCTTTGAATAAAACTCTGTTAGAACTGTAGACAATTTATTCTTTGTACTTTCCACTTCAATATTAGGATACAATTCTTTTAAAGCAGCCACTAAATCTGATAATATTTGCTCACCTAGATTCATAATAATCAACTCTCCTTAGTTCTTATTAGTAACTAAGGATTACCTATTCAAACAGCAAAATTACCAACTGAGTATGAACAGCTTTTTATTTTTTAGATTTTATCCTTCAAATAAGAAAGAGGCGATTACTTTTTGGGTAATCGTCTCTTAATGGTTGTGTATAGCTAGTATGGTTGTATTGCGCAGCAAATAGCTTATTGTATTCGTCGCTCTTGTTCAACATCACTTCCCCTTTAGTTTAAGAAACGATACTTGAAAATAAAGTATGATATACAATAATGATTTTAATTTTTGTTTAATCCTATCTTACCTTTATAAAGTATTAACCCCGTCCCCATCATCAGACAAATAAGTCCACCCAACCCAGTCGTAATGATAGATAGTTCTTCTTTAAAAAAGTACACACTTATATTCCATGGTATAAAATTACCCAGCCTAAGACATTTGTTATTTTAAGTTTTATTCCTGAACCCCCATTAGACTTAGGCAGATATAAGCTAATCCCTCCTAAAAGACATCCAAATAAAGCAATTGTTGTGCCGATCATAAAACAATGAGGTGATAAAAACGTTTGAGTATATACCCCTACTACCATTAAGAGTAAGCCCAACCACATTACTATTTTTCCTTTTTTCATTTTTCTTCTCCCCTTTAGAAAGCCTTTTTCTGTGTTTTAGTACACTACTATCTAATACAAACTTCTATGTTTTCTACTCTTTTACTACCTGTCCCTTTAGTGCAATTAGATATATCGTCCTAAATATGGATATATTTTCTATATTTCTATTTTTATTATATTTGAAAAGTAATATTTTTTAAATTCCTTTTTTCTGCTAATCTGCTCCATTCGCTTATTAAGCACGTATTTTATCTACCCTTTTTCCTCAGCATATACATAATGGTTATTATTGAAAATAAAAGAGTTTTTAATTGTTTGTTCTCAAAGTAAACAAAAAAATCCCTATCTTTCCTGAAGATGGGGATTGTTTATTGATATATTTATAGTTAACTTAGGGACATTGGGATCCCCCGTTGCATTAAATCTTTAGTTCACTGGGGGACTAATATCTATATAATTACCCTTGCCTATTAACTACACAAATCTCCTTTTAACCAAGGGCGAGACCGATAGGGACCAATCGGAATTTGGATTAAGCTGGTTTTTCCTTGTGAGTCCATCTTGTAAATTTTATCACACAGGTTGGAGTCATATCCGAGGAGCGGGTGCCCTCCCATTCCACTGCCTGCTGCCAATAAGAGTAATCGTTGCACGAGCATACCTGCCTCCATTTGTTGAATGCGATATCCTCTGTAACCGAGAGTATTTTTATAATAATTCTTTACTCCTGTGACATGTATGCAAAGCGGTACTTGAAGCAGATTCACATTATATAATGACATACCATTTTGCAGCAGGAGTCGATGGTCTCCGAGTTGGACCAGATGTAATGCATGAGCAGTGCTGTCATATTGATACGCACCATTAGGAATTCCTTCAACATTATAAAGACAGATATTTAGTGAGACACGCGGCTCGTGCTTCTGATAAGTTGCCTCCAAATCATTTCGATACAAAAAGGAATCCGTCGCCTCGTGTAGAAGATTTGCCAATTGAAGTTGACTTACCTTACCCAAAATGAAATCCATATCTGGAGAAAATCGTTTTCGACAAACAGAGGCAAGATCATATAACAACCTTTCCGCATGAGGGAGAGCTACCGCTTGATCCTCACAATTCCCATCCTGCCTAGCCTCGATCAACGAAAACGATGTTGTAGAATCCAACATGGACGCCTCATTTAACTTGCTTATCAATGGATACTCTTTAACCCTCTTTGATCGAAGGTAATGATTGGGCTCAATCGATGGCAATTCTCGGCACAACTCAGCAGCAGAAATTATTCTTTCCTTTTCACTCCCGTTGGCTGACCAAATGGTAGCTTCCACCGATAGCGGGATGACTGCATACACGCTCTCCTCTCGTTCAGACAATCCAAGCAAATGATTCATGGCCCGATCAAGAAATTGGAAGTATACCCCCGATTCAAAGCCGAACCGTTTCGAAACTTCCAACAATTGGCCCATCAATACACCTGCATCCAATCCCTGCAGACGGTATGAAAAGTTATTATATTTGAAAAAATTTTTCCAAAACATCGTCGATACAAAAACGGTGCCAAAACATGATGAAACGTCACAGCGATTTCCAAGTGCCTTAGCAATATAAGAATCATGATTTCCTTCTCGCAGCAGTACTAAGCGGTGGTGTGCCACATCATAATGGTACACACCAATTGGTAGGTCCTCGATTTTCAAATATACGTATAATTCGTTTGGATACAGTGCTCCACCCGAAGGGGCAAACCTCCTGTACGATTGCATGACGTCTGAATGGTCTGTAGAATCCAAGCTGAAGACAGATTGGCTAAATTGAGTAAGACCGTAAACATACCAAAGAAAATGTCCGATTGTACGCAGGTCAGGCATGAAGGGTTGCTTCAGTCCTTCAAGTGTCAGTGGTATTTCTAGAGATAATGGGACCACAGGCAATCCGCGGTATAGTTTATAGGGAAGTGGTTTATCTTCCCAATCTACTTCCCAATTGGGTATGCTTGCCTTTTCTATATCAAAATGTAAATTGTGCAGAAACTGATCAAGAATCATACTCTATCCTCCTAGTGATGCGCTTATGGAAACGGATGCGGATGTGGATTGAGCTGTTCTGCTGTCAGCGGATCATTTGAATATCCAAGTTCCATAGGTACCCTGAACACCCTCTCCAGCCCTGTTACGCGAGTAAGGTGATGTCCAAATGTCATCGGCAGCATCCCCGGTATTAGCACTTTTACACAATACAGTCCGTTTCGGATCGTTTCCGGTGTAGTCTGGTCAACCACAATCACATCGAGATTTAATCGGCGAAACACTTGAAGAATATCCAGAAGATCATCAGTAAGATCTAAATGTTTTGACTTCCATTTGAATGCCTTGTCAAACGATTGCAAGGGACGATGATCGTCCAGCAAAAACTTCAGGCGCTCTTCTGCTTGCGGTAAACCGTACAGCATTCCATGATCATCCATTTGTTGCACCAAGGAAGAATCTTGCAACATCCCTACATACTCCTCCTGGTTCGTCTCTAATTTCTCATCCAATGACAGCATCATACCAGCTAACTCGTGAACCGCCGTTTTCACTGCCCGTACTGGGTCCAAATGAGATCCGGCCGCACAGATAAGATTCATCCCTTTTTCCTTTCTGTTTTTCGCTATGGCCAAAATACTTGGAATACCGTGCTCCATCGTAGAGTTATACAAATATAGATCATATTCCGCAACCGCACGCATCCGTTCAATCATTAACTGAAGCTCTTGGTCTTCAATGGAGGCTGTGTCCAGACGCGGGAGGGACATCTGCGCATACCAAGTCATCAGGAACGAATCACGCTCCACCACTTCCAAAATACCATAGAAAATGGCCTCTTCTAGACTTCCGCCTAACGCGCATCCGTTGGAAGTTTCATAGACAAATCCCCTTGACCCGCAGCCCAAACTGTAATAGGCAAGCAGCTCTGGAACCAAAATCGGACGCTCCTGCAAAAACGAATATCCCCATACCCAATCAACCTGCCGATCTGGATCAAATTCTGTAAATGGAAAACCAGGTCTCTCATACTGTTCTTTTGCGTGTACACCAACCTCGATTGGATGGAGTGCTTGATTTTTCAAATGGTTATAACTATCATGGACAACTGTCTTTTTGCCACGGGGCTCAAGTCCACAGTACCTCTCCAACCCTTCCAAAATCGCCGTTAACTCACTTACCGCGAATGAGTTAGTCCGGCCTGCTGTTCCTTCATCCCCCTCGAACAAAGGCAAATTGACACTTACATCAGCAAATGTGTGCACAAGGTTAACCATTTTATCGTTTAAAAGGCCTGTTCTTTGATCGAGATAATCTTTTGTAAGAACATTATTCAGGTCATCTAATGAACGGCACCGATAGCTGTCGCTGGTAACCTTCGGACTTTGCTGCAGTGAAATTCGAGCCATGGCTGGTGAATCGTCAGGTAACTGACCACAAACCTGACACAAGGGGACGGGCAGAAACCTATGCCAGGAACTCTTCAATGTTTTCAGATTGATGAGACAAACCTTTCTTTCAGAATAAGCATCATTACCATTCATAATTCTTTGTACCTCAGCCCCGATTAAGTAGGCCATCTGTAATATTCCCGAGCGCGATGCCCAAGCTTCCTGCCGCAATCCTCCGGATAACTCCAACCTCTTTTGGATCTCCCACAATTCTGTACGGTCGCGTGCTGTTATAGTACGCCGCATTTCAGCACATTGAGTACAACCTGTTGTACCTGGCTGAACAAAAGGACCGACAACCCCTTCTCCAAACGTAACAAAGCCTCGCAGCCAAGGAGTGTTGGTTTGGCGAAACATCTCTTCTGCTTTTTGATGAACAATGGGGTTCCAGGCATCATCTAAAACCAATGCCAAATCAATCCTTTCCGGTACAAATGCCCCGAAATCGATTTGACGAAATACCAAGTATTGTGATGACAGTTCTTCACACACATGGTCTGCCAGTAGCCCTTCTCCTACAACCAACATGGCAGCACTCACCTTAACCCCTCCTTTTGAACCAAAACCCCAAATGCCCCCGCCAATGCCTCTTTCAAAAAAGGTTCAAGTCCTAGTTCAAACACCAAGAGCTGATGCCCATTCCGTTCCAAGATTTCCATAGCAGTTAGCAAGTTCTCGGTTTGTATCCTCTCTTCACAAGCAGGAATTTCAATGGTTAGCGGCACTTTTTCATCCAGAATCATGGACGAAACCTCCAAGGATCGTGCCATATCACAATCTTCTTCATTTTGGACATTGATAATTGCCTGTTGTAGCGCATTTCGTAATGCCATTGTTATATTCAAATCGACACTTCCATACCATCCGTCATTTGTACCAATCCATACAACCGGGAATCCAGAAACTTCCTCTCCAATCCCTATAGTTGGTGCCCCTCGTAACGTCGTCAGTGCCTGCAAATAAAAACGACAACGTTCATCTTCTACCATACTTAACTGCACCGGAAAGACTGAATACTCCTGTTTAAGACTTTGTATGATTAACTCCTCATCCAAACATTTTTGCAATCCTCGGCCAACGCTTTCCGCGAATGATTCACCTGCTCCAACCTCCACTTCTGGAGGTAGATCGAGCAAACTGACTACTTGTGATACATACGCTTCAATTCCGGACAAACCCGCTTCCCTTCTTGCCTCCTCATGTGTCAGACCTGAACAGACAATAACACCCAACAATTCAGCTGGGCCCTCTGCCAATGGGTTGACTGTCTGAACTCGGCACTGCGCTAAAGGCAGCTGCTTTAAATCCCCCTCCTCCCAACTATGGAAAATTCCGGTTACCTTCGAAGTCAACTGGTTGAAGGCAAGGAGTAATTTACCCGGCTCTCCTATGCCCGTTCCTTGTGCTAGTTTCATATCTATATCTTCAACCAATCTAGCTGATGTTTGTCCTTTCACCAGTGGATATGGCAGGAAAGAATGCCAGTTTCCTTCTAACGTTTCCAAATCTAGTAGAAAGAATTGATTCTTCTGTTCCTTTTCGGACACACCCGTAATATCTTTAAACAACTCAAATACGATTACATTCGCCAACATGGCTCCGGGTGTAGCAGAAGAAGTTGAAAATTTCTGGTCTTTGAAGAGAGCTTCTTTGTGAATACGGCGCCACGCAGACTCCCAGTCCGCACCTGAGTCTGGATGCACGAATGGTCCTGCTAAACCCGCCTGCTCTAAAATGATAGAGGAGAGAAACACTTTCTTCTCTTCTCTACTAACCCTATGAAGAAGCCGGAGTTCCTCTACATCACCCTTTTCTGACACATATAAAATATAATCAAACGGTTTCAATATTTCCTCCCAGGAACTTTCCCCCTGCTTGTTTAGTGTGACCTCCTCTATTTCCACATCAGCGTCTGTTTTACGGGCATGTGCCACGAGTTCCATTAGCCGCTGTCTATTGGTCTGAACCCTGTCAGTGATCAGCATTTGGAATTTAGGCAATCCGGAATCAAGTAACGACGCAACCAACGAAACAAAAAAAGGACCAGATCCTACTGCTAACACTTTCGCTTGACGATAGTTCTGAAAACGGTACCCACTAGAATCAAGCAAATTATCCACAAATTCTATTTGTGAAGCATACTTTTTTAGATCCTGTTCCTTCAATTGATGCGGACGGTCTTGGCTCACATCTCGAACAAACCCATTTTGGTAGAGTGCTTCTGCTATTTCAAACACTCTATCTCGGTATGCTACCGGCAAACCGTTTGTCAGATACTCCAAGGTGTACTCGCCATTAAACATTGGTATCAGCTTTTCAACCCATTGATCGATCATACTGCCTTCCATACGGAACGAGCTTTCATTGTTCCGAAAATACACACCTCTGTTTGGTTCCGGGAGAAAAAACGTGTCCCTTTTCACTTTTAAACGCATAGAAGGGTTCATATTCGTCATTTCGCTCCTCCTTAGCCGAAGCTTTTTTCATTTATATTTTTCATCACTATAATCCTATGTATCGCAATTTGTCCCATATGTTATTCTGTAAAAAAGAGCCCCAACAAAGTGTAGGGGCTCTTCTCCTCTTTAATTCTATGTGAAGTTTTGGTTAAAAATCTATAGTTGTCAACCGCCGCAACGATGGCCACCGCCACCGCAATTGTGTCCTCCGCAGCGATGTCCACCACCACCGCAATTTTGTCCTCCGCAGCGATGTCCGCCGCAATTGTGGAAGCAGTTGTGGAAGCAATTGTGGAAGCAGTTAAAACAGCTAAAGCAACTAAAACAGCTAAAGCAACTAAAACATCGCCAAATACCACCTATACCGCCAATACCATCAATACCACCAATACCACCTATACCGCCAAATCGAGTAGGATCAGTGTAGTACATGCTTGGGTCAAAAGGAACTGCCTCGGTCGCTTGGAAATCCCCAAGACTTAACCCCTGGAGTTGACTTTGGAAATCATACATTTTTATTACCTCCTTATATATTTAAATAGGGCTGCAGCTACTTGAAATGGGCAAAGAAAAAACTTGTTAAAGGTAAATACACTGCATTACCGTCCCCAACAAAATATGTGCCATAGGTGGGTATTGCTACTGATATAAAAGCCTATTTTTATAGTTTCAAAAAACCATCAAGGATGAGAAAAGAATGTTCATGATAAATGGTAATTGAGGCAACAGCTATGGGGTCCCTATAATTCTAAATATAGTGTCCGCCATCATTGTTGGACATTTGTCCACCAGCGGTGCCCGATACGCGGGCACGAGAAATTCGGACCATATCCGCTACTTCATCAAGTGCATAGGTCATGACGGGTGACGCCCCAAGGGATAGAAGCCCGTTTGCCGTAAAATTGCTAACCACCACCGCCAATATATGGAGTAGCAATCGGACACGAGCGGTATACCTATCCTTTAATCAAGGMGGCTGGTAAATTTGCTATCAATTTCCTTCCATTTGAAAAATCAAGTTTTATTCAACAAGCTGGGGTTTTTTCAGGAGCAAATGTAAATAAGTTCGAACTAGGTCAAATGGGGTTTGATCAAGGAATAGCTACAAAGGCACCTATCTTACAGGATGAGTACATTTCTTATGAATGTGAAGTGATGGATGTGAATACATATGGAGATCATGATTTGTTTGTAGGTACAATTTTATCGAGATAGTGAAAAATTCAAAGAAGACGGACTACCTGATTTTAATAAAATTTCAATCCCGCAATATATAGGGCGCTCCATCTATACTACCGTGGATAATAGCTCTTTCATTTCTCATTGAGAGAATATTGATTAAGAAAAGTGCACACCGACTATTTATCCAAATTTGTTACGACTCTTTCAACGATTCGAGCCTCTTCTGCCTTTACTACTTGGGGTCACATCAGAACCGTCCCCACGCATACTTTAAAATAAAAAAAGACCTCTAAAACAGCAGGATCTTATTATAGCCTTATATAAGCAAATATTTTACCAAAATCATTTAGTTGCAGTATTTTAAACTCATTTTTTAAATAAAAGTCATTTAGATAAGGGATATCGTCGTATTCAACACTTACAATACGTAATCCTGCTAAATGATAGATTAGCACACAGTTTTCTAACGCGCAAAATGTAATACGATATCCCCTGAAACTCTCCCTTTATACTGATCTGATCGTCCTAACTGGGCAATAAGTATCGTATTAAATACGGTTGCATTTTTATTTCCAGTAAGTTTTCTTCTGGATTCATTGGAGACTTCTTTTGTTAAGTCAAATGATTTTATCAGTAGAGTGAAATACCCAATTATTTCATTACTATTATTATTATTTTCATCAATAATTAAACTTGTTCGAGTAAGTGCTCTTTTTTCATTTGGAATTGCGTTTTTATGCAAAAAGGACTCCACATCTTTATTATTTAGGCAGTAGAAAGAAGAAAGGTAATGGAAAACGTCTACTTCATTATTACTAGCTTCAAATAAACTAGATAAATTGATTACTTGCATTTTCTAGAATTCAAAATTCTTGCTGCATTAGCAATTCTGTCGGATTTATTTAGTTTTACGTCATTAAATACGTTTGAGTCACTAATTGTAGTTCTTGGTGCAGAAATTATTTTTTTTGATTCTGATTCGTTTAAAGTGTAGCGATTAAAAATTGTTTCTGTAGCCATTTCATTTTCCTCCTTTTCACACATATAACTAACCGCCTTTACTAAAAGTTAGTAGCTAGTATATGCAATTTCTCCTTCTATTATAACATCGAGATAAATTGAGAAGCTAACTGTAACCATACTTTTCTTGCAAATATAACTAATAGACCGGACATGGATGTTTGCAAACATTTCCTTTTTTATACAGCCAATATTTTATTATTCAGTCTAGTGTGCATTAACGAATTACTTAAGCAATTCAATAAACTCCTCTTCCTTCAATATTTTAATAGCTTTCCCCTTATTAATCAGTTCATACGCTTTACTTTCCTTTGTACTTAAGCCACTTTCCCCCACTAAGGTCTTATCTTGAGTACCCACGATTAGGTAATCCGTCTTGCTGCTTACACCACTCTTAATCATTCCTCCGGAGTTCACCACCTGCTGCATAGCTTCCTTTCGCTCCAGGGTACTCAATTCACCCGTAAATACAATATTTTTTTGAAAAAAAGGATGATTTGTACTAATCGTCTCAACCGTTACAGCTATATCCGAAATGGTAACCTTATTACTCTTAAATTTATTCTTTCTAAATTCAGTTTGTGGTTTTAACTCCTCAAAACGTCGAACAGGTATCCTTTGTCCAAATGAGTTCACATATGTTTGAAGTGCTCTCCTATTCTTCGCTTTCATACAGGCAATGACTAGCTCAGCACATGCTCTAGCATCTGACATAGCATGATGATGATTAGCTAGTTCCATATTAAAATAGGCTAACCGCTCCTTAAGAGAATTTCCTATGCCAGTTCCTCTACAAACTCTTGAACTTAATGGAATACTGCAGATGTAATTAAAATCCGGATGGTGTAATGCGTACTCTGTTAAACAAGAATGCAGTACACTCATATCAAACTGAGCATTATGTGCAAAATGGATGGTGCCTGGCACTTTTATTCGTGCCTTGCAGTATTTGTTCTCCATTTGTTTACGTAAAAAATTTGACAGGTACTTTCATTTTCCTTTTAATCCCACCTTATAGATCACTACTTAGAATGTTAAGAGTTTCTTCCAAATTCCGAAGGTTTCTTTTTAAATTGTTATAGGACCGCCATTTGTCCCCGAAAGAAGAAATGGTTTCCTTGAATCTTCGGTAATCCAATACTTTTCTTTCATCAAGTACCATTTCAATTTCAAATCTCACTTGTTCCAAGGATTTTAATAACAACTTCGGTACTGGACCTACATTCTCTTTTTCAACTAGTCTATGAAAGTCATCTATTTCCTCAATAAAATGCTTTAAGTGATAATGTTTTACTGACTCATCTAGATTCATAACTACTTTGAGGACCAGATCTAATACAAATTTATTAATGATGGCTGATAATTGTAATATGTATTTATTGATATCCTCTACCGTTTCACTGACATTAATGGTTTGCCCACTGCTGCTCGTAACATTTGATAGTGTTTGATGTGAAACAACCAGCACATGGTACGTATGAGATTCCCGTGCCTTTTTCGCATTAAAGAGAGCATCACCGATTTGGAGTAATTTTTTATCATATAAACTAGAATCTTGGTCAGTGACCCTGCCTAGATATTCTACAAATCTCTCTCTTAGATTAGGCTCGAGCCTCCCGCGTAAAAAATGACAAAGCTTTGCATGTGACTCAGCAATACCACTAACTGTACTTTTATTGCTTTCATCTTCCGATAAATAGAGTTGCAGCATGGTACCTGCTAAAATATAATGGGAGTAATAGCCTGCGGTAACAGACCAGCAATGTGTATTATTTTTATATAAATGTTCTGATACGGTCCAGTCATACCATCCTGCCGTTAAATAGGAAAATAGCATTTCAGACCACTCTGCTTCTTTCCAGAAATTCATCAGACCTTCACCTCTGGCTGAGTGTGAAAATAGTTGTTATACTTGGTTCTCATCCATTCGTTCATCTGGTCATGATCCATTTCATGAACCAGTCTCCGCGTGCTTTTGTATTTCCCTCCAAAAATAGCTTTTTTTAGTGCTGATAGTCTTTCTGCTTCATTGAGAAAGTAATCTGCGATCTGGAATGTATCTTCAAGAATCAGATCCAGATTCCACTGCTTTTGTCTCTTATCTGCAATAAAATGAATGTCTAGATTTTCAACATCTTTAAAAACCCATTCATAATTTAATTTCAAGGTATCTTTCATCTCATCAAATAAAATACCAAACCAAATCGCATTTTGTTTTCCACAAAGAGTAATGAATGGTCTTCCTTGCCCATGGCCATCGCAGCTCATAACCGTCACGATTCCTGCTGCACTTAACGCTTTCACCAATAATGCCACGCCTGTTTCAAGGATAAACGTATTCACTTTAGGGCCATGATCTCTAGTAATAAAATATCTCCAGCTCCTCCAACCATTTCCTCCACCCGACTCTTGCTGAACGCTATACCAAATAAGTTGATCCAAATCTGTTTTATTCAAATTACCATCTAGTAAGTATATTTTTCTGCCATCCACTTTGACAGCAATATTTACAGTCTTAAACATCTCTATTAATTCGGGTAGTTCAGCTTCATGATTTCCCCTACTAAAATAAATATGATCATCCATTTGGGAAATTAAAAACCCTCTTAGTTTTAAAGCATGAGCTAATTGATCTAGCAAACTACTCAACTCCTATTCAAATAAAATCATCTTAATTAAGTAAATTCAACAAAACAGCTGTTATTCCTTTTATTTTGGCTCTGTTAAACAGGTTTTTGGACTTTAGCTCAATGCATTTTACTTGTCTTTGGTGGTCCGGGATCATACTAGTGATCACTGTAAAAAAAGTGTCTGTGAATAAATACTTCACTGACACTTTTGCACCTAGAGATTTCATCCAATTCAGCTAAAAAATAAATCTATTGTTCTTTTTGGGTTAACTCAAAGTCTCTTTCAAGAATTTTAAGGACTAAATGATATGCGTCTTTTTGTCCGCTTAAATACTTTTTATCTGTAAGATCCCGTGAGTTATTATATTTTTCATTCGATTGGTCAAGTAGAATATGGACCAAACCCCGAAAATCTTCAATTTTTGATTTTTGATAAGTTTTTGCCATAACTAATTCTCCTATCATTTAGATCTTTTGAATTGTTTGGGAAAATTCTTATAGAAACATAAGGAAGAGACCTTATTATAGATAATTCTTTGTGATAGATTGCCATATTTTTAGACCACGATTATATTCCATTGTTACCATTGTGGGTGCTAAGACCACACTGTAACCTACAATTTCATTTATATGTGATGATGGAACAGGATGATTTAACCTTTCAAATCGATTTAGATGCATGTAATATTCTTCGTCTACATGTAAACCATCTTCATTACAATAGTTTGCTATCTCAACAACTCCCGTTGCCATCCCTCTTGCGATAATCCCTGATCCATTACTATAAAGAAAAACTAAATCGTTTGGTTGTATTTGATGTAACCGCTCTTTCCATGGAGAGAAATAGGCTGCACACTTTTCATTTTCCAGCATGTCTCTTTCAGTTTCTCCACCTGGTCGATTGGATAGATTAGTATTTATTATGTATGCTTTTCTCATTTCTTCACTCTCCTATCATTCATTAATTTAATTTTACCTAAATTTCCCTTAACTGTTAACAATTAATGCAAGATCATTTGGAATTCCTAAAAAGTCCCCCATATGTTCTGGTTAATTTACTGTATTTAATGATGACTCCTAAAACACTATCAAGCGAAAGAATAACGGCCTTTGAAAAAATGAATACCAAAAAATCCCCGTTTCCACTAGTGGAACTCGGGGATTTCTACATATAGTTTTTAACTTCACTATTTACTTTTAATCTTTAAGATTAGCATATGGTCTTTTTCCGTATAATTTATCGAAATTGCAAATTAATAATTTTTGTATTTCCCTTGGATCATCATAAGGAAGTTGTTTCCAACAAAGAATTAGTTCATTACTGTTTTTTAATTGCCAAATCAGTCTTCCACCATAATGACCAACATTTTTCCCTTGGCCAAATTTTATAAGTTGTTTTATACGAGATTTCAGTGTGGCTGATTTGTCGACTCCACCTGATTTTCCTATATACACAACTTTTGTATTATTAACCCAATTCTGTTTTAGCGTTTCTATTGATACATTTGGGTCTTTCCCTTTAAAGAATCCTCCTGTACCCTTCGTAAGAAATTCAGGTGTTGGATTGTTATAAAGAACCATGTAAACCCCCTTTGTTTCAGGAATAATCGATTGATCTAAGGTCATTTTGTATACAGGAATAAATCCTTCAAAACCATATTTTCTAATCGAACTGAGGGTATTAAAATCCATTCTATCCCACCCCATTATCTTTTCTCCGTAAAAGAACAGGACTCCGTTATATTCCTCTAGTAAGATATTATTATATTGAGTAAATTATTCTTTATAAGATGGTATTTCTTGGTCTAGAATTGCGATAACTAAACTGATAATACAGACTGCTTAGATTTCTCTATGCTTACCATTCTTAAAAG
This sequence comes from Bacillus sp. MRMR6, assembly GCF_001940785.1. Taxonomy (GTDB): domain Bacteria; phylum Bacillota; class Bacilli; order Bacillales; family Cytobacillaceae; genus Neobacillus. The sequence goes on from NZ_MSLS01000005.1 coordinate 188,837, forward strand.
TATGTTCATTTCAGTTAATTGCTGAATTTTATCAAAGACCCAAAACCCCTAGCATTTTGGCTAGGGGTTTCTTGCCTTCCTCTCAAAATGAAAATGAAGACGTAATTCATGATTTCCATTGTTCATTTCTAAATAATTTCTTCATCATCTTTATAAATCTGAAAACTTATTACTATGTAGGTCTTTATGTCCCCCAATCCAATCCTTTAATAAGAATTATATCCTAGTAGTTGTCGACCAACTTTTAAAGCTCGTATCGCAGCACCACAATCAAAACGCCAATAAATTTTGCTTTTGCGATTACCTGCCAACAAACCTGAAGTTTCACTCACATATGGAAGATTACCTGCTCCCAAAGTGTATAGGTTTTGGGTTTATCTTCTGAACTCTTATTGATCATTCCCACCATATTCATCCGATCAGAATTTKAATGCTTAGCAAGGAAGGGCTTACTCACAAGTGACATGGTCGAACATTTGCTAGATTCAAAATACTCCGGCAGACCTTTGATGGGAACTACCCAATCCTCAAAAAACTGAGGTGAACAATCACTCATTGACGAACAATGATCAATGGATATCCGCGATATTGGAGTAAAGTTTTTAAGATTAATGGGGTGAAATACTTTATTTGCAATGATTGGTATGAGAGAAACAGGACTAAATTTGTTAGTTGGGTGGGAAAAATAAATTAACATTTGAGAAGTATATTATGAAAGAAAATACGGGATATTTAAAAACTAAACAAATGCCAGGCATCGACCAAAACATGGATGGTGCCTGACACTTTGTTCTGTATAAGATTTCCAACACTCCTTCTAAAGTCCTAGCCTAAAGTGATATAATGAATTGTCGTAACATAAAATAAACAGCAATGATTTTTTTGTTGGGAGATGAATTTATTTGGACTCTGCAACTTTAAATAAGGATCGGACAGTTAGGCTCTTTCATTATTTAAAAGAGCTTTCGTTATTGAAGGCACCTTTAATACTTGATTTACAGCAATTTGAAAATATCTTTTGGATTGGAGATATCCCTGATGAACCTGAGTGTTTATCACCCATTAATGACGAAGGAGTGAAGGAAACATGGCTGGAAGTAAAAAAGCCAACCCTACCTGTGTTTCCAAAACCTCCTGCACCCATTTCACAATGGCTTGAGACCACGAAAAAAATTGACAATACAAAAATAGAACCAAAACTTAAAGAAGTAATACCTAATTCTAATTATCAAGAAGATGGATTAGATGAGGTAAAGCTTCTATCCCTTAAAGATTACCCTGATATTACTAGTAGCTTTGACTATTACATAAGTAGCAAATGGAAGCCTTGGCAAAGTGAAGCTCTTCGCGCTGAAAGAATACAAGAAATCTACGAGAAGCTATTCACCATTTACCAAAAACAAAAGAAGCTTGGCGAACAATTCGAATTAGTTATTGGAATAGGACTATTGAATTGGGAGACAGCAAACTCACATAAAGTGCATCGCCATTTGTTAACAGTAACATGTTCTTTTGAATTTGATTCCAATAATGGTGTGATCCGAGTTATACCATCTGCAGAGGGTATTAAGCCGGAAATCGAACAAGATATGCTGGAACTAGAAGATCGGCTAGACAATAAAGCGATGGAACCTATATTAGAAAAAATGAGTTCACTTCATGAAAATGTATGGAACAAAGAATTATTGGACACTATTTTGCGTTCCTTTGTTCAGTCGCTATCTGCAAATGGTCAATATGCAGAGGATGTTAGACACAGTATTCTAAATGCATCAAAAGACCCCGCTGTTTCATTTAGTCCCGCTCTTATTTTAAGAAAGAGAAATGAAAAAGGGTTCCAACTGGCCTGTAACACGATAATCGAAAATACTAGTAATGAGACAATGGATATTCCACTTGGAATTATTCGTATTTTTAACGAAATTGATGATTACAAGGAAAGTGGAACCAGTTCTACAAGTCCAAATTTCGATGTAAAAGATTCTGAAATCTATTTCCCTCTTGAAGCGAATGATGAGCAGCAAAGAATTATTACAAACTTAGAAACTCGAAATGGGGTACTCGTCCAGGGTCCGCCTGGTACGGGTAAGAGCCATACCATTGCCAACTTAACTTCCCATCTATTAGCTACAGGAAAGCGTGTACTAATTACTAGTCAGACACCCCGAGCATTAAAGGTATTAAAGAATAAAATTCCTACTGAATTACAGGCTTTATGTGTAAGTTTACTTGGAGCTGATTCAAAATCTTATAAGGATCTAGAAAGCGTAGTTCAAGTTATTTCTAATAAAAGAGATTCCTGGAATCCTGATATCACGATCAAAAAAGTCAATGATCTTACAGCTGACTTAACAAAAAGGAAAGAAAAAGACGCATTACTTAAGCAGCAGCTTAGGACGATTCGAGAAAAAGAAACGTATGAACATAATTTTCTCAATGGAAATTATAAAGGGACAGCTCAAACCATTGCAAAAAAGCTGGAAAAAGAAAAGACAGAGTACAATTGGGTAACGGATCGAATTGAAATGGACACTCCCCTTCCCTTAACAAATGCTGAAGCTGTGGAGCTTGCAACATTATTAGGAGAATTAGATAAGGATATACAAGATCAAATTCAATTATCTATACCTCCTTCTGATCTACTACTTGAAGCTAGTGTCTTTAAACACCTTTTAGAAAAAGAACGTACTAAAAATGAACAATTACAACAGTTTGATCAGAATATTAATTTGGGACTAGATCTTTACTTACAAATCCCTGCTGCTAAGCGTCTCAATTTACAAAACCACTTATTGGATATCCGTCAAACCATTTTAACCATTGAAAGCGTTAATGAAAAGTGGGTAAACCAAGCAAAACAAGACTTGTTCAGTGGTAAATTTCGCCCTTGGGAAGAATTTTATCAGCAGAGCATGAGTTATATTGACTCAATCCAAGACCTTGCTAAAAAGCATAATCTTGTTGAAATTAGCGGCCAAGGCAGTGTTTCGTTAATACAATTGCAATCGGATGTAACCCTGTTAAAGCAGCACTTGGAAAGCGGAAATGGTTTAGGTGTCCCATTAATGCGTCCAAAAGTTGTGAAAGACACTTGGTATATCATTAAGGACGTTAGAATTGATGGCCGAAAATGTGATCAACTTGAGGCAATATCACTGTTAGAAGAAGCTGTAAGGGTTGATTCTACCATTAAAAAAGTGGAACAGATGATCTCTGAGCAACTCAATATACAACCTGAAGCTAAGTCTTCTCGATCGCTGAAAATTGCTCAATTGTTAGATATACTAGATTCATTCACCCTTCTTTTTACAATGGTAGGACAATATGAAAAAATTTCAGAAACAGAACAACTAAAAGCAGCAGTTTCCTTCCCTACATTTAGTACTGAAGATTTGGATGTATTAATTCGAAAGCTAGACTACCTATCATTAAAGGAAGATTTATTAGAAATTGAACATTCTTTCAAGAAGTTAATAAATACAATCGAAGGTTCAATTGATCTAAATTCTTCACATCCTATAGTACCTACTCTTATACAAGCCATTAAGACTAGGGATTTTAATGGATATGTTTCCTCTGTATCTGTTATCGTTAATTTAGATGAATACAGTCATAAATTTGAGCGGTGCGAAACATACATGCAAAAGCTGAAAAGAGTCTTGCCAAAGTTGTATGAGCAACTTATACACCAATTCGATTTTCAAATAATCTTGGAGAGATTTAAACACTTCGAAGAAGCCGTACATTGGGCCAAAGTTGATACTTGGTTTCAAGATTTTTCGAAAACAGACGAAGGCAAATTAAAAAATGAACTTGAAGAAAATAATAAATTAATGAAGCGGATTATTACAGAACTTGGTGCATTAAAAGCTTGGTATTCAACTTTGTCAACTATGTCAGAAGGTCAGCGGCAGCACCTGCTCGCCTGGACGACTTCAATGAGAAAAGTAGGTAAAGGTACTGGAAAGAACGCTCCCATTCACTTACGAGATGCCCAATATCATATGTCATATTGCCGTGATGCGATCCCGGCTTGGATTATGCCGTTGTATCGGATCTTTGAAACATTCGAAATTAAGCCCAACCTATTCGATGTAGTCATAATCGATGAGGCTAGTCAATCTGGACCTGAAGCCGTTATTCTCCAGTATATTGCTAAAAAACTTATTGTTGTTGGTGATGATAAACAGATTAGTCCTGAATATGTAGGAATAAAAAGAGAAGAAATTCAATTTTTAAGAAGGCAATTTTTATATGACTTTAAGCTTGCAGATTTATTAGACATAGAAAACTCGTTCTTCGATTTGGCGAATGTGTTATTTGGCGGTCGAATCACACTGCGTGAACATTTTCGCTGCATGCCCGAGATCATACAGTTTTCTAACCGAATTAGCTATACACACACGCCATTAATTCCATTAAGGGAATATCCACCCAATCGACTCGATCCTATTAAGACTAGGCATATCCCTTCCGGCTATCGGGAAGGTTCTGGTCAAAAGGTTTTTAACAGGCTTGAGGCAGATGCGGTTGTAGCAGAAATTAAAGCTTGTATTGAGAATCCACTTTATAAGGGAAAAACGATGGGTGTAATTAGCCTTCAAAATGAAGGGCAAGCACAGCTAATCGAGCACAAACTTTTACAAGTTATCGGTCCTGAAGAAATGGAAAAACGAAATCTTATTTGTGGCGACGCCTACGCATTTCAAGGTGATGAAAGAGATATTATGTTTTTAAGCATGGTTGCAGCTCCCGGAGAAACAGCACTGAGAGCTCTTACTACTGAGAAAGACAAGCGCCGCTATAATGTAGCCGTTAGCCGAGCGAAAGACCAACTATGGCTGTTCCATACTCCTACCGTTAATGATCTTAGAAATAAGGAAGACATGCGCTATCAGCTGATTTCTTATTGCGAGAACCCTGAGAAGGAAATCCACTCAACGAATCGTGACAAATGTGAAAGCGACTTTGAGCGTAGTGTATATGATCAAATTGCTTCAAGAGGATATCGAATTATTCCTCAATTTGAAGTAGCAGGTTATCGAATAGATTTAGTTGTTGAAGGAGAAAAAGGGCGAATTGCCGTGGAATGTGATGGCGATCAATGGCATGGTCCTGACCGATATGACTATGATATGAATCGCCAGCGGATTTTAGAGAGGTGTGGGTGGAGATTTTGGAGAGTTCGGGGCAGCGATTATTATTACAACCCAGAAAAAGCACTTGAATCTCTATGGGCTACACTTCAACACTATCAAATTGAACCAGTTGGAACAATTGATCAAAAGAAAAGGTCTAAAACGATGACTATTTCACTAACAAGAAAAATAGAATCCCGTGATCATGCTGGATTAAAAGCTAATCCTGTCCTGGATTCAAAGGAATCAGATCGACCTAACACTTCTACTACAAGTGTTGAAAATTTAATTCAATCTAAAACATTGATTAAAGAGAAAAATCCCGTGACAGAAATGAAGATGGAGTTAGAACAGAAACAAGTAAACATTTTTGAATCAGGACTGAAAAAATATTTGGAGAACTTTGGATACGAAGTGATTGATTTGCGTGATAAAGGAGGCGCCTTTTGGCTATTAGGAGATCATGAATTAACTGAACTAATTTCCAAACTAAAAGAGCAAAAAATATATTTCTCATTCGCACCAAACGGCAGTAAATCAACCAACCGCAGACCGGGATGGTATACTACTTACCATGGATAATAGTAGGACACCATTCAGGTGAGCCGCGAAAGTAGAGATTTATACTATAAGTTAATTGGCAGGTATAGATACGGTATTATCCCGGACTTAAACCTGTCAATTTTTTCTTTAATCATTTATCATATTAGTTTTATTTTTATTGAATTAATCGTTCATCAGGAAGTAATAAAAACTTTATTATTTGTACTCCTAAAAGCCCTATAATGGTATACAGGGCTAAGTATTTTTTATTTGATGATAATTTCTACTTGTGTACACGTGCTTAAGTGTTGTTACATTACTTCGAGATGTATTGAGTTTAAGGTTGATACAACCTCATCTAATTTATCACAGACATCYGTAATAGAATTATATAAGCCAGCACCTTTTATTTCTTCAACACTTTCATTAATTTGATCTAACTTGTCATGAATATCAGAGATGGAATTATAAAGTCCAGTTCCTTTAATATCATCAAGATTATTATTTTATAACCGTTTAATATTGAAGTAGGTAATTACTGAAAATAAATTAAAATTACTCGCATTGTCTAGTGTACCTACAGATTTTTGTTCAGAGACTTGCTTTTTTGATTTTTCCATATTGTATACTGCTCACGCATGCATGTTCCACAAGGTCTATAACCAGCCGAAATAGCAATCTCCTCATCGGCAAAGAATACTCGATATTCTTCATACCCACCAATTTTTAAAGCACGGTTTGCAGCACCACAATCAAAACTCCCATAAATTTTGCTTTTGCGATTTCCTCCCAATAAACCTGGAATCTCACTCACATATGGAAGATTATCTACTCCCAAAAGTGTATAGGTTTTGGGTATATCTTCTGAACTCTTATTGAAATTTCCCACCATATTCATCTCCTTAAATCTCTTTTTCTAATTTCCACCTTAGATTATCCATTTACGATAATTTCTTTTACAGGTCAAGATACTCAGCCTTTGAGATGGAGAAAAAGCTTAATCCTTGTTTTGGTATAAATCCAGGAATCTCTATCTCTTTTAGACCCCATCCCGTATCTTGCCTTAAAAGGGGAAGCAATAGGAAGGCAAAGAGGGAAGTTTGTTTTTATAGAATCTCCCTCAGTCCATCAACAGTCCTAAAAAAATCATCAATTCTGACAGTCTTCATTTCAATCGTTTTATTTGTATCTACAACTTCCCAAACTGGAAGTTCCTCTTCCCCCTCTTGTTTTGGATATAGTAGAATACACCGATCCACTTCCTTATATGCTGTGACATAGGCATACATTTGATAAACATCGCTTTGATTATAATGACTTCTTCCGTTATATGTAGCACTCTTCCATTTGGTATCAATAATCACTTTATTATTAATAACAAAATCCGGCTTTAATAAGATATTGCCAAACCCGCTCTTTTTATTTCGTACCAGTCTTTTTTCCGCATGCTGACTTATAACTTCCCTATTGCCCACAGCCTCTCTAAGTGCTGCTTCTATATATTTTTCAAACAGTAAATTCATTGGAAATAAAAACGAAAATGAAGATGACTGTTGTCCTTTACTATAAAAAGAGGCTCGTTCTATGATTAATTTCGCAAATAACGCCGCATCATGGAATCGTTGGTTTTGTCGATTCCATGCAATATTGCCTAGTTTCGATGAAGACAAATTGAGTAAATCTACATTTTCTAAATAGTTTAAACAACGGTCTATATGCAGATGAAAAGAATGTAATTGCGTCTGTCGTTTTACTATGAGTAACGCTGTTTTAAACAATTTATTTAAGTCATTATTCTCTGTATGTTCATCGAAGCTACAATAGGCTCTTGCCTTTTGAAAAGGATTTGTACGAATGTGAGTACTAATCTCAAGTTTTCCTTTCAAAGTGTACAAGTTTTCCTCTTGGCGTTCATATGTTTTGTATGAACCTTTCTTTAATTCACTTAAAATTTTTACAAGAAAGGCTCTAAGTACTGCCGTCAGTAATTCACTATTTTCCTCACCATTATAGATTACTTCATAGAATGAAATAGGCAGAAATCCAGTAATAGATAACATGGATAACAGAGCCTTACGGTCATCATTTACAGAAAGACTAATTTTGGGGAGGATCTCATATCGAACATCAGAGCACTGTATTACCCCTACATAATTAATAAACCTTAACCGTTGAAACTTTATGTCCAATACGTTATCATTAGGATATTTTTCATCAATGTATCTGACCAGTTCATTAAATTGTGCAGGAGTAATTTGCTTTTCTGTAATCCAATCAAATGACTCACGTACGATGATCGTCTTATTCATAGATTGCGATTAGCTCCTGTGAAGTTAGTTTTCGTTTAACACGGTATATTGATCGATTCTGTAGGTATGAGATAGCAGATCTATTTTTAAATAACTCATTAACATTAATTACTTCCTTATAAACGATGTATGAATCCTCTTTGGATGTACCAATACCGCCCAAAACAAGACCAATTTTTTCCCAGTCATCGTAAAAATACTCTTGTAAGAGTGGGATGATTTTTGATTCTACAATAGTAATAATTTCTTCATCTGTTTTTGCATTAATAAAATAGGCATGTCCGATCATATGATCACGATCATATAAAACTTCAATCCTCCGATTCATGATTGAAAGCATCGCTGCAACATCAATGTCACCTATCGAATCAAGATAGTCAGGGTTTGGCATCATCTCTTCAAACACAAATCGGCGACGCAATGCTGTATCTAATAAAGCAATGGATCTGTCTGCAGTATTCATGGTTCCAATTACATATAGGTTGGGGGGAAGAGTAAACTTTTCTTTAGAATATGGCAGGTCTACGATTAGTTCATTATCTTCAGTTAATCGTTTATCCTCTTCCAAAAGGGTAAGTAGCTCACCAAAAATTTTTGAGATATTTCCACGGTTCATTTCATCTATAACAAGTATATGCCTTTTTGCATTTGTAAAGTCAAAAGAATTCATTTCAGCCAATGCCTTTAATACAATTGCCTTTTTTTCATCACCTTCAATTACAATACTATCTTCTTCCACTTCTTGCTCCATTTTAGTTAAAATCCAATTTAATACAGCCCAATACCTGGTTTGATTTGAACCACCAATGGCATCATGAATAAAGCTAACATTATTTTTCCAATCAATACTATGTAATTGCATATAGCGGAATATTCGTAATAACCTTTCTTTTGAAACGATGGAATTGGTTTTCGCATCTTCACTGGTGATAACTAAGTTATCATTGGCTGAAATATGTGAAATAATAAGTTTCCCGCCAGTTTTGGATTCAAACTCAATGGCTTGCGTTATACCATTCACTACCAAGTAATTGTAAAATTGTTCAAACCTTACTTCTTCAGTAAAATCACTGGTATTCATTTGTATTCCTTCGTACATCGCTTCAATTGCGGCCCTTTTAAAAATTCCATCGGTAGGGACAAAATTTCCTTTCCCATCGGATTTCAATCCTTCGATAAAATCCTCATAGGCGTATGATTGATGGAAGGTGATAAAATGAATTTTCTCTTCTTTGACTAACCGGGAAAACTCCTGTTGTAGTGCTTCACGTCCATTCACTTCCAGCTCTTCAAATGTTTTTTTATTCATGATTTTAAGAGCCTGCTCTACAACATGGTAAGTCTTACCTGTACCAGGAGGTCCATAAAGGACATAGTTCTTCGGAAGGTTATCCTCATGTATTTCTACTTCCATAGATTCATCTCGACCTCCATCCCCTTGCATAAACACCATGTTAATAGCACTTTTGTTTTTCACTTCATTAATTGTACTACGGTAACCACCATAACCTATATACTCGTTTTCTTCTGTATTCAGCCATTCAACTGGTAATAGGTGTCCATATTGATCAGAATATTTATATCCATCAAATGCATCCGCCTTCAATTTTCCAATTGCAGTAATCCTAAGGACAGATTTTGTGTTGCCATCTATTTTTCGAGTAAAGCTAGATTTTAATGCAGCAAAATCCCCTTCTTTTAAAGAAAAGAATTGTTTTAGTGCCTTTTGTCCTCCTGGACTTTTTTCTTTTTCCTCTATGACTTCATCAATATTTTCTTCTCCTAGATATGGAGATAAATCCTCGCTAAGAAATCCAACAGCTATATAATTGTTTTGAATTAAGTATTCTTGAATAGACCGTTCTCCATATGTATGTCCAATGAGCCAGTRTCGCACATTATCGTCCAACGACTTGTCTCTTTCAGAAAATGTATCCCATATGAAGAAAGCAATTCCTTGATTAGACCAATTTGTAAAGGGCTCTTTTCTTCTAAGGCGAATAAGCACTTCATAATTTAACTCTATGGAATTCTGTGGTATTAGCAATTCACTTGATATTTCTAATTCTTTACCAAGCTCAAGCAAAATTGGTGGAGAATAAACATTAAAAAACTTTTCTGGAACATAAATGTTCAATATCTTTAATAAAACCATATTAAATAGGGGTAGTTCTACTGATTTTATCTCTGAAATTCTATCTTCTTTTGCAAGGGTTATTGCCTTTCCTATGCCTTCTTTTAATAACCTAAATTCTTCTTGGAGTTTTTCCCCTTCTAGAACTGTTTTGTGTTTTCCATAGCCCTTGCAATACTCCCCATTTTGAGCGCGATATATGCCAAACTTAGCAGAATTACCTCCACCTATCCCTGCTAATATATGCTTTCGCTCTAGCCAATAGATAAAACTATCCTTTGTTTTAGTATCAGCGTATTCTTCAACTGTCAACTTAGACAGCGACTCTAGCGGAAACCTCTCAATAAATGAAAGCCTTCCATTTTCTTTATCTTCAACCATATTACGATCAACACTGTATTGTAAGCCCTTATCCAGTAATGTTTGGAGTTTCATTTATTGTTTCCTCCGTATAAATCATTTGCTTTTATTATAGAATTTATTGGAAATTTATGAAAGGATTAAAGGAATACCTTATTTTAGATTCTGCAAGTCGGTAATACACCGCATTATATGTCTCAAGAGATATTAATCTTGTTTATAGGTGAATTCAAACTAAAAAATCATCTTGTATAAATTGGTAAGTGGCATAAAGTAAAGATCCCCAGTCCGTTTATTTGGAGGGGATCCTATATATATTTCAAATAAATATTAAAGACAGTAGTTACTAGTTTATGTTGCACATGTTACACTGGCCGCTCTTCCAGACTGTCGTACGGTGTAACCGACCCTAGATGGCTGAACTGTCCTAATGCCTCTTCCCGTAACAGTTCTGCATCCTTATATGTCCCGGCAGCAAGAATGTTTAAATGACGATGCCCCATGTTACCGTAACTATAAACAAGTAGCAGTTCTTCGGTCTCCCAAATTTCAAATCGGAACACATACCAGTGGTCCTCCATTTTTAAATGTATACCAGAATGGAACGATTTCTTACCCAGTCGTTGGTAGGCAAATTCAGCCTGTGCACCGCTGTAGGAGGTTCCAACCTCCAACGTGATTGGATTGCCCTTTGTATAAAGGAGTTCCATTCCTTCCCAGGTTGTCATCCCTAAGTCCCGTTTGGTGGTTAAGATAGCAGGAGACCGCTTGTGTGAACCTAATTCATGATAGGTGATCACATTGCTCTCTTCCCATTGCACATGCAGATTCGCTTCTTTCAGCACATTTGCCCACTTCCCCACATCAGCAGGATTTTCTAATCTTTCACAAGAGAGATATGTTCCATCCTCAGTTAATAAGGTATGCAATGGCTTTACATAACTACTATCACCAAATATCGGATATTTTTCCAAATAGACTGGGAGTGACCAATATTGAGGAATAGGTAAAGGCCCCATGATTTCATGAAAGCACCGGACAGAAATGATGAGATCAAAATCATTCTCTGAAAAGTGCCCGGTTATTTCTTTAAAATCCATTTGATAAAAGGTCACATTATGTAAATTTAGCTGATTGGATAATTCTTTTGCGCGTTGAATTACGGTTCTGCCCTGATCGATTCCGATTATTTCAGCCTCTGGAAAAAGAGTCGCATACCAGCATGACAACAGACCGTTGTCACATCCGATTTCCAAAATTCGCTGTGGGCGGAGTTGTTTTTGATTGTTTACCCATTTGAGGAACGCTTTATGGAAGGAAAACGTCCACGATTCCACCGCTAAACTGAACAGTAAAGTGTCGTTCTTCACATCATATAGATTCCCTTTTCTTTCACGGCTGATGAGAGGTTCCAGTTCCTTTGCTAATACAGGGTCAATCTCTGTGACGTGCTTCCAGAAGCCGTGCTCACTTTTGAACTCTTTTATTCCCAAGTTTTTGAAAAAGGCTGTTAAGCTCGGTTTCTTCCTTTTTGTCTCTTTTGTCATGTTGTACGCTCCAATTTAATCTAAAGAATTTTGTGCGAACTAATCTTTTGAAATGACATTTTCTTTCTTCATTAAAAATTCGTTTGCTTTCTGTAATAGCAAGGGAACATTGATGTTTTTTTCAAATAATATAACTTTATCGTTAGCCAAAGCGGTTGCCTTCGTCAGCCACATAGTCTCATGACTACAGTAGGTTGTAATAAGAATGATTATATCTGCCTGCTGAATGGTTTGATGATAGGTGGGATCGAGCTTCCTACCGTCATGTGCGAGAATAGTAATGGAATCAATTTTACTTTGATGTTCTTTTGTTCGAACTCCCCCGATGAGGGCAACAGTCTTGTCTTGAAGCATGGATAGTGAGTTTGGATTAAAGTCTGTTTCCGGTTTATCCTCAATCACTTGGACTTCTTCCTCTATTGCATCATGGACCTCTTCTTTCTCAACGATACTGTATAAACGATCGAGCTCTTCTTTTAACTCATTAATAAATCCTTTTAATTCTTTTATTTTTTGGATATCTTCTAAGCTTCTCTCAGATCTTTCAGTGATTTGCTTGTTTCTTTCAATTTGATCATAAGCGGTACCTAACTTACTTTCTAATTCTTTTAGACGTGCCTTTAATTGTTCATTTTCCTGTTCAAACTTGGTCGCTGTGCTGCTCCAATACTCCTGTTCGCTCATCATGGATAAAACAACAGGAATATGAGGAAGAGTGCCAGCCAACTTATCAAAAGGTTTCGCGTTAGTTTCTTGCAACTGACGAAGGGCTCGATATCGGTGTATCTCTAATTCCAGTGGAAGAGGTGCATAGGCAAGCGCAATAAATAAACGATGAAAACCATACTCACTAATGAAACTATTTGTCACCCAACCACTAACAGGGTTCCTTCTAAACAGCTCTAATAAAAACTCCTGGCATACCTGTTGTAGAAATTGAACCTTTTCATCCTGTTCCAGAATAAAGTTCTTTACATATTTTCTTAATAAACTTGCATTACTTGGTAAGATGGCATCGGGTTTCATCCTTTCAAGTGCAGCCTTTATTTCATCATTTTTTAACTCTTTAATAATACTGTCATAATACTCAAGACAAATATCAATAAAAGTGTTGAAAAACTCTTGATTTTCGATGAGATTATTTAACATCGAATCGGTTGGATCATTAGAAGGAAAAACTTCTTGTTTCTTACCGATATTTTTTAAAGGATCATTTAATATCACTTCTTGTGTATCCATATTTCGAACCTGCATAAACTTAGGAAAATATCGTGTTTCACAAATTTCACAATCTATATAATCAAAAGAGTTTACTTGATACAGGTTTTCAATAAAAAGAACAATAGGAACATTTTCTGCATCAGCAATTAATTGTGCATTTCCTTTTTTGCATGAGGGACAGGTTCCAAATGAGTAAAGACCATAATCTCCAATAATATTATTTTTAATGTACCGCTTTGCCACTTTTGATACTGAAGGCGCTGCTTCCTGCTGCTTGTGATTGCTTTTCTTCTTTTTGTTTTTTGACATCTGAAATACTCCATTTCTTCCAAAACTTTTCTAACATTATTCATAAACTTTTGAAAATTAATTTCTATGTGAGTTACAATCCTTCTTAAAAGGTAACATTCAATCTGTTGGTTAATATGTCAGTAAATTTCCTATTCAAAAACTCATTATGAAAAATATCATCATCAGCCACCTTTAGAAATTCTTCTTTAGTCAATCCAATATCATCTACTAATGACTCAATTCCTAAATCTTCTTCATATGTGGCAACGATGAAATTTGCTGCTTCTTTCGGTGATCCGAATACATTAAAAGTTAGAGAAACACCACTCAATTCGTTCCAACTCTCGTTAAACCGAATGGTCCATTCCTTTAACTTCTCCAGGCATACATTGTTACTATTGTCCCAGATGTTATCCAAGTCGTAGAAATACGATTCCATTTTTGAGAGCAAATCGATCTTATCAGGATATTCTTCTTTGTATTCTGCCAATATCAGACCTAAATCCTCTTGAAAATAATATCTGCTATTCAGATCCTGTTTAATTAAACCAATATAAGCTGTAGGTAAATAAATAAACTTAATAAAACCGAGGACACTTTGTGAATTTGGATAAACTGCCCAAGCAACTTCATCTTGATTGCTATAAGAATTTAATATTACTGGACTGATGATAACTGAATCTTGATGAATCGGTTGATTTTCAAATAATCCACTCCAAAAACGCTCATTCTGACTAATTTTTGACTTCCAATATTCCGAGATCGAGTATTTACTTTGTTTCATAATTCCTCCCAAATAAAATGTTATTATGATCTTAATATGATGCTTATTATTCCCCAAATGGTGAACATACTCTGAATATCTATAGTTATGATACATTCTTGCGGATAGTAAAAACCATTATCCGTATTAATGGATAATGGTTTGTTTGCCCTTCCTCTCAAAATGATAATGAAGGCGATATTCACATATTTCTTTTGTCCAATGATAAAGAATTTCTTCATCTTCCCCAACAACATCAAAGTTTAATCGAAACACATCATTTTCATAGGAGATTAACCCTTTTGAGCTGCCACTCCACTTCGTCATTGGCATATTGACAATCAGTTTGCTAACTCCCTTTTCATCATAATCCCACAATTTCTTGGCACCTTTATCAGAGAAATCAATCCGTTTTCTATGTTCTTTTTCCATTAGGTAGTGATGGAAAAATGGTGCTGTTTCCTTTGATGTGATCGGTTCATACCATTTTGCCTTTCCACGCTTTAGCATAACAAGCAGTACAACCATTTTATAACTCTTTGTCATGCCCGTTCTTTCAACCTCTGCAAACCAATTTCCGTATCGACTATAGACCTCAGCTTCTGTCTCTGATAACTCCTCGGCCCATTTTAAGAAACCAAAATAGGATTGGAATTCTTGTCTATATTGAGGTGAGTCTGAGGCTCCTTTTAGGTGCAATTCCAAATACGTAGGTCTTCTGCCTAGTTCACGTTTGAGTTCAAAATAATCATTATATAGCTTTTCTTTCCGAGGTTGCCGCTTACGCATCATTTCTTGTAAAAGGTTGATGACATTAATATCTAAATCTAGTTCACAGTACTGTGGCACCGATGGTAGATGGTTCCGCGGCTTCCCCTCACTTGGATTGGTATCAAATAAACTTAGCTTAATGTCAGCATTACGGTAGTTTCCGATTAAGTCGATAATCACACAGGCTTCTTTACCAGGGTGTAATCGAAGCCCCCTGCCGATTTGCTGTGTGAAAACTGTTAAGGATTCCGTCGGACGAACAAACAATAGTGTATCTATAGCCGGAATATCGACACCTTCGTTAAATAGGTCAACCGTAAAAATCACATCGATTTCACCCTTTTGCAGCTGTGCGATTGCCTGGCTTCTACTGACATCTACCTGCTGTGAGTGCAGACTGACCGTTTGATATCCATGCTGATTAAAGTAATGGGATAGGAAATTTGCCTGTCGGATCGATGAGCAAAAGGCTAATGTTCGGGTCTGTCTTTTCTCTTCCCAAGCACGAAGAATCTTAAGGGCCAAGCCGTCTCTTAATTGTGCCTGCAGCAATTCCTCTTCGTCATAGCGATTGCCTAACCAGGTAATCTGAGAATAATCCGTATCATCATAAACCCCAAAATATTTAAAAGGTGCCAGCCACTTCCGTTCAATGGCATCTAAGAAGTCAAGTCTGAAAGCAACGTTGCCATCACAAATGGCATACACATCTTTGTTGTCGTTCCGATCTGGTGTTGCTGTGATCCCTAGTAGAAACTTTGGTTTAAAATAATCTAATGACCTTTGGTAAGAGTCAGCAGCAGCATGATGGAATTCGTCAATGATAATAAGATCAAACTCATCCGGATGAAACTGTTCTAGATGGGTTTTCATACTTAAGGTGTAGATTGAAGCAAAGATGGCATCAGCGTTACTTTCCTTGTGTTTTCCATTATAAATACCATACTGTTTATCAGGCATAATTTTCTTAAATGACTCTTTTGCCTGATAGAGTATCTCTTCCCGGTGAGCAATAAAGAGAATCTTACTAAAATTCATAGAGAAAAAGCCCGCCAAATAGGTTTTACCTAACCCGGTAGCCATTACAACCAATGCCTTATTGTACTCTTCTTCTACGGTTTTGTTTAACTCCTCAAGGGCCTCAATTTGAGCAAATCTTGGTTGGATAATCCCATAGTCCACTGGTGGGTCAATGATTATCTCAGCTGGTTTAGGGTCTTCTTTTTTAGAAGGAAGCATCAATTCTAGTTCTTCTAGCTCGCTCCATTTTTTTGCGAAATTAGGATGATTCTGATGATACTTATCGTAATTCACCTTGTATTCTTCCAGTGTTTCTTTATTTAAGGGAACCGTTTGTTCAGCATAAAAGAGTTTCAAAAACTCGGCTTGTGCTTCGTCAAATACTTCTTTCACATCACTAACCGCTACATTCCATTCAACACCATGATATAAGGCTGATCTAGAGAGGTTAGACGATCCGATATACAGTACATCATGTTCTGTGGACTGGAATATATAAGCCTTTGGGTGAAAAGAAGTTCCATTGCTTTTCCAAATTCGTACTTCAATCTTATCATGAATAGCTAGTAACTCATCTAGAGCCTCAGGCTGCGTGATATACAAATAGTCACCAGTGCAAATCTTGATATCTGCCCCATTTAGAGCCGCTTGCTTTAAGGCTGTTTTCAGGTAACTTACCCCAGATTTCATGACAAAAGAAGACAGAATACAGACAGTTACTGCCCCTTCTATCTTCACTATTAAATGTCCGCCTAACTCTTTGGTAATTAACTGAACCTTATTCATCCTCAACCTCAATTAAGAAGATTTTGTCCTTAAAGCCACCACGCTTTTCTACTTTTTGTTGGCGAACTTTTTCGACTTCTTCGATAGAGGAACCATGGTACTCGGCCAGTTCGTGGATTATTTCTAACAGGTCGGCCAGTTCTTCAATGGCATCTTTATCATTGTTTGTATTTATGTACTCATTAAGTTCTTCAAAGCTTTTGTTTTTTAGTTCTTTTATGTATTCTTCATTCTCTAGTAGTCGTGTTGAAAATTTCTTACCTGTGTTTTCAATAACTTCTGGAATTCTGTCTCGAACAAGTTTGTTATATACTGGCATAAAATTACAGCTCCTTTTTTAGTATTATCTTTTTGATTTTCCTACATCACATACTTTTCAGGGAGACATACAACAAATGGTCTGAATCCTGCAGTGATAGCAGTTTCCTCATCTGCAAAAAACACTCGGTATTATACTTATCACATTTATTTATTACACGAATCGCAGCTGGACAATTCATTGTTCCGTAGATCTTGCTTTTACGATGCCCTCCATAAGTACTGAGTTATTACTTTCATAGGGTGGTTTAGCAGCTCCAAGCAATTATATATCTTTTAGAATCACTTTACTTAGTAACTTTCCACATTAAACCTATCAACACCCTCTAGCTCTTTATCTTATAATATAATTATACAACATTCCATTTATAGGTTTATCATTGATTTCAAATAAATCTCCTCAAAAAAAAAGTGCCCAGCTAATTAAACTGAACACTTACTAGTTCTTTTTTATTTCTTCAAACTACTTCGATACCGGTGGTCGGGGTCGAATAGTTCCCATAAAAGCTTATATAGTAAGCTTTTATGGGGTTAATGTGTAAAATTTGTGTAAAATGATTGGATGTTTAATCATTGTAAAGTTATTCTAATTATTAATAGTACATCTCTACATAACTATATGATTTATCGAACAATTCTTTATCCTTAATCTTGTATTTCACCCATATTACACTACGCAAAGCTTTCTTAACTTCTTGCTTACCGGTTGTTGTACTTTGCCAATCTGGGAAACGTACAATTTTCACAATATCTTCGATGTCATTTACGATTCTTTCAACGATAATAGGAGTATTCCTATTCTTCACACTATTAAATAGTTCTGTAAGGGCTGCTTTCCCTTTATCAACTTCTTCTTCGGGCACAGTTTCTTTTTCTGCTTCTGCCGCATCCTTTGCAAGTTCAAGAAGTCTTTTTAAGAACTCAACGCTAGTAATTAAGCCTTGCTCATGTCTTTCTCTTATTTCTTCGAGTCTTTCGCCTAATTTAATGAATTTTGGGTCTTTTCCATGTTCTTGAATTCGGGCAACAAGATTAATTTCAATTCTCTTAGCCGCTTTGTTCGGATCCTTGCGCCCTTCAAGAAATTCATCTATAATATCCGCATCCAGACGCAAAATGTCTAAGTCATCATGAACCTTATATACACTTACATTTTCATGTACCAATTCGATTGTTTTTGAACCAAGAGCTGCCCAAATGAGTGCACCTGTACCATTTGTTGGTTTTACCGATTCATAAACTTTGGTGAGCCATAAATAATCGTATTTATATGGAACTAAAAACTGATCTGGAGAAAGTGCATCCCATGCCCGATTGAGTACCCGATAATCTGCTCCAAACTGGTCCTTTTCTTTGTTTGTAGGAAGGCATTCTTGTGCTGCAACAAGCCCCTCCCATCCTTCAACCGTTCGATCAACTCCATAAAAATATTGAAGACACTTTTTCATAAGTTTCGGTAATTCATTTTTGACGTCATCAATATTTGTAATGACCTTTTGAACACTTTTCTCATCAAAATCAAGAGCATTTGCAACATTGTCAAATATGCCAATATAGTCAACAATGAGTCCATGTGTCTTATCAGAACCATATATGCGATTAGTACGGCATATTGCTTGTAAAAGTGTATGATCTTTCATAGGTTTATCTAGATACATGGCTTGTAAAATAGGTGCGTCAAAACCCGTTAAAAGTTTAGACGTAACGATTACAAGTTTAAGCGGACTATCTTTTTCTCGAAAGGTGTCGAGAAGTTTCGCTTCTGCATCACGATCTCGGCGAAATGCTTTGTATTTATCTTCTTTGTCATTATTTGTATCCATGACAATTGTTGTTGCTTCTTCACCTAGTAATTTATCAAGCTCTTTCTTATACAACAAACAGCATTCACGATCGTAACAAACAACTTGTCCTTTAAATCCGCTAGGTTCAATTTTTTCTTTAAAATGTTTGGCAATATGTTTACAGACTTTCTTAATCCTGTCTGGTGATTTCATGACTGCTTCAATCTTAACACGACGAGCGAGTTCACTTTTTTCCTGTTCTGTCAGGTTTTTTGTCAATTCATCAAAAGCTAAATTAACCACCTCTTGATTAATGTGTAAATCGACTGGGACCGCTTCAAAATGTAATGGTAGAGTTGCATTATCCCTAATTGAATCAGAGAATGAATATCGACTCATATAGCCGGATTTATCCTCTTCTGCTCCAAATGTGTAGAAGGTATTCTTGTCAATACGGTTAATCGGCGTACCAGTTAAGCCAAAGAAAAATGCATTCGGTAATGCCATACGCATTTTTTCTCCCAAATTGCCCTCTTGTGTTCGGTGAGCCTCGTCTACCATTAAAATAATGTTATCTCTCTGATTAAGAACACCATCCACTTCACCAAACTTAAATATAGTGGTGATGAGGATTTTTCTCATATCCCCTTTGAAAAAGCTAACCAGATCTTCTTTGCTACTTGCACTCGCTAAATTGGGGATATCAGAAGCATTGAAGGTAGCAGTAATTTGAGTTTCAAGGTCAATTCGATCATCCACAATAGCAACAGTAGGATTTTTCAGTTCTGGAATCATACGAAGTTTTTGTGCCGCAAATACCATAAGAAGTGATTTCCCACTCCCTTGGAAGTGCCAAATAAGACCCTTTTTTGGGTAGCCTGCTTTCACACGTTCAACAATTAGATTTGCCCCTTCAAATTGCTGATAGCGACAAATGATTTTATATTTCCGATACTTCTTGTCCGTAGCAAATATCGTAAAGAATTGGAAAACATCCATGATGATTTCCGGTTTAATCATGGATAGAATACTGCGTTCAACATCAGCAAGTGTGCCTTCAGCCTTATTTTCAGCAGTATGCCATGGGCCCCATAAATTGATCGGCATGCAAACAGAACCGTAACGATAATGCTTTCCTTCGGAGGCAAAATTAAAAACATTTGTCACAAACATTTGGGGAATACTTTTCTCATAGGCAGAAATATCCCCAGCCCCGTCCATCCATGTGATAGCACCTCTAGTAGGTGTTTTCAGCTCACCGATAGCAATTGGGAACCCGTTAATAAGCAATACAATATCCAGTCTCTTCCCGCCATCTTCCTTGGGGAAGACCCATTGATTGGTGACAACATATTCATTAAGAGCCATATTTTCTTTTGTAAGCGTACCAAAGAAACGGATTGGGACCATTCTTCCATCTTTACCAAATGGATATGAATTTTCTTCAAAAACTAACTTTTTGAATAACTCATTTTGGGTAACTAAGTTATGTGGTTGCACAGATAGAATGACCGTACGCAGCTTATAGATCACCTCATCAGCGCGCGTTGGATCCTCAGAAATTTCAGGATTGAGCCGAATAAGTGCCTCCCGGACCATAGGCTCAACCATTACATCAGAATGTTGGCGCGGAAGATCTTCAGCAGGAATGTATTTCCAACCATTGTTACATATTTTTTCAACTAGCATCTTTTCGAAATCGTGTTCAGTAAACATGTTTTCACCTCCGAGATAGATTTATATAAAGGGTTATAAGATACCTTTAACCAACATGTTCTTGCAAAAGAGATTTAATTGTACTTTCAAGGTTAGAGATAGTTTGGTGTAATTGAATTTTTGACTCATTACTTTGATTTACAAAGGAGGCAAATTGCTTTTGTTTATCTAACGGTGGTAATGGAATCCTTAATTTCAATAAACGCTTTTTAGAAATGTTTGGCATAGAGCCAGCAGTACCACTCGCTAGTTCTTTAATATTATTTCGAAACAAATCATGATTAATTAGTTGACATAGAAAAATCCTATTACAAATATCTTTCGTATTTAAGCGAAATATCAAATCTGGCATCATTAATCTCGGTGGTGTATCGTAAACATATGCACACATTCCTACTAAATCATATGTGTTTTTTCGTGTAAATAATAAATCTCCATTTTTAACTTCAACTTTTTCGGAAAATAAATTTTCTTCTGGTAAGGCTTTGTTTTCATCTGGATTAAACACTCCATAAGTAACTGCACTCAGTTTTAACACTGCGGGGTTATTGTTAATTCTACTATGGTTGTCACATCTAAGGCTTTTTCCACTTTCAATGTCATTTAAACAATGTGACAACTCTACCATTTCCCACTTGTGTGGGTTTGTTATAGGATTGCCAAACATCTCTACAAATTGGGCCTTAACAAGATCATCAGTTAATTTTAGTAACTTCTTATATGCTTCCTTAGTTCCTGTTGCTGCCCATAAGAGTTCAGCTAACTTGTCCTGTTCTTTGATATCTGGTAAGTTAAATTCATATCTCTCAAAATCCGACCAGTTTAAGAAAAAGTTAGTTGAGCCTTTTTTGTTTGCTTCCGCAAAGCCCCAAAAATGATCAGTTTGAAAAAGAAAAGGTAAAAAACTTTGTTTTAAAATCGATTCATCCTTAGTTTCACAAACATAGCTAACGTCTGAACAAATACCTTCAAAGTTAACAACACCCGCTTTACGTAAATGGGGGTTTCTTGACATCAATAAAACATGGCCAGGCTTAAAGCGCATATGAAATGCGGGTCCAATTGTGCTTCCTTGAATCCTTCCTTTTTTGAGAATATTAACTTCACCATTATCGAAATGTTCTCCACCGATGTAATACTCTAAATCTGTATTATTTTTGTCTACCTTATCCTTAACTCTTTTAACAACTTCTCCTAAAAGCACCTTATTCATTTTTCTCACCTGTTTCATTTCCAATGTACTCCCTCAACTTCGAATAACTATCTTTATATAAGTGTGAACTTATCATCCATTCACTGATATTGTCAGTAATTGTACCCTCAAAGTCTTCACTCAAAATTGTAGAATTTGCTATATACATCGGTATGCCTAATGAAGAATTATTTAATAAAATCTGTTCTACTGTACCTATTGCTGAAAAACCTTCCATTTCAGAAAAATCACGGTATGTTTCAGCTATTTTTTGAATATGTTCCTCTTCAAGATAGCTTTCTGCATTTTTTCGGGTAACCTCATTTTTTGCATTAATAAATAATACTTTCCCTCTACGTGAAGGTACTTTATTCATACGACAAATAACAATACAGGCTTCCATTGGAGAGTTAAAGAACAAACTCTTACCAATCCCAATAACACATTCAACTAGGTCCTGTTTTACAAGCATTTCTCGCATATCCTTTTCATCATTACGAGATAAAACACCATGAGGGAATAAAATCGCACATCTACCAGTTTCATGATTGAGACTTTTTAATATATGCTGAAAAAACGCATAGTCAGCACGGCCCTGTGGTGGCGTTCCTAGGAAATTACGTCCATACTTATCCGCCGAAAAAGCTTCCCGATCCCACTGTTTAATGGAGTAAGGCGGATTAGCAAGAACCAAATCAAATTGCATCAGTTGACCATTTTCGACAAACGCAGGATCCTTTAATGTATCATCATTTACAATGTTAAAATCTTTTACTCCATGAAGGAATAGGTTCATTCGACCAATAGCAGATGTCAGTGCATTTATTTCCTGCCCATAGACCTTTACATTTCTCCATTCAAGCCCCTTTTGTTTCAAATAAGAAATTGATGATATAAGCATTCCTGCACTACCACATGTCGGATCATAAATACTTTCACCAGATTGTGGTTTAAGCAACTCTGTCATTAGATGTACTACTGTTCGATTCGTATAGAATTCTTGAGCTGTATGGCCACTATCATCCGCAAACTTTTTAATCAAATATTCGTAGCCTTGTCCCAGTTCATCTTCAGGACAGTTTTCCATAGAAAGCGTTTTGGAAGAAAAATGCTCAATTAGATCTTTCAGCAATTCATCGGGCAGACGGTTTTTATTAGTCCAAGCACCATCACCAAAGACACCATGTAATTTTTCAACATTTGCTTTTTCAATTGCACGAAAGGCATTGACAATTGCAACTCCAACATTTTCAGATACAGAGCGGACATCTTTCCAGTGGGATCCTTTTGGAACAATGAATCGATGGTTTTCTTCCCATTCTAGGGCTTCTTCATCCCCGTCATATTCTTTCAAAATCTCTGAACATTCTTCATCATAAACATCACAAATTCGCTTAAAAAACATAAGAGGAAAAATATATTGTTTATATGATCCTGCATCAATATGTGTACGAAGAAGGACTGCAGATTTCCATAGATATGATTTCAGTTCATCAAGTGTAATCCGATTACTCACTGATATATCCTCCTTCCACTAACAATCTTTTAAATTTCTCTTCTGCCTCGATTGCTTCATCTAACGCTAATAAGAATGCATTTTTCACTTCTTTAGGAGAGATAGTTTCCTGTAGAGCTTTTTCGATAAAACTATTAACTGAAAGTGAATAGTCTTTTACCCTAATATCTTCAATAGTAGCTATTTTTACCTTTTCCAATACATCTTCATAATTTTGATAAAGTTCAAATACTTCCTCAACATTTCTTTCTGTCATAATGTTTTGTGCCCGCTGTGCTGTATAGATATTCGAAGCATCGATAAAACAAACCTTAGCTTTATGTTCTGAAGGCTTATTGTTATTTAGTATTAAAATACAAGCTGACACACCTGTACTATAAAATACTCCACTGACAAGAGAAATGACGCACTCTAATTTGTCTGATTCAATCAGTTGCTTCCGTATTTCCCCTTCTCTTCCTCCATGGAACAGTACACCCTGTGGTAGCACAACTGCACATCGACCATTGTTTTTATCCATAGATGTAACCATGTGCTGCAGCCACGCGAAGTCGGCACTGGAATCTGTTGGACTCCCCCATAGGTTCCTTCCATATACATCTGAAGCAAATTGATCTGCTCCCCATTTTTTCAAAGAAAAAGGTGGATTAGCTATTACACAATCAAAAGTTTGTAGTCCACCACGATGAAGGAATACTGGAGAGCGTAGGGTATCCCCTTGTTTTACTTTAAAATCACGAGCCCCGTGCAAAAACAAGTTCATTCTTGCAATGGCGGAAGTAGCAAGATTCTTTTCCTGGCCGTAGATTTTACCATAAGCTCTTCTATCATTATTCATATTACGAATGGCTTCGATTAACATTCCACCAGTACCACAGGCTGGGTCATATACGGACTCCCCTGGTTGCGGATCGAGAATTTTAACCATTAGTTTAACAACCGAACGAGGTGTATAGAATTCACCAGCGTTCTTCTTTGAAAGGTCTGCAAACTTTTTAATTAAGTATTCATAGCTATCACCCATCACATCGGATGAATAATTGTTATTGCCAACTTTGATTTTGGACATATGTTCAATAAGGTCTTTCAAGCGTTCATCTGATAATTTGTTCTTATCAGTCCAATTCGCATCGTCAAAACTAGAAAACACACCAAAGAGCGTGTCTGGGTTGGCACGTTCAATGCCAACCATTGCGTCTACAATTCCTTTTCCAACATTTTCAG
This sequence comes from Bacillus sp. MRMR6, assembly GCF_001940785.1. Taxonomy (GTDB): domain Bacteria; phylum Bacillota; class Bacilli; order Bacillales; family Cytobacillaceae; genus Neobacillus. The sequence continues at coordinate 213,470 of NZ_MSLS01000005.1, forward strand.
ATTGTTCACGTACGTCGTTCCAATGACAACCGTCTGGAATAATAAAACTATGGTTTTCTGGGAAAGAAGCATATTCTTCATCTCCACCAGATTCCTCAAGTGCTTTTGCCGTTTCTTCATCATAAACATCTGATAACCGTTTAAAGAACAAAATGGGTGTTACATAGCTTTTATATTCATCTTGGTTAATAGGGCCACGAAGGATATTGCAGCACTCATAAAGGTGGGAGAATAATGTTTGGCTTGATGTCTTATCATTCTTAGCAAAACTCATGTTCAAATCGTCATCAGCCACATCAACAGCTGAGGCGATCATTTCTTCTCTACTTCCGGTGTTTACCTTTTTACCATTTTTAGGTTTTTTGATGGCGACTGACTTGTCTCCATTTATTGTCTCTATCTTTGGAGCATATACATTTTCAAAGTCTATTAGAATTTTCATTAAACGCTCGTCAAGGAAAGTGAGTGCATGTTTCCGAATATCTGTAGGAATGCCATAGTAAGCCTCTGCTACTCCACCTGTTATGGCTGCTAGTGTATCACTGTCGCCACCGATAGAAATAGCATTGCGAATAGCATCCTCAAAACTAATAGACTCAAGAAATGCCATAATCGCTTGAGGTACGGTGTCTTGACAAGTTTCATTAAACTCATATGATTCACGAATACCATCTAGGGTAAAATTCATTGGGTAGTAATGATCATTAATAAAGTCTCTGATCTCAAGTATGTTATTTCCAGTTTTCGCAAGAAAGATCGCAACAGTGGTAGCTTCTGCTCCTTTCATTCCTTCTGCGTGATTGTGAGTGACTTCGGTTACCTTCTTAGATAGTTGTTTTGCTTCTTCTAACGTCGAGGCAGCAAAACCACATGCGCTTACACGCATGGCTGCTCCATTACCAAAGCTATTATACGGTTGAGGATTATCAGAATACATCCATTCGTTAAACATTCCACCATACCCGGAATCGGGGTATGGACGTCCAATTTCTTGCATACAAGACACGGCAAGTTCGTTTAAGTTATGATAATCACCTTTACAGTCAAGAATAGCTTTAGCAATCGCTAAAGACATAATGCTATCGTCAGTCACAAAGCATTTGTATGTTAAAAAATCAAACTCTTTTGTTTTATTATTGTTCCATTCAAACCGCGATCCAACAATATCGCCAATTATTGCTCCTAACATAAATTACACCCCATCTACTTCTTATAAATCCCTTTTACTTATAATCAGTTTAATTATATCACGTATTTTTACTCTATTGGATTCCAAGCCTTGGAAGTTTAATACTCCCATACTTATTAGTATAAATAAAAGACATCTATTAAAAAAAGACTAGGAACCAAAAATGAGTTTTTGGGTTCCTAGCCATCATAATGTATATTTTGTACATACTACTTCTATTGATTTAGCTAAATTCTCTAAATTTTTAAATGGGTCCCTAATTATTTTAATTGCCTTTGAATCCGTATTAACAAGATAAAGATAATAATCTTCCTTTAGTAATTCTGCAGTCTTATATTCATTTTGACTCAGATAAAAATGGTTGTTATTAAAGTATTTCACTTCTATAAACGCATCATGAGTTTGTGATTTAGTATCTTTGAAAGATATAATATCATATCCAGCACTTACATTTGATTTTGAAATTAATTGGACTTTTTCTGCTAATAAATTTTCACACATTTGATTAAATCTATTCTTTTCGTATCCCAAAGCTATCTGTTCTGCTAAATCGCCTAGCTTTTTATTATTCTCAAGTATAGTAAATAATTCAGCTTCAGTAATACCCTTCCTTATGTGCAAATCAACTAGTTGATAGTAATCCTTATTAATAAAGATTAAATCATTTTCCTGTATAGCAATTTCAAGGCTAATCATATCTTCTGTATATTGTAGCATTGACTTTTCGATAGTACTTCTCTCAATACACTTTTCTGTATTCACAAATAAAGAAAACCACTGCTTTGCTAGATTGGTATTAACTTGGATATAAATACCAGTAACAAGACCTTTTTGCTTATCTGATAACTCATATTTATCATTGGTATATTTGGTCATCTGTTCTCCAGTCTCTGTTAAGGCCACCTTACCATTATCAATAATTATAAAATGATACTTCAACATATTAGAAATTATATTGTTATTACTAAAGATTAAGCTATCTTTAAGAACTTTATCTAAATATGGCTCACGAATATCTGAGCCATATTTAGATTTATACCTCCTAACTTCTTGTAATCCCCAGTTGATCTCCTTAAATATCTTCATTAGACAACAACCCCTCTACTCTTTTGGATATGTTGTAATACTGATTCAAAGTCATCATCTTCGTCAAAATCTTTACCATTAAATTCACCAGTTGCTACTGGGACTTCGCTATTTAATATTTGATTCATTTTCGCCTCCTTTAAATTAAGACGCTTATCAATGACTTCGTCAATGGTACCTTCGTTTTCGATAATGTAATATTCAGTTAATATATCTTTCGGAAGTCCTACACGATGAATTCTATCTTTCGATTGCATCCAGTGGGCACAATTAAAACTTCTATCTAAATAAATAGCTGCATGGCATTCTCGATGTAACGATATTGCTTCGGCCATTGTTTGCGGGTTAGCAATTAATACACTAGCCTTTGTTTCTTTAAAGCTTGCAATCTGACCTTCACGTGTTAATTGATCACCAACTTCGTCTGTAGCCTCTTTAGGTATATCACCATATACTTTGAAAGACTTAACACCAGCATTTGTAAAGTACTTATCTAGGTCAATAATGTTTTTTACAAATTCGCTCCAAATTAACACACGTTTACCTTCTTTTAATAGTCTATTAGCAATTTCAATAGCCTTAGTTACTTTTGAAGACAACTCATAATCATAATAATTTTCAATATAATTAGTGAGCGAAACTCCATTATTCTTAAATTCCTTGCCTATATACTCAGTTACATTATTTTTTAATAAAGCTGGGTTTGAGGATATCTGCCTTAAACGAATCATTTTTGCTTTTCTCCACTCCAAATAAATTTGGGCCTCACTGTGACTCATTAAAAGGACTTCCTCACATAATTCTCCTGCGACCATATCGTAGATTTTTTTCTGTACCTGTTCCATATCAACTATTACTTTATTAATTTTATAAGGTGGTAAACCTAAATCATCTTTTGTAACTCTGTGACTTAACGCATTAACGACACTCATCATCTCTCTCTTTCTTGCATCGTTATTAAGTTCTTCCTGAAATCTTTTTCTATTTCCAAGAATATGTTCTCCACTAAATAAAAAGGTGTATTGGCTCCAAAAATCCTTTTCGTTATTTGGTGCAGGAGTACCACTAGCAATTAATCTAACCTTTGCATACTCGGAAATCTTTAAAACAGCATTAGCCCAGGCTGCTTCCCCTGAAAAGCTTTTAACATAGTGGCTCTCGTCAATCACAACCATGAAGTTATCATTCTTTAATAGTCTAATAACCTTGTCTATATCATTACATAATGTTGAATGATTAATGGTAAATAACTCAAATTTACTATGATGTTTATAGCCATAATGTCTATTTGCCCCATTTAATCGGACCACTTTTGGGAAGTAACCGAAGCAACCTTTGTACTCTGTCTCCCACGCTTCAAAAGCATTAATGGGGCAAATTACTAGAAGCTTATTTACGGATTTCTCTACATACTTCCAATGTGAAAAAGTGGCATATATCATTGTTGTTTTACCTGAACCTGGACAAGAAAAGTTTGCACAATGTTTTACGGCTATATTGTGTTTTACTACATTTTCCTGAAAATCCTTTAACTTTCGAGTGAAGAAAGGTAAATTTAATTTTGTTAACGTAGGATTCTGCTTTATTTCTTTTCCTGTATCTATTCGACTTATATCATCTACTATATTTCTTTGGGCTTGCTCTGCCTCAATTAATAAGTCATTTTCACATTGTAAATTGTAGCCTCTTGAATAGAGCCGTTCTTTTAGGGTTATAAGTTTTTCTTTTTTTAATAAATTCATATCTGCGTGATATATTTGTTTTTCTTTATTAAGGATTAAACCAGCATTCCTAAACATACTACCAAATACCCCTTTTGTTATACCTAGATGGTTAGAAGCATCCAGGTATAGCAAATCGTCTATTACATTAATCATTAAGTCGGTCATTAGCTTCATATTGCACCTCCGCAACAAATGTTTTTGTAGCATATTTTAACTGGTCTAATGCTTGAATTAATTTTTCGTAACCATTCTCTTCAAAGTCAAACGTTGAATTTTTCACATTTACCCCCTTAATCTGGCTAATTAGTTTATAGGTTGTTTTTAATATATTGTCATTATCTTTTCGAGCCATAGCTAGAGATTTTGCTATTGACAGATCTGTTACAATATCTTCTTCTGTAGCATCTTCATTATCAAGATTTCGTGTCAATGCCTCTTTTACTCTTTCATCAAATGCAGCATAATACAAAGTATCACGAATATCTCTATGCGCAACCACATTCTCCTTTTTATCTAGATTTAACTCCATTAAGTTACAAAAAACTTGCTCAACTTCAAAAGTATCTTCATCAATCTTTTCGATTTTATTTAGTTCTTTCACAAAATCCTTAAAATGCTCTAACATATTTGAAACTGCACTATATTGTCCTTCGCGTCCGCAGTGTTCTAAAAACATATCAATTTTTTCAATAGTAATTTCCGCATCTCGTATTTCCGCAGCGCTCACACCAAAATCACGTTTCATTTCATTAACTGTTTTGCCTACTTCTAAACCTTTTCTAATCATAAAAAGTCGGTCAATTCCTGTGTATTCTTTCTTAAAATCATCTGCTACCTGTAAACCAAATTCTATTTCAAATAGTTCTTTCCTTGTAAGTGTTGATGGAAGAATTGACACAATCATTGTTCTTTGATTCAACTTTTTCTTCGTTGCAAAACGCCTATTGCCATTAATTAGTTTACCGTCAGGCATAATTAAACCAGCTAGATGTTGCCCTAGTTCTTTCATATTATTCATTAAACGAGTAGTATCAGCTTCATTAGGTAATAACATTTCTATAAAATACTTTTCGTGGGCTGGATTTTTACTATCTAAAATAAATCCTAATTTTGATTCCATCATTTGCTTAGCAGTAAATATTCGACCGTTGGTTTCATTAAAATAAAGCATCTCCACTGGAACYTCATATTTAGGAAGTTCCTGAATCTTACCCAGTATAAGATGTGATTCAGTTCCAACAAATGCATTTTCGTTTTCTGAAATATAACGTGATATCTCATCCTGACGCTCATAATTAATAGTTGTTAACATAATACATTCCACCTTTTCCATTTAATTTTATATACTAACAACTTAGTATTTTTGTTACTAAGTTATAAGCCGTATAAAAATATTGCTTTTTCCCTTGCTTCTCTTCATTTAATTGTATGCATTGTATTTAACAATATTACAAAATTATTAGTAAAACTTTATCTATAATTTAGTATATAGATTACTAAATTTCGTGCCGTAAAAAAATATAGCTTTTTCCTTTGCTTCTCTTCATTTAAGTATATGCACTGTATTTCTTTAACTTAGTATACCAATTACTAAGTCGGCTGTCAATTMAATAATAAAATTATTATTTACAAATGAACGAGTAGAGGCCTCTATTTTTCGAAGCCTCCTATAATCCCTTTATCAACAAAATTATAACTTTTTATTTTGCTCTAYTTAAATTCATTGATTGATTTATACCCATATTTTGATATATCTCTAATAATGTTTCTAATTGTTCTTCTTTAGCTTTTTTCAGTATTTCTAAGTATTTATACTCAGACATCCGGTACTTTTCCCCAATCTTTTTTTGTTCTTCTATAGTATGAAAAGGAATTTTTATTTCATTGAGATCCTTTGCATTGATGTTTTTAATACTAGTTCCAGATTGAATCCCAGTAAGTAAAAACTGTCCAACTGGGCTCTCAAAAAAGGCTTTTAAATAATGTGAATCTGTTTCCTTACCAACACGGATACCAAGGAAATTTTGGGATAGTATTAGTGTTCCAGCATGATTAGGAACTATAGCAACTTTTATATTTGCTCCTCGACTAGATATAATAATATCTCCCTCTTCTACGACATAAGAATCTAAGCCTTTTTGTATATTAATATTACAAGGAATAATCTCATCAGCAAGAACAACCCCATTTTCAACGTCACTTAAATTTATTATTTTGTAAGGTCCTTCTCCTTCTTCAATTTGCTTAGGTGTAAGATTAATCCCTCTATAGATTTTAGCTATATTCCCTAAAGTTTGTAAATTAGGAAGATTTTCAAGTTGTTCTCGATAAACTGTCACTTTTCCAAACTCATCTGTTATAACTTCATCATCTTCTACATAGCGACTACATAATAAATTCGAATTATCAATTTCGGGTAGATTTACAAACTTACTAAACTTCTCATGTTCGGTACCTTTTAGGTAGGCTTCACTAATTTTCTTTATATTTTGATCCTTTAGAACTCGCTTTTTTCTTTCTTCTCCAAATTCATTAACTGCATTAATAAATAGAACCTTATTTTTACGTTGTTGTGGTTTATTCTTATTAATTACCAGAAGGTTTGTTTGAATTGCTGTATACCCAAATAAATTCTCTGGGAGTGCAATTACCGCTTCAATTAAATCTGCTGATAATAAATTTCTTCGAAGCGTTTGTTCTGTAGCCCTAAATAGTACACCATTCGTAACAACTAGTACGCCTCTTCCTTCATTATTTAAAGAAGCTAAAGCATGCTGGATAAACGCAGAGTCCCCGCTACTCTTTTGCACTGGTCCATAAACAAACCTATTGTATGAATCATATTCTAGAAATTCATGTCTACTTAATTTCATTCCAAATGGGTAGTTCATATATACATAATCAAATTTCTTAAGTGAATTCCCATTAGTAAACTGAGGGTTAAGCAGTGTATCACCTAATTCAACCTCTACATTATCAACATCATTTATAAGCAAATTTAATTTAGCTAACGACCATGTTTCCTTGCTTATTTCTTGGCCATATAGATGGAGGTCTAAACCTTTACTTTTCGCAACTCGGTATGCGCACACAAGTGAACCCCCGATGCCTAATGTACCATCATATAGTTCTCCACCTCTTATATTTAAAATTTGAACACCAAGATCATTAACAGTGTTGGGAGTTCGAAAATTCTCATTGAAGTCAAATAAGAAGTCAGATATCGATGACCATTCCTCATCTTTAATTTGCACACTTTCAAGTTCAAATAGAAATTTCAGCAAAACATTACTATTGATTTTTCTAAAGGCCTCATATTGCTCAAATACATCTCTTAAAATATCAACATGTTCTTCAATAGTTTTTAACGTAAAAATTAATGCATCATTAACATCATTCTGACTTCTCAAAATATGTTCAATACTGCAAGAAGCTGGTAAATTAAACTTTTCTCGTTTACTACACAATAATTTTAAAGCAGATAATGTAGCATTTACCTTTCTCATTTCAGTAGGACTCAAAACATTCCTATTTAAATCATTGAAGTTCCAGAATAAATTGTCTAAACTCATAAAAACACCTCGTTTATAATTACTATCAACTTAGTAACTTAATTACTAATTTAAATCGTTTGTAAAAAAGCTATTAAATACTTAATTAGATTATAACTCAACTAAGTAATATGTCAACAACACATTTAGTAATAATGTTACTAAATGTGTTGTTGTTATAAATTCAGCTTTAAAATGTAATAAAAAAGAGCCTGTTCCCCGTTCTCTAATGGCACAGGCTTCAAAGTACAATTGGATTCTTAAGATTAATACCTGATAACATAAGTTTCCTTTAATAAATGAAACTTCAGCCATCCTTGTAGTCATTTGTATACTGTTATCCCCTATTTATAGCTTGATGAAATCAAGTAACATCTATATATTAGTCCTCCATTAATCCAACGTTCCACCAAAACCAGCTATTATATCTTCTCCATTTAAATTAGAAATTGGTTTTGACATTGCTTCGCTAATCAATCCTAATAATGATTTAGCACGCTTTATAAAGAATTCATCAAAGTTATCGTTTCTCAAATCATTTACGTCAATTTTATGAGTTTTAATATAATGATCCAGATTTAAACGATCTACATGATTGCTTTTTTCAATTTTTATAAGATATTCACTTGGTGCATTTCCACCTATGATACGATTTGTTCTTGCGAATAATGGCGTTTTATTTACGATTGAGTTCCATTTGTTTTTATTAAATTGCTTCGCTTCACAATAAGCTCGAGGGAATATATGATGAATATCTGTATTTTCATCTAAATAAACTGTAAAATCCATTGCACTGCCACTAATAAAATCTAGACATCCTTCTTTTAGAATTAATGCCATAACACCCTTATACGCCGCACTTAATCTGGTTTGTAGTGATAATAATCTCGTAGGTTGGAAATACGCTCTTTGTACAGTATCTGGTTCATTTCCACCATTAATCCAATCTATCATTCCACCTACATCATTAGCATACCTAGTTTCATTAGCACCACCATACATTTCACCGAATACTCCACACCAATACCAAGTTGAGATTTTTTCTTTTATGGTACTATCTTGTGCTCTTGTTTTTAAAATTGAGAATATAACAGCCATAGGTATTAACTGTGTACTATATGGTAAATCTCTTGCTGAAAATATTCTCTGTTCTTTTAAAAAGCTGGCTGCTTGAATAAAACCTTCTGTCAGTACATCCGAATATTGCTGATACTCAGATAAAGAAAGTTTTAATACATCTTTTTTCTTACAGCTGATGGCTTCTCCACCATTTATTTTAATGTAAAATCTATGCAGTAATGTTATAGCAGTTAAAAAGTCCGTTGATGACACTACTGACAATATTGCTTCTTTTTGGTTTGAAACTGATAAGGCAGACTTTTCGATTAATTTCTTAAATCGTTTCTCCCAGTCTTTTCTTAATTCAAAATTATCTGCAGCAAAGGTTGCTGTTATTAACTCGAAAACAGTCAACGAGACACCACCCGTATTCACATTTTCAAATACTTGGCAAACTGCCTCCTTAGGGGTATCTTTACTCAAAGTGATAACCGGAACTTTATAACTTTGAATAGGTACCAATATTTCCGCAAAAAATTGTGCATACTTTGCTAAAATAATAGGATCGTAATTGTAGTGTTTTTGATATTCATTCATCCACATTTGAGCTTCAATAGGATCATACACAATATTTAGAGGGAACATATTGTTTTTACATTCATTTTCTCTAGTACTTAAATCAAGCTCGATGTCTCTTCCGAAATTTGAACGAACAATCTTATCCTCAGGTACTGAGATAATTGCATCGACTCGATCAGTTGTACTATTTAAGCAACGTTCAATGTCCAAATAATAAAATCGTTTTATTTCTTTATTTTTATCTGTTCTCGTCAATACCGCCTGTCTAGAGAACAATGCATTAAAGATTGATGTCATTCTTTGTTGTCCATCAAGAACTAATACTTCAGGATTATGTATAGCAGTTGCACCTGTAAAAGGACGATATTTAAAACGAACATTTCCGCCCTCACTATATTCTAAGAACATTAATGCTCCAACTGGATATGAATTTGAGATACTCGCTATTAGAGCTTTAATTCGATTATCATCCCAAACCCAACCTCGTTGGAAATCAGGTAATTGGATTATACCTTTTTCAATAGAACGTAATATTTCAGAAACTGGCGTATCATTGGATTTAAACGTGCTCCCCATGAAAATCCTCCTCTATAACATTTTTGTTTATCAAGCTTCATTTGTGGATTAGCTGTCATAATCTATCTTTGCATAACTCATGTTTTTATTCAATTGTAACCAAACTAATAACTAGAACAGTCATATGTAATGTTAAGACTACCTAGCCACCAAAAAAATGATAATCAGAAATACATAAATTAACTCAAAATAAAAAAATATCCACCCGACGACCGCCTGTGGAAGAGTGAATCGGGTGGATACTACCTATATCCCACAGTGAACGCCTTCACTGCTAACTATATTATAACGGAAAATATTATTTGTGGATATTTTTTACATCAAACATCTGAATGCCCATTTCTGGAAAGCTTCCTGTTATTGTCTTTGTTCCTTAGCCAAATTACAAAATCCTACCCCTTGACCAATTCGACACCTCCCTAACTTTCAATTAATCTCCTTTTATAGAGTTTGCTAACTCTAAATAACAACTAAGAAGGTGAAGCATTTTGAAACACGACAATAAAAGGAACATATTCCCGAAATTTAGAGATGATCTTGATAAGAGAAGTAAAAACGTAGTGTTTAAAAATCTCTCTAGGATTATTGAGGCGGAATATCCCAAACTATATGAGGATGTAGAATATATGATTGATAGAAATATAAGTAAAGAAGCTTTAATTGATAAAGTAAGCCTTCTTGTAAGCATCTATACAGTAAATGAAGAATTTGAAAAGAGATTATTCCATACCATACTAACTCATTTTGAAACCTTCTATGACGAAAATGAAGAACCAAGAATTTAATTTTATTTGATAATTAATTCGTAGGATAAGCTCGTAATTTAGACTATATTCATCACTTTATACCGTATATTACCATTATCATTAAGGTCAGGTATTGTATATAATTTAAGTATATTCATTTCTTTTAATCTTTTATTGTCATTTCTATCATACGATAGGATGTATCGTTGCTGCTATGCAGTAAAACTGGACAAGTTCCTGTATGTAAACCAAGGCTAACCATGCCAAAAATGCAAATGCATGATAGTAAGATATAATCTTAAAAGTCGATAATCAGCCATATAGGCCTGTGTAAAGACTAGTGTAACGTACTCAACGAACTGAGTGTGTTTACCTATGTCCTTATACAGGCCGTTTTTGTTTTTTGAAAAAGAGAGTTTAGCTAATAACCATATTTTCTGGGAGTTAAGAGGATGATAAGACAAGTCATCCTCTTTGTTATACATCGGATCCATAATCTATGAAGACCTTAAATAGATTGACGGATAGTAAGGTTAATGGAATTGCAGGCAGCCATTTAAATTCGAGAGCCGATCGCTTCCTTGGGCGGTTAAAAAAAAGCAGGGATCGTTTTATTGAGTGGTGCACTAAACGATACAATCATGCACTTAGCAGAGACATTAGTCACCTGTTTATTCGGGTTCATATTTGATTTGCTACGTCGATGGAAGATGATAAAAATCAACCACTTGCATTTGCGGGTGTCGACATTCGTACTTAATTACTTACAAATATATAGACTGAGATAGATTTCATAGATTACTAATTTATCAAGGAGTTTCCAAGGTATATACCATGAGTTAGACATGAAATCAGTCATTTTGTCAGTGGGTTAAGTATGCCCTTTTTTAGAAAATTGGAACTGGAGCTGAAAAATAATGCAAATAAAAAATGAAGTAATAGAAGTACCCGTTGAGGAAATTAGCGAGCATAAGGACAACTTTTCGCTTTTCTCTCCACTAAATGATCACTTATACAATGAACTTAAAGAAAATATAAGAGTTCACGGGATTTTACAACCATTAATGATATCAGATGAGTCAATTCTATTATGCGGTCATAATAGATTAAGAATTGCAAAAGACTTAAATTATCCCGCTGTCTCTTGCAAAATAGTTCAAGGCAGTTCATCTGAACTAGTACAATTTATGATTGCAGATAATTCCTTGCGACGTGGGACTGAGAAGAACATTCTACGTTTGATTGAACAGGCTAATCAGCTGTCCCAAACTGGGACAATACGGGATGGAGCCACCACTATGGGAATCGCCAAATCAAAATTCGAGCGATATAGAAAATTATCCAACTTAAGTGATGAATTTAAGGATTTACTGGGGTGTAATCAGTTAACAATGGGGGCTGGATATGAACTTGCTACAAAAGATTTGGAAACTCAGAAAAAATATCATCAGCAGCTAGCCCATCTCCCTAAAATCAATGAAAATCATGTCAAATATATAGAAGAAGATTCTCATGTGAAAGAAGCACTGTCATGGTTGGACTTGAAGAAGAAAATTCAAAAGCAAAACAAGAAGTATTTATCGGAAATAGACGATCACTGCCATCAATTTAGGGATACCGAGAGCAAAAATGATGCTCAGGATTTTATTAAACTATTAACAACATTATTAACGGACTACGAACTACAGGAGGATTAAACATGTCACAGAAACGCAACTGGAAACTTACCGCAAAAGATCTGGCCTTTTTTAATAATCTGTGGAATCAGATAGTAGCAATATTTAATTACACTAATCATCAACAAGGTTACAGAAGAACAGAACGGTATAGGAATGGGTTAAGGGCTTTTTGTAAGCATCTCGCTATTAAATACCGAGCTCAAAACTTCAAAAACTTACAAGATAAGCATCTTATTAGCTTTATTGAAGAATCTATCGCAGCAGGTATAGATATATCAACATTAAAGACCGATCTATCAGCAATCAGGAAACTTCACAAACTGATACCTAAAACAAGGTATCAGCTATCCGTTGGAAATGATCAGTTAGGTGTTGAGAAACGAGCGAAAAAGCAAATAGATCGTGCTTGGAATAAAAAAGAGTACAATGCTGCTATTAATCTAGCACTATTAATGAATCGAAATGATGTTGTATGGTCTCTTAAGCTAGCAGGGAATTGTGGTGTCCGATTAGAAGAATGTACTGCTTTGACTAGAACTCAGCTTAAAGAAGCTTTAGTTCAAGGATTTTTATCCTTGAGAAATACTAAAAACGGAATATTAAGAGATATTTCACTCAATTCTGAAGCTAAAATGATTATCTCTAACATTTTAAAAGATACTTCGTATGAAAAGATTTTTGTTTCCCCTGGACACAATCATATGCAAGCTAAGAAAAGTATTCAAAATTGGATAATAAATAATCGTTCTAAATTTACAGAGCAGAATGACCCGGTACAAGGCCAATTAGATAGTAATAATGATTACATCGTACAATCAAAACTAACATACCATGGCCTCCGCCATTCTTTTGCCCGAGAAAGATAACGAGAATTTATTGGTAAAGGTTTTTCACGCCAAACATCTCGTAAATTAGTAGCAGAACAATTGGGTCATGGACGAGATGATGTTACTCGAATTTACCTCGGTTCAGCTCCTTATTCTGAGAATGATTAATATTACTTCCCCCTCCTATTACGAGGGGGGTTCTGTATAAAAACATTAATATTCTAAAAGATTAATATCATTTCTTGCTGTGTTATACTGCGATAGTTGTAGAAGAATAGAGCAAGTTATACCATTATCAAGCCAATTGTTGAACATCACATTAGTCTATTGAATAGTAGATTTGTACTGCGCAGCAAAAAGATCCTGTTAAAAATGGCACTCCTTGTTCAATTAACAAAAACCGATAGTTTGAGTTCAACGGTTCACAATTTTTTATAAAGCATTTTGGAATTTCCTTAAATAAAAAAGAATATCAGACACCATAATTGGTAGGGTCTGATATTCGGATTTTTGCACTTATCATTTATGGTTATTATCTCAATGTTTTTAATGCACCGCTCCAAGCGTTAACTTGGTGAAGCATCAAATTTACATTAGGGAGATGTAATTCAGCTGTATAAAAATACTCCTTTGAATAAATAAAACATTACCCAATGTCACTTATAAAAAATGCCAAAATAAAATCCACCCAAATCCCTGTGGTAGATTTCGGGTGGATCACCTATATCACACAGTGGCCAAAGCGTCATTGCTAAATACATTATAACCAAATACTTGTATTATTCCCCCCACTTTGAAAACGAACCAAAGCAAAAACTAAAATAACATGAACTCTTATACAATTGCTATTCAATTTTGCTTTACTAATAATTCATCTTTCCAAAGAAGGTCTTTCCTCAGCAACTGTGTATTGTTCAGGTATAAAAAAGGAGATTCTTCTGCTGTCCAAAAATCCTTTTGCTTAGCTCTGTATCTCATAGTTCCCTGCATAATATAACAAGCTTCAATAGCTCTAGTAACCCCCACATAGAAGAGATTTAGAGATTGGGTATAGTCTTCATTAGTAACCCATTTCCCTTCAGGTGGCAATATCCATTTATAAACATCAAGTAAAAAGACACATTTAAACTCTAGACCTTTTGATTTATGCAAAGTCATAATATTTACTTCATTTTTAGTAGCAGGTTTAAAACTATCTAGCTTTTGCTCATCTTCTACTATACGTTTTAAATCATTGCATATTTTTTCACCTTTATGTTCTGGATATGTTAAATGTGCGAATTTTATAAATAAGTCTATTTGATTTCCCAACTGATTTTCTTCTAACGAAAAAATTTCAGTCAAAATTTTTAATCCTTCTTCAAACCTCTTTTTTTCATACTCTTCATTAATACGGCTCTCTACAAAATCTAAGATTGTTGTTAAGCCCTTTTTATATAAAAAAAATGAAGTTAACATATCATTAAACAACATACCCCAGTAGGAATTACTTTTATCAAGTGCTGTATCGACAAATAACTTATTTTCAGTTTTTAAAAATAGTGAAGCTCTTTTAGCAGTTTCGTTACCTCTACACAAAATGGCAAAGTCACTATTATTTTTAAATCCATATTTTTCTTTCAGAATAGGTAGATTACACTCTATTGAATTGATTACATTCTCATCAGTGCCTATTACATTAACCTTAAATACCCTTGAATCACCTTCTAAAGTAATATTTGGAACTCCCATAAGAGCTAGTGAGTAGTCAGAGACAGTCTTATGACATCTATGATTATGGGTTATTTCTAGGTGAGTAAATCTTTTATCAGACATTAATGAAAATAAATATTTTGAATATCTATTACTAAATGCATAAATTGCCTGATTTAAATCCCCAACAGCAACACCAAAAATTCCTAAATCGACAAGTTTTAAGAAGATCTCATGTTGAATCTCCCCACAATCTTGATACTCATCAATAAAAATATGAGTATATTTTGCTTTTAAGTAAAATAAACATTCTGGAACCTTATTCATAATAAAAAATGCCGTTTCTCCACATATTTCTAAAAAAATGTGGCCATCTAATAAAGATTTCTCTAATAATATTTGTAATTCTTTATTCCTGAAATCCACCTTAAGTCCTTTTAATGCTTCATACTCTGGAAAGTCACTAAAAGAATCTTTTACTTCTAATGGTATGTTCTTACCAGCAAGTATTTTTGAAAACGGCAATATTATTTCAGATATATAAAATTTATCAATAGTTCCAAAAAAATGATTTCTTCTTAATATTCCTTTTCTTTTACAACGCAATTCTAATTCTTGACTAGCTTTTCTAGTAAAAGAGATTGCAATAACCCCTTGGAATTCCATTAAACCTTCAGAAATAACTCCGATCTTTTCAACTACTGTAAAGGTTTTCCCACTTCCAGGTTTTGCAGTTACTACTAGGTTTCCGATTTCATCGATAATTCTTACTTGTTCTTTAGTGGGTTGGACTGATTTATTCATTCACACGCACAACCATTTCAGCCAATGCTTGGATTCTTTTTAGAGGTTCGGCAACCTTATCCTCTTTTAAACAATCGAGGGTATCAAATTTGTTACTTAAAAAACTTAACATATTTTCCGCCTTAGCTTGTTGCATCTTCTTTACAGTACTTGTTTCTGTTCTCGTATTATAATAGTTTTTTAAAGAGCTGAATAAATTACTCATTACTAAATCATGTTCTAAGTCCACACTTGATAAAAAAATATTATCTTTTTCTATTTCTTTAGAAATATACTGTAAAATGCTGTTAGCTTTTGCAGGTACTTTATCTCCACTGTCCCATTCATTGTATTTCCCGTTCACTTTCCAATATTCAATTAAAGGGTTAGTCTCTTCATTTTTTAGAAGTTCTTCATATATCCCCATAACGCGAGATACTCCAGCATGATATGATAATTCAATGGTCTCTGTATCGGATACCTTTTTGAACTTATTAAAAATATCGTTATCCGTTCTTAATACAAAAGGAATATCTAACGCTAAACAAATTTTAATATAAGGTTTAAATCCAACACCGTTGACAGAAATTATCGAAACATTTAAACGGTCAAGATCAATTTTTAATTTTTTTGCTAATGCTGTGTAAAAAAGCTTTTCTGATGGACCTTCAATTAGAAAAACTGCATTAACAAAAAACACATCTGCTGTGATTGCATCTAGTCTATATCCAAAATCATCAAAATTCAATTTTAATTCTTCACTACATCCACCTTTTGCTACCATAGTTTTCTTGTTTCTAGAATATAACTTTACTATTTTATCTGGTCTGAATTCCGAAGCAATATGTGGTGAATGAGTTGTTATGAATACCTGTTCTTCAAAGTTCTCTAGTAAATAGTTAGAAAGTTTCTTTTGTTGATGTGGGTGTAAATGAGCTTCAGGCTCTTCAACTGCAAAAAAGGTTACTTTTTCAAGTGTCTTTTTATTTTTTTGTTTTGCGACCCAAGTAGCTAAGAATATTTGATTATTACGACCATCCCCACCTAAAGTAAGCGTTTCACCATCTGATGCATAAGTTAATTCTAGATTATCAAGTAAGCTGTCTATGTCAGAATTAGCATTTTTAAAATTTAGAGTTTGGTTCTCGTTATGGATAGCTAACTTTGCTAACTCAGTATTCACACTTTCTAAAGATCTTTTTATGTAATTCAAGTTATCAATCTTTTCATTTAAAATCTTTAGGTCATCCTTCATAGTAGAAACTGCTACTTCATCGATTTTTTTCAACTCTTCTCCCAAAATTGATTTCGCATCCTCAAGAATCTGATTTTTTTCTCTTTTCATAAAGGAAGATAAATTGCGGTTTGTATTAACGTATTCCATATTTAATCTCTTTATATAGTAGCGTGATAGTTTGTTTTCTAACGTTTCTTCGGAATGACCCGTTAAGATTTGGAATTCACCAGTCTTTGTATTTTTATATTGAATAAATACTGTACCATCCTTTATGTCCCCTTTAAAAGTACTAATTAGACAGTCCTGATTAACTTCAGTTACTTTAACTGTAATTTCAATTGATTCAGTCTTTGTATAAACATTGTAATCACTGTTATGTAATTCTAAATCTTTATCACTTAGGCCTCTATCGAACAGAATCCTTAAGGCATAAATTAAATTCGTCTTTCCAACATCATTGGCACCTATTATTAGTGTCTGATTAGCAAAATTTATTTTTTCATCAACAAAATTTCTAAACCCCTTTACCCTTATCCAATCAATTCTCATAAGACCAACCCCCGATAACTTAATTTAAAATAGTTAAAATTTTTTTATTAACTGCCTACAAAAACATAGAATACTAGATTTACAAACTTCCCTACCGGCAAAAAAAACACCCCTTTAGACAATATTATCCAAAGGGGTAAAACATCGCAATATATTTGAAAACACAAAGGAGATTCTTATACTAGATTAAAATCATGTCAATCTATCATAAGTCAATGTAATAAATTATACCAACCTGCAGTGAACAAATTCATTTATTATTATTAGACATCTACCAGTAATATGATTAACTATTTTTTACCAGCGCTTACCACGGAATTTACCACACGATGTCAAAATGTTTCCAATAGAAGAACGTCAAAGATTCTAAGTGAAAAAGCCTATTCATCCTCCTTTTCTTTAGCAAGGAATTAGGCTTTTAGTCTTTCACAATCGCGCCAATTGTGGAATATCAATTTCTATTGAATAGTATATTTGTACTGTGCAGCAAGATTAAAAAAATTCAAATTACATTATATTTCCAATCTACAGAAATTTAAGGTTATAATTTTAATATCATAAACTTTATAGGAGGCTGAATATGACTTTTATTGAAAATAAAGATGTAATTTCAAAGTTAATCACCAATGCATCTTCTACTGAAAATTGGATTAAATCCAAAATAAATGGTTTGATTGGAGAATCAAGAACTAAGACTCTTCTTTTAAATAATAAGTTTTGGGTATCAGAACGACCTCTTGATACAAATGGTGCAGATTTTATAGTTCAAAAAGGGGAGCTAAATAAGGATTTATTACATGTTCATTCCCCCTCGATAGCCTTTATCCAATGTAAATATATCTCATCCACTTCAACAATTATTGAAATAGATACTAAGTATATTTACAATTATAACAAGAAAGGTGAACTGGTATCGAAAAACGGATTTTTACTCATCATTCATCATGATGACGTTACAACAGGGAAACCATTAATGAAATGCCTTACTGCACATGATATCGACACCTTCTACAAAAATGACATATTTAAGGATTCTCTTATAACTTCAAAGAAAGAGGGTGCGCAAGTTAGAAAGGCTATTATTACTATTAAGGTAGAGGATTTGCTAAAATATGAAAACTGGGATATTGAAAATGCTGTAGTTGAAATGATAAATAAGGAATTACTTTGGCATGAGTTAATTTCTAAGCTTGACACCGAGAAGTATTTGGGGCCTGAACCGAAAAAGGAAAATATAGAAGGTAGTTGGGATAAAGATGGCGAAGTAATTGCTGCTTTTATGGAGGTTAGGTCGACTGCATATAAACTTCTTCAAAATGCTTCAGATTATGTACTCCAACTTAAACGATTAGTTAATGAAACTGATCCATATCAGTTTGAAGATGAAGAATCTGTTACAAGTGACATTACGTACATAGATCAATAAAAAAACAACTCTGCGATATTAAACATGACGATTTAGAAAAAAACCTATTGAAATTAAATAAAAAAATAAAACACTATGATGCTCAACACGTTCAATCTTTACCAAATGGAGAAATGGATTATTTTAAGCATTCTCAAGCATCCAGCGATTCTGATTAATTAAAGTTTGCACCAAAGTAAACGTGACGACAATAAAATTGCAAAAATATAAAGAGAGCTTAATAAGCTCTCTTTATATTTTTTCCTTAATTGTTCTAGTGGATCTTTGGAACACACCTAGCAAGGCAATTGCCTCATACCCACCCACCACTCCAAGTAAAGTCTAATCGCTGCATACGTTGAAAACTATAAATACTTCCAAGATAATACTTCTAAAAAGAATGAGTGACCTCAAAAATTGTATTTTTAACTAACCAAATCTTTTCCTATTAGTATTAAATAATCATGTTCTTTGATCCATTTAAAGCCATGAGCTGATTTTTGTATTCCACTACAACATTTACCAATCCCACTTGTATTAATACTTATTTTTAAATCAATTTCTGCTGCCCGGATATTTTTATGTGTTTTGATAAAATCACCATCCATTGTTAATTGAACGATTCGGTTAATCCGCTTTTTTAGATTTAACAGTGGTCTTTCATCTCCAAAATATCGCCATTGGAAACCGTAAGCATAATTTACTTTACCAATGCATGCTTTACTGATGCTAGATGGGCTAGCCTGTTCAAATCCGTGGCTTATTAAATGCTCGGCTGCGGCTTTAATAGATGGGAATTTTTGAAGGAATTCACCAGAAAGGGTATACTGAATTATTTCTATTTCACTCGGATCTTTATAGGGTTTCATCTCTGTATAATCATCCGTCCATTTCCACTGATATCCAGCACACATTTGTTTTTTCCGATTAAACATATCAACAAGTGTTAGGTAACTCACACATGAATCCTCAGACGCTTCTTTCAGAGAAGGATATTCTTTAATAAATACCCCATTTAAATCAAATTTTTGCACAGGTTTAGCCGTACTGTAACCGTCAAGTAGTTTTGAACACTTTTTGCTAATTAATTTTGAACACTTTCCATATCGAAAATGGTTGCACGATGCTTAATTCTATAACTGTCATTATCATTAAGCTGTATAACTTCTACCCTATGTAGTAAACGGTCCAATATAGCTGTAGTAATGCCTTGATCTCCCATTAATTCACCCCATTCTTCTGGGCCTTTATTTGAGGTCAAGATAATTGAACTTCGTTCATATAGATGGTTAATTAAATGAAAGAAAAGGTTAGCCTCTCTTTGGTCCATTGCCATATACATTAA
>NZ_MSLS01000041.1 GCF_001940785.1 Bacillus sp. MRMR6
CTCTGTCAATTCCTAGAACATCAATATCAACAATATCAAATCCACATTCCTCAAATATCTGTCTAGGTAATTTTCCCTTTTCATTTTCTGAAATAAAAATATTCTTAAATTCATCGGTGTAAGTAACCCCCTTTGGACTAACTGACTTAACATAAGGGTTATTTGAAAGTAACTTAATCTCTTTCTCTGCTAATACTTTTTTACTCATTTCTGCTGTTCCCCAATCCCCATTTTTCTTAATTATACAAAAAAGTACCCGGTAGGTAGACTTTTTTATAAGTGTCTACACTATCGGGTACATTTTACTGCCACCTGCAGACTTTTTGTCATGAGCAATGTTGCTAACAAAAGAACTAGCTAGCTAGCTAAATTGGTGTTGTCATCCCTGCATCCTGTAATAACTCCGTTGGAATAAATTCCATCGCTATACGTTCATAACTCTTTTTAGTAGCATTTATCCAACCATATATGTCCTTCTCCTGCTCAGGCAAATGTACAATCGCTAATTTTTTTGGCTTGATCTTATCCATTATTATTTTTCTGCCCCAATATCGATTTATATATGGGAAATTAGCAATCAATAAATCTATGCCCTGCTGTTTAAATTTAAGTGAGATATAGTTTTCCTTTACAGGTGCTGCATCACCTAAATGCAATATAGTCTTCCCATGTCGAATAAGATAAGCCAGGTTCCGAATATCCTCATATTCCTTCCCATCATGTATGAGGGAAATAGCCTCAATAGCGATTCCATTTACACATATACTCTCACTATGGTGTAATTTGGTATTTAACTCGATTAATCTGGAATACATATCATTCTGAACATAATTCTTGATTCTTGGTATTACCATAGAGTTAGAAATCACAACTGTTTGATGATTACGTTGTATAAACCGACCTACACTCTCCTCATCAAAATGATCTTCATGCTCATGTGTAATGAGTAATAGATCAATCCCATCAAAAGGTGGAACCCCTTGAATCATATCTTCCCTTATAGCAGTAGATGTACACATAAATAAGGGGCCAACCTTTTTGCTGAAAGCATCGATTAATATTTTTTTGTCATGAAGTTTCAATAACACGCCTGCATTGGCTATATATGTAACTTCGTTTGCACACTCTACCTTATCTTTTCCCACTGAACTCTCCTTTCAAGGTAATTCTTTCCTGCTATCCGCAACTTATCTCGGCTATCCGCAACTAATCCCGAGCCATCCGCAACTAATTTATTATATTTTCCGCCCTGCCGTCCAAAAATTTGCAAAGCAGGGCGGAGTGCATTCGCTATTTCGAGGTTAACCTTGAAACTGATCCTCATGCTTACCAATAGCGTCAGCAAGTTCAGGCCAAACCTTAAAAATATCAGGATACGTTTTTAAATCTTGACCACCATCAACTAGTAGCCTTACTCCAGTAACGTATTTATTATTTGGATCTGCTAAGTACAGTGCTGCATTTGCAATATCTTGAGGAGTCCCTGGATGACCTACCGGCGTATGTGCCATATATTCGTCTTTGACTGCCTCGTTGCCCAAGAAGTCTCTTGTCATTGGGGTATCAATTAATCCTGGAGAAATTACATTGACTCGGATGTTAAAAGGAGCAAGCTCTAAAGCCGCACATTTCGTTAGTATATCTACACCAGCTTTGGCACTGCAGTATCCGGCATAACCCATATAGGGTATTGTTGAGTTAGCAGATGAAATATTAACTATTGCACCGCCACCTGACTTCTTCATCTCTCTACCAACGTATTTTACGTTGAAGAGAGTACTATATAAGCAGGTTCGAAGATTAAATTCAAAATCTTTGAAATCAAAATCAGTTATATACGCTGCTCTTGAAGCACCCGCACAATTACAAGAAACATCAATTCGACCAAACCTGTCAATAGCTGCTTTAACAAAGGATTCCATTTGTGACTCATCAGTAATATCTAATTTAAAGAACATGGCTTCAGTTCCCTCAGCAATTAAACTTTCAATTTCCTTTTTGCCGAGTTCTTCATTAATATCTCCACCAATAATTTTTGCCCCTTCGTTTGCAAAAGCTTTAAGCACCCCATTACCTATTCCAGAGGCAATACCAGTAACCATGACTACTTTTCCAGCAAATCTACCTATATTCATTCATTATCACTCCTTATCTTTAGAATTTTTGTTTACAAAGGAAATTTATTTCGATGCTAGGCCCCGAGATATGCTTTTTTTATGTTGTCATCTTTAAGCATCTCCTCACTTCTTCCTTGTGAAAAGATGCTACCGGTTTCAAGGACATAGGTCCTGTTAGAAATCTTAATGGCCATATTCGCATTCTGTTCAATCAATAAGATGGTCATGCCCTCTTTGTTAAGTGACGCTATAAAGCTCATGATCTCCTTAACTATGAGAGGAGCAATACCTAAGGAAGGTTCATCGAGCATGAGAAGACGTGGCTTTGCTAACAAACCACGGACTAAAGCCAACATTTGCTGTTCACCACCACTCATCGTGCCGCCCGGTTGCTTCGATCTCTCCCTAAGCCTAGGAAACCTTTCAAAGAGCTCATTGATTTCCTTCTTCACATTTGCCTTGTCTCTGCGGAGGGAGGCACCCATTTCAAGGTTTTCATAAACGGTTAGTTCAGGGAATATCCTCCTTCCTTCTGGAACATGAATGATTCCCTGTTTAACAATTTGGTTAGCCGGAAGTTTGGTTAGCTCCGTGGTACCAAACTGAATGCTTCCCTTTGTTGGCCTAACAATACCAGAAATTGCCTTTAAAACTGTACTTTTTCCCGCTCCATTCGAGCCTATTAAGGAGACAATCTCTCCTTCGTGAACCTCCAAGCATACACTTTCTAGGGCAGTTGAGCCTCCGTACCTAACCGACACATCCTGTAACTTAAGCACTTTCATCACTCCCTAGATACGCTTCAATCACTCTCTTATCAGATTTGATTTCTAAAGGTGATCCCTCTGAAATCTTTTTGCCGTAATTAATAACCGCTATCCTATCACAGATTTTCATAATTGATTTAACATCATGCTCAATGATCAATACGGATATCCCGGTCTTTTTAATTTTAATAATCAAATCCGATACTTGTTCTTTTTCCGTTGGATTCATACCCCTTAAAGGCTCATCAAGCATAAGAAGTTTTGGTTCCGTTGCCAAAGCGATCGCCAGCTGAACAAGTCCCTGATGGCCATGGTCCAAATTCGAAGCAAGCTCATCTGAATAGTTCTCTAAACCTACAAATCTTAAAATCTCAAAAGCCTTCTCTTTCTCCTTTTGCAAAATCCCAGGTGTTTTATATGCCCTCCATAACGTTCCTGCAAATGTAGGAGCTATTCGCCCAAACTTAGCCGTGAGTATATTGTCTAGAACGGAGGCTCCTGGAAATAATGTTGCGTCTTGAAAAGTCCTGCCAAGACCTTTTAACGTAATCTTGTGGGTTTTCTCTCCAACCACATCGTTACCATCAAATATGACTTGGCCTTGATCAGGGATAACATTTCCCATAATTAGATTAAATGTTGTGGACTTACCTGCTCCATTCGGTCCAATAATACCGAAAACTTGATTATGGTCGACTGAAAAAGAGACATCATCGACTGCTTGAAGGCCTGCAAAACGTTTACTCAAATTGTGTACTTTTAACAGCGACACTAGATTCACTCCTTTGTCTCCGTTTTGATGCCCAAACCTTGCGCTTCATACTGCCCATCACTCCACCTGGCAAAAACATGATAACCAATACTAAAATGAGCCCGTATAACGCCAGACGTAATTCTTGGAATTGAGCTAAATATTGGCCCAATAAGTTTAATCCAAATGCAGCTACTGCCGGCCCAATTAGAGTTCCCGCCCCACCCACGACTGTAATGACTAAGTACTCGAGGGACATGGAAAGGTTAAATGAATTTGGGCTAGCAAATTGAACTAAACCTACTAATATAGCCCCGGCAAAACCACCAATGATTCCAGAAATAGTAAAGGTAAAGCGTTTTATTCCGATCGTATCAACACCTACGCTATTAGCTAATTTCTCGTTTTCCTTAATGGAACCTAGTGCTTTTCCAATTGGGGATTTAACGATTCTGTTTACCAAGAGTCCAATGATGAACAAGGATGTAAAGGTAAAATAATAATATCCAGTCAGCGTGAACGGGGTGTTGATGCCTGAGAGTCCAAAAGCTCCCCCAGTTAGTGAAGTCCAATTATAGACAATAGCATAGAAAATCTGGCTAAAAGCCAAGGTTCCAATCGAAAAGTATATCCCACTTAGTCGAAAAGTAGGAATACTTACTAGATAGGCTATGAACCCTGTAAATATGACGGCAAGTAACAAGGCGAACCAAAAGTTCATTCCTACTTTCACTACCAGCAAGGCAAATGTGTAAGCTCCAATACCCATAAAGCCTGCATGACCAAAGGAGACATAACCGGTATAGCCGGTTAATAAATCAAACCCGATTACCGAAATGGCAATGATCGCGGAGCTGGTCAGAAATTGTAGATAAAATTCGTTTTCAATAAACACAGGCAACAAAAAAACGATCATAAAGCATGCAAGCAGCCAACTAAGCTTTGCCTTAAAGGTACGTTTAAGCATGTAATTTACCTCCAAACAAACCGGTTGGTTTCATCATTAATACCAGGAATAGAATTAAATATACAGCGATATTTGACACGATGGCTGAAGTATAAGTAACTGCTAAGGATTGTGTAATACCGATAATGAGCCCACCGATTATTGCTCCAATATTACTCCCTAGACCACCTAAAATGACGACTATAAGCGCGGTTAATAAAGGGGCGAATCCCATTATTGGATTGACCTGTTGTAAACTACCCATCATCGTTCCGGCTAGAGCGGCAAGGGCACAACTTAAGAAAAAGGCGACCTTGCCGATAAACTTAATATTTATGCCCATCAGTTGAGCGGTTTCCCGATCTTGTGCAACAGATCGCATTTGTTTACCTAGTATCGTTCTAGAAAAAAAGTAATGAAGCATCACTACAAAAATACATGTAACAATAATGATCATTAGTCGGTGCGAGGAAATAGAGAGTCCTGCAAACTTGACCACGGACTGAGCTGGAAACGGGCTAACAATGGAATGAAAATTGGCGGTTAAAAAGTATAAAGCAATATTCTCAATGAAAAAAAACAATCCAACTGTTGCAACAACTTGGTCACTCTCAGAGTGATGTTGCAGTCGTCGGAACACTAAAAACTCGGCTATCAATCCAAATATACCGGTAATGATCATAGAAGCAATAACGGCAACAAAGAAGGGAAAGCCCAAGATGCTCATCGTAAAGAATGAAACGTACGCACCAAGCATGTAAAATTCACCATGGGCCAAATTTAACAGTCTATATACGCTGTAAATAACTGTTAATCCTAACCCCACTAATGTATAAGCAGCTCCAATGCTAATGCCGTTAATAACGGACTGTATAAATTCTGTCAACAAACTCCCCCCTCGAAGAAATCGGCAGCCAACTAATCAAGATATGCCATTTGCATCTTGTGTTAACCGGCTATCCAAATTTAATCAGCGCTAATTATAGCTCTACTTACTTCCATTACTTCTGAATTGCTTTGCCATAATACAATTCTTCTCCGTATGTGATGCCTGTATCTACGACTTTATCATTTTGAATTTGTACGATAAACTCGGGATGTTGAAGCTGCTTTACATCGTTAACGGTCCATGTGAAATTCAAACCATCATAGGAACTGCTCTTGATGCCCTGCAACATCTTATCTGTATCAGAAATAGTCCCAGATTTTTCTATCCCTTTTAGAACAAACATTGTCGCATCGTAGGATGCAGCAATATAGCCTGCCATAGGGGTTGGCCCGAACTTATCCTCAGCTTTCTTATAGAAATCTTGTGCTGCACTGGTTGGAGTGCCAGGAATGGCAGAGAAGCTTATCGCACCATTAAGATCAATTCCTTCTTTCTTGGCGTCATCGATAAATCCTTGAGTTGCCAAGACGTCATTACCCATCAAGAGAATTTCGCCCTTTGTCCAATCCAATCCCCCCACTTGAAGCATATCCTTTAGGGGAGGAATCATAATATCGTTAGAATAGGTGTTCAGTATGACCATGTCAGGTTTCAAAGCCTTGAGTTTGTTAATATATGGTAGGAAATCGGTGGTTCCAGCTGGGAACATGACTGTTCCTGCATAATCGTAGCCAAATTTTTCAGCGGCCTCCTTGGTTCCTACATCGGCTGCCACTCCATAGGGCTCATCCATTGCAAACACTGCGATTCTTTTAACATTTTTGATCCGATCAGCATCCAAACCTGCTTTCTCCAGCACTTCTGGTTCTTCGGCCAATAGATGTATTAGTGCGTGCTTTTCGATTTCACCAGTATCAGCTAGATTAATGCCGTACTCTGATCCAGTTGACAAAAGAGTAGTTGAGGCGATAGAACTGTAAACTAATACCTTTGCCGGGTCAGTAACCATTAATTCTCCCTCAAGAATTCCAGAATACAGGTGACCGGCAATTAGGTTTACTTTATCCGCATTAACCAAACGCTGGGTATAATCAACTAGTTTTGCCGGGTCCGCACCCGGGTCATAGCTGACAAGTTCAACCTTTACTTTTTTTCCGTTAATATTTAGTCCGCCAGCAGCATTAATTTCCTCAATGGCCATTTCTGTCCCTTGTTTGTCAGCAGTACTAAGAAGAGCAAGGCCGCCGGTTAATCCAAATAGACCACCGATCTTGAATGTAGAGGAGGCATTATCACCTTCTGAGTTTGTGGAGCTAGTTGTGTCAGATGATTTGACACACCCCACCAACACCAGGCTAATACTTAGCATTATAGTGATGATCAATAGAAAAGACCTTTTGCTTTCTTTCATCATTATTACTTCCCCCTTTTTAGTCAATCACTAAGAATTTAACCTTTCTTTCACCCTCTTAGAATGCAAGTTCAGATTATTGACACTAATTATTTATAGGTAGAATATTCTCTGTTTTCTGGACTCTTCTAGCACCCTTTGGATATTCACAACTTTGGGACCGTTCCAGGTTAACTTTATATATGCCGACTCTCCCTTAAACACCTCAACATTCCTCTCCCCGTCTACCGCAATGACAGAAGGTACTTGTGAAATTGAAACTGTCTCATCGATGTTCATGGTCTCATAATCTTTGATCCCTATTGGAACAAACAAACCGGGTACGATAGGAGCCTGAAAGGTTTTCTGCTCATGGTCAATCGTAATAGTCAATCCTTTAGCTTCAGATTTTGAGATATCCTCCAACTGCCCACCGATCGAGCTTATGCCAAGATATTGTGCATTACAGGTGGTTAAGAAAATTTGTGACATAGTACCTGTTTTCCATAGTGCTTTTGAAGCCATATGCATTTCATTTACAACCACTGCATCGATTAAAGCAATATCATAGAATCTACCATTTTTATAAATATCAAGTCTTTTTGAAGGCGTAACTAAGTCTTCGATATGGTCCAAAGCTCCAGTTGCATAGGCTCCTGCAGCCATGCCCACTACCGTGCCCTCCAGCCTTTCAGGAAACACGTTATTCGTCCCGGTTGATACGGGGATCATGGGAATGTCACCTATTTCTTTCGCCACCGCACGACAGGTTCCGTCACCACCTAAAGTGATTACACATTTTACCCCAAGCTCGTTAAGCTTTTTGGCTGCTACAACGGAATCTTCTTCCGTACCGGTCATCGGCATTTCAAGGCTAGAAATTTCCATGTTGGAAATTAACTCTTTATGTTCATGATACATACCTTCCACAGCAGTCCCAACAATATTAAAATAATCAGGCATATAATACACTTTACGAATCCCTGCAGTCACTAAACCCATAAGTACTCTACGGATCAGGTTTACTTTTTCTGAGTTGTCTGAAGAGGATCCATAAGCAATTAATCTACGAATATCTTTTCCAGAGGATGGATTAGCGATAAAACCTATAGCATTCATTCAATTACTCCCTTTTCCTAATCTACGTCTACATTTACGGTAAGAGAGGCATTCACCATAACAATCTTATCTCCAGGTCCAAAAGATTCCTCAGAAACTCCTTTTACCTCTAAACCACCGTTTTTCACTTCAATATTGACTTTGCCAAAAGGGATCTCCCTTTTAATTTCTTCAGTATCAATCCTCTCGGGATATGGAGAAGCAATCAGTACATCAATCTTGATACTTTTATTTGTATCCGTGATACTAAGAATTTCTACCAAACCACATAGGCATCCATGTGACACAGCATCATTAACAGCCTTTTTAGCAGCCTTGTTCACATCTATTCCGTGCAAATCTACACCTGTCCCTAGCTCAACAATATAACGTTTGTACATCAACTTAACCCTCCTAGGGAGAAACCCGAAGATTAACTTTTACCATTTACCTGTAACATAAGGTACACTTGGGATCATCTCGTATATTGACTTACAGATTGATGTATTTTGATGGGTGGGTTATTCCATCTCTTAGAGCTTCTAAAAATTTGCAATGAGGAACACCATTTACTACTGCGTGATCGATGGTTGAAGAAAAATAGGCCATTGGTCTAACAACAATGTTGTCAGCTTCATCTACCACAGGCACCTTCCTAGTAGTTCCTATGGCAAGTAAAGCTGATTGGGGAGGATTTAAAATCGGTGTAAAACCATCCACATCAAGCATCCCTAAACTAGAGATGGTATATGTTCCATCCGCTATTTCCTCCATGGTCAATGTCCCATCATTGACTTTTTGAATCTTTTCCTTAACCTCTGCAGATATCTCCAACATCGTTTTTTTGTTGGCATCTTTGATAACCGGTACAATTAAGGAATAATCTGGTGCGGATACACCAAAACCGATATTGATTGATTCATATAATTCTATTTTTTTTTCCATTCTGGCTGAATTCATGAGGGGATGTTCTTCTAAAAGATGTGCTACAATTTTTATAAACATTTCAGTAAAGCTTATCTTTAAGCCCTTTTCCATAAATTTCTCTTTCAGTGCATTAAGTTCTGTCATATCTATTTGGATAAATGCTGAGGCCTGTGGTGATCGTCGTAAGCTTTCTTCCATGATTAAGGCTGTTTTTTTCCGGATACCCGTCAAAGGTAGGGTATTTTTGATTACCTTACTCCCATTCATTCCTTTGTTTGTAATACTGTTCTCCATAATTAGTCCTCCACGTAAATACTGTAAAACTTAAGACTTTCAAGAAAATTACTAGGTTACAATTACAATAAGCCGCCCTACTCAAACAATTCGTATAATTTTTACGTATCTGAGWCTTAGTAGGTCGGCTATATATATGTTATTGATTCATGATATTTTTAATTGCAGATACAATGGTTTCTTTACTCGGGACTACATACATTTCTTCATCAGGACCCCAAGGTATACTCGTCTCTAATTGCCCCACTCTGCGAACTGGTGCTTTTAAGTAGCTAAAGCATTCTTCCTGAATGGCGGCGGCATATTCTCCACCGACCCCTCCTAAGACAGGATGCTCATTGACAATAATCACTCTGCCCGTTTTCTTGGCAGAATTGCAGAAAGCTTCCTTATCAAAAGGACGAATCGTTCTTGGGTCAATCAGTTCAACACTGATCCCTTCTTTTTCAATCTCCTTAATTGCTTCCTCAGCAAAATTTCTCATTAACTGACTAGCAATTACTGTAACATCTGTTCCTTCTTTGACCACGTCAGCTTTTCCAAGAGGAGTGATGTAGTCAGCAGCAGGAACTTGCCCTTTCTGGCCGTATTGTGCTTTGTGCTCTAAAAATACCACGGGATCATTGCTCCGGAGTGCTGCCTTCATTAATCCTTTGGCATCGGCAGGAGTGGATGGAGATACAACAATCAGTCCAGGTACATTCATTAACCATGCTTCCACGTTATTGGAGTGATGGATTCCACCACTGACACCTACACCTTGAGGTGCCCGGAAAACAATTGGAACGGATGCCTTACCATCTGCTACATAACACATCTTGGCAGCTTGCATGACAATCGAATGAAAGGCTAAGGAAACGAAATCGGCAAACATAAGTTCTATGATAGGACGCTTACCAGTCATAGCCGATCCCACTCCCATTGCACAAACTACTGCCTCTGAAATAGGTGTATCAATGACTCTTTCTGGCCCGAATTTATCGTACATTCCAATACTTACACCAAAACAACCCCCATATTTACCAACATCTTGACCCATAAGGTAAATATTTTCATCCTGGGACATTTCTTCACACATTGCTTGGTTAATTGCTTGAGAAATTGTTATTTTCTTACTCATGGAAATCACCTCCAGCAAATACTTTACTAAGATCTGATACATCAGCTCTTGATTTTATAGGGGCCTCAAGAGAATCATCAAAGATTGAGTAAACTTCCTTCCTTAGCTCTTCATCGATCAAGTTTAACTGGTCTTCCGATGCGAGATTATGGGCAAGCATGAAGTTCCTATTCCACTTAATTGGATCTCTATTGGCTTTAGCTACCGCTACTTCAGTTTGATCACGATATACGGTTGGATCACCGATAAAATGACCTGTCCATCTTGTAG
This sequence comes from Bacillus sp. MRMR6, assembly GCF_001940785.1. GTDB lineage: Bacteria > Bacillota > Bacilli > Bacillales > Cytobacillaceae > Neobacillus. The sequence goes on from NZ_MSLS01000041.1 coordinate 10,570, forward strand.
TTCTAAACTCAACGAGAGAAGGCTCTCCTTTTCGTGCTCTTGCCATCGCTTCTCTCATTACTTCTTTTACCAAGAAGACATCTACCCCATCATAGGTGGATGATAACAAACCAAAGCCCTCTCCTCTTTGGGACAGATCTCTCAAGCCTGTAGCTTCCTCTGGTTTCATGGACATACCGTAACCATTATTTTGGATGTACCAAACTACAGGAAGTTTCCATGCAGCAATGATATTTAATGCCTCTGCGACAACTCCTTCATTCATGGTGCCATCACCTGCACCAATGACCACGCAGCCATTCGTTTTATTCATTTTATAATTCAATGCTACTCCAGCGGCCAATGCTTGCGCCTGTCCCAATAGTCCGTCATAAGGACCAACTTTCTTTTCAGGAACGAAGAAATGACTATCCCCTGACATCCCTCCGTTTATGCCACCCTTCCTTCCAAGAATCTCCTTTACATATTCACGTTTGCCTAACTTCCAAGCCATCATCGGTCGGCATCTGTGTTGAGGCACGATCCAGTCATCAGTACCTAATTCCGAGAATATACCTACCATCAAAGCTTCCTCACCTAAACCTGGGTGATGGAAACCGGGTAAAATCCCTTTCATTACATATTCAACGGTAATTTCTCCAAACAATCTTGAAAATGAAAGCATTTTGTAAATTTCCAAGTACTCTTCTTTTGTATATGACATTACAATCCCTCCTCTATTTTTTTCATCTAAGTCCCAGTTACTGTTAGCCTTAGACCCATTCTAGTAAAATCAACTAACACTTAGTTACCAGAATTTGCAACGTCGATAATCACTTTTGGATTTTCTAATCTACCGTTAACTAAATCATCAAACACTTTAGGAACATCGACCATTTTTACTTCCTTTGTTGCGTATTTTTTCACATCAACCGCACCACTTGAGATAAAGTTCATAGCCGTTTTAAATTCGGCAGCAGTATAGGCATACGTTGGTTTAATATCAAATTCTCCAAAAATTGATAGGTATAAAGGAATAGAAATGTTTTGTGCAGCTGCACCGACGACAATGATCGTGCCTTTTGGCTTGGTTACTCTTAGAGCAGATACCATTCCCGCTTCAGCGCCTGAGCATTCAAATACCTTATCAAAACCAACACCGCCATTGGAATCAATCGCTTTTTGAATAGAATCTTCTTCTTTTGCATCAAAAATCTTATCTACATCACCAAAATTTAGAGCATTGTTCGCCTTACTCATATTCGTTTCAAGAAGAGCTACATAGGAAGCACCAGCAAGGCGAGCAAATGTTGCACAAGCCAAGCCAATGATGCCGGCACCGATGATTAACACTTTATCTCCAACCCCAACCTTACCCCTATTGACTGCATGCAGACCCACTGCGGCTGGTTCTACCAAAGCTGCCTCTGTAAAGCTCAAAGATTCCGGAATTTTCATCACCATATCCGGTCTTACTGCCGCATATTCTGCGTAAGCTCCTCTATAACCTACGCTTAATCCAAAGCCTGCGGAAAAGTTCTTAGCACAGGCATTTTGATTTCCCATTTTACACAACGAACATGTTCCACATGAATTCTCTGGGGATGCGGTTACCCGGTCACCAACGCTGAGCTCCGTATTCGCTCCAGGATCAACCACAGTGCCAGAAAATTCGTGTCCCATGACTAAGCCCTTTAAGGAATCCCCGCTATCGTAGAGGAAATGAAAGTCCCCACCGCAAATCCCGCATTTTTCAACTTTGATAATGACATCATGCCCATTGGCTTTTGGAGTCTCAATTTCACGTAGCACAATATTTCTTTTGCCTTCTAAAACTAGTGCCTCCAATTTATTTACACTCCCTTACTTTAAGCTTTTTGATTCTATCAAAATGGATATGATCGTAATGACTGATGGTTTTTATAGAACCCACTAAAGTAAACGCTTACAATATTCTGGAAAAACTACCATAATTAATCGGGCTTAATTACGGCAATAACCACACCAATATCAGCTTCCTCCCCTTCTTCTAGCATAATTGTTTCCACCGTTCCTTCCACGTAACTTTCTAAAACATTCGTAATCTTATCGGAAGAAATTTCACATAGTTGATCACCTTTGGAAACCTTATCACCTTCCTTGACAAACCATATGTCTACTTCACCACTTCTCATGGTTGCTCCGAATTTCGGCATTTTCACCTCGTACACTCTGACCACCTCTTTACAGGACTTATTATTTGCATAATAATCATACAATTTAAAATATTTAAAATATACTACACTACATATGTATCTTTTCCTGCTACTGTTTCCCATATATATCACTCTAAAGTAAGTAGTTTTAGGATACTAGTTAATCCATTTCTAATCCTCTTGTATTAGCACGATTGAGGAATGCTACTTACCTCTAACGATCGTAGGCTTAGATAAGAGGAAAGAAAAAAGCACTCGTCGCAACAGCAACGAATGCTTAGGAATATCAACTCCACTTAGTTTTTTTCTCTTTAATGTTCCTCCCGTTTCTTATTGATCTTTGAGAGTAGGGTTAGCCGATCAGTCACCTCCAATTTGTTATAGAGATTTGAAACATGTTTTTTTACTGTATGAACACTTAATACCAATGAACTTGCAATCTGAGAATTATTGTATCCTTTGTGTAATAACTCTAAAACCTCAACTTCTCGGGGTGTGAGCTTAAATTCTTTTCCATACTGAAAGAAAGAATGGTCCGTAGATTTAATATGTTTATTGATATAAATAACATAGTAGGTTGTTGACTCATTATCTTTTATTGAAAAAATGATCGGTGTTATGTTACAGGAGTATTTTAAATTGGAAAAACTGAACTCTTGGTGGGAGGAATGGTCGAGTTGATAGTCATTTATGATTTGTTTGCAGAAAAATTCCAACGGTTCAATACCACCGATATGAATGCTATCAGACAAATAGTAATTTTTTGATTCGATGATTTCTTTAGCAATTTGATTTGCAGCGGGATTTGAGTAGACTTGGTCATATTTATTGTCTAGAATGATAACGCCACAATTTATATTATCAGTAGTGGCATTTAACAACTGATAATGTTGAGACGTTTTATTAAACTCTAAGGCCAAAACAAGTTTTTGTGATAAATGCTTACTAATAATCGAGAACATTTCTAGTTCATCGTCCGTAAAGTTGCCTTCCTCTTTATTGCGCAGAAGACCAATCCTACCGATACAGGATGTGCCTTTGTATAAATATACTGACATAAAGTAATATAAACCGAGTGAATTGAGATAATGATAATAATCAGTACCTATATATAAATCTTCAGGCATATCCGAAGCACGGAGGATTTCCTTTCCCCTTAACTCAAGGGGGATATTGGAAGGTTCCATAAAATCTTCATGGTGATATTTATTATAGTAACTTTTTAGATATTCTACTTCACTTTCTAAATCTTGATATACCATTGCCAACTCCTTGAAATTTCTAATAGAGTTTGTCTGACGACGAAGGGTATTTAAACCTTCGTAAAAAGTACTGGCTTGATATTGATCTACATAATTAACAAAACCTACATTATTAATATTGAAGTGCTTGGAAATCAGTTTAACCACAGAAACAGGAGAAAAAGTCAAAGTTGAAGTTATTTCATAGAGAAAATTCTCTATTTTCTTATAATTTTCTACAGGCATACTCATAGCTTTCTCCTCCTCTGAATTCCTTCTACATTCATTCGTTTAGCTATTAAATCTTTTTCTTTGTAATTGATAAGATTTTTAAACCAATTCTAGCAGAATGCAAGTCAAGAACACCCACATTGAAACTGCATTCAATTTTGGCTTTCAATATTTCGTGGATTATTTTCTCGGATAAATTATGGATTATATCTTGATTTTGTTGAGATGAGATAGAGAAGTTAGAGTTTAGTAAAATACACAGATGATCTGGGCTATCTAGACACAAGAATATGTACAGCATTCAGAGCTGGAAAATCTATTACCTCACTTAGATTGCCTGTCCAAAAAATCTTCCATTGTATCTTTATAGCTTGTGTTTCATATTGAACGTTTTAAAAGTTCTACATTCCGAGACTACCACTTGATCAATGAATAAACACTAGTTGACTCACTATTAGCACATATCATAATTATACATCGTGCCCTCATCTGTATACAACAATATTTCCACCATTATAACGTGATTAAGAAGAAGAAAAGCCCATTTATTGGAATATTAAAACGCAAAAACTCACCGCAAATTGACGGGTATTCTAAATATGTGGATAAAGACCATATCACATTGGAAAAACGGAGAAAAAGGTCTTCATAAAAGTGATGAAGACCAATTACCTTTGAAAAATAGAAAAAAAGATTTTCATAAATGTGATGAAGACCAATTACCTTCGGGTAGTGCTTTTCTGGAAAATAGATGACAGTATGATGAACAAAAATGATGTCTTAGATAATGGTCCATTCTTTGATGGTACGAAAACAGAACTAAAAATTGGAGATCTTTTAGAACCGGGACACTTATCAAATTACCAGGACAAGAAATCTAACTATATCTATTTCACTGCAACATTAGATGCTGCTAAATGGGGGGCTGAATTAGCAACATCTACATCTAAAGAAAGAATTTACATTGTAAAGCCATTAGGTGATTTTGAAAATGATCCAAACTAACGGACAAAAAATTCCCTGGAAACCCTACACGTTCTTATCGATCAAAATCGCCTTTGAAAATATGCTTATGTTTGCTTTTAATAAAAATATTCATCAATATAGGTGAACTTACCTTCAATCTTCTCCAACTAATCTCTCCCATTACCACAATATCTCACGGTTTCAATTCCATAATCAGGAGCAGATAGTTCCTCTATTAATATTGGAATGGAGATAGCGATCTAGTTATGCCACGCACCTATTAAACAACGGAGCTCCCATTGATGTTGTTCAAAGTTTGCTGGGTCACGAAAAAAGCGAGACTACTAGATTTATGCTCAGTTAAGCGGAAGCCCTAGAAGAGAATTTTATAGAAAATACTTTTAGAGATGAATGGCAAAAGGCAACGGATACTCCGCTGCCTTTTTACTAATGCCCTTGTAGTTACAGAACAAATTGATGATCAATAAGAATCATTTATTTAACTGCCAATAAAGCATACCTTTATCTTTATGGATTTTTGTCATATTTAGCTTCTCCAATACTCTAATTGAAGAGCTGTTCTCCTCAAGACATTCAGCTATTATTTTTTTTACTGAATTAGAGTTAAATGCCCATTTAACAATACAATTTAATGCTTCTGTTGCATAACCTTTATTTTGTTCTGAAGCTGTAATACCATAACCAACTTCAACTGATTTTTCATCGTCGGGCTTACCTTTAAAACCAATATCCCCTATTATTTTATTAGTCCTAAAACAGATGAATCTTCTTTTTGATTGTCAAGATACATTCCAATATGAGGTCCAAGTTCATATTCTTTTGTGGAATAAACTAATAATGACTCGTCAGTACAAGGGACAAGCTTTAGTCTTTTTGTTTGTAGCTTTATATTCATTATTTTTTCTCCTTATAAATTTCATCCTTTGATAACAATAGATGAAGATATTTATTGTGCAGTAAGGTTGTACTGTGCAGCAAATAGCTTATTGTATTCGTCGTTCTTGTTCAACATAAGCACCCTATAGTTTAAGTGCATTATTTCACAATTTTTCCTTTTCATACTAAAAAAGGGTAGCCGTAGCTACCATTATCGATTCATATAATGAAAAAATATAGTAAAATTTATCCTTTTGTTGATTTTCAAAAAGGTAAATTGCGCTATTTCCTTTTTGATACTAGGAAGGTCTTCCACTATAGTTAGGTTTAGAAGCTATTTTATTTAAAATATGTCGAATAATAAATCCAATTCCTAACCCAGGAATAAGAGACAGCATTGGAAGCCAAATAGGACCAAAAGAAATGCCAAAAATTTTAATAGGTGAATACATAAGACCTATTGTGAGAAAATAGGCTCCAAAAGCAAATGGGACAAACGATAACCGGGGATTTTTCCCTTCCGCAAATTTATAGGCATCATACATGGCAAACATATAAACACATGGATAAAACATAAGCCATTGGTGTTCCACCACTCTAGTAGCCTCCGATATCTCTCCTAGAAAACTAAACATAATAGCCTGGTTAAATGAACTGTTTACATTAATGATAAATTCTAAAAAGATAAACATAATTCCTTTTATAAGGTGACCATTTAAAACTTGTCCAAAACCTGGAAAAGCGACACTCCAAAGTATTGCTTCCAACTTAGTTGTCTTTTTCATTAAATATCAACCTTTAATATCGGCATTTATGATACTTTACCTTACGATTTTGATGCGGGACCGTTTGGTTCCCTTATCGTTTTTTCCACTACTTTCTGGAACCCATAAATAATAACTGCTAAAGAAATACAAAATACATACCACATCGTATGAGTTAATTTTTTCAATTTAAATACTCCAACTTTTTCCCATATTTCAGCGAAAGGATAAGCACAAATAACATCCAATACTGCATTTGTTATAAAAAATTTTATAAAATTGCCGTATGTCAGTTTAAATATCCATAGTGTAGCTACAAAAAATGGACCTAATATATAGGTAAAATCAACCAAACCGGGAGATAAAGGGTTTTTATTTACCCACCATTTTCTTTTATTAGCAACTACACTAAAAACACTTATAAGCAAATTAGTAAAACTTGCTACAGGTAAAAACCTGAAAAATGATTTTTTTCCAAGAAAAGGTACCGATAGCCATGGAATAATTAACATTCCTAAAGAAAATGCCATTTTTTTATTACTTTTAAACATTTAGGTTTCTCCTTTAATAGTATTTAAATTTTTAATCTATCGTTCAAAGATTAGATTTCCCATATTGGAAACAAAATATAGAATCCAAAACAAAAAAGCTAATCGATTTGTCGATTAGCTCCTAGAACTTTTATTGATTCGCTGTTTTTACCCATTCGGCAACCGTTACAGTCCGTTTTGCCTGGTGTTTTACGGCAGCTTGAACTGCTGAAAAGTCTTCAACCATTTTACCATCTTGACCAACAGTTACACTGGTTCCATATGGGTTTCCACCGGCTCCAAATATTACTGGATCAGTATATCCTGGAGTTGCAACAATGGCTCCCCAATGATGCATCGTGGTATATAATGATAAAATTGTTGCCTCTTGACCTCCATGTGAGTTTTGAGCAGAAGTCATAGCACTTACTACTTTATTCACCAGTTTACCGTTAAACCACAGACCTCCCGTTGTATCTAAAAACTGCTTCATTTGAGCAGGCATATTTCCAAATCGAGTTGGTACACTGAAAATAATTGCATCTGCCCATTCTAAATCATCTAGTGAAACAGTTGGAACACATGCCGCAACTTCCTCTGAATAATGCTTCCATGCAGGATTTGAATCAATAACCTCTTGTGGAGCTAATTCAGGAACTTTTAAGACCTTAACATCTGCTCCAGCTTCTCTCGCACCTTCGGATGCCCACTGTGTTAATTGATAATTTGTACCTGTTGAACTATAAAATATGATTGCAAGATTCACCTTTGACATTAATGCCATTCTCCTTTTCAATAAAGAAAAATTTTTATAAAGAGTTATACTGGATTATCAAATCTATAGTCAAACTTGCCCTTCTCTCTATTTCCAATAGAATTTTAATTATAGGTTAATAACAAATCGATATTTATTATTCAACAACTTCCAAAGTAACATCAATATTCCCTCTTGTTGCTTTGGAATATGGACAAAATTCATGTGCCTTATGTACAAGCTCTTCTAATCTTGCCTTTTCAATACCATGTCCTTTTACTTGCAACGTTACAGCAATTTTGAACCCTTGATCACCTTCATCTTTTAAGAAACTGACATTTGCGGTTACTTGTGATTCGAATTTGACACGTTCTTGCCTTGCTATGTGCTGCAAAGCTCCATCAAAACAAGCAGAGTAACCACAAGCAAACAACTGTTCAGGATTTGTCGCATTTGGTATTTCTTTTGCTCTTGGGGTTCCTGGCATTGCTAAATCCAATTTTATATTGCCATCAGACGATTCAACTCTTCCTTGTCTTCCCCCAACAGCTGTTGCCGAGGATGTGAATAAAGGTTGTTGTTTAGTCATTGTTTATCTCCTTTATTGTTAAATCTAGCACTTCTCTATTTCTCTAAATTCAACGATTTTTTGAAAAGATTTACCTAAATATTATCTCTTTGCATACAAAGTAATATTCATTAGAGTTTTAAAGTATTAATTAATCATTAATTGAAACTTCTGCAAAAGGTTAGTCTGTTCTCTATGAGCCTTAAAGTTAAATAATTTAATTCAGAATAAGGGATATAATAAAAATAAAAATATTTTTGTATGATATCATCCAGAAAATGGAGTATGGCAGAAAAAAAGTAACCTGGTTAGAACTAAACAAGGCTGCGCATTATTTAGCAACTAGGTTTTGGATAGGTATTTTTATTTCAACCTGCTCGATATTCTTTTCTTCGTGGTTTAAGTATATTGTTCTTTATCTAGGAATTATTGTTGATATTTTTATTCCGTTATTCGGCAGGAAATATTTAGTAAAACACCCGGTAAACACTACTCATTTATTAGAAAGCTTTGGACTATTAACTCTTATATTATTTGGCGAATCAATTATTAGCATTTTATCTGTTCTTCATCCCCAGCTTGGAAATTGGAAAGCTATTGGATACTCTGTATTATCTTTTTCATTAATTATTTCCTTTTGGTGGCAATATTTTGATAATCTTGAAAAAAATCGATAAATCTGTAAAGACAACGGGACAAATTATCCTTTATGGACATCTCTTCATTTATATTTCTTTAAGTATGATTGCAACTTCTATCCAACTTTTATTTAGTAGAGAAATTAGCTATTATTTCATACTTACCTTTATCTTTTGTGCAGCTTTTATTTACTTTTTATCCACGACTGTTGTTTTTCATAAATATCGGTATGAAAATGAGAAGCTTAAGATATTTCATTTAGGATTGTTCTTAAGTATTAATATTTCCTTTTTTTCATTCGACATTTTCTTTCCTGTTTCCGGTTTGATAATCTTACTTCAAATCAATGTGTTTTTTTTAATCTATGCAAAAGTTTCAACATGAAAAAATTGAACCTAATACTGTTCGCAAATTTCAATACAAAGAAAAAAGCTAATCGTCGATTTTTTGATTAGCTTTTTTAATGAAATTTATTGATTTGCTTTTTTTACCCATTCTGCAACTGTAACTGTACGTTTCGCTTGGTGTTTCACAGCTGCCTGTACATCTTCAATCATTTTACCATCTTGACCAACTGTTACGGTTGTTCCATATGGGTTACCACCAGCTCCAAAAGTAACTGGATCAGTATAACCAGGAGCAACGACAATTGCACCCCAATGATACATTGTTGTATAGAGTGATAAAATGGTTGCCTCTTGACCGCCGTGAGCATTTTGTGCTGATGACATTGCACTTACAGCCTTATTGACAAGTTTTCCATTAAACCATAGACCACCAGTAGTATCGAGGAATTGCTTCATTTGTGATGGCATATTACCAAATCGAGTTGGTACACTGAAAATAATGGCATCCGCCCATTCTAGGTCATCCAATTTAACCTCTGGTACATCTTTTGTTGCATCAACATGAGATTTCCAAACTGGATTCCCTTCTATAGCAGATTGCGGTGCAAGTTCAGGTACTTTTAATACTTTTACTTCTGCACCAGCTTCTTTAGCACCTTCTTCAGCCCATTTTGAAAGTTGATAGTTAGTTCCACCCATGCTGTAATAAATTACTGCTAAATTTACATTTGTCATTATTTCTGTCTCTTATCAGATGAATCCCCAAATGGTTTGGATAAAATACCCATTTGTTTTACACCAACCTTATTATTTCTTTTTTCACAATTTATATCCCTAATCTTCCAACTGTTTTTCCATTTCTATAATTAAGATGTGTGACGTTTCAACCGCCTTAATTGAAATATTTTCTTCAACAATTTCCATTCCATCTTGATCGTTTAACTCAACATCATTTATTACTGACGTTCCTTCAATTTGAACCAGATAAGCCTGTCTTCCCTCTTTTACTGGGAACTCAATGTTTTTCCCCTGTTCCAATTCCAAGGAATATATATTGGCATTTTGATTAATTTTGATTGGGGCATTTCCGTTTATATCTGAAACCATATGCAGCCAATTATTTTTTCTGTCATCCCAATTGAATCTATAATCACCGTAGTTTGGCTCAAGTCCTTTTTTTACAGGAATGACCCATATTTGTAAGAATCTAAGTGTATCTCCCCCTAGGTTGTACTCACTATGAAGTACACCTGTACCTGCACTCATGTATTGAACTTGACCACGAGTTACAGTGTTATTATTCCCCAAACTATCACCATGTGTTAATTCCCCATTGACAACGTAGGATATAATTTCCATATCCCTATGAGGATGTACACCAAATCCTTTTTTCGCTTCTACCAAATCATCGTTGTTGATTACTCTTAAAACACCGAAATGGATATTATCTGGATTAAAATAATCTGCAAACGAAAAATGAAATTTACTTTTTAACCATCCAATATCACTTGACCCATTTGGCTACTTTCGATTTTTTTTAGCATAAAATTTATCTCCTAAGTTCATTTCATTTTCAATATCCCATTTGATGACAATGTAAACTATTTGCTCCATTGCTTAATTACTTGCTCTTCGGCTACGTGCATAATTTTTTCACAAGTCATTTCTTTATTAGCAAGGACATTGGTTTGATAATTTTTACCTTTATAAATAACTGTAACCATTACTTCAAACATTTTTTATTTTTCCTTTCAGAAATAATTGTTAACCTATTAAGTTGGATATACCGTTTTATGGTCAGCTAGTATCACCATTTGTTTTTCATTAGGTAAATAATTTACTTGGGCATCAGAAGAGTAATACCATGTCTTTTCCGCTTCATTTACCTGAATACATTTAATTCATGCTTAAAATTCAAAATCTTTAAGGACGTTTCTTCATCAACTGGAAGGCAAATCTCCCAATGTCCACCTTTATTTTCAATCGTATAGAGTTCAGTTTGGCGAAGTAGGCGACTCCCGATGGAATGACGAATCAATAGCATTTAAAATTACCCCCATGTTACTTATAAAGTTCTTTATACCACTTTTTAGCGGCTTCAACTTCTTCCATGGTTAATTGGTGACCTTTATTCTCCCAATGGAGTTCAACTTTCGCATTAGCATTTTTTAATAAAGATTCTAATTCAGCAGATTCCATTGGCGAGCAGATTGGATCATTCGTTCCCGCAGCAATAAACACTGACTTACCAGATAAATCAGGTAGATCAATACCTTTTCTCGGTACCATTGGATGATGAAGAATTGCACCCTTTAATGCATTTTGATAATGAAATAATAAACTTGCTGCTATATTTGCTCCATTTGAGTATCCAATAGCGATAATATTATCTCGGTCGAAGCCGTACTTTTCTGCTGCTTCATTTAGAAACTCATTTAATTCTTTTGTTCGGAAAACAAGGTCCTCTTCATCAAATACTCCTTCAGCCAATCTGCGGAAGAATCTAGGCATTCCATTTTCTAATACATTCCCTCGAACGCTTAAAAGGTGCGCTTCATCATCAATTCTGCCCGCAAGAGGCAACAAATCTAATTCATTACCACCGGTACCATGAAGCAATAATAGTGTTGGTTTTGTTGTGTCTTGACCCTTATTAAATATATGTTTCATTGTTTATCTCCCTCCAGAACACGAACCTCCACAGGAGGTAAAGTTTCTTCTAATTCTTCTCTTTTTGACTCTAACCAAGACGGCAGCATAAGTTTTTTTCCAAGTTCATCGACAGGTTCATCCACCGCAAAACCTGGTGGGTCCGTTGCTATTTCAAAGAGGATACCTCCTCCTTCATGAAAATACACTGCTTTAAAGTAATTACGGTCACGAACTTCTGTCGGAAAATACCCTTTTTCTTGGAGAAGTGAACTCCACTTGAGAAGATCCTCATCATCCTTTGCTCTCCAGGCTATATGGTGAACCGTACCTGCTCCCATCAGCCCTCGGACTGAAGGATTTAAGTGAATATCAATCGTGTTTCCAATATTCCCATCAGATTTAAATCTTAGAAATTCGTTTTCTTGACCAGTGCATTCTAGCCCTAAAATATTTTCTAAAACATCCGTTGTCTTATGTGGTTGAGCCGAGAATAGGACAGCACCACCAAATCCTTTTATCGCATTTTCTTCCTGAACTCCACCAAAGTTCCAAGTGTTCGTTGGTCCTTCGTCTCGTTCTATCAATTCAAGTTGGAGTCCGTCAGGATCGTTAAACTTCAAATAGTTCTCATCAAAGCGAACTGACGAAGTAAACTCAACTCCGAATTTCTGCAATCGATTTTCCCAAAATGTTACCGAACCAACCGGTATAACATAACTGGTCACACCTACTTGTCCTTGTCCAATGCGCCCTTTTAACTGTTTTGCCCATGGAAAAAAAGTAATGACCGTACCTGGTTGACCCGTATCATTTCCAAAATAAAGATGGTACACTTCTGGTCGATCAAAATTAATCGTTTTTTTAACGAGTCTTAACCCAAGTACACCTGCATAAAAGTCTATGTTCCGCCCGGCATCATTTACCATGGATGTTATATGATGGATACCTGCTGTTTTTTGCATTTAAACCTCTCCATTTCATCAATGGGATTTAATCATTTTGGTCTTTCAATCTCAAATATTTCACCTATTTTAGCGTAATTATTGCCTGCCAATCTGCTAACCGCAGCTAAGCCCCTTGGGTCAATTCTTCCATTTTCATAAATGTCGCTATCAATGTGAAATTGAACAACCTTTCCAATAATCAGATCACAACCAGGCGTATCCGTGCCACCCAATTCTAAGGAATTCTCCAATGAACATTCCATTCGAATTTTCGCTTCCTTTATACCCGGTACAGAAATTTCCACACTTTCCACTGGAGTTAATCTAGCTAACTCAATCTCACTTTCATCAGGAGGAAGGTTTGCAGCTGTTTTATTTATCTTTTCAACATTTTGTTCATCCACGATATGAACAACAAATTCTTTTGACTCGAAAATGTTTCTTGCTGTATCCTTTTGTCCCCCCGCTGAGCGTTGAATAGATAATGAAATCAGTGGGGGATTGGATGACACGATATTAAAATAGCTAAACGGTGCCCCATTTAAAACACCATCTTTTGAAACCGATGTGACGAAAGCAATTGGTCTTGGGATGATGCTTCCTATTAGGAATTTGTAATTTTCTCTTTCGGTATTTTGGTTAGGGTCTATCGAAAGCAATGAAATCATTTCCTTTCGTAAATTCAGTCTAGTTCTCTTATTTCAAATGGTAGCAACGCCCGTTCAATTTGTGCTCTACGAGGTTCATACTGTGCTGGAAGCATCAATTTTTCACCCATTGTTTCCTGTGACTCGTCATGAGCAAATCCTGGAGGATCGGTTGCAATTTCGAACAGTATTTCTCCATGTTCTCTAAAGTAAATGGCATTAAAATAATTTCTGTCTTGTACAGGAGTGACACCATATCCATTGGAGGCAACAAATTTTTGCCAATTCAATTGATCTTCATCATCAATTGCCCGCCACGCAATGTGATGAACTGTTCCCACACCCATTTGCCCGCGTCCAATAGGAGTTAATTTAAGGTCGATAATATTTCCGATATCCGCAGTAGAACGATAACGAGCAAAATCTCCTTCTTTACCGACAAATTCCAGTCTCATTACTTTTTCTAACAATTCACCTGTTTTGTTTGGCTGTGTCGATAATAAAGTAGCTCCTCCGAATCCTTTTATAGCAAAATCCGATGTTACATTGCCAAAGTTCCAAGTATTGACTTCTCCTTCTTCTCTTTCAACAATTTCCAAGTGAAGACCATGTGGATCATCAAATTCCAAATATTCTTCTCCAAAACGCTCCATCTTTGTGTAAGAAACATTGAACTTTTCAAGTCTCTTTTCCCAAAATTCCATCGCCCCTTTTGGAACTACATAAGAAGTGACTCCTACTTGACCATCACCAATGATTCCTTGCTGAGCTCCTGCCCATGGGAAGAATGTTATGATTGTTCCTGGCTTCCCACCTTCGTTCCCGAAATAAAGGTGATAAGTACCCGGATCATCAAAATTGACCGTTTGCTTAACTAATCGTAAACCCAATACTCCTGCATAAAAATCAACATTTTCTTGCGGATGACCAACGATTGCCGTGATATGGTGGATACCCATTGTTTTCTTACTCATTATTAACTCTCCTTTTCAAGGTAAAATTTATAAAGAAACTTATTAACTTATTTTGTTCTAACTTCTACAGTTCAAGCCTTTAAATTTAGTTTTAATTTAAGATTCTCTAATTTAAGATATGTTAGAATAAAAATGCATCCAAAGCGAATTGACCAGGACCTATTAAGGCAATACCAATAACAACCGCAATCAATGTTAGGTTATATTCATATCCATTAGCTGTTGCCCATAATCCATTGGGAGCATGCACTTTCATGATAGCCATTACCATGGTTCCTGCGATCAAAACTGCTGCAAGTGGGGTTAAAAATCCTAATGCAAACAAAATCCCCCCAATAAGTTCTGCTAATCCTGCAAAAAGAGCCACCGTTACTCCTGGTTTCATACCAATGGATTCAAACCAACCTCCGGTACCTTTTAATCCATAACCACCAAACCAACCAAACAATTTTTGAGCACCGTGACCCACAAATAGTAAACCTATTACCAAGCGAATGATTAATAAACCAATATTTATCATCTTAAAATCCTCCTAAATGTCATTTATCTCGAATTCGAGATAATATATTAAAAAAAATAAAATTTTATACTTTATTCCTTACTTTATTCAAAAGCTGAACCAATGTCTTTGCCTCATCAGAATCTAATATTTCAAACATATCATCAACCAACTCATGATATTTTGGCATGATTTCGTTCATCAATTCATTCCCATCATCAGTTAATGTAACATGTATCACCCGGCGATMATCTGGACAGGCATTTCGGCATAATAAACCTCTTTGTTCAAGCTTGTCAATTACGTAGGTCATCGAACCACTTGAGACCAATATGAAACTTCCAATTTGTTGAATTGTTTGTTTTCCTTTTTGATATAGTACCTCTAAAACAGAAAATTCAGTAATACCAAGCTTGTTTTTTGTCATTTCTTCCTTTATTCGATCATGAATTGCTGTAGATGTTTGCATTAATCTCAAAAAGGGCAAGTTATTGCATTTCCTCTCCATTATTCTCACCTCCCTAAAAAGTCTCGAATTAATTTATCTTGAATGTGAGATAATAATATAACTTATAATTTTTTTTGTCAATATCCTTTTATATTTAATTAAACTAAACTCTCCCTTTAGTAATAATGCACGGAACGGATCCAAAGCTTAACGTAGGTTGCACTTGGTTCAGTAGTTATCCCATTCATTTGCTAAGGTAGCTCGCTGGCTTTTTTAAAACATCAGTGTGGGGAATTCATCACGGTTGACTACTACATGGCGGATGAAAAGTAATAAGGTATAAAATAGTGGGGTAATAATTTCTCCAGTTTTTAACGTCCCCCTATTTCCAACAAAGTATAAGAATTAGGCAAAGTAAAATATGCAATATTACCAACCAATTTCAACACTTATTGTTTTAATCTCTGCAAAGAGGGCAAATTACTATCTTCAACTATAATCCCGTTACTTGAAGAGGAAATAAGCATTACCGTTGTTTCAGTAATGCTACCCGTTTAAGTGCGATTTTTCACAAACAAAAATTTTCACCTTCTGACAGCAGATAATAATGTAAGACCTGAATTATTCCTACTTCCTCATAAGAGGTAAATTAAAGCCTTCGATGGAAACTTAGTGTCCCATTTGTAATAATCGGTAGAGGGTCCCTGAATTTTTGGAAATACCGGTCTGCCAGTTTAGCGAATTTCCTATTTCAGGCATACTACCCCCTTGGTCTAAAAACAAGTTTTAAAAATGGCGGTTTTCCTATTGTTTGTATTTTTTGCGAGTAAATGGTGACCGTTCCTTTCCGCGGAGAGGAAGTCGAGCCTCCTCGACGTTCCGTCTGCGGGGTCTCGACCTTTCCTCTACATCCCGCAGGAGTCAAGTGCCTTTCGCTCCAATCCACTCTGCACTATCCATATTGTTAAAAACGTTAATCTTTTGGAAAAACGTTTAAACATTGAATAAAGGGAGGCTATTCTAGCTTTAGCAGCAGATAGAAGACAAGAAATTCGTCGAGGAAATCAAGGATTTACTTATGAAAGCCTTTAATGATTTTGCCGATCGTGTAAGGAAAGAAAAGAGAGAACATTATTCAAAGCCCGTTTCTTATTGTCTGAATTACATCCTTGTATATATATATGAACCAATTACTCTTAATCAGCTTGCTAATATGGTCAATTTACATCCTAATTATCTCTCTACCCTATTCAAAAAAGAAATAGGAGTATCTTTTAGCGAGTATGTGCAAAAAGCAAAAAAATTGATGAAGCGAAACAACTCTTAACATTAACTGACCAAAATATCTCAGAAATTTGTTCTTCTTTACATTTTGTTGACCAGAGCTATTCCACAAAGATTTTCAAAAAACAAACGGGTCTGACACCTCATCAATATAGAAATAATAGTAGTTCATAGGAATGTTTGAAGACCATTTAACAAGTTTAACAAGACGCATGAAGGAAAACCTTTTTACAATGAAAGCATGAGAACCGCCCCCCGAGTACTTCTAGCGTCAAAAAAAATAACCCCTCTCTCACCTTACTTAATAGGAAAGAAAGGGGTTATCTTAAAAGCATGTTTGATTATCATTAAATCTAGTTCAGGATGCTTAAGTCCTAGGACCGAATAGTAGCTATAAACCGTCTGTTCAATATCAACAAGACCAGAAGAATATTTTAGTTTCATATGTTCTTTTATTTCAGGCAGTGCGTCTTCTGAAAGCTGATGACAAAGTGCTTCAATTAGGATGTTTGATTGCTCAGTTCTGTTGCCGAACGATACGCTTCTCTTAATACCTCGACCGAATTTTCATAATGGTTAATATATGTAAAGATCTCAATGGGATCCATTCAGTGTTGCTCCAGGTACTTTCTCCAACCATTCTTTTTCAATTAGAAATTTCGTGACCTTTTCCGAATAGCTGCCGGCTTTAGCAATTTGTGAGCTATACGCCGCCAGTAAATCATGCTTCATGACCGCCCCTAGCGAAAAACCATACTGGGACAAAAGAGAGCCAAATAAACCAGCCAAATGACAGACCATGATTTTGTCAGAAAATAGCCTTTTATTGGAATCGGTTAATTCTGCCAGGTAACTAGGTCGGATTGGTAATTCATCTTTCGCTAAAAATTCATTTAACACCTGAAGCTGTTTTTGGACCACTGTGGCTCCCTTTTGAAGCAGTTCAACCACCTCTTCGGAGTCAGTGGTTTGCGCAAAACCGGTAAAAAGCGTTTCCATCATGACCAGAAGATCAATAATCGAATAAAGGTTGGCAATTTCCATACTATTCATGGTCCGGGTATCACCAAACCATCCATTCAAATAACTACTTTTTTGAATGTCTTCCTGTACTGTCGGTGTAGGTAAATGTGGTGTTCGCGAGTAGATACCCTTTGTTAGGAGGAGATCTACTACCCTTTCATTTAACTGTATGGCAGATTGTAAACATTCTTCCTGGTACTTGCGTATATCGATTCTGGCTGCTAACGCTAACGCTCTTGAATGGAATTCAAGGCCGACCCGACCCGCATTATGCATATAATATAACATGAACTTCTCACCAAAAAGGGGCGGTGAACTGATAGAGATATCTCGTTCGCAAAAATCTAGCGGGATTGGACAGCCCGCACTTCCGAGAATTCTTTTTCTACCTATAATCATTTCATTTGTTACCTGCAGAGCAAAACGAAAAAGGTCCTTAACATCAGCGTCATTAGAATGCTCGACAAAAACAGTTAAATACCACTTTGACATTTGATTGATCGAACATCCTGTCCAAAGATAGCCGAGTTCAGAGGCTGTAAGAGGTATTACCTTTGAATCACTCATTAGGATGTCCCTCCTTTTTTCATCTTAATATAAGGTCTTAGTAAATAGCTGGCTGTTTTAAGCGGATTAATTGATTTTGTAAGGAATAACTTTTCACCCCAATAGCCTTGAAGTAATCGTACAATGCGGTCTAGTCCTTCATTGGATAATCGCTCCAACGCCCGTCTTAACACGAGACCATCTTCATAGCTTTGTCGTAGGGGTTCCATTAATTCCTGATAGTTACCTAACCCGCATAGTTCATAGGCAGCGTGAACTCCGCTTATGATAGAGGCATATTGGCCAAAGCCCATAAAAGGCATCATGGTGCCATAATTATTCCCAATGTAAAAGGTATTCCCTATTCGTGGGGACTGACAAATCCCTATCAGATAGTTGGAAATTTGAAACTCATCTGTTATGGGTAATTCCTGCTCTAACTGGGACTTTAGCTTTTTGTAAAAGTTATCCCATAGGCTGTCTATATTCAGATCAGCGTTTTCTTGCAATTCGGGAATAGCTAACGAAATGCTCGCTTCTTTGTCTGAAAAAGGTATGAGGAAGCAATATCCGTAAGGTGCAAGATCGTAATCAATCCACGCCATTACTGTATTTCGATTGAAGGAACCCTCAATTGTCGCACCTTTTATGCTAACAGATAAATCTTCTCTGTAGTTTTTTGCTTGTTTTGCATAAGCACCATCACCCGTTGCCACCACTACATGAGTATATTCACTTTGTAATTGTTCATAGGTTTTCTCTGAATGGTAATGAATCGTAGACTTAACTTGTTGCTCTAATTGTGATTCAAACGAATCCGCTTCTCTCCCTCGAATATTTGTAAACCCAAGCTGACCCTCAATCACCGCTTTTTCGTTTTTTGAAAAAAGCTCTATCTTCTGTATGCTTGAAGTCGGATTAAGGTATATGCCGTATTCATCAGACAAAGAAGCAATACAATCCTGAACTGGCCGGGTAAAAATATCAAGCAACGCCTCCCCGTTAACAAATCGATCGCCTACCTTGTCTCTTTTTTCAAAGATTGTTGGGGTGATTCCGTTCTTTTCAAGCTTGATCGCACATGCTAAACCGGAGATTCCCGCACCCATAATTGCAATTTCCATCACATAAACTTCCTTCCAAAAAGGCTACAATACGAGCATTCCCTTTTGATAGATAATAGATGTATCCATATTTTCCAATTAACTGGATATTTATTGACAGGCTTGATAATCCCAATTACTCTCATTGATTCTAATCATCTGAGAGAATGGAAAAACCAATAGAGGATTTCAATAAGATCTCTAGTTTTTCAAAGGGTAATGGTCTTCATCGTTTCCATGAAGACCTTTTTCTCTAATTTTCAAATGACAATGGTCTTCATCACCCTCATGAAGACCTTTTTCTCTAATTTTCAAATGACAATGGTCTTCATCACCCTCATGAAGACCCTTTTCTCCGGTTTACCAATGGAAATGGTCTTCATCCTCTTATTAAGAAAACCAGGCAATCCACGCAATTAATAAGAACCAAAGGGACAGTCCCTTCTGCTTCCTAAGCTAAGCGATAGCAGCATAAGAACCGTCCCCACGCTATTTTAATATAAAATTAAAAGGCACGAGCCCGGTATTGACCCTGGCTCGTGCTCAAGATGATTCATGTATAGCTTTACTATGTTAGTTAATCCACTGTACAACATCTTCCAAGGCTCTTCGCGTTTTTGGACGTGCCGGATCCTCTTTTCGATAGCCGAAGGCAACCATAGCTGATACGGCAAGCTTGCCATCTTCAAGTAATCCTTCCTTCTCCAAAATCTCATTTACTCTCTCATAGCTAAAGCCCTCAATCGGACAAGAGTCAATTCCGATTTGTGCGGCCGCTGTCATCATATTACCAAGCGCAATATAGGTTTGCTTGCTCGCCCAATCAAACAAGGCCCGGTCGCTTTCAAACAGACGCTGATCTTCCTCTTGAAAGCTTCTGTATCTAGGCTTCAGTGTCTCAAGCAAATCATCAGGCATCTGCTTCACATGTTTTTGTAACTGCTGCACATACTCAGAATCATATCTTACATCTGTACGTGCAAGAATCACAACAAAATGGCTTGCAGTCGGCAGCTGTCCTTGGGCGCCCCATGAAACCTCTCTCAGCTTTTCACGAAAATCCTCATTTTGCACAACAAGGAATTTCCACGGCTCGTATCCAACCGAACTTGGGGACAAACGGCCTGTCTGTAAAATGAATGTAAAATCCTCATCGGAAATTTTCTTTGTTGGGTTAAATACCTTTGTTGCATGGCGAAAATTGAATGCAGCAAGGATATCTTGTTTTTTTGCGTCGTGATTGCTCATGATGAATTCATCCTCTTCTTAATAGATTACAAAAACTAGGGCCGTATTGATCCTAGTTTGTACAAGACATATTGTATATATTTAGCTTACTCTTAACAAAAATTTTGCTCCAACTTTAAAACTGTACTCTCTTAAACCTTCTTCTCTTAGAAACTAAAAATAAGTCCTGTACTATTTTACGGAGTACAGGACTTGTTGTTCATTTCTTTACGACACCAACATCTTTATTTTTCCTATTTTTCACTTCTTGCATTTTTGTATAAAAGCTTTCCTCTAAATCGATATCAAAATAATTTCCGAATTTCGTGATATAGGCTAAACAATCAGCCATTTCTTTTCCCAAGTCATCCTTAATTGCGGTCTTTGCCATTTCAAAAGCCTTTTCCTCATCCATGCCTTCATTGATCAAAGTATTTGTCATATTGAATGCTTTACGCAGCTCTTCTGCAATCTCAGCAACCTCAGTCGTAAGTAACATGTAATTAGTTAAAAGCGATGATTTTGTTCTCTCATAATCATCCGCTTTGATTTGCCAATTCATTTCTTCGTGGTATTGCTTTGTGAATTCTTGTAGTTTTTTCAATTATAGGCACCTCGTTTTCTATCGTAACTATTATTATAGAGGTAATTTAGCACGATTAAAAATAAAAACAATCAAGCAATTATTGCTTATTTATCATGTTAATGTGGATTTGATGCTATATTAGTAGCAACGTTTATTGGTCTCACACACTAGCTAAAATATACCTGAAAAACGAGGTGTGAAATGATGTTAAATAATGAATTGACTGAGCTTTTGAAAATTGAGTATCCCATTATACAAGCTCCTATGGCTGGCGGAGTAACAACTTCACGATTAGTCTCTGAGGTTTCAAATTCTGGTGGGCTAGGGATGATGGGCGCAGGGTATATGACCCCTGTTCAAATTAGGGAACAAATCAGGGAATTAAAGYAGTTAACCTCAAATCCGTTTGGTATAAATCTATTTGTTCCTAACGAATTTAAAGTTACAGAGGATGAGATTAAATCGGCTAACCAGCTGTTAAACCCTATTCGCCAGCAATTAAATTTACACTCAGAAGCTCCCTTTGAAATTCCTAATTTTAAAAATGTTTCTGATAAATTCATCGAACAAATTAAGGTTGTAATCGAAGAAAAGGTTCCGATTTGTTCTTTTACATTTGGCATTCCTTCTAGAGAAGTGATGGCTGAATTAAAACAAGCAAACATTATTCTAATGGGAACGGCTACAACTGTTACAGAAGCAGTCGAAAATCAAAAAGCAGGAATGGATATTGTGGTTGTACAAGGCAGTGAAGCTGGTGGACATCGTGGAAACTTTATTAATGGATCACAAGAAAATTTGGTTGGTTTAATGTCATTAATCCCACAGGTTGTAGACCATATAAGCATTCCTGTTGTTGCTGCTGGAGGAATTATGGATGGGAGAGGATTAATGGCCTCGATTTGTTTAGGAGCAATGGGCGTACAAATGGGGACAGCTTTCTTGACTTGTATGGAAAGTGGAGCAAATAAGGTCTATAAAGAAGCAATACTGAAAGCGAAAGAAGACCAAACTATTTTAACTCGTTCTTTCTCCGGTAAATGGGCAAGAGGAATTAAAAACAAATTTATTATAGAAATGCAGCAGCATGAAACACTCTTACCCGACTTTCCTGTTCAAAACACACTAACTCAAGAAATAAGAAATACTTCTGCTGCAGAAAATAATCAAGAGTTCATGTCACTTTGGTCTGGTCAAAGCCCAAGATTAGCTAAAATCCAAACTGTTGAATGTTTAATTAAGGCTATTATTGCAGAAGCAAGAAAATTAAGTTCTATAGATGCGAGGTAAAATCCTAAAATGCACAAAAACCTAGCCAAAAAAGCTAGGTTTTCGTTTATACCTATTGAGCTAACCCGCTCTTCCCTTTAAAAATTACCCAAGGTCTTTGCTGCACTGTGTTGGTCAAATATAAAGACAATCCTTAATATGAAACCGCCTCTTCTTCCGGTTTATTATTCCAAGTATCGTTTTACTGTGCAGTAAATGACTTGGTATTTTTATTATTGTTCTAAAACGCACCCGTTACTTTAATAAGCTATAACGGTTTCCAATTAGGGTCTTTTACATCATTTTCATTTGGTTTTCTTACACTCAATATACCTTCCTCACAAGCTCCAAATAAGATATAGTTTTTCTGTGCTTCCCTTAAAGATGAGGTATTTGCACCGCCCCGATAGTCAGGGTCATCATATTGAACTCCATCGTCTTCCCAAAAACAGATACTACATATTTCATATGTTCCAGGCGGTTCTTCATCTAATGTTTTATAGCCACAACAAGGACAAGTATATTTCATCTAATCACCCCAATAATAGCATTTACTTTCTTTCACTATTCCCGTTAGCACAACAAGGGATAGACTATGTTAAACTATCGCACCCTTTACTTTAGATATTAGTTCAGAATCATACAGAAATTTTAATATGTCTTCGAAACAACAAAAATGAGAAGCTAAATAACTTCTCATTTCAGTTCATTAATTCGGCGATTTGCAGAAGGTGATGTACCGTAAACTTTTTCTTTAGGTACTTCTTATTCCCAATCCCAATATTATATTGAAGCCCATCTTTTTGAAAAATAATTCCGTATTCTAATGGGTCACTCATTCTGTATAAAACCTCAGTCCCATCATTTAAGGTGTAAAACTCATCTCGATTAGCTTTAAAAAAATTCAGTTGAC
>NZ_MSLS01000042.1 GCF_001940785.1 Bacillus sp. MRMR6
TATTTCATTTGATAAAGAAGGAGCAGAATTATTGTTTTCGCACTCGCACCTTTCTCTTCGAGCTGGGAGGAAGTCGACTATTATTACTAGCAATCTGTCATTCTTAAAGTGGCAGGAAATCTTTCACGATCCTGTTTTAACAGCTGCATTGACTGACCGTCTTACTCATAAATCGCATGTAGTAAACATGGTTGGCCCTTCATTCAGGATGAGAGAAACTGAAGAATGGATGAAAGAGAATACCGAAAAAGTGGTGGCTCAAAATTAAATTGCGAAATGGCTCACTTTTCACTTGCGAAATACAGCAGGGCAATGACTTTCAACTGCTTGTTAACCGATTTCCGGTAGCGCTGATGAAGAAGATTTCTACTACCATAGCAGGTCGCGAGTTCCCGGTGAACATTAATGACTTCTATTTTAGATGGAGAGCTTTCGTTAATCGGAGACATGGATTAAAAGTCAACAAACTKGAATTGGATCCATTTATTGCGTGCTTAGTAAAATCGGTGAATCAAGCAGGAATAGCTTGCTTAGCAGGTTGTGACGGACATTTAAAGCATGCACCGAATTTACAATTCTCAGGTGTATATAACGGACCATAGTTTAATATCATTCAGAAGCAATACTTAAATGACTTGAAATTGAACTATGCGTGGGAAGCATCTTTTAAAGGAGGATCAGGCTCAAGACTCGTTGCAGTAAAGGATAATACAGTAAATTGGGATATGAAAAAAATTAATGAGGATACCTTAAATATTGCCTAAAGATTAATAGAAAACGCAGAAGAAATTAAGGGAAGAAAGCTTTCCACTCTTAAAACGAAGTAACCAGATGAAGCAATAAACTTATTGACAAGGAGGCGACTATACAAAATTAATCAATTGGATGGAAGAGGAAAGTTCAAAGAAGATTACATCTTGTATCACCAGTATAGTTAGTATATAAAATTAATGAAGAAATACAAAAATGAGTATTTTAAATAATGATTAGATTAGGGTATAGCAAATTTTGGTGCACCCTTTATATTATTATAAATGTAGATAATATTTTTACTTATTTGGAGGTATCTATGCCGGCAGGTACAAGGGAATTAAAAGAAATGCCTTTTTACTTGATAGAAGGGATACTTCAGTGGGAACGTGATTTCACGGTCCTACCAGATCAACTTTACAAAGGTCACCTATTGTTTATGAAGCATAGAGCAATGTTGGAACCGGATGTAATTTGTTGGATAACTTTAGCTGTTTCTCTATGCAAACTAATTTAGATTAGCACTAGTTCGACCCTGACCACCGTTACCATTACATAAAGTTATGTTTATTTTTAAAAATATTAGTAACTCAGAAATGTTGAAACACCAACGTTCCTGAGTTTTTTTGTTTTTTAGAAAGGGATAGAGAAGGTTAGGAGATGAATTCGTTTTACACAAATTTTACACAAGGATTTGCACATAAGAACTTATATAGATATTAATGAAATTTCAGTTAGGTCAACCATACAATACTCTTAACATAATTTATTGCTTTTTTATTTACCTTTTTCTGAAATCATGAATGTAATTTTCAGAAAGGACAAACTATTTGAAATCCATATATTGTATAATAATGATACATGTGCTGAATAACTTACCTATACTGGAGAGATTGAAGTGCCAAGGGTTACACAAAATGATAATGGAAAAGGCAGTTTAAAGCTGTTGCAACGATTAATAATTGATAGGGAAGACTTAAATAATAATCAGCTTATGGATTCTATAGGTTTTAACCCGGCAACTTATATCGAATAGCTATCTCCTAAGAAAAAGAAACATACCGTAGAATATAAAGATCAGGCATTTATTGAAAAACTAGATATTTAACCTTCGTTAAGAGTTCCACTACAGGATTTTAGCCAAAAAATGGTCCACAATGGGATGGGCTCGGCAAAGCGGATAACAGTGTGTTACTGTTTGAAGCGAAGGCAACCATCACTGAATTAAATCACCTTCTGGCACTCTAACGAGTAATCAAGACAATTAATTTTTAACCCATTACAAGATACAAAAGATTTTCTCCATTGTCAAAACTCCATAGACTGGACCAAACATTACTATCAGTATCTAATAGAGTCGCTCATTTATATTATTAATGGTGTTAAATGAAGTCCCAGCTTACCTAGTTTTTATCTATTTTATTGGTGACAACTCAGTAAACAGGCCATCGACTATAGAAGAATGGCAAGGAGCAAATCAAGTTATGAAAAACAGAGTTCCTGAACAACATCCTCTTGGGAAATAAATTGTAGACTTATTCATCCATGTTAGGGATATTTAACAATTATTGTTGCTTAGCTTATATTAGATGTCCAAAAGGCAGGTGTCCTTAATTGTTAATGAACTAGTTCAGTAGAGGGAAATTTATGTTCATATAAACTTAATTAAAGGGGGAGTTCATGTTATGGCAAAAGTTTATCTTATTAATACTAATAAAAATAATAATCCCGATTGTGAAGGTGACATGTTAGATAGTCAAAAATGTTCTTCCTATTATACACCGGATATTAAATGGAATCAAACCATGATCCTTTTAGCAGATCATTTTAGTAGAAAAGTATGGCAACATATCACCAGGAATTGTATTAATTATTAAAATCAACAAACCGTAGAAAGCCGTCTACATGTTAGTGTGTCTGTCGCTCAATATGGTAAAGCTTTTATGTCCCAAGGTGCCATATCTTGTTTCATCTTATTAATATTAATGAAGACAGGAGTGATTCATTTTGTTTGACTTGATTAGTAAATCTAATGGCTATGTAACAATAAATAAGTATACTCTAAAGGATATTGAAGATGTTGAAGGGAGTGTAAAGTATGAGTTTCCAGAGGAGTATAAAAACTTTATAGTGGAAATAGGTTCGGGTTATTTTGAACTTAATCACAACGCTGAACTCCCTTGTGGGTCAAGTTTTGATAATTTTTATCCTTTGCAGACAGTTCTTAAATTAACAAAAAAATACCAAGAAAATCAAATACAAGAACATTATATCCCTTTTGGGGCATATGGTGGGGCAGGTTTATATTGCTTTAGTAGGAAAGATAATGGGATATATTATTTAGATAACAGCTTTCATCTAGAGAGTAGTTTAAGTGATAACTTTGATAGCTTCTTGATACAGCTTCTTCAAAAGAATGGTGATTGAGCGGAAAGGGAGATGGTTTAATGGAGCCAATATTTTTGGTAATTACCGTAACTTTCTTAATTATTGTAGCAATTGTATTAGGTTTTTTATTTAAACTGCAAACGGAAAAGTTTAAATTAATGGAGAAATTGTTAGAAAGACAAAGGGAAGATTTTTTAAAAATAAAAAAGGAAACATTAGAGTCTATCGATGTGATCGTGAAAGAAAATGACTCGTTACTTAGGAATAATCTGCAGAAGATGTTAACTGGATTAGATGATGGGATTGTTCAAGCGGTTCAATTATCTGAAAATTTAAAATACTATAAAAAGGAAAGTTGTAGACTTTGGCATGAATTAATAAAAGGAGAAACTAACGAGTCCAAGAAATTAGGATTAATAGAAGCTGCCATAAAGAGATATCCAGACAATCGTATGTATATTGAAGAATTACGAAGAATGTTAGAGCCGTTATCGGTGAACGAAGATAATTTATTAGTGAGAAGAGAAGCCCTTATGCGATTAAGGGATAATGCAACCCTATTTTTGGAAAATTGTAAATCAAAAGATATAGATTATGCATTTGAGTTTCAAAATAAGGTCGTTTCTTCCATGGAATCTGTTGTAAGAAAAATTGATGAATTGCGAAAAAGCAAACTAGAAAGGGAACTAAATGTTCTAGAAGAAAAGTTGGAAAGAGCTAAAGAAAATCCTAATAATGAAGCTATTTATCTTGAAATTGAAGAAATTGATACTGCAATAGAACATAATGCTTTAACAAACTATCCAGAACTGCAAACGAGATATGAAATATTATCCCAAGAATTGCTCCAAATCTTTAAAGAGAAAGAAGGAGAAGATGGCAATACGTTAAGGGAATACAATGAACAAGCATTAGTTGATGCTAGGCATATTATGCAATGTATGGAAAGACATTCAGAAGGGGGAGTTAAAGATAAATTTTTTGGCCCGAATGATCCTGTAAATTATAACGAACGACATCATTTATTAAAGTTGGTAAAGTTAATTTCTAAATACGAAGGGAATAAGCTTTTGCCTTCCACAACGAATTATATGCGAATTGCGGAAGCAGAAGTATTTAATAATCTATCATCGGAAGGGAAGGTACTGTTTACGGAACTTATGATACAAGAGGCGTACAGATCATGACATTATTAACCTACTTAAACCGGCGGGCAAACGTAAAAGGTATGGAGCGACTGTTGTTTACAGAAGATTGGTTAACAGTATCAACAAGTATCGGCCTTGGTGTGTCAAGTTATCGTGATTTTGATGAACAGGAACGGTATAGAGAATGGAAAGAGGAATTTTCTGAATCTTATCAGCAAAAGTTAGATGATTTTAACCAAAAAAGGTTTGAACAGTTAGAAGAATATAAGGGGTTATTGGAAGAGAATGATATTACTAGTCATGTAGAATTGAAAGAAGCTAGCGATGTTTTAGACTTTGCAAAGAAACTCCACGATAATGACATTTTACAGAGGTGGCGTTTTGAAAAATTCTTTGCAGAAGAAGGAAATGAAGGTGCGAAGCAAGTTCTTGGCTATTGTGATTACATCGACGGGGAATCAATCCATAACTTGTATTCTAATGAACAGTTTAAAGAATTATTGGAGAGAGGGAAAGTTACTGTTGATGACAGTCCATTGCAAGGACATCATATAAATGATTTTTCGAGTAATAGCACAGTACAGGAAAATATTATTACTTTATTTCATGGTAACAATATTAAACTGATGACTAGAAGTGCCCATTTAAATGATCCTGAACATGGTCATGGTAATAAGAATGGTGAAGGCGGGAGCTGGAAAAATGAAACAAAAGGAGAAGCTAATGAAATTGATCAGAGATTTAACAATATTGTTGATGCCAATAAGGAAATTACGGCTGAAGATATTGCATCTTTTCATATTAATACAGGAGTTGGCATTGGACTTTTATTTGGTACAGTAACATCGATTCTAGAATATCGGAAACTTAAGAACGACCCAAGACCATGGAAGAAAAAAGCATTGCTTATCTCCATGTCTTCTATCGTTAAGGGAGTCGAGGCAGGGACCCTTACTCTCTTAGCATTAAAAACGAGATTGTCCGTATCTTCGATAGGAGACAGTGAGTTATTAATAACGCGTGTGGATGATGCGAATGGAGTTCTTAATGGGCTTTTTGGGGGAGACGGTGTTCCACTTGAACCAGAAAGTATCGCTGAATTCGTTGGCTTTGGTGTAAGTATTGCTGAGATAAGAATCATTCGCTCGGCAATCGTCGCCCTTGTGCAATGGAAGCACAGTGATTTTAAAACAGCCAAGAATCAATTTGGAAAAGAATCATTTGGTATTATGGCAGAGGAAGCAGTTTTCTTAGTAACTGTAATGACTGCACATACTTTGATTAAAAGTTTAGCATACGAAGCAGGACAGGACGCAATCATTCCAGACCCAACAGGTGGGTTTATTGTTGTAACTAGAGTTTCTTGGTCAATTTTCAAGAAAAGTTATCAATATATTAATGACAGAAAAACTATGGACTCTTGCAAACAGAAAAGACTAGACGGGTTATATGAAACAGCAATTGCCTCCTTAACGTATATGGGCTAGTATATTAATATAAATGTGATTGCCCCCAGTGTCGTAACGTTTTGCTACGTTGGGGTCAGCGCACTAGCTTATTTTGCTAAAGAAAAATAGATAGTAAAGCTCAGAGCGACAGTTCTGAGCTTACATATCCTCAAAAATATCAACGGTCTTCTGCTCATATTCTTCCCGTAATTCTTTGATCATGAGAATAGTATTTATAGGTGGTATCGATATCTTTGTGTCCTAACCGTTCACTCACATAGTTAAGGGAACTTTTTTGTATAGCAGAACACTATCGTGTGTATGGCGCAATCCATGCATTGTAATTGGATCTATGCCTAGTTCAGTTAATGTTTTCCGTAATAGCTTATTTGCATTTGTATAACTGATTTACTTTGTACTTAGATTGGGGGCAATAAAAAACTAACTGCTACATGTTCGGCGGTGATGTTTCAAATAGCCTCCTAAATGCGTTCATTGTTTTTTCATCAATTCTGATTATGCGGTGAGATGCCTTGTTTTTTAGTGGACCAAACCCTTCCGGTGATCGCTTCATGTAACCCACGTCTTTTCAATCAATATCGTGTTATTTATGAAGTCGAAATCCTTTATTATGATTATGGGGTCAGTCCCTCACAACGGTAGCACTTTAAACCGGTGGGCGACTGGCTTTTTCCTTTTTCCTTAAAACATTGATATTGGGTAAAATATTCATATTAAATGTGTAAACCGGAGGTCCACAATGATCGTCTACGAAGCAAACAAACGAGAATTCCTTGATCACGTTGATAAGGATGTACCCGTTACCCATATACTTAATCAATTTGAATTGAAACTAGGACGCACAAGTGAGTCGGAAATTCGTTCTTGGGATATTTCTATGCTACATATGTACCGTGTTTTGAATGACCAGACCATTCCTGATGATGCTGGGGTTGCAATTGAATATAGAACTCCTTATACATCAAAAAGAGTGAACTTTCTTCTCCCTGGACATGATGGTGAAACGGATTCTGTTGTGATAGTGGAGCTAAAACAATGGTCAGAGGTGCAAAAGGTCGAGGGGAAAGAGGCGATTGTTAAAACGGCAATAAACCGTGATTTGCATGAAGTTACACATCCATCTTATCAAGCATGGTCCTATGCTGCATTAATTGAGGATTACAATGAAAATGTGCAGGAGCAATTGATTCAATTAAAACCATGTGCTTATTTACATAACTATCGCATCCGGGAAAATGATCCTTTAACGGATAAACATTATGGGGACGAGGTGCCAGACCCCCAGTGCGGTAACGCTTTACTACA
The DNA here is from genome assembly GCF_001940785.1 of Bacillus sp. MRMR6. Lineage (GTDB taxonomy): Bacteria > Bacillota > Bacilli > Bacillales > Cytobacillaceae > Neobacillus. The sequence goes on from NZ_MSLS01000042.1 coordinate 7,061, forward strand.
TTGGGGTCTGGCACCTATTTCTAAATAGGACTTAATCTAGAATTATGTTTTTCTATATTACATTGATTATAAAAGACAATCAATTGTATTTTGGATGGACAGTAAAAACCAACAGCTCCCAATTGAATGGGAGCTGTCATTTTTGCTAAACACTCGGCCATGTAAAGTCCTTTTTGTAATAGGTCTTTTTTAACTTGTCTAAATCGTATTCCCACTCAGCTATGGCATAACTAAACTTGGTGGTGCCATTTTTCTGGCCTTTTCGCAATCTGACATTGTAGGCAATGATATATGCAACTTTCTTTAATCCAAGAGATGGAACTGCCTTTTGCAGGATAGTCCATCTTTTGACTCTAGTAAGTCCGGTAATCTGATAACCTAGTTTTTTCAATTCGCTATTTTGATTTAGTGACGGATGGTCAGACAGATCCGATTGGTGATTTTCATTAATACTTGTGCTTGGCCATTGAAAATCTGTATTGCTCCCTGAAGATTTAGGCAGTGAAGCGGATTTGTCAATATATTTCATGACTTTTAGGGTTTCGGGATGGTTTCTTTTGTGTATTACTTCTACTAATTCAGAAGCCACAAATGCTTTCCTATTTTTCTTCTTACTTTTTCCGTTTACATAAATAGTTAATTGTGCATAGCCCCCACTCTTCAAGGTGACAGTTCCATTTTGATAGAGAGGCACCATAACTTCTTTTTTCTTCAGATTTAGCTCTTTTATTAATTGTTTTAGCTTGTCTGATTCCACTGTAGAAAGTATATCAGAAAAAACAGGTACAGAAGATAATCTTTCTGTAACGTGTAGACTTTCAATTTCAATACTTACTTGGTCGAGAATACGTTCAGTATCCTTTTTATTAAAAATTTGATTTTGTTGAAAAGCAGAGACTAAATCATGATATTTTTTCTTATTTTCTACCTTTTTATCATTAAGACATGAATACATAAACGTGTATAACTGAAAAACACTAATGGAGTCATCCAGCCATTTAATACTCTCTTCCGTACGATCTAGTAACTCTTGATCTAAGTTGAAAAGGAAGGAATACCATAGAAAGAAGCAAAACTCTGCTTTCGATAAATTGAAATCTAAATATACCCATTCCTGTCTAATGGTATGGCTCAAGGTATTGGAAAGTTCAGACTCGAGGCCATATTCCATTAACAGCATGTGAATTCGAATAATTATTTTCGGTTCATTATAATAAAGGGCACTATCCAGGAGACCGAAATGATTTTCTTTTAGAAATTTAGTGATAAACCCATTAAGTGCTGTGTTATATAAAATCGATAGTAATTTAAGGTAGGAAAATAAGATTTCTTCTATTATTTCATTTCCTGCTTTTTGTTCCTCTAAGATTAGATGGAAAAGAGTAAAAAAGATATTTTTATTTCCTTCATCCAAAAGAATAGGGTCAGGGTTATGGCTGAAAAGTTCCAAAAAATAATGAACCTTCTCCAAATCATGTTCTTCCATAGTTTTTATAAAATAGGACATAAATAACAGATGTTCTTTTTCGGATTGCGAACTAAACAAATCGTCTATTAAATCAAAAGTTAATGGATCAAGAGGAGTAACTGAATTATTTTCTGTTATCGGAACCCGATTATTCTTTACTAGTTCTAGCTGATTTAGTAATTTTTCTTTTTCAGCACGGAGTTCATGAATTTCTTTTCGTAAGCTTTGAGTTTCTTTCTCTAATTTATTAATCTTGTCCATAAACGGACTTACAAGCTGTTGTAATTCTTTTTCCAAGATGGAAAGGACATTTGGTATACTGGACATCTATTATCATTTCCTTACTTTATTATTCTCTTCTACTATTATAGTAAAAATACATTAATAGAAAAATAACATCATATTGGAAATTCGATTCTTTATTGAGTAAAAGTTACAGGTACGATTAGTTTTTTAAGGACTTTGTTGCTGTAACTAGTCAGCGATATAATGTTGTTCCACGTTGTTCCAACACATTGTCATAAATAACAAATTGACCGAATAACTATCTAAGGTGAAAAAGTCCTAGGAGGTTGGCTATGACAGGTTATTATAAAGCGAGCAAGAGCCGGTCGCAAAATAGAAAAAGCTGGAGTATCATGTTCCGTCACCCATTAAGAAAGGATGCAAAAGGAAGGACAGGATTGAAGGTAAGGAGAGGGTTAGGAACAGAAAGTCCTATTGAAGCCGAAGTACTGGTGCAGCAGATGAACCAATTATTAGAGGATGAGAGCTATTGGAGTTTTAGTTCAAAGGAAAAGGCACTTCAGGAATTTGATGAACGGATTGTTACAGCTTTTTATGATTCCCTTGAGCCGAAAAAAGGACCCGACTCCTTGGAACTTCGTGAACGGATTTTACCACTTCCTACTACTGCAGAAGGGTATGCAAAGGTACAACTGATCGGAACAACCGGAGCAGGGAAAACAACTCTCCTTCGTCAGCTCATGGGAACACATCCAGAAAAAGAGCGTTTCCCATCTACGTCCACTGCCAAAACAACGGTTTGTGATATGGAGATTATCCTAAAAGAACAGCCAACCTACGAGGCGGTCGTTACTTTTTTCTCCTACGATAAAATTAGAATGTATGTAGAAGAATGTGTCATGAACTGCGGTAAATCTTTTGTAAAGAATGAAAATGAACAAACAATAACTAGGCACTTTTTAGAACACACCGATCAACGTTTTCGACTAAGCTATATTCTTGGTAATTTAACCTCGAAAAAGACCAACTCATTATTACGCAGCAAATCCTCTACCCAATCTAATACAAAGACCCTTACAGATCCCTCTAGAATCCAAATTTCTGCTCAAGAAAGAAAACAAATGGAAGAAACACTCGTTCAATTTATTAATGAAATTAAACAAACTGCAGAAGAATCCTATAATGAAGCAAAGGAAGATCTCTTCATTCGCCCTGAGAACACACAAGACATAGAGGAAGCCTTAGAAGTAAGGTTTGAAGAAGTATGGAAGATAAGTAGTGGCTATTCCCAAGTCGTAGAACAAATAATGAACGAGGTGGAGAAGCGTTTTTCATTTGTTCCTGATGGAGACTGGAAATACAATTCACAAGACTGGCCATTATTTTGGACCTTTTCTACGGAGAATAGGGTGGACTTTATTGAAGCGATGAAGCAAATGTCGAGTAATCATGCAAATTTCTTCGGGAAATTGATAACACCCTTAGTGCAAGGGATTCGAATTAAAGGTCCTTTCATTCCGAATTGGTACAAAGGGGAAGCACCAAGGTTAGTGTTAATGGATGGTGAAGGCTTAGGACATCAGGCTGGCGGCAGCATCTCTACCACACTTAGTAAGAAACTGGACGATGTGGACGCGATTTTACTTGTAGATAACGCACAATCACCAATGATTTCAGAGCCAATCAATGCCTTAAAGCATATTGTTACCACCGGTCATACCTCTAAGCTCCATGTTTGTTTCACTCATTTCGATGAGGTGAAGGGAGACAATCTCCCGGAAATTTCCGATAAAGAAAATCATGTGATTGGATCCCTGGAAAATGCTTTAGACGAGATTGGAAAGAAACTTGGTGTAAATGCCCAAAGATATTTATTCAAACAAATGGAGAAGGGTACATTGTTCTTTCTTGGTGGGATACACGAGGTAATTCATGAATCAGATGAGTATACCAATGAACAATTAGTAAGGATAATAGATACCTTGCAAAGGACTACGGAAGAGCCAGAGCCCAGTGAAACGTTTCCCATATACAACGGAACGACAGCTGCCTTAGCGATACAACAGGCGGCAAAAGACTTTTATAAACGCTGGAATAGTATCCTTAATCTATCTCAGGATAAATCACTGAAAGAACATTGGAGAAGGATCCAAGCCCTAAATAGGAGATTTGCAGAATTAAATGAAGATGAATATGATGGCCTGCGCCCGCTTGCCGATATGATTATGATGCTGCGAGAGAATATATTTACTAGTATCCTAGATGAACCAGTTAGTTGGACAGCAGCTAATGCATCTGATGAAATGAAACAAAGCAGTCTTGATCAAATAGCGGGTGAATTTAATAAAAATCTTCATGATTACATTGTAAGTAGCACCTGGGATAATCAAATGAAAGAATGGATTCATGCTTATCAACTTTCCGGAACAGGTTCCACAAAAATTCGGGCAAAGGAAATACAGGAGATTTATAAAACTACCATTCCAGAACCACATGAATTCCATTCCCAAAGTATAATCGTTTATGAAATCTATAGAATTCTCAAACAAGCGATTGAGGATTGTGGTGGGAGGATGGAGGGTTAGTGGGTTTTAATAATAATATTATGTAAACAACAATACAATTACAAAAAATTAGGGGTCAGTCCCTCGTTGGGTTCATGCTTTAATACAACGGGGGACTGACGCCTTATGTTCCTTATGTTAATGATTTACATATCCCAGGCAGCTTTGCTAGAATAATAAATATTTGTAAAGCGATGGAAAGTACTGGAGACCGCGGTCAAGCAGCTCGGTTTGAGACAAGTCGCCTATACGATTGCGCAAAATGTAAAACTCAGGAAGGGACAGAAGGATGGAGAAAAGAAATTCAGTTATGCTATTGGAGAATGGGAGCATGATCTTCATAAACTTAAAGTAACCTACTATCATCATGACTTTACATGGCCTAACACTTAAACTGGGCCACACATATAAAAAAAGATGGACTAATCAAATAGCTGAAGGTCCATTTTGCTTCTATTACTCTACTACGTAACCACTATTGATTAAAATTGTCTTAGGTCCTAGTTGTGTTAAGAGGAAATAGTGCATCCTTAAATAAAGTTGGAGTGTTACGTCGTATTAAGTATACTTAGTAAAAGATATATTCATTAAAATGTTAAATTTAGCTAATATTGTATTAAGATAGTGATAGGTGCAATTTTACTTAAGTAAGGAACGGATGCAGCATCTGCCAGTACCTATGAATAAATCACAAGAAGGTTGGGAGGGGGTGTTAGAAACACCCTTTCAAAGTGGAATCGTATCATTTACCATTACTTCTCAAGAAGCAGAAGATATCATTGAAACTTATATTTATACCGACCATCGAAAGCTAACTGAACAACAATATAACCTTCTATTAGAAGATTTACTAAAGGAAGCCAGTATTTGTTTTCAACAGTCAGGACTAGAATCAAACATAGCAACGAATGGGTTCACAAGGATACCTTCCATGCTGCAATGGATGTATATAGAATCGGAGATGTACAAATTAAGAAATACTTTTCAAAAGATCGAAGCCCATCCTTTAAGAAATTTGCAATAGGAAGATGTACTTTTGAAACGCGAACGGGTAAAATCTGTCACTCCGAGAAATATTGCATGGATAGAKCACTATGGTGAAGCCTATGGAGCAACACCAACAAAGTTACCAAGCCACATTCAAACAACAAAGATGGTAGAAACCTTTGATGTGTATGAAAACCGGGTAATTCTTTCCCAACTAAATGAACTTGAGTCTTTATTGAAAACCTACAGAACTTTACAAGATAACGATATTCAAAGGAAGGCAGAACAATTTCTTGACTGGATTAGTCACTGGAAAAGAAGCAAATTTATACAAAAGATTAAATCCCATTCTGGGACATTAATAATTACGCAAGCGTTTCGAAAGCACCCCGTATACCGCCTTTGGTATCAATGGTTTTATTCGCTTTATCAATTTAAAACGATTACCTTTGATGTCCAACAAAAACTAAATTTAAAAGATACTTATTTGTTGTATGAAATGTGGTGTTTCATAAAGATTATTTGTACCTTACGGGAATTAGGTTTAATAGAGGATATAGCTGAGTTATTCACAAAAAAGGACGGATTTTATTTTTTGCGATTAGCTGAGAATAAAGAAAGTAAAGTTAAACTCAAAAACGGTGCAAATCTTATCTATCAAAAAATTATTCAATCTAATACACATCCATATTATTCGTACAGCCAGAGAATGATCCCTGATATTGTCATAGAGTATCAAGAGCATTTGTTTGTGTTGGATCCAAAATATCGAATTCCTTCTAATTTACCAATGGCTTTAGGGGAGATGCACAAATACCGGGATGGGATATTAGCAAAAGAAAATGATTCAACAGTTGTAAAGGAAGCTTATATTTTGACGCCAACAGAATATGTTTTGAGTCATGACAAGGTTTTTTATGACGAGAAATTTCATAAGAGATATAAAATGGGAGCATATTGTTTCTCGCCAGGAAGTAATTTAGGAGAATTCAAGAAATGGATTCAGCATTTATTATGTAATAAATAATTTATGTAAATTAGTGGATATCAACATTAGTGATTATCATGAAATAAGTGCCAGGCAGCTTCCAAGTTTTTGGTATGTGCCTGGCTTTTTTTAGATATAAAAATAAATATTGAATGCCTTAAACTGGGGGGACTGCCCACATATGTTAAAAATGTTACCTAAAATCTAAATACATGAAGATTGGGGGATTCATTATTGTCATGATTAATTATGGCTGCCCTTCATCATAATACCAAAACTAACTATTCTTTACGTAGGTACGTTCATTTGCTTTGTGTACAACATATTCAAAATACTTATTGATATCCTCTATATCCTGCTGAGAAAGATTTTTCCACTTTTCTAAATCTAAAATAGGGCTATCTTCTAAAGCATATTTATGAACAATTTTAATGATTTCGATGACTGAGCTATGTACATTAACGTTCACAGGTTCGGCTTTAGGTAAATTATTATAATTAGGATCAGATACTTCAGTCCCTATAAGGTTTGTTCTGCCTAGAAGATAATCTACGCTGACTTTAAATATTTCAGATAATTGTACAATAATATCGAAAGAAGGTTCTCGCTCTCCTCTTTCGTACATCCCAATTGCACTTTCACTTATTTTAAGTTTCACGGCCAGTTGTTTTTGAGTCATCTTAATTTCATTTCGAAGGCGCTTAATTCTTACTCCAAATACTTTCATCTTCATCACCTACCTACATACTAACACAATTTGTGTTAAATAAATATTAACACACGACAAAAAATCATTGACAACACAAAACGTTGGGTTATATTATAGTGAATGTGAACAACACAATTAGTGCGATATTAATGAGTAAATAAGTAGATTTCTAATAGTTTAAGAAATTAAAACACGTTTCGTGCTGTTAAAGAATCATTTATACCGGATAACTCTTGAATCTACTAAATCTTTTATGGGAAAGAAGATCCATTGAGGAAGAGCTTAAGGCAAATAAAAGTAGGGGGTTGACCACCAACTAATTAATAGTGACAGCATTAAAACAAATTTTACTGAATTAAGTAGACGGACAAACCGCACAGGAGATGAAAGAGAACCATGAAGCATAACCAAAAAATAATTGAACGCGGTGCCACTTGTTTTTGCGATGATTGCGCAGTTGATTTGCCAGTATGTAATTATTGTGGATTCAAAGTAGGACTTGATGAAATTAGAGTTGGAATTTGTTTAGCTTGCGAAGATTTCATTAAGGCAGAAAATAAAATGAAATAAGGAAAATATACTAAGAGCAAAACGTCAACCCTATCGATTGCAATTCCTAGCCACACTGCTAAAAGCTAATTGCTAATGGCCTATAGTAGTTGACCATCTTTAATTATGCTCAATTGGAACTCGTGACAAGAAGTTGAGAAAAGATTTTACATATGAATGATGTTGTATTACTAATAACAATCTAATTTTAACAAGGGAGCGATTAGTTAAATAAGGGTTTATGTTCCTATCCAATGCAAAAAAGAGTATACAGTTTAGTAGAAAGAATATTCATGTAGCATTTGGTAAATTATTTTTTTACTTCAACATTTACAAAACCATGTTTAAGGAAGTGTTATTTATAGCAAAAAGAAAATGGTCAAAAGAAGAAGACCAATATCTACTAAATAATCTGGATAAAAAGACAAGAAGAGTAATTGCTGCTGAGTTAAATCGTAGTTATGACGCCATAAATGCAAGGGTGCAAAAGCATTTTCCTTCTAATGAAATAGGTGGCATTTGGACAAAAGAAAGAGTAGAATATCTAAAAAAACATGGGAACACAAAATCCGCTGCAGAATTAGCTGATTATATGAATATGAAGCTTTCAACGGTTTATAAAAAATTAAGACAGTTAGGGTTAGATTATTGGGTTGCAACCGGTGAAAGATGGGAAGATATTGAGCTTCAATATTTAATAGATAATTATAACAAGAAGTCTTATTATGAAATTGGAAGGTATTTAGGTAAGACCAAATCAGCTGTTGAACAAAAGGCTCGAAACGAAAGACTTGAAAAAAGCAGGAATTTTAGTCCTTGGTCAAATGAAGAATTACAAATTCTTAAAAAGTCGATAGAAGAAGGTAAGCATTACGAGGAAATTGGGAACCTCATCGACAGAACTCATGCTGCAATTATACGTAAAGCTCATGATCTGGGCTTGGTTGATAGTAAAGATTTTATTTACACCAAATTAAACAAGGAAAAAGAATTGTTTATTATTGAAAATGCTTCTACAATGACAGATTTAGAGTTAGCTCAACTCTTAAATATATCTGAAAAAGGTGTCGCTGAGGCCAGGAAAAGGAACGGTATATTTAAACATGGCGGATTACATAGGGCGGAATCCAACCTCCAGTGTACCGTTAAAGATTTACTTGTAAAAGAAAAATATGATTTTGTTTACAATCAGCCTTTCGGAGAATTTATTCCAGATTTCATTAATCATGATAAAAAAGTGGTTATTGAAGTCAATGGTGACTATTGGCACTGTAATCCGACCGTTTATAAAAAGCCAAAAGATGATAAACAAATTCGTCATATCCTTACTGACCATTCCAAAAAGTGTTTTTATTTGTCGAATGGATACCTGCTAATTATTTTATGGGAATATGATCTAATTCATAATAATGATATTGTAGTGAAAAAATTGAATAGTTTATTAAATGCCGTCTTTAACGGAACCATAAATAATAACCAACGTGCAAAAGCCCTGGAGTCATATAATTGGTGTCAATACAAATAAATAAATAAATAAATAATCTAATTGGAAAACTTATTCTTTTCTAAACAGCCATCCTGTAGACTTTAGTATTAATTACTAAAATCATGAACGCTAAGGGGATTACAATTTGTAATCCTCTTTGTTTTTTATACTTAAGTTGGTAAAAATTCAATGAGTGCTCCTGGTTCTGTTGTTACGAAAGATCTGCCAAATAATTCAATAGCGGTGGTAAATGTTGCAGATCGACCGAATAAAAGTTAATCTTGGAATGTACTATTATCAATGGGTTAATAACGTTAAGTTATTTTAACATTCCGAGATTTTTAGAATGAACAATATGAAACTATTATAGGAGAGTCCTAAATGAAAAAGAACATGAACTATTTAATCTTACTTTTAACGATCATCTTTATGGTTGGTTGTACCAACGTAGAAGATACTTCCATTACAGATGGAGAAAAAGATTCACAAGAGGTAACCACTAATACGGTTGTTGATGAACCAGTAATAGAGGAAACATCAACCCAACCTAATAATGAACTGTTCTCAGGATACAAACTTATTGAAGTTGACGGTGGTGATTTGTCTGGATATCGAGAAGCAAACGTCGTCGTTGACATTGGTTATGGGGGCCGTGAATATTGGGCATTTACGAATGAATACGGGCAACTAGTACGTGTCATAGCTGAAGAAATCATTCTCCAAGATGACCGTAACGAACCTGTATTATCGTCTGGCAGATACTACTCGGATGAGGCAAAGGTTCCTGGTGTCGAAAGTGACGTGTTAGATGAAGGGCATATCATTGCTGATTCTCTCGGTGGGGTATCGAATGCTTATAATATTACCCCACAAGATAGTACGCTCAACCGACATGGTGATCAAGCTTATATGGAAAAAGTGATCCGTAGCGCAGGGGGAGCCACTAAATTTGAAGCAATTATCACATATCCGAATACAGAAACGCAGATTCCTTCAAGTTATCAGTATACCTATACTATAAATGGTAACGAGATCGTTGATAGATTTGACAATGTGAACCCGGATGAAGTAAACGCATCGCTCGGTTTAACAGGCAGCGAGTCTTCTGATTCAACTAGTTCAAACACAAATTCAACTAGTCCAAATACAAACGGTGATATTTCTAGTGTTGATACAAACGGTAACGGACAGGTGACCATTAAAGAAGCAAAAGCAGCAGGTTTCAGTATGCCAATAACGAGTGATCATTGGTTATACCCCTATATGCGCGATAATGATAATGACGGTATGGTGGGGGAGTAAGCTCCTAGAACTTTGAGGCAAAATAAATGAACGAAAGAACATTTTTCTCGTTGGACGATTTATAACATCTTGCGAATGGCTCGTAGGGTCCCTTTTTCGAGAAAAATGGAGAAATTATATAGCAGAAAAATAAGCGGCTGCCGAATCGGAGCCGCTTTAAATATTATATCTCAGTAATCTAATTAAACGTATTGGACCTCTAATATCTCCTTAAATAAACCCCCAACCTGATAATCTGTTAATGCGAATTCAGCTTTTATGGCACAGCATAGGGAAAAAATCAGTTCGGATCCTTCTGATTGCTCAAACTCAATCTTAAAACTCTCCATTAAATAATACCCCATATCCCAGCGTGCCTGATAGTGGTCGTTATTCATGTAGACATCTCTAGTTTGAAATAACCTACCAACCACTTTTTGCTGCTCTGGATTACTTTTCAGATAAGTAACTAGATCTGTTGAGTACTGTTCCTTATCTCTAGCATAAACAGAAGAAAAAAGGCTTCTAAAAAGGTGAAAATCAATCGTTGGACCAAGTAGCTTAACATACCCACTTTTTAAAAACTTCCCAAAAGCAAATAAAGCTCTGTCCATTCTTCCAATCTTTCGTATTCGTTCCTCTACGGTGGCGGTGTTAATGAGCTTTTCATGTATAAACGGCAGGTAAGTAGTTTGATAGAATTCATTCAGGTCCTTTAATTCAGTTATCTTTCGGATGAAACCTGTTTGTAGATATTGATAGGCTCTATATGTATGTTGGTCAAAAATAGGGAAATAATCAGGCTTTAAAATATGTAACAAGAATATCTGCCAAACGCCATCTCTATTCATAAACTTCGGTAAAGAGGAAGTCACATATTCAAGATGTGAGTGTTTTAATTCGTTAATAAGGTTGATTTCCTTGCAAATGTCATCTACAATCATGCTCTTCTTTCCACTAAGCTTCATCCCATTCTTCCAATAAAAGAGCTCCTTTATGTCCTCTGTTGAAAAAACATCCTTCATTATATTCCGAAAATAAAGATCGTTTCCGTCTGAATGTTTAGGACTATAAGCATAAAGAGACTCCCAATAGGAAACAAAGCTGTCAAAGTCCTCCGTGGTATGCGTTTTTAAAAGGGTATACATAGAATCCTTCACCTCTATTTGGATTTAATTAGATAACCATATTTATTAATAACCGGCAGGGGACTCTGAGGTTTAACCGCACCTCGTAAATATTTATTAAGAATAAAGGTTTTGTTCTCTATTTTTTTTATGCCTCGCTTGATCGTAAAAGTAAAATCAATTACAAAATCAAATGAACCTTCATCATCCTGCTCAATCTCTCTGAAACTTTTAGCAGGAAGCTTCCCTAATACTCTACTATGCCTAGAAGTTTGAATAATCTCATCATCGTCAGTCATAAATCCTCCTGTTTCATAGGTCAACTCATCAATATCAGTGTTCGTATTGTTAATGAAATAAACTGTGTAGTAGAAGCCATCGGGATCATTTGGTCTGTCTTTGCAAATAGCTAAAAAATAGTCCATTGTGTATGATCCTCCCCCTCTTTTTTTATATTTTCCTAATTTTAATTATAGTGCTTATATTTGGCAATTAGTAGGGGGTTTTCAGAAGAATAAAAGGGATTTACCAGATATTGTCGAATAAAAGTAAGGAGTATGAAATTATCGTAATAGAGCATTGTATTAAAGCAAAAAGTAAGGAAGTGACATAAATGTCGGTTATAGAAAATTTATTCAAAATCATTCAAACCTACCCATTGCAAGAGAAAATTCTAATCGCTAAAAACCATGCCCAGGGCCTCCAATGGAAGGAATGGGTAAGTAGGGAGCTTGGTCCCGTTCACAATATGACAGTTCAAACCATTGAGGAATTTGTCTATGATTATGGAAAACTCGCAGTCCGCAAAAATCAAAAGAAACTCTTGAAATCAGGTGATGCCTACTGGCTTGTGTATTCGTTGATTAGAGAAGCCGTTCAACAACAAGATTTTCAGTTTAAAGCAAATATTCTATCTCCAGGATTTGTCGATGCTTTTTATCGGGCCACTATGGATTTACGACATGCAGGTATGACAGCTGATTTGTTAAAAATAGACCAGTTTGAACAAGAAGAAAAAGGCCAATTCATCAAGCATCTCTTACATAGCTATGAAAACTATCTAGCAGACCATCTGCTTGTGGATCTACCTGGATTACATCCATATCTATCAAACATTCATAAGAAAAGCTCAATACCATTCCCTGTCGTCATACTTCAAGAACATGTCCAACTTACACATATGGAAAATGAAATGCTTTATAAAATTACGGATGGAAACTACGAATTATTACTGGGAGATCCGGCCTTCTTTGACATCGAGTCTAGCTACCCAGCAAAACAAACTGAATTTTTCCATTCCACTGGGATTCTATCGGAATTAAAGGAAGTACTTCGCAGAATGGCAGGGAGCGAACTACCGCTTGATCAGGTAGAATGGATTGCTTCCGATTACGAAGGTTATGTCACAGCTGCCTATGCCTTAAGCGAACACTTTGAATTGCCGATGTCGTTTTCAAAAGGACTACCCTTACAATTTTCTAAAACTGGAAAAGCAGCCTACACCTATTTAAATTGGCTTGAATCTAATTTTCATATTGATCATATGATACAAGCCTTTAAGGATTACCTGATTCAGCTTAATGAAGAGGAAAAGGAGCATCTGTCTAGTGCAAAATTAGTTTCAAGACTTGAAAAATCAGGAATCGGTTGGGGACAGGAACGATATGCCCTCATCGAAAAATCAATCTTAAAAGAAGAGAAAGATGAAAATAAGCTGGCACTAGAGTGGTTAGCTAACTTCTTCAAAGACCTATTTGAGCATCTTCCAAACCAAGGTGGATACAGCCCTAAGGTGGTCTTGGATGGTTTAACCTACTTCCTAGAGACTTATTGTCCTCCAAAAGGGAAAGAAGAAGCTTTAATCCTTCTTTCTATTCAAGATGTACGGAAACAAATGGGGGCCTTTCATCAAGATCCGACCGATCTTGAACAGGCATTAGATTTCGTGAAGAAGAAATTAGAAAATATTCGGTTTCAGGTTACCCCAATTTCTGAACCAGGAAAAATTTGTGTATCCTCCGTTCAAGATGGCGGCTATTCAGGCAGAGCAAACACTTTTATCCTTGGAATGGATGCAAAAAATTGGTCGGTGACGCCACGCCAAGATCCTATTTTACTAGATGAAGAGAGACAAAGAATCAGCAAGTATTTAAGGATATCTTCTGTAAAAACAAATAAAAAAATCGAAGAAAGAAACAGTCGACTTGCTAGTATCAGAGGGAATTCTACGATGAGTTTTTGCTCCTCAAGTCCAATAGACAAAGAAGGAAAACATCCGGCCTATGAAATGCTGCAGGTTTTTCGAAAAAAATTCTCCCTGTCAAATGCGGATATGAGTGATCTGCTTAAGAGCTTGGGAGAACCAATTTATTTTTCAGGTTCAGTGAATCAGGTAAGAAACAGTGAAGCAGAGATTTGGCTACAATCGATTATCACGGAGCAGAAGGAAATAAAGAATGGAAGAGAACAAATCGGATATCATTACAAAGCTCTAGCTTCAGGAGAAGCGGCCATTTTATCGAGAAAAGGACTGGACGTGACTGCGTATGATGGTTTCCTTCTGAATGGTTTTGCAAAAGAGGACTTCGAAACACTCACTTTTAGTGCTACCCAATTAGAACGGTTTGCAGAATGTTCGTTACGTTTTTATTTTGAGAAAGTCTTAGGAATTCGTCCAAAAGAAAAGAAGGAGTTTGATCGGACAAGCTGGTTGACCCCTTTGGAGAGAGGGAGTCTCATTCATGAAATCTTTAATCGTTACATGACCAACCGAATCACCTTAGGCTCCATAACAGGTCCTCACGATAGGGAACTCCTTCAGAAACTAACGGAACATACGATTGAAGAATATAAAGAACAAATTCCAGTTCCTAGTCAACATGTCGCACAAAAAGAAATCAACGAAATATTTAAAGATATAGAGGTTTTCATCGCTCAAGAAGAGAAGCGAATCACAACACCGAAATATTTAGAACTTCAAATCCACCCTGATGACGGGTATTTGGAGGTAGAGGTTTCAGAGAAAATCAAGATTCCGCTCAGAGGGTTTGTAGACCGGGTGGATGAAATAGAGCCACATGTCTACCGAATTTACGACTATAAGACAGGTAAAGCGAAAAAGTATGAGGATGCGAAGTATTTTGGAAAAGGGAGACAGCTACAGCACGCTCTTTATGCCCTTGCTGTCGAACAATGGCTACGAAAAACAGGCCATGATTCTGAAGCCGTGGTAAAGGAATCCGTTTACTATTTTCCAACCCAGAAGGGATTAGGCAAAGAGGTTATTCGCGAGCAAAATCGACGAGAGCTTCTAGAAGAAATCATGGAAAAGATGCTGGATGCGATCCAAAAAGGAACCTTCCTGCCAACGAGTGACCCGAATGATTGCAAATACTGCGACTTTAAAGATGTATGCGGTGATCATGCCAAATGGAGAAAAGAGAAGCTGATAGATGAGCGGTTTGCATCTGTCTTAGGGGTGAGTCAATATGAATAACACGATAAAAGACCAACTGGAACGGGAACGAATCGAGAATGATTTAGATACTAGCTTTTTAGTAGAAGCGGGTGCAGGTTCTGGAAAAACAACCTCCATGGTCAAGCGGATGATTGCTTTAATCAAATATCAGAAAGCAAAAGTGGACCAAATTGCTGCCATTACATTTACGAATAAAGCGACATCGGAGTTAAAGAGCCGCTTCATAACCGAGCTGGAAAAAGCCGCTATAAATGCAGAAAGCGGTGAAGAAGCTGAGCTTCTTAAAGAAGCGAATGAAAAGGTGAATCAATGCTTCATTGGAACTATTCACTCCTTTTGTGGGTCGTTGTTACGCGAACGTCCCTTAGAAGCAGGTCTCGATCCATCTTTCACGGAATTGGATGAGGAACAAGCGGAGGAATTTTTCGATCAATGCTGGGATGAGTATTTGACCAATTTGGTCTTGAATGGAGAAACTAGTGAGTTTGAGGAATTAACTTCTTATGGCGTAGACAGTGAAACGTTAAGAACGGTTTATCACCGTATGGTGGGTAATCTGGATGTCTCGATTTTTACAAAAGAAGTAGATTACCCGAATTTTGATAAGATCAGAGGTACATTACTTCCATTAATAGAGGAGGCTAAAGCCTACTTTCCAACCACTCGTCCAAACCCAGACTGGGATAAGTGCCAGAAAACCATGCTCGATGCGCTGCAGACATTGGAAATTAAAGATTTTAACGACGATATGACCGTCCTGCAATTAGCACATAGCTTTGATAAAAAACTAGATGTAACTTTAAAACGTTGGACAGATACAGAAGTTGCCAAAGAGTTCAGAGATGAAAGATTGCCAGATTGGCAAGAACACGTTTTAAGACCGTTTTTACGTTCCTGGCGTGAATTCATCCATCCAAAAATTGTTCACTTTGTGATCCCGGCGATTGAGTATTGCCAAGCACGCAAACAGGAACGGGGATTGGTCGATTTTCAGGACCTGTTATTAAGTGCAACCAGACTATTGAGAGACCATGTGGAGGTCCGGAACTATTTTAAGCAGAGGTTTACACACCTTTTAGTGGACGAGTTCCAGGACACCGATCCAGTTCAAGCAGAAATGATGCTTCTTTTGACAGGAGAAGATGTGGGAGAAAGCGATTGGAAAAAGCAGGTTCCAAAAGCGGGAACTCTGTTTATAGTCGGAGATCCGAAGCAATCAATTTACCGTTTTCGGCGAGCAGATATCTCCACCTATCATTTTGTCATGAAGAAAATAGTAGAAAACGGAGAGGTACTGCGGCTAACCAGTAATTTCCGCTCCGTTGAATCCATCGGTCATTATGTGGACAATATCTTTGAGTCTAAATTTTTAACAGAAGAAGTGGAATCACCAGCACAAGCCATCTTTGCACCGATGAACACCGTTCAGTCAAATCCTGAGGCCTATCACGGCATTTTTTCAATTACACATCCTAAAGTAAATCGAAATAAGGCAAGTGAGATCTGTGAGATGGATTCTGCAAAAATTGCCTCTTTTATTGCTTGGGCATGTCAAGGTAATCTGAAGATTCAAGAGAGAATTTCAAACGGTGAATTACATACTAGGGGTGCTCATCCTGGTGATTTCTTGATTTTACTTAAACGAAAAGATTATTTACACATTTACGCTGAGAAATTAGAGCAATTCGGAATTCTCTCAGACATTACAGGCAGTTCAACCAGATATGAAGAATTGCTAGCACTGGTGCAGCTTGTGAAAACACTAGATGATCATCATGATGCAGTTGCTTTACTAGCTGTACTTCGAGGAATGCTCTTTGGATGCAGTGATGAAGACTTATATCAGTACAAAAGGTCATTCCATTATTTCAATGTCTTTCATTTACCGAAGGAAGAAAAGGTGACAGAAGAAACTCGTATAGTCTATGATACTCTACTTAAACTCCAGCAGTATCATCGATGGGTCAATCAAATGCCAGCTCTCACTGCGTTTTTGAACATCATCGAGGATCTTGGTTTGCTTCCCTATTCAGCGGTTCAAGATTCGGGACTCATTCGTGCGGGTACCATCGTTCAAATCATTGATTTAGTACAGGCAGATCCTTTTACTGCCGCTAATTGGAACGAGCTTTCCTCACTGCTTCTTCGACTAGTAGATGAAGAGAAGAAAAAAGGGGTAGAAGGAACAGGACTTTTCTTAGGAAGCTCTCAGGCTGTCCGGATTATGAATCTACATAAGGCAAAAGGGCTTGAAGCCCCAGTCGTCTTTTTAGCAGCCCCAGTAGGAGAAACTGAACATCCTGTTACTGAACATGTGGACCGTATGGGGGATGAACCAACAGGTTATTTCGCGATTGTAAAGGATAAAAAGGTAATCGCTGAGCCGTTCGGCTGGGTAGAGAAAGAAGCCATCGAAGTCCATTTTAAAAAAGCAGAAGAGGACCGGCTGCTCTATGTAGCGGCAACAAGACCAAAACAAATTTTGGTCTTCAGTCAGTATCCTGAGAACCCAAAGATATCACCATGGACAGAGTTAAGTCAGTCTATTTCACTTGATAGAGAGTTGAGTTGGGAAGTGGTGGATCTGAAGGAAAAAGAGGTACTTACAGAAGCGCCGGATTTGTCAGCTTTATTGTCAGACTGGAACCTTTGGCTGGAAAAAACGAAGAAAAATACCTTTGAAAAGACCAATGTGACAACCCTAGTAAAAGGTGAATCTGAAACGGTCTTACCAAGGTCAAAGGATGGCAGGGGACCTATTTTCGGAACAGTCATCCATCGATGTATGGAGGAATTAGGAAAAGCGAGAGAGGATATGGACTTGGAGGATTTAGTTTCTTTGGTGTCAGAAGAAGAAGGTCTGATACAAGAACATCAGGATGAAGCTCTTCAAACGGTTCAAACCATACTAGGAAGTGAGATTTGGAGACGAGGACAACAGGCAGTAGAAAGATATCATGAGTTTTCTTTTATCTACCAAAAAGAGAATGAACAGCTTCAAGGAGTCATTGATTTTCTTTTTAAAGAAGAAGATGGTTGGGTGATTGTGGATTATAAAACTGATACGTTTAAAGAGGCAGATTTAGCTTATTTTGTGGAATATTATAGGGGGCAGGTTGAGCTATATAGTAAAGAATTTGAGGAGGATTTTGATTTTAAGGTGAAGGAAAAAGGGCTTTATTTTACTACGATAAATAGATATGTAGAGGTAAAATAGTATTCGGAATCATTTATATATTCGAAAATATGTTAATCTGGATAATCAATATATTTTACTTGTATAATAAGTTTGATTTGGTTGAAATTAACGGTATTCCAAGGGTATTTGATGCCTGTCAATGTAATGCTTCTTAGTCACTGGTAATGACTGCATTAAAACTAAATGATGCCTTTGGTTTGGAAAATATTAATGACCTCCCATTTTCATATAATATCGCATGGTATGAGCAAAAGGCAGTCAGCATTGTATTCTTATCACTCCTATATCTTGCTGTAAAAACATTCACGTTGGTCCTACATTACCAGAATTCCTTTCACGAAATGTAACAAACTTCTTAGTAGAAAACTTTAGTGTTGGAAGCATTACGAATACAATAGATGATATTGATAGGTTCATGGGTTCAGTAGTAAGCTAAATGATATAAAACTTATCTAAAAATTAACCTAGTTCCGCTTAAAAATAGGAAGAGCGGGGTGTTTTTTTGGTTCAACAAAGGAATATCAATTAGTAGATCCTTGCTAATCAAATGAAAAACGAAGACATAGTATATTGGTTCTAACTAGGCCACTGGTATCTTTAGGTGAAATCGGTTTAATTTAAGAACCGTGAAACACCTGCAAATGTGGTACATCAATATCAGTGTTTTTTTTAGATTTGTTTAATGGGTGTAGTAGTTAACATTGGGTATAAGCAACTTTAAAAATAGAATTATGTGCTCTGGTGCAATATCGTAGAAACTCAATAACCGGTTTTAAAATACTGTAAGTGGAACCGATTTTATCGGTTCTATTTTTATAGAATTAATTTTGCGTAGTAGAAATTTACTGTCGAGTCTAGGGATAACTATGAAACATTTTATGAAACAAGATTATTCGGGCGGTCACAGTGACAAATTATTATGGAGAAATGCGATTATCCATGAACTAGGAAATCTTCAGGAATACGATGATATTCGAATCGATAGTTTGGCGAATGCTGTTGTAAAGTATGGTAAACAAAAAGGGCTATTTGAAAATGGCTTAGACGATATCGAGAAACAAAAACAAATCCAAACTGTCCTCATTAAAGAATTCATGAATACAGAACGTCAGATTGGTCTAGAAGGATTAGGTTTAATTTCTTTTACACCAGAAAAGCCTGATAAATGGTCAAAATTGAATATGAACAGTTTAGGGATTAATGCGGACTTAGGCCTTACGAATGATGAATTGTGGGAACTGTATAGAACCCTATTTAATTCATTAAGAGACTTGAATGCTATCACCTTTCCAGACTTAGTGTCAATAACGGATCAGACCTTTGCACCAAGAAACAAGGAAGTATATTTTAAGTTGGAATCAGAAAAAAGTGCATTAGGAAATAATATTGTCGGCTGGTTACCTAAGGAAAACTTGAACAATAAAAGACTCGATTTCATCCAAAAGTTGTTTAGAGCGAAGGGATACTCGAAAGAGGATGCTGCTGATAAAGCGAGAAGCCTGCTAAAAGAGCTTCTTACGGGGAAATTATATAAAGGTTTCTGGGCTAAGGATGGATATATTTCTGAAACACCACTTGCAAGAGAAGGAACAGTGTTGAAACTGAATTACAAAAAATGGCAGGTGCTAAAACCGGAAAATCTTTATATTTGCAATAAGTGCGGGAGCATCCATTCGAATAACTTAAGAGGTATATGCTCTACATTTAGATGTGAAGGGACATTGATGGAATATCAAGATGAGATGAGCCGTTTTACTTATTTTAAAGATTTATATACAAAGATGAAACCATTGCCTCTGATAGCAAACGAACATACAGCACAGTTAACGAGTGAATATGCTTCTAGGTTGCAGAATCGATTTGAACGAGGAGAGGTTAATGTATTAAGCTGCTCTACTACCTTTGAAATGGGTGTGGATGTTGGACAGCTCGAAGCGGTATTTATGCGGAATGTGCCGCCTGAAACAGCAAATTATATACAAAGGGCAGGACGTGCAGGTAGAAGAACTGAATCAACAGCATTTTCATTGACTTATGCTAAAAGACGTTCACATGATCTTACCTACTACCAATTCCCCGAAAATATTATTGGCGGTATGATTAAGGCGCCTTATATTGAAATGAACAATGAAAAAATCGTGCTGCGGCATATGTTCTCCGTTGTTTTTGCTTGGTTTTTTAGAAAATATCAAACCTATTATGGAAATGTTGATAATTTCCTTGATATTTCTGGTGAAGGTGGAAAGAGTGCAGTCCAAATATTAAAAGAGTTGTTAAGTGAACAGCCAGAGGACTTAAAGAACTCACTACTCTTTATTGTACCTAAATCAAAATCTTTACAGGCTTTTGTTGATCTTGAGAATTGGAAATGGGTTGACTATCTTCTAAAAGATGATGAAGGCGCCTTAATTATTGCGGAGTCGAATGTAAAAGAAATTATCGATGAATTGGAAGAATTGAAAAAAAGACTAGATATGGAACGGAAACCGAGTGACAATATCTTGAAAATTCAAAACACCTATTTGAAGAAGAATGTTTTGACCTTCTTGTCTTCAAGTAATGTATTGCCTAAATATGGGTTTCCTGTCGATGTGGTAAATTTAGATATACTTCATAATGGGGAAAACGCCAAAGTAATTAATATTTCGCGAGATTTAAAACTAGCAATCTCAGAATTTGCACCAGGGTCTGAGATCGTAGCCAATAAAAAGGTTTGGAAACCATATGCCTTGAACATGAATAAAATGAAAAGCTGGCCCGTACAACAATATGCGATTTGTAAGAGTTGCGGCCGATTATATGGCTATCATGTTGATTTGGGTACCTCATACGAGGACAGAGAAATGGACTGCTGCCATGAGCCATTAAACTATCATTATTACCTCCAGCCAGTATTCGGATTCTCTACAAAGGCAGACGACTTACCTGGAAATCCGGGAGAAAGACGTAAAGCAAAACCTTTACCATCTAGAGTAAAGTTTGATAACTATGTAGATGAAGAATTAGAGTTAACAGAGTCCACACAGGAAGTTATCAAAATAGGAACGCATGAAATCGAAGTGAAATATTCTTCTAGAGGTAAATTGGTCATTGTGAATAATGGCGGGGGAATGGGATATTCACTTTGTAAGCGTTGCGGCTATATTACCCAAACGAAAATGACTAAGACTAAAAAATCTACTGAAAAGAAAGTGGAACATAAAAACAAACTTGGTAAAACGTGCGAAAATACGTATTTGCATAATATCCATTTGGGGCATGATTTTATCACTGATGTTGTGGAAATTAGATTGCCCTTGATGTCTCCAAAATTTGATCAGAAAAGCTTCTGGCCATCACTACTTTATTCAGTAATGGAAGGCGCCAGCATTGAATTAGGCGTTGCACGAAGTGAAATCGGCGGCTGCTTATATCGAGCAGACGGAGTTGATGTTACGAATACCTCCATCATTTTGTACGATGATGTGCCAGGTGGTGCAGGACACGCAAAGAAAATATCCCAGAATCTACGTGGTGTTCTAGAAAACGCTAAATTGAAAGTGGCAGGGCCATGTGGTTGTGGGGAGGATACAAGCTGCTATGGCTGCTTGAGAGGATTTGAGAACCAGTTCTATCATGAGATTTTGCATAGAGGTATTGCTCATGAATACTTAACTAAGCTGTTGGGGAATGAAAAATATGGCTTTAATGAAGGGGTAGGGATATCAAAGGAGGGAGTCCTGTGAACGACTTTTCAAAAACATTATTAAATGAAATTAATAAGATTGATTGTTTAGAAGTTGTATAACATAAGAATGATTCTGGGTTTGTAAATGTTAGATGTACTACTAGTAAGGATTCGAGAAGGTTTAATGTTGTTGGTGATCTCAACCCTAATACAGGAAACATGCGGTTATATAGCAATGGTAAATGGGTTAGTATAAATAAGTTAGGTTTGAAAAGTATTGAAGAGATTATTGTTTTTATTAAAAATGATATTGAATTATTAACAAATTAACAATTGTAAAATGGTAAAATAGAGGTTATTCTCTCTTTGGTAAATGGGACCGATTGTATCGGTTCTATTTTTTATAGTTTTTATAGGTTTACTGTCAGGTCTAAGAATAATAGAAATTTATCTAATTCCTTTTAGGGTTCCCAATTTAGCCTTTTCTGAAGAGGGAGTTTGAACACCATTTTTACATTTAGTTGTTGAAAATAGTATTCAATCTAGCCAAGTATAGTATTTACATTCGTTCCAGCTTCTCTATCTACATGAGCATACGACTTGCTGTTCTAATGAATATTTTACTGTCTTAGTTTTGAATGTTCTATCATACTTACCTTTCGCTGTATCGAGACATCACAAATAAACCATTTGTGTTTGTGCCTACATTTTAATCTAGTACCAGTTTACATATCACATTGAAGGAGTTGTGAAATCGAGAAAATCAATGAAATCATTACAACGTTTATGTTAGGAGATAAATTTGGTTTAAATACAGGGGCATATTATTTGTTACAATAAATCAAAATTAAAGGCTTTTACTTAGGTGATCTAGAATAACTAATTATAGTACTTCATGAGAGGGGATACAAATGGCTTTAATCAAACACAATAATATAAAAAGAATAGAAAAAGATAGAAACATGGTTCATACTCCGGTAGATGCTACCTATACCATTTTTAAAGATAATAGCGGAGAAGTATACTTTCAAATTGATACATATGGTTCAAGTCAGCGGCAAATATTGGGGAAAATTAGTCAATCCATACAGTTTGATAAAAGTACTGCTCAGGAATTAGTCAAACTTTTAAAGGAAGAATTTAAAATTTAATTTTACTTATATAGTTTGGCAAGTTGGCAGGTACGAATGACTAAGGATCGGCTTCTTTTCGATTGCCGGTTCGACCCCGACCACCGGTATCTTTAGATCAAAACAGGTTAATTTTAAAAACGATAAAACACTCACAAATGTTGATAAATCAATGTTTGTGGGTGTTTTTTGTTTTTTGAGAAAAAGGATGAAAAAGCTAGGTTTTGAAATCATTTTACACATTTTTTACACAAGTTCTTTAGTATTATATACTGTGTTTAAGAGAGTTTCGATGAAACAAAGAATTATGTTAAGTCGAGAAGTTATTGTTGGAAGTGAATAGTAGAAGTTCAAAAGAAAAATCAGAAAAAAAAGAGGTCCTTGCTTCATTTGAATCATATATGGGGAAAGGGTCATAATTTTTAATATATACCACCTGGACGTAAGGTGCAAAAATCAACCAAAGACATTAATGCTATCCTCTAAGCTACGCGGAGTCGGTAGTCTTGATGTCAAGGATTTTATAGAAGCGTATCCGGAAAGACTTGATATAAGCCTGTCCTGGTTTTTAGTGTTTTAAAATCTAAGATTAAAATGCAATTTTTACTTAAAAGCAGTATATTCTAGAAGGCAGGCATTAAGAAACCCGTATAGATTTGGATAAGATGTCATCGGGTGCGAAGTACGACCAGATTGGTTGTCAGAGCTTCACGACTGGCTAATTCGAATGATTTTGTTAAACTTTAGACTTCGACAGTACTTAGGGAAACTAAGTTATAGCCATAATAGGGTGGGAAATGTCTTTAGAACGGATGAGGGGGAATGAAAAAATGGAGAACCATGAGATAGTTGAAGTTAAAGGGGATCTTGTTATTCCCTCTGCAGAAGGGACAGACGAGCATCATGAACCAATTACAATACCTAATTCTTTATTGGATGCTGTCGTAAAAAGAATACAAAATAATCCTGCATCACAAGAATTAATTAAAGCAAGTGAAGATGTGAATGAACTTTTTAAGGTTGTTTTACGACCTGAATTACAAGAAGGTATTGATTCAGGAAAATTGATTTGGGATGGTTGTTCAGTTGATTTAAGGGATGCAAACACTAACCGTTATGCAGGGAAAATAACACTTCAAAAATCGGAACTTCCCACAGAGGTTAATAAAACTGATACATCAAATGCGGTTATGAGTCTTTCTAATGTTACAAAGGTGATTTGCTCAGTATCTGGTCAAGTTCAGTTAGCTGAAATTAGCAAAAAAATAGATGTACTTGATGAGAAAATAAATTCTCTTATTGAAGATAACTGGCGTGAAAAGATAGCAGCTTTGCAATCGGCAACTGAGATGATTAATGATGCTATKATAGAATTGCCAGATAACAACGCTTTTTCGAGGATAAATCTGGCCATACTAGAGGTTGGCAAATTATCGAACTATTTCAGATTAGCTATTGAAAATATCATCTCTAAAAGAATAAAAATAAGCGTTTGGACATCCTTTAAGGAGAGCATGTTTACATGGTTTAATAGAAACAAAGTTGAATATAATGAAAAATTCGTTAGTGAAATTAGAGAGTTACTTGAAGAATACAGTTTTCTAATAGATTGTTACATTCAGGCTGAAACATTATTAGGGAGTTGCTACCAGGTAATAGAAGGATACGAAAAAGCAAAAAAGTATTATGATAGGGTTGAAGATCTCATAAGTTATTCATCACAAGTATTATACAAAAAACTTATTTTTCTATTGGACATTCATGATGAAAGCGTAGATCCTCAGAGGAAACTAATTGATATATTGCCGTTAATTGATAAAAGGCGAATTCCGATAAAAGAAGCAATAAAAACGGCAAATGACAATGGTATTAATGGTATAAACAAAACCCTTCAAATTAAACAACAATTACTTGATGGTCCAATGATAACTTTTGAGTTACCTCGTGAAATCTTATTATTACAATTCGATGGAGATGAATCTAATGAATGCTAATTGTCCTAAATGCCAACAACAAACTAATTTTATATCAATTGAGAAAAAGAAATATCATTGCCAAATATGTAAAACGATATTGCATAAGTGTCATAATAATAGCTGTATTAATATGGTCTCTTTTGGATTATATTGCTCAAAATGTGTTGGTAGTGGGTTTAAGAATACTGGAGCTGGTGCTTTAACCGTTATTGGAGTTATAGGAGGCATTGTTGTTAAGGCGTTATTAGGCGGTAAAGGAAAGCATTGACTAAGGGACGTGGGGCCAGAAAAATGTCCCAGATTTCCCATGGGCTTGGGACAAGAAACCTGACCCACATTCACCTCAAATAATAAAGATCATAAGCTATACTCATAAAACAAAAAGTAACTCACCCTGTGAACTTACCTAGCTAAATGAGACACATATAAAACACCATTTTAGGCTGCCATCATTCCAAATTCTTTTGGAGTGAGGTAGCCTAATTTTTCTTGTATTCTATTCTCGTTATAGTGGTACATATAGTCGTCAATTTTCGATACTACGTTAAAATTTGTCATTGAATTAAACTTAGAATACTGAAATTCCTCTGTCTTTAAATTAGAGTGAAATGATTCTATCACCGCATTATCCCAACAGTTTCCACGCCTGGACATACTACTAACCAAATGATGTTTCTTAAGGTAATTC
>NZ_MSLS01000043.1 GCF_001940785.1 Bacillus sp. MRMR6
ATTCAAAGAAATGCGGAAACTGTCCACTTCTTTCCCAATGTACTCGTTCCAAAAATAAGGTAAAGGTAGTAACACGTCATGTTTGGGAAGAGCACAAGGAAAAGGTAAGAGAAAATCGCTTATCTAAGTCTGGAAAAATGCTTTATAAATTTAGAAAGGAAATGGTTGAGCGAAGCTTCGCAGATTCAAAAGAACTGCATGGGCTTCGCTATTGTAGGTTACGCGGATTAAGAAAAGCAAGCGAACAGGCTCTCCTTACGGCAGCGTGCCAAAATATGAAAAAAATTGCCAAACACTTAGCTAGGCTTGAAAGAGTGTGTGGCAATACTAAGATATTTGAACCCTGTTGATTTCCGCGGAAGGTGCGTAGACTCCTGCGGGAGTACGGGGCAGTGGGAGACCCCGCAGGAGCGTAGCGACGAGGAGGCTCCCCGGCACGCCCGCGGAAAGCGAGGCACCTGGAGGGGAAATCAACAGGCCTTGGTGCATAGGCAATTAAATCAAAAACAATCAATTTTTAAATCAAACAAAATGAAAAATTGCCGAGAAAACTACCCTTTCTCGACAATCTGAAACCTCCCTACTAATTAGGGAGGTTGTTTTTATTACAAGAAGTATAAATTGATTAATTAAACTCCTTTATATGCTTGGCGGTATACTTCAGCCAATTCAGTTACTAATGGTAGTTTGGGGTTTGCTGTTGTACATTGGTCTTCAAATGCCCGCTCAGCAAGATAGTCTACTTTACTTTCAAATAAAGTTTCCTCTACATTATTCTCTCTAATACTCATTGGAATTTCTAGCTCGCCGGCCAATTTAATAATTGCCTGTACAAGACTCTCTACTCCTTCATCCGTTGTCCGTGCTGGAAGTMCAAGTGTTCTAGCGATTTCTGCGTAACGTTTGTCTGCAACAAAATGTGCATATTTAGGGAAAGCCGTAAACTTCTTCGGTTTCGTTGCATTGTATCGAATGACATGCGGCATTAAAATAGTATTTGCACGGCCGTGGGCAATATGGAATTCTGCTCCAAGCTTGTGTGCCAAGCTATGATTAATACCAAGGAATGCATTTGCAAACGCCATCCCGGCAATCGTAGATGCATTATGCACTTTTTCACGTGCCAACTCATCACTGCCATTTCGATATGCTCTTGGCAGGTACTCAAAAACAAGTTGAATGGCTTTCATTGCTAATCCATCTGTATAATCATTCGCCATACAGGAAACGTAAGCCTCAATTGCATGTGTCAGTACGTCCATTCCAGTATCCGCTGTTATATGCTTTGGCACAGTCATTACGAATTGTGGATCAATAATGGCTACATCTGGCGTTAATTCATAATCTGCAAGCGGGTATTTTAGATTAGCCTCTTTATCTGTAATAACGGCAAATGAAGTGACTTCTGAGCCCGTTCCAGATGTTGTTGGAATCGCTACAAATTGTGCTCTCTCACCTAAACGAGGATATTTGACAATTCGTTTACGAATATCTAAGAACTTCTGTTTAAGACCGAAGAACTCGGTATCAGGATGTTCATAGAACAACCACATTCCTTTGGCTGCATCCATTGCAGAACCTCCGCCCAACGCGATAATTACATCTGGCTGGAATTTAGCCATCATTTCTGCACCCTTCATGACCGTTTCAATTGAAGGATCTGGTTCAACCTCTGAAAAAATTTCGCAGTGAACATAATCCGGACGCTTTCTTAAGTAGTAAAGTACTCGATCCACATACCCTAGTTTTACCATTCCTGGATCGGTAACGATAAATGCTTTTGAAATGTTTGGCATTTTCGCTAGGTATTGAGTTGAATTTTTTTCAAAGTAGATTTTGGATGGAACTTTAAACCATTGCATATTAACATTCCTCTTAGCCACTTTTTTAATATTTATTAAATGAATAGCACCGACGTTTGTGGAAACTGAGTTTCCGCCATATGAACCACAACCTAGTGTTAGGGATGGCATGTAGGCATTATAAATATCTCCAATTGCTCCTTGAGAAGAAGGGGCATTCACGATAATGCGTCCTGCCTTCATCCGTAAGCCAAATTGCTTAATGATGTTCTGATTAGTGGTATGAATAACAGCAGAATGTCCGAGTCCTCCAAACTCCAACATTTCTTCGGCCCTCGTTAACCCTTCATCAAGACTGCAAACCTTGTAGCAAGCTAAAACAGGACTTAACTTTTCTCTAGATAACGGAAACTGTGGTCCTACACCTTCTAATTCTGCAACAAGGATTTTTGTGTGTTCTGGAACCTGTACACCAGCCATAGCAGCAATTTTAGCAGCAGGCATACCTACAATGTCAGCATTAACAGCACAAGATTGTTCATTAATAACTAATTTTTCAACTTTTTGTTTTTCTTCTTCATTTAGGAAGTAGCAATTATTAGCAATCATCTCTTGCTTTACATCCTCATAAACCTCTTGATCAATGATCACCGCTTGTTCAGATGCACAAATCATTCCGTTATCAAACGTTTTAGACAAGATCAAGTCATTTACCGCTTGATGAAGATTCGCTGATTTTTCAATATAACACGGTACGTTTCCTGGTCCTACTCCAAGAGCGGGCTTCCCAGAACTGTATGCTGATTTAACCATGCCAGCACCGCCAGTTGCGAGAATTAGCGCGATCTTCGAGTGGTTCATAAGAGCTTGAGTTGCCTGTAGAGAAGGAGTCTCAATCCACTGAATACAGTTTTCAGGTGCACCAGCTTTAATCGCTGCGTCCCTTAGTACTCTTGCCGCTTCACTGCTTGATTTCTGTGCAGATGGATGGAAGGCAAAAACGATCGGATTTCTTGTCTTTATTGAAATCAACGCTTTAAACATGGTAGTTGAAGTTGGATTTGTAACAGGTGTTATACCTGCAATCACACCTACAGGTTCAGCAATCTCAATGATTCCTTCGTGTTCGTTTTCATTGATAATTCCAACCGTTTTATTGTATTTAATATTATGATAGACATATTCTGTCGCAAACATATTTTTAATGATTTTATCTTCGTAAACTCCCCTTTTGGTTTCCTCAACGGCGAGTTTCGCAAGTGGCATATGCTGATCAAGTCCAGCTAAGGCCATTTCTTTAACAATTACATCAATTTGTTCCTGCGTAAAGTCTCTGAACTCTTGTAATGCTTTCAATCCATTTTCTACTAAAATATCAATTGTTCCAGTTACTTCATTTACAACTTCTTTTACCTTAACTGCCATAATCAAAAGACCTCCATTATTTTAAAAGTTTGATTTACTATCTTTTATTCACAAACAGGATTTCTTGGAATTTTTTCAAATGAAATATCGGTAAGAACCTTAGTATATTTTTTGACAAGAATAACGTAATTCACTGTCCAGATATATGAAGGAAATTGTTCATTTTCCTTAAACATCATTGCCTCAAATTCATCACCTAACGTTTCTTCGAATACTTCTAGCGTATACGTCTCAGCATCTGTTGAAAAATCTCTCCACTCACATACCATCATCATGTATCACTCCTTGCTTCTCTGTGATTAAAATCATAGCACGATTAAAACTGGTAAAACCTACCGAAAAGTGTCCGAATTATGATAAAAATATATACAAATTGTTAATGATGTAAACTCTATAGAATTGGTAGTATTTTTAAAATCCGGTTTAATCTAACTTTGTGAAGTATTTCACAATTGAGATTAAAAAAAATATCCATCTATTCTTAACGTTTTTATAATTGTGAAATAAATCTCAATTATAAATAAAATGTGTACTACTATTCACAAACAGGATTTCTTGGAATTTTTTCAAAGCTAACGTCAGTTAGTACTTTAGTAGACCTTTTAACAATAATGACAAAATTAATTGTCCATATATACGCGGGGATATCATCATTATCCTTAAACATCATCGCTTCAAATTCGTCACCCACTAGGTCCTGGAATGTCTCTAATGTATAAGTTTCAGAATCTGTAGAAAATGATCGCCACTCACATACCATCATGTCTTATCACTCCTTGTTTCTTTCTGATTAAATCATATCATTAAATCATGCGAAAAGTTTGTGAAATGTTGAACAAACTTTGAACTTTAAGCATAAATTTTCTCATCCATTCGCTTTATTAAGTGGAAAATAAAAAGTGCCTGATAGCTAACACTCTTTAAAGCGTTGTTATCAAGCACTTCGTATTCAACATGATGTTTAATTAAAGATTGTTGCTATGATTTGATCATAGGACATTGAACTATCCACTACATAGGTACCAGGACGCAATTTGTTTTGCAATCCTTTACTTTCAATATCTTTAGAGAAATTAAAAGCATTCGGTACCAACTGAGCTTGTTCAAGCGTTCTACCGACATCAATACTGGTCATCCCATTTGATACATTTACGATTACTTTTGTTACGTTTTTACTGCTTTCTTCCACTGTATCTGTTTTTTGTTCAGTTGCTTTTGATTGTTCATATTCATCTTTCGTTTGAACAACATAGCCTGCTGCAACAAGCTGATCTTTCATTTCATTTTCAGATAATTGAACCTTACCTGTTGTTATACTTTCAGATGTTTTGACAGATGCCTTTACTTCACTCTTATCCGAGAAATAAGCAACGCCACAAATCGTTGTGGATATAAGAATTCCTGCTGCAAAGCTACTCAAAACGTTAATTCTCATATGCTACTATTCTCCCTTCATCTTTTGATTCCTGAAATGGAGCAAGGATCTGTTCGATTTCACTTACTGTTACCTGGTTTTTCTCTGCAATGCTCTCAATAGAATAGTTGCGTTTATATAAGTCTAGTACTTCACGTAAAAATACCTTTCTATCAGAAGAGAGTTGTATCCCGGCTTCCTTCGTTATCACTTCTACGTCAAGCTCTATATGACGAATAGAATCTTGAATGCTATTGATTTCTTTCATAACCGATATATGAACCATATCAACTTCTCTATGGTTTACCTTTGAAGCATGACGTGTCTTATATAGAGAAATAACTAATAATAATGCTGATATCCCCAACAATCCAGTTAAAGTCCATTCCATCAAAATAATTTCCTCCTTCTGCTTTAGAACAACACAAGTACTTATTATACCTCCAATTTAGTAAACTTTCGATTTGATTCACAAAAACACATCAAAGGTCGGAGTGATTTGCCAAATTGCGGATAAAAAGAATGACGGTATCACTAAATTCCGAAATACATTCATCCATTTTGTCCCTGATGATGGATCGCAGGACAAACTCTGCTTTGTACCCTGTCACGTTGTCCCAGGATCAAAGATCGCAGGAGAAACACTTCCTTAATGGTCGCTGTTTACAAAGGAGCAACCAACTAAAACACCCTACCTCAAAAGAGATAGGGTATTTTCGCAGGTTATTTATTTTTTAGTAATCTTAATAAGTCGTCCTTTGTTACGGACATCATCAAGTCACCTCCATTTTGATAGTTTATGATCGTTTGGAGTGATATGATTGTCGGTGGTGCGAGTTTGAATTCTTTGTTTACATTAGCTTTTAAGGCATCTTCAGGTGTAATCCATAGTGCTTCTTCAATTTCCCTTTGGTCTGGGTCTGGATTTTGCCCCAGGGGCAGTTTGGCCAGAAAAAATCGGGTATCAAAACGGATTGGCATATCTTCGGGTGTAATGATCTGTCCGAAGTAGGTTAAACAGTCTAAGTCAAGATAGAGTTCTTCCTGCTCTAAAAYATGAGTGAAGGAAATTTCACCAACTAAAAGCTTCTGTCTATACTTGGAGAGTATTTCTTTTGGTAAATTTGATGGGGAACCGTCTAAGTGATGGCCTAGTAAAATACCAATCTCCTCAAACAATTCTCTTGCTGCGGTTATGTAATTAGGAAGACTGACAGAAAGCTCATGCTTAGCATTAATTATGTAATCACTACGCATAACGTAATCAGCTTTTTCGACCGCCCCTCCAGGGAATACATGGAATCCCCCCATAAACTTCATCGTTCCTGGCCTTTTTGTTAAATAAACCCTTGATAAATCATTCAACAATACAACTGTTGAAGCCGGTCTGGGAATAGCTCCCATTTGCATCCCACCTTATAACGATTATACAATATATGGAAAAGTAAGAGTAAAACAAACTTACCTTTTTTAAGTTTTACAGATTTACCAACCTATTTCATTGGCAATCGATACTCGCTTTTCTTCTACCTTTATTCCTGTGAATCTCTGAATTGGACAGAAATTTCATCAATTACAGGTATACTCTTTCTTGTTTCTGTGTTGAACATAACGAAGGTTTTTTTGAATTCGGTAATAAGTAGATCGTGTTGGTTATAAATCGTTTGTTTAATAACAAAACTTTTAGTCCCTAAATGTACAGGTATAGTTTTGATCTTAAGTAAATCTCCCAGTCTGGCTTCGTTTAGGTAGGAGACATCTAATTTTACAAATACCATCCCCATTTGCCGTTGAGCTAAATTTAGATGAGAAGCCCCAGCTTTTTGGAACCAATCACTCATCCCCTTTTCTGAGAAAATAATGTATTCCAAATAATTCATATGGCCTAGATGATCAATTTTATCCTCGTCGACTTCTGCTTCTATTATTGTTTGCATTTGTTATCACCCCGTCTAGTGAATCAATAAAACTCATCACCTTTAATTCCTTTTTCAGAAATCCCTTGTATATAATTAATGGCCCATTTGTAACTGCAACGTCTTTAATGAGCCAATTAGACTATAAAGTTTCCATTTTACGAGACTTTTTTTATTTTGGCTGCATTCGTATCGCACTGTCCAAACGAATAGTTTCACCATTTAGTAATGGATTTTCAATAATACTTTGTGCTAACATGGCATATTCAGAAGGATAGCCCAATCTTGATGGAAATGGCACCATTGAACCTAATGCTTGACGGACCTTTTCAGGAGCTCCTGCAAATAGCGGGGTGTCTATTAGGCCCGGTGCTATCGTCATCACGCGTATTCCATTTCTTGCTAGGTCGCGGGCAATCGGCAATGTCATTCCAACAATCCCTCCTTTGGATGCACTATATGCAGCTTGCCCCATTTGACCATCAAAAGCAGCAACAGATGCCGTATTAATGATTACTCCTCTTTCGCCTTCTTCGTTTGGTGCGTTTAGTGCCATCTTTTCTGCTGCAAGTCGGAGAACATTAAACGTACCAATTAAATTCACTTGAATAACTCTAGAAAAACTGCTAAGGTCATGCGGCTTTTCTTTGCCTAGAGTTTTCTCTGCTATTCCGATCCCGGCACAGTTAATTGTTGCATGAATCACTCCAAATTTTTCAATTGTTTGGCTAATAGCTGATTGAACATCCTCTTCACTAGTAACATTTGTTTTTACATATAAAACACGATCAGACCCAAGCTTCTCAACAAGGGCAGCTCCATAAACATCTTGTAAGTCTAGAATTGCTACACGGCCACCGTTTTCTACAAGACGTATGACAGTAGCTTCACCAAGTCCTGAGGCGCCTCCTGTTACAACGGTGACACTATCTTTAATTTGCATGTTTCAATCTCCTTTTAATGAAATTTTTTACTCTTATCTTTATTTCTTGCAAATTTCATGCCAAGATAAATCCCTTAAAAAGCTTAGTTTTAAATCTACTAATGTTCGAAACCAGGACACATTGAAAAAGAAAATTGTTCATATTTCAAACATTAGAATCAAAACAGTATATACTTGTACTATTCATTTAAATCGCTTAAGATTAAATCGCACAAGACTTATTATCGACAAAATGAATATATTTAGAGGAGGAACGAATAATGAAGACTGTGTATGATTTTAAGGTGAAAATGATCAATGGAGAATTGAAATCTTTAGACGAATATGAAGGTAAACCGTTGCTTATTGTTAATACAGCCAGTAAGTGTGGCTTAACACCACAATTTAAAGGTCTTCAGGAATTAAATGATAGGTATCATGACCAGGGATTGGAGATACTCGGATTTCCTTGTGATCAATTTAATAATCAGGAATTTGATAGTATTGAAGAAACAACCTCATTTTGTCAATTGAATTATGGTGTTACCTTCCCTATCTTTGCAAAGATTTATGTAAACGGAGAAAACGCAGACCCCCTATTTGTATATTTGAAAGAGCAGAAAAAAGGCCTCCTTTCAAAGAATATTAAATGGAATTTCACTAAATTTCTTGTAGATCGCAACGGTAACGTTGTAGAGCGCTATGCCCCTACGACTGATCCAAGTAAAATCGAGGAAGACATCGTAAAATTACTATCCTAAGATCTAATGTTCACACTTAGTAATCAATGCTGAAAGGTGATAGGTATGGAAGACTTCATGAGTTTAAAAAAACAACTATGTTTCGCCATCTATGAAACATCAAGTGAATTCACAAAACTATATGCAAAGGTCCTCCAAGAATTTGGATTAACCTATACTCAATACCTTGTTCTTTTAGCACTTTGGGAAAAGGATGCTCTAACCGTTAAAGAACTTGGAGAAAAATTAAATTTAGGTACAGGAACCTTAACCCCGATGATTTCGCGGATGGAAGTAAATGGTTGGTTAAGTAAGAAAAGGTCTACTGAGGATGAAAGAAGAGTCTATATTTGCTTAAAGTCAAAGGCAGTGAATGAAAAACGAGCGATTACTGAGAGTGTCAGTAGGGAAATCGTTACCTGTAATATCCAAATGGAAGAATACGAACAATTAATGGAACAGCTAACTAGTTTGAACCTTAAGTTGAGAAATCGCAGGCCTGATCATTAATGCAGATTTTAAAAAAGTACCAGGTTTTATTCACTTTCCGAATGAACCTGGCACTTTTTTACGTCCATTTTTGTGGAAGGTTTTTGACAAAAGACAGTTTGTTTTGCTTCTTGTTTATGTTCCTCATACAAAAGGATTTGCCAGTCCCTGAATTCATCCAGCAATTCTTTAGGTTTAAGCTTATATTGATCAGATACCCCTTGATTATCTTCTTGAGGAGATTGATAAAAGGTTTCCATAAAGAAATATCCGTTCTCTTTTATTATTTCCTTCACTATCGGGAAAAGCCTGCGATCTAAATAGTTTGTTATGACCACTAAATCAAAGGTATTTCTGTGTAAGTCTAATTTATTCAGCTCCGTTAAGTCACATACTTTAGGGTGAATCGACAGATGATGAGCTTTTGCTTGTTCTCGGATATAGTCAATGGCGACATCCGAAATATCAATGGCTTCGATATGATAGTTCATCCGAGCGAGAAATAAACTATTTCCTCCAAGACCACATGCAAGGTCGAGCGCTTTACCTCCAGTGAGATAAGTAGACAGCTCCTTTAATCTGGAGTTAGCTGTTGGTTCTTTCATAAGCATGATACGTACTTTATATTTCAAATTCCACTTAATTCTGTCACTCATTTGTAATACCTCACAAAATTAGTATCGACTGCACGTTGCCTTTAATAATTTTCTAAAGGTTTGAATACCCCGTTTATAAACAGCTAATAGTAGAGATACAGAATTAGCTACAAAAAAATTATACTTGTATATCTTTTTATTGCCAAGAGCTGCTTTATTATGTAAAGTAAGCAAGTATGTTTTTTTTAGGAGGTATTTCATGAACCAGTCAGATTCTATTCAACAAGTAAAAATTACAACCGCTGACCCCTCCGCCCTTGGCTTATTTGGTTTAGCGATGGTAACGCTAGTGGCATCGACTTCCAAATTAGGGTGGACAGACGGTGTTTCCTTCGTATTACCCTGGGCAATTTTCCTTGGAGGTATAGCACAGCTTATTGCAAGCATGCTTGATGCCAAACATAATAACACCTTTGGTACAACCGCCTTTGGTGCCTTTGGTTTATTTTGGTTAGGTGTCGGAACAGCTTGGTTAATACAATATGGTGTATTCGGTGATGCTGCCGCAGCGGCTGCTGATCCAAAACAATTAGGTGTTGCATTTATTGGGTACTTAATCTTTAGCTTATTTATGACAGTGGGTGCCATGGAGACACATAAGGTTTTGTTTTTCATCTTCGTACTAATCGATTTCTTATTCATTGGACTTGCTTTTTCTTCTTTAGGAATTTGGACAGAAGCCATGCATCAATTAGCCGCTTTCTCAGAATTTTTTATTGCCATTCTAAGCTTCTACGGCTCTGCGGCAAGTGTTTTAAATAATCATTTTGGAAAAGTTACCCTGCCAGTTGGAAAACCTTTTGGAATTTTCAAATAAAGTAATGTTTGCACTGACCCTTAGCTTCTAATCAGCTGGGGGTAAGGATCTCCTGATGGTCTGCTGACGATTCACTTCTTCTATCCTACTCTTCATACGCTTTTTGTGAATAATATTTAAACCCCAGAAATTGATAGTTCTGCTTTCTGTACATTTCTTTAGGAGTGTCCTCACCATCTGCTACTAAAATAACTGTTTTATTTTGCAAGTTTTCCATCACAAATTTTTGCAGACTGCTTCCAATTCCTTTTTTCTGGTAAGTTTCATCAACAACTAAATTATCAATTTCTGCTGTTTCATCGGCTATAATAACATCAACTGACCCTGATGGAATACCTTTATATAAGGCTAGCACCTGCAGAATAGTTGGATTCAGAAAGTTTCTTCTAAGGAGATCTTGCTTCTGACTAGCGTAATAACTGCCGTAAACTAAATCTTGCCTAAATTGTAAGGTCAAAAATTGATCAAAATTACTATTTGACACCTTTTGAATCTCAATATCTGGATTGGGTCTGACGTTAGGAAATTCGTTTGGCTGTATCGCATACAATTCTAAAAATCCAATATAATAGCAGGAATCATTCATATAATCAATAATTTCTCCAGCCGGTTTTTCATTCTCAGGAAAGTAAAACTTTACGTGCTTTTGGCCATGATTCAAATGGAATTGTCTAAGATAAGCTTCCGCAGTTTTAAATTCCTCGATAGAAGGCATACGCTTAAACTCTACAAAATTACTATCATATCTAAGTAGCATTTCCGGATCATGTATATGCTTGTATAGATTTCCTTCTGCTACAACTTGACCAAGAACATATATTTCTTTAAAGGTAATCTGCTCCATAAATAATTCCACCCTTTACCCATAAAAGGTTAAAGTCTATTTAGCTTAATAGTAGCATAAAAGTTATGAAATGTTCACAATTTGTGACCGGTATTTACGTTAAAATATAGACGAGTAAATATGTGAAGTATATCACAATCAGAAGCTTTGTTAGAAGGGAATTATGCCTTATGTTATTACAGAAACCTGAAAAAACATTAGAAATCTCCATTAAAAACGGGATAAAAAAGACGAGTTACCCATTTTCAACTACAATTATTCTGGGTTTTCAAGCTGGTGCTTTTATAGCTTTAGGATTCTTACTTTATATAAGAGTCACGGCACCTTTATCTGAGAGTTTATCCGGATTAAGCAGTATTTTAGGTGCGGCTGTATTCCCAATTGGCCTAATCCTAACATTATTAGCTGGAGGAGAACTGTTAACAGGAAATATGATGGTAGTACCACTTGCTAGGTTCGCAAAGAAGATTCAAACAAAACAGATTCTAAAGAATTGGTTTCTTATTACGATTAGTAACTTTTTGGGTGCGATCTTTGTAGCGTATTTCTTTGGTCATGTCGTTGGATTAACAGAAGTTGATCAGTATTTAGAAAGGACCATTCAGATTGCTGAGCATAAATTAGATGCTACCTTTATCCAAGCATTTATATCGGGCATTGGCTGCAATTGGCTTGTTGCAGCAGCTGTATGGCTTTCGTACGCAAGTGAAGATATGATGGGGAAATTTCTAGGTATATGGTTTCCTACAATGGCATTCGTTGCTATAGGCTTCCAACACGTGGTAGCAAACATGTTTGTGATCCCTGCAGCCATCTTTGCAGGATCCTTCACTTGGACTGAATATATACTAAATTTTATTCCTGTATTCTTGGGTAATGCTGTTGGCGGAGCACTATTTGTTGGAATGCTATATTGGTTTGCCTATAAAAAGAAGGAATATACTGTGATAGAGGGATCTAAGCAGCCAGACTTAATAGAAAAGAAAATGAGTATGTAAGAAATCATAAATATAAAAGTGTCAGTACTCATCAATTATCCTGATGTCTCTGGCACTTTTATTATTTCTACTTATTCGCAGTGATTTCTTGGATTTGATTATTCATTATTTTTTCTTAGTCCTTTATATTCTTCTATAAATTGATAAGGCTTATTTTTTGTACGAAAAGGAAATACTCCTCTATTTGTATGCAGATAGAGAAAACCAAATTCTGTGCTGAATGGTCTGTATGTGATATCATAGACATCCTCAATTAAAAATTGCTCCATTTTGGTGACAATTTTCTCCTCATATAAATAGAGTTCATGTTCATTTGTTATATAATGCTGTTTATTCCACTTAATCACTCTTGTAACTGTCAAATAACTTTGGGAAGCAATCAACCTCACAATGTTCCTCCAACCATTAATATTCTATTGTTACACAATATGATACCGCGTTCAAATACCACTAGAGTCAATCACAATAACTTACAGAGACTAATCATTAGTTTAAATTAATCTGCCATGCTACACTGTATGAATACAAAAAACCATGAGGTGAAAAACATGAGTATTAATCTTACAACTGAAGCATACGAGCAACTACGGTCCCTTTTACCAGCAAATACACCGGTCCGTTTAAAGGCAACTCAAACTGGCGGCTGATCAAGCACAGTTGAGTTTGAACTTGTTCAGGATGAGCAAGAAACTGAAGATAAAGTGTACCCATTTGATGAACTTACCCTTCTTGTTAACCCCTTTGCTGAAAAGCATCTTGAAGGAAAAGTAGTAATTGACTATAGGCAAAATTACGGATATGTTCTAAAAAACAGCTTCGAGATTTTATCTTTCGGCATGAAATTTAAAAGGAAATAGCCCCATCTCGGGGCCATTCTTATTTCAAAAGGAAAAGGAAGAAATTTTCGAGCTTGTTACTTTAGTTTGCTTCTTCCCACTGAGAGATTTCTTCTCTAACAATAGGTGCCACTTCCTTGCCTAAAAGTTCGATTGCTCTCATCACATCGTCATGCGGCATGGTTCCAACTGGAACGTGGAGCATGAATCGTGTGACCCCAACATTCTTTCGTAAGTGGATGATTTTTTCAGCCACTGTTTTTGGGTCTCCGACATACAATGCGCCTTCGAAACTGCGCGCTGCATCGAAGCTTGAGCGGTCATACCTTCCCCAACCGCGTTCTCTTCCTAATTTATTCATCACCTGCTGAGTCGAAGGGAAAAACTTCTCAGTAGCCATTTCAGTACTGTCAGCTATAAAGCCATGTGAATGCGATGCTACAGGTAACTTTGAATGATCATGACCTGCATGCTCGGCTGCCTTTTTATAAAGCTGTACCAGCGGAGCAAAATGTAACGGGCTGCCTCCAATAATGGCTAAAACTAACGGCAATCCTAACAGACCTGCACGAATCACGGAGTCCTGATTCCCTCCACTGCCAATCCAGACAGGTAAAGGCTCTTGCACCGGTCTTGGGTACACACCTAGATTATTTATAGCCGGGCGATGGCCGCCTTTCCATGTTACTTTCTCCGATTCTCTGATCTTTAACAGCAATTCAAGATTTTGTTCGAATAATTCATTATAGTCTTTTAAATCGTACCCAAACAGAGGAAAAGATTCTATAAAAGAACCACGTCCCGCCATAATCTCTGCACGTCCATTTGAAATGGCATCTACCGTGGCAAAATCCTGAAATACTCGAACTGGATCTGCCGAAGAAAGAACCGTTACAGCACTAGTCAATCGAATTCTTTCTGTCTGTGATGCAGCAGCAGCAAGTATAATAGCTGGTGAAGATGCTGCAAAATCTTCGCGGTGATGTTCTCCTACACCAAAGACATCCAAGCCTACCTGATCCGCCAAAACAATTTCTTCCACAACTTCACGGATGCGTTGTGCATGACTTATTACCTCACCAGTTACAACATCTGGTGTTGTTTCTACAAACGTACTTATACCTATTTCCACCTAAAAACCCTCCAATTATGTATGCTCTAAACCTAGACACAGCTCGTATATATAATTTACAAATAATCATACGAATATCTTAACTGCCTAGTTTTAATTATAAAAGTTTTAAGTCCGAAAAAACTTAAAATAGATGATCAGTAAATATCGAATAGTTTGAGTGTAATAGCCCCACAAAATGTAAACAATAACACTAATAATTTTGAACGTCTAATAGTTACATTAAGGAGATTTAGATGAATACTTCAAACCAATATCGTATTGAAAATGATCCACTTGGTAATATAATGGTTCCATCCACAGCCTATTATGGCGCACAAACTGGGCGCGCAGTTGACAATTTTAAAATAAGTGGTATTACTTTGCCTAGAGAATTCATTAAAGCACAAGGCATCATAAAAGCCTCCGCCGCGGTGGCCAATATGGAACTAGGTCAATTGTCTCCCGAAATTGGGAAGGCCATCCTTACAGCAGCAGAGGAAGTAATTGAAGGGAAATGGGATAAGCACTATGTTGTGGATGTATATCAAGCGGGG
This sequence comes from Bacillus sp. MRMR6, assembly GCF_001940785.1. Lineage (GTDB taxonomy): Bacteria > Bacillota > Bacilli > Bacillales > Cytobacillaceae > Neobacillus. The sequence goes on from NZ_MSLS01000043.1 coordinate 14,528, forward strand.
GCTGGAACCTCACAAAACATGAATGCGAATGAAATCATTTCGAATCGGGCTTCAGAAATCTTAACAGGCTCAATAGATAATAAAAAGGTTCACGCAAATGACCATGTCAATATGTCCCAATCAACCAATGATACCTTTCATGCAGCCATCCATATTGCAGCCGCAGAAAAGCTTAATCATGGGCTTCTTCCAGCTCTTTTATTGTTGGAAAAAGCACTTCACCACAAAGCTGAACAGTTTACTGCGGTTTTAAAAGCAGGCAGAACCCATTTACATGATGCTGTACCTATGCGCTTAGGTCAAGAATTTTCAGGTTTTGCTGGAACCATTAAGGGTACTAGTCAGCAGATAAAAGAAAGTCTTAATCATTTATATGAGATTGGTCTAGGAGGTAATGCAATTGGAACCAAGATGGACTTGAAGCCGGGGTACATCCCAAAAATCATTTCAGAAGTATGTATACGTACAAATCTGCCATTTCGTGAACCAGATAATATGTTTACGTTTATGCAAAATACTAATGCCCCGATACGCACCATGCTTGCCTTAAAAGAATTGTCCATTCATTTAATTAAAATCACAAGTGATTTACGCTTATTAAGCTCTGGACCAAGAACAGGTTTGGCAGAGATTACTCTCCCTTCTGTTCAACCTGGATCAACGATTATGCCTGGCAAGGTGAATCCAGCCATTTTAGAAATGACCCATATGGTCTCTTGCCAAGTAATTGGTTATGAAGCTGCCTTAGCAACAGCTGGAATTGCTAGCCAGCTAGAAATTAATGTCCTGATGCCCATGATTGCCCACACCTTACTTCATTCAATTGAATTACTTACAAATGCCGTTTCAACCCTAGTAAATAAGTGTATTAATGGTATTCAGGCAAATATTGAAAGATGCAAAAGCTGGATGGAAGCAAGTCTCTCTCTTGTTACCGGGCTTAGTTCAATTATGGGTTATGATCTAGCTTTCCAAATTGGCAAACAAGCTGACGAAGAAAACAAAACCATAAAACAAGTATTACTCGACAAAGGTTTATGGACAGAAGAAATTGAAAAAGCAATTGATCCAGAAGGAATGATCTAAGTTTTCCTTGGATATCTTCTCATTATTTTAGAATAAGCATGGTGAATATGTACATACTATAAATAGGACTTGTAGCTCAATGATAGAGCAGCCGTATCGTATCAACGTTATGGTACGTGCATTTTGTGGGTTTGAATCCCATCAAGTCCTATCTACCAAGTTATTCTCCTTTTATAATTGAGTACATCTTTAGATTTCGATGTTTTCCTTTGATAAGCATTGCTTTTCTTAAAATCCCCTCAAATTGCATACCTGTCTTTTCCATTACACGCTGAGAACCTATATTTTCTTCAAAACATCTGGCTTGAATCCGGACAAGATTCATGTGTTCAAACCCAAATTTGATAATCTCCTTAGCTGCTTCCGTAACAAGCCCTCTTCCCCAATAATCTCGTGCAAGAACATATCCAATTTCTGCAGTTTTGTGATTTGTCTGCCATGATACAAAATCAATTGTACCGATTAACTTCTGATTTTGTTTATTTTCAATTCCCCATGGCGCAACTTTCTTACTGCTATATTGATTTATCGCATATTTAACAAATGCTGTTGTGTCAGACATACTTTGGTGAGTATCCCATGTCACATACTCTGCAACCTTTTCATCTGAGCAATAGACGTACATATCTTGCACATCATTTAGCGTAATTTTCCTTAAAAGTAATCGTTCCGTTTCTAATTCAGGCAAGTCCCCATATATTACATCCATCAACACGATTATCACCTCAAAATAATTCTCTACTAATTCTAGTAATATGTCTCTTTAATAAAATCTCATTCATATTCTTTGATTTTATTTCTACTAGGTTAGTTCAACAAGTTTTCTCACAATCCTTTAATAAGTTCATATTTACCTCATTTTATTAAGAGGATGGGAAAGAACTGCTATGGAAAAGGCGACAATTACGAATGGAGACAATATTATTTGCGAGATGATGCCACTACCTTATCCAAATGTCCTTTTCAATACATGAAGAACAAGTTAGTTGAAGATTGTTGATAAAATAAAAAAGCGCAAGATTTTCTTGTGCTTTTTAAAGTAGATATAGGATAGTCGCAACTCCCTTGCACTACATTTCCTTTTTTACATCTTCTCTAATTAATTCAATTATTTTTTCTGGTAAATATGCAGGAATAGAAGAACCATTTTTGAAAACCCAGCTATTGATAACCTCAAGATCACCTTTTTTAAAGGTAATGCTATAATTTGTCTGGTCATGACTAACTTCCACTGTTACATACTCTTCACTAGCAAAATCATCATCGATTATCATGTTATTTATTTCATATTGCTTCACTTACAACACCCTCTTACATGAATTTCTTATGATTAGATTTTACTAGGGGAGACTATTTATTCATTTTCCTAAAAGTAAAACAAAATAAAAAAGACTCTCAATGAGAGTCTTTTATCTATTGGTCAATTATTATGCTTTACGAACGTTAGTAGCTTGGGGTCCACGTTGACCTTGTTCTACTTCAAATGTAACTGCTTGACCTTCGTCTAGAGACTTGAAGCCTTCGCTTTGGATAGCTGAGAAGTGTACGAATACATCGTCTCCTGCTTCGCGTTCGATGAATCCGAATCCTTTTTCTGCATTAAACCATTTTACTTTACCTTGTTCCATTGTTGTTTCCTCCTCGTGTGCTGTGCACACATTTTGGTACTATCCTTGCGCAGTTCTCAAGACAGAAAGTGTTTCACTTTATAAGCCAACTGACAAACAAAAATAATTCTTTTTAAATATAACAGACAATAACAATAAAAGCAAATAGAATTTCTAAAGTCAGTCACTTTTTAGTCCATGACAATATTGATATCCGCGTTTATCATAGTAAGTTTGTCCACACCAATCCAGTATTTGTACATATACTGGGATAAGCTTTGAGATTATATGGGGGTGAACAAATGTCAGCAGGAAATTATTATGCTTTATGTCAAAAGTACAAAGGAAGAGCTGTTGAAATCAGAACACGTGACGGAAGAGTACACAGAGGTATTATTCAAAGAGTTGGTATGAACCAGGTTTATTTACAACCAATAGGGCGACGTAGAAACCTTGGCGGGTTTGGATATGGATGGTATGGCGGCGGCTGGGGCTTTGGATGGGGAGTTGCATTAGGTGCCATTGCATCTTTAGCTTTATTACCATTCTTCTTTTGGTAGGAAGTCCAGAATTATTAGATAGAGCCATAAATTCATACTGGCTCTATCTATATTTTCGAGTCTATTTTTGCAATTATAGCCGAATCAATTTTCAACAAATCCTTAATCTTCAATTGGTTGTTATTTTCTATATATTTTTTCACTAAATAATACCCCACACAATAACCCGACATTTTAGGGTATCGTCTTAAACCAAACAATAGATCTTGGTGTCTTGGATCGAATTTTGACAAATCCTTATTTGGTGAAATTATCCTATTCCATATACTTTCCAGCTCCACATCTGAATAATACGACGTCCAGGAGGCAGTATATTCTTCTCCAAAACGCACATTCACTGCAAATTCTGCTAACCCTTCCAAAATAATGGTATCGAGCAACACATAATCTTCTTCCTTTTTTTGAAAATGTACCAAACGACATACATGATTATATTCATGAGTAAATAAGGACCTAATTTCCTTTTCCCCATTATCCGCCGACAAGAATAAAAATAATTTATCACAAAAAGACAAGCCTGATTTTCCATTAAAGTTTTGTTTTATCATCGGGTTTTCGGTATCTGATGGAAAAATAAAAATCGGGACACTTGGTCCAGCCCAGTTCTTTTGAAGCAGTTTTTTTTCTGTATGAATCGTATCCCAAACTTTCTTTCTCTGTAATTCGTTTACTATCACTTTTCCACTTTCCATGGGGCTATACATACCATACATAGAAAGGTAATCATAAATTTCGAAAGCCTGAGCATCACCAAAGTAACCTCTTAGTTTTTCACAAATTTCTATTGGCTGATGATAAAGGTCATTTAACCATCTATCTGTTCTTATAACGCTCATTTTCAGCACCTCTCATAAACCTGTAGAATAGAGTATGCTGACTACTAAGAATAGTTTCATTTTGCAATTTCAGAGTCTAGTTAAAGAAGCTCAATTCAAATTTAAAAAATGAACCATTTTTCCTAATCTACATATTATAATGCAGTTAATCTATAGTTAGGGTGATAAGAATTGGATTACACATACCTAGATTGTTTAGCTATATTTGGGGTGGGTGGTGCCCACCCTGGTGGTCTTAAGCTAACAAAGCAAGTATTATCGAAAGAAAAGCTTGATGAACGAAAATCGATTCTAGACGTTGGTTGTGGAACTGGGCAAACCTCGGCCTATTTGGCAGAACAGTTCAAATGTAAGGTAACCTCTTTGGATTATAATAAGATTATGTTAGAAAAGGCAAAAAACAGATTTCAATCGCTAGGTTTACCGATTGAAGTTAAATATGGAAAGGCTGAAAACCTGCCCTTTGGTGATACTTGGTTCGACTTCATCCTCTCGGAATCAGTAACATCTTTTACAGAAATACCACTGGCTATCCATGAATACAAAAGAGTTTTAAAGCCAGGTGGTGTTTTGCTTGCAATTGAAATGGTTCTTGAAAAACCACTTAAGCAGGATGAAGTAAAAACAATCAAGCAATTTTATGGAGTCTCACAACTTCTTACTGAAAAAGAATGGGCTAGTTATTTTAAAGAAGCAGGCTTTGAAAAAATAAACATTGAAAAATTCAAGCACGCTCTTAAAGAACCAGAAGTTGAAAATGCTGTTGATTTCTCCCTTTCAGAAGATATTAGTGAAGATCTTTTTGATATTCTTGAAAAACACGAGAAACTAACAAAGGGATACGAGGATGCTCTAGGTTATAGACTATTTCGTTGCAATGTATAACTGCAAAATTTAGTCAAGGGGGAAAGAAAATGACAATTAGAAAGGCAACGTATTTGGAGACACAAAAGATATTGAACTATTCACTTATAGTGATGCAAGAGTCTACAATGGGTTTTGTAAAACCAAGTCAAGAAAAAGCAAAGTTCTTATTAGGTCCTTTTTTATCGAATGGCGGTTATTATCTTGTTTACACAAAACAAAATGTCATTCAGGGATGGGTTGGAATCATGGATATGATTGATAATAATTCAGATGAACCAATCGGATTTATTAACGAAATTTATGTACTCCCACCCTATCGCAATCTAGGAATCGCAAATAAATTATGCTTAACAGTATTCAATCATTTTAAAGCTGCTGGCTGTAAACAAGTTCAGTTAAATGTCTATGCTGGAAATCCTGCAAAAAAGTTATATCATAAGCTTGGTTTTGAAGATGTTTCCAGCTTAATGGCAAAGAAGCTTTAGCAGCAATACGATAAGAAATAATTAGGTCCCGAGAACTAAATTCTCTAGGACCTATTTTAGATTACTTATTGGCCTTACTGACCTTCAACTTTTTACCTTTAATTGGCGTGTTTTCCATAGCCTGCAGTACCAATGCTCCTTTTCCATTTAATATATCGATGTAGGTTAATTGGTCCTGTATGTTAATAATTCCAATATCATTTGCTGTTACTCCTGGAATCGTACAAATCGTTCCCACAAAGTCTACTGCCCGGAGCTTTTTCTTTTTCCCGCCGCTAAAGTGGAGCTTTGTAATATCTTTATTGATTCTTGCCGTTTTATTATTCCGAACAACTCGACGACCGCTAATTTTTTCCTCGAAATCTTCTCTCTTCTCCGCCACCTCTTGTGGTGAGGGAGCATTCATTTCTAAAAGTTCAAATCCAATATAACGTTCAATCGCATGAAGGAATTTATCTTCATATGGCGTAGCAAAGGTAATTGCTTTACCCTTATTGCCTGCTCTCCCTGTTCTGCCCGTACGGTGAACATAACTTTCCTTTTCCATTGGAACATCATAGTTGATAATCAAGGTTATATTGTCAACATCAATTCCTCTAGCTGCAACGTCCGTTGCCACTAGATAACGAAAGTTTCCCGTCTTAAAACCATCCATTACAGCAAACCGGTCCTCTTGTTCTAAGCCCCCATGCAATCGTTCACATGAATAACCGGATTTTTCTAATTCACTATAAACAGTATCGACGTTTTCCTTTGTTCTACAAAAAATAATACAGCTCTCTGGGTTTTCAACAACCGTAACATCCTTAAGCAAAGAAATCTTTGCTTCTTCCCTCACCTTCATCACACGATGTTCAATTGTATCCGTTGTGATCCCAGTAGAAGCAAGTTCTATTTGATACGGGTTTTTCATATATTGATGACAAAGTGCTTCCACATCTTTTGGTAAGGTGGCTGAAAATACCATTGTTACTCTGCTTTCTGAAATACTTTGTATAATGGTTTCAACCTCGTCAATGAACCCCATATTGAGCATTTCATCAGCTTCATCGATAATAAGGTATTTTATTTGCTCTAAATCTAACGTTCCTCTTTCAATATGGTCAATTACACGGCCTGGTGTTCCAACTACCACGTGTGTTTTTTGTTTTAATTCTTCTTTCTGCTTTGTAAATGGTTCCTTTCCATATAGAGCTACTGCCTTTATTCGTTTAAATCTACCGATGTTGGTTACATCATCCCGAACTTGTACCGCTAGTTCACGTGTTGGTGTTAGTATTAGAGCTTGTGGCTTTCTTTCCTCCCACTCAATCATTTCACAAATGGGAATCGCAAAGGAAGCTGTTTTCCCACTGCCCGTTTGAGATTTCACCACAAGGTCTAGATTATTTAATACTCTTGGTATTACTTTTACCTGTACCTCTGTAGGGGTATCATATTTCAAAATAGCAAGAGCTCTTGCTATTTCATCACTTAAATTAAACTCCTCAAAACTTGTTTCTTTCATGTACTAACCTCATTTTCTTAGATTATTCGACTCATTTATAGAATTCTCACAATCAAAAAATCATATACAAAAGCTGAATATGTCCATTATATATGATATAGTAGGAAAATAGATTTTTATTTAACTGCATTGTCATAATTTGTATAATTAAGGAGAGCTTATGACATATGAACTGTTATGAGCAATTCGACACAGTCAAATATCAGAAAAGTCAAACTCCTACTAAGAAATCTGATATAATGAATTTATTCCCTTTCAACCAAGACTCCATAACTAGAGATATTCACTTTTTACTTTTAAATACATTTAATTAACAGGAGGTAATCTATGTATCAGTTCAAAGAAAAGGAAAAATTATTTATTTACACAGGTCCAGATGGATCCGGGAGAAAAACCATTGCAAAGATGGTTGCTACAGCTTTTGATATGGAGACTGTCCTCTCTTATACTACACGTTCACCCCGTCACTATGAACAAAATGGTGAGGATTATCATTTTGTAAATGAAGAGACTTTCAAAAAAATGGAAAATAACCAGGAATTTCTTGAATGTGTTGAGATTCATGGGAATTATTACGGAATTCGTGAACAAGACATAGTTAAAGCATTTGAAAATCATAATCTTGTATACTTAACTCTGAATCCTGAAGGCACTGACAAATTGAAGCAAATGTATGGTGACAAAGTCATGCGCTTCTTCATCTTTGCTGACCGCGATACTGTTATCAACAGACAAAAAGCACGTCAAGATAGCGAAGCTGATATTAATCGCCATATGATGCATTACGATGAAACCATGGAGTATAAAAATAATTGTGAACATGTTTTTGAAAATTATGACTCACCGCAGGTTTCCTTCCAGGTAAGTGAAGTAATTGAAACCTACCTTGACAGAAATCGATTTGTTACTGACTATTAAAAGTTAAAAAAGACCATTCGTTTCGGTGCATGCTGCATTCGATCAAATGGTCTTTTTTTATTCTAGTTTCTTACAATATCAAATTAAATCATTAATATCCTTTTTTGACATCTACCTGGTTTAATAGTGGTTTATCCTCTTCTATATTTTTTAGTGTTTCTAAAAAACATGATACCCCCTCTTCAGGTGTTGTAACTGCCGATATATGTGGTGTCAATATGATCGAAGGATGGTCCCAGAAGGAGTGTGATTCTGGAAGAGGTTCTTGTGAAAATACATCAAGTACAGCAAATCTGAGATGATTTTGATTTAATGCATCCAATAATGCTTGCTCATCTAAAGATGCCCCCCTGCCGACATTAATGAATCCTGCATTCCTTAAGCTTTTAAAGATGTCATCATTAAATAGATTGGTTGTTTGTTCGGTCAATGGTAGTGTATTAACGATGTAATTCATATCTGCTAAAAAGTTATGATGGGAATCAAATGTTTTTACCTCTTTGAAATATTCCTTATGATGTCCACTTAAAGATACTCCAAATACTTCAACACCCATAAAAGAAAGAATTTTGGCAATCATTTGTCCTATTTCACCTGTCCCATAAACAAGCACCTTCTGCTCCTTCAATAATTTAGGTGTGATAGGATTCCAGCTCTTACTCCTCTTATGCTCCTTGAACTGATTATGAAACTGAAGATCTTTAAGTATGTAACTCAGACAGTACTCGGCAATTCTTTTTCCAAATGAACAAACCGTTCTTGTTAATACAACATTTTCGTTCCAAACCTTCTTATATAAAAATCGATCAACTCCCGCACCTAGCGAATGTACCCAACTAACTAAACTGTAATCATAATCTTTTTTTAAATTAAACGCGACTAAAGCATCAGCCCATTCAAGATCTTCCCGTCTTAACTCTTCTTCATATAAGTAACGGGTTTTTTTATCTATCTGTTCTTTTTCAATTAAGCGTTTTAGGTCTTTCACCATGGGACTGACAATTAAGATATTGTTAATATTCATTTTATACACCTACATTCTAAATTTATACAAAGATTTACCAGTTGCTTTCCGTTATAACAAGTTTACAATATAATTGAGATTCCTTCATCAAGATTGAATTTATCGAGTTCTTTATCTATAATTATTTACAACATTAGTTATTGATTATTGTAGAAAAAATTGAAATTCACTTCAAAACATGCTAAAATTAAGTGTTATCAACATTATTTAGGGGGAAATTTTTTTGTCGATCGAAGTAGGAAGCAAGGTTCAAGGTAAAGTAACAGGAATCACTAATTTCGGAGCATTTGTAGAATTACCAGGTGGCACCACAGGTCTTGTGCATATCAGTGAGGTAGCAGATAGCTATGTAAAGGATGTTAATGATCATCTTAAAGTAGGCGACCAAGTTGAAGTAAAAGTAATTAGTGAAAAAGACGGGAAAACTGCCTTGTCGATCAAAAAGGCTATAGATAAGCCTGAGGGACAAACATCTTCATTTTCAGGACGCCCACCGCGCCAAGGAAGAGATACTAGAAACTCCAAAGACTTCCGTCCAAAAACCACCTTCAAACCAAAGGAAAATTTTGAAGATAAAATGGCTAAATTCTTAAAAGCAAGTGAAGAAAACTTATCTAGTCTAAAGCGAAATACCGAGACAAAACGCGGCGGTAGAGGCGGAAGACGCGGATAATCAAATCATTAGGTTTTTGTATGATATAGATGTAAAAAAGCAAGCCTAAATTGGCTTGCTTTTTTACAATTTTAATTTATTTAAAATACTAACTCGATATTTATTAAAAAGCAGAAAAACAAGTAGATAAATCAGAAAAGAAGATATCACTATATTAATGGAGGCACCCGCAATAAACTGCAGACTCCCAGATTGCAAGCTGCCGACAGTGTCATTTACCACCTCTATATATTCAATATCCTCAAGTTCATTTACCTTTAGAGGTTTGTTAATAAAAAGCCCCCCTACTCTGTAATTTAACAGAAAGAAAATCGGCCAAAATGGAGCACCGATTACACCACCTATAAAAGCAGAAATTAAATTAACTCTCGCAATTTTTGCAAGTGCGATGGAGAACATTGGGCCCAATCCAAATGTCGGAAGCCAATTTGGAATGAAACCGATCGATAAGCCCATCGCCACTTGATGAGGGCTAGCCTTTAAGCGGAATAATCGGATAAGGTAATATTTTATTCTACGTCGCAACTTCATCTATTCACCTATATTCATATTGGTATCCTTATAATTATAAACCACTAACCAATCAGAGGCTAACTTAAAACCCAACTGTAATCAATTAACTTTGCCAAAATAGAAAATATCTATTTAATTTGGACTTGCACAATAGGACAAACACACTTCCAATTTATTCGCCATTTACTATAGTATAGTATGCTAATCGAAAGAAGGATAAATATAGGATTAATTTGTCCTTGCGTAGTCAGCGTGAATGCGAACTCGGTTTCTTTAAAAATCTATAGAAAAAACCTTAAAGGGAGATGTGAACGGTGAAGGCCAGTACCGGAAGATTAGGCCAATATAAAATTCTAAAACAAAATAAAAGTATTTCCAATTATCTATTAAGAAGAGAATTGTTAACTGAATATTCCTTGCACTCCTATTTGGATGAATATCAATCCGTTGTCATTCAGCCAGTATTTGGACCAGAGAAAATCCATATCTATTCATATAAGGGCCGGTTTAAGGTAGGAACTAATTCAACCTCAGATACAATGCTTGATAAAGAAGAAATTTACCACTATCTCCTAAAAACCCAGTTAAAACAAAAATATTATATTATTCAACAAGGTATATCCTCTTTGACATCACCAAGTCCCTTTAGTTTTTATATCAGTGTTTATCGTCCAACTCCTTTAGCAGAATGGCTTATCCAGGGTAAAACAGCAGTTGAACAATCTTTTCTAAACAATATTTCTTATACTTATTTCCGTAGTACGATTGAAGATTTGATTCTTTTAACAGCAGCGGAACTTGGGACATCCTACCCAAATTGTCACTGTATAGTATTCGAAATCTCGTGTGACTTACAAGGGGAAATATGGATTCATGATACGATCCTGCATTATTCAAATAGTAAATGGAGTCAGTACCAAATTTTTAGTAAATCTGACGAGATATCATCCTATGTTCCTAAAACAGATTTATGCACGAAACATACGTTTAAGGAATATCTTTTAAAATATCATGAAGTAATCGTAAAACCATGTGTTGGTAAAGAAGGTATTGGCATCGTAAAAGTTTCATTAATTAATTCTAGTATATGTGAAATCCACACAGGAAGGAGAAAGTGGAAGAAATCTTCAATAAATGAAGCTTATCAATTTATTGAAAAAAACTACCTAAATAAACGTTATTACTTAATCCAAGAAAAAGTATCACTGGCTTTAATTAACTATTGTCCATTTGATGTAAGGGTTATTGTACAAAAAATCCATTCTAGCTGGACTGTAATGGCCAAAATTGTAAAAGTCGCTCACGAGGGATACTTCATTACAAATGTTGCTCAGAAACTATACTTTTTGGAGGATGCTCTTCATGAGTCAAGTATTTCCTATCTTGAACCAAGACAAATTGAAGAAAAGATAAACACATGCTGTATGAATGCTGTAAAACATTTGGAAGAGAATATACCATCCATTGATATAGTTGGCTTTGATATTGGAATTTCAGGAAAGGGAGAAATATGGATCATTGAAGGCAATTACAATCCCAACCTGTCCATGTTTTATCGGTTGGAGAATAATCAAATATTCTGGGATATACAAAATGCTAAGCTTAGCGCAAAACCCCCCTCTAACCTCTCATCTAACAACTTAGAAATACCAGATCAATTTGATTAACAAGGGATTGAAGCTTTTGAACAACTTGGGAAAATGGGAACAATGCTTATTACTAAAACAAGATCAAAATACAGTCATCGGTGGAATTTACCGGAAGGTAGGGACTATTGAAACATATGAAAATGGCATTGTTAACTCCTATCGTGGTGCACAAGTTAAAACCATTGATGAAGTATTGACCTTAGATTTAGCAATGATGAGTTAGACAAAGAAACTGACGATAAAAATCGTCAGTTTCTTTTAGTCCTAATATATTTTTTCAAAAGATAAACTGAGCGAAAAAAATGGAGTTAATTTGGCAGGCACTTGTCTAGAGGAACATGGAGGGAAAATACATAATACTTAGTTTAGGAAACAACAATACCTTTTATCGATTCATTAATGGCCACCCTATATGCCCATATTACATCCATTAAAATACCTGTTTCAATGGGTATCTCCTTTATATCCCAATAACGGTCATTTTTCCTATGGTAAAAAAAACGACCATCCTTAGATTTTAAAATGGTTAAGGCACCCTTAGGATTTTCGGTTTCTAGAGTAAGGTAATATTTTTCTCCATTCCATTTTGAGAAGATTTCAAAATTGGTTAGAAAAACGGACACACCACTGTGACTATTTATCAACTAACTCACTCCTTTTGTTGGTGAAATGATTAAAGATTGAAGAAAATTTAGGTTTCCTCCCTCCTTTTTTTAGTTTAGTTCTCATTATAGGCAGATATCAGGGCAGTATCAATCCTTCTGTTAGGAATACAAACATATGAAATATCCCTTATTGAATGTATATGGAAACAAGGATGACCTAATGAATAAAAATGAATGATGAAAAGGGTCGGAATGAACTTGGTTATTCGGTACCATACTAAAGGAAATTACAATAAAGGAGGACAAACATGGATCAAAGGTACAACACTAATGACGATGCAAATATTGAGATGAAAAAGTCACTTAATAAAAGTACTCCTAGAAGAAATCCTAATATGAGTGAAGCAGAAATGAAATTAAAATACCCTGGAAAGAAAAATTAAGATAAAGACCTTATAAATTAAAAGGGCGAGATTTCCCGCCCTTTTTGCGTTTGGTATAGATTAAACTTAGAATCAAAGTTGATTTAACTGGTCTAAAATTGAATGGAGTTCCTCTAAATGGTTGATTTCATAAGTAGGGATTACTTCATTACGTTCTTTATTATGGCGGTTAATCCAAACTGATTTAATCCCACATCTGTTAGCACCTAGGATATCTGTCACTAGATTATCTCCAACCATAATCACTTCATCTTTATCAAGTGACACAAGTGTCAAAGCATGCTCAAAAATCGTTGGGTCTGGCTTGCCTCTACCAAAATCACCTGAGATTACAATTTGGTCAAAGTAGGGAACCAACTCAGAAGTAATAGAAAGTTTTGTATTCTGTAAATCAGGTGAACCATTCGTTAATAGAAGAAGTTGGTATTTTCCTCTCAAACTATCGAGAATGGCAAAAGTCTCTTCATAAACAAATGGCAGACGCTTTCGTTCGAAAGGAAAACGTTCAGCCAGCTCGTGACCAAATTCAGGATCATCAATCCCCATTGTCTTTAAACCAGCAGTCCATGCTTCCCTTCTATAAGTTGGGACAATTTCTTTCATTTTTCTAAAATCATCATGATCATCTAAGAAATTCCCCCATAATCCTTCAAATGGATTGATTCCTATCATTTGTGTAAAGGAGTATGTTTCATAGGAAGCATAAAGCTTACTAGCTGCCTCACGCACCGCTTCTTCTAATAAGCTCGGATCTAGTCCATACTTTTCTTCTGCTACCTTACAGGTTGCAACAAACGCTTCCTTTATACTTTTTTGGTCCCAGAGCAGTGTGTCATCTAAATCAAAAAAAATAGCTTTTATCATTTTAACCTCACCTTAACCTGTTTTTATCCCGCGTTAACGGGTAGTAAGACCCCCCACTGATGGAAGTTTCACTTTATATATTTTTATAGTTTATCATTTTTAGACTAGAAAGAATATACTAAAACTTATTTCTGTATTTCAGCCATTAATTTTACCTATCTCGTATTTGTTAAATTTTATCATTGAGATAATCCCTAAAACGGGCCCTATCGCTAGGAGAACAAAAACCCATTCCCAGCCAACCCTTGTTTGGAGGATAGGAACTAGATTGATAGAGATAATCGTAATTAGAAAACCGACGCACATTTGGAAGGTTAAGGCGGTCCCTAAGTATTCCATATCTGCAAATTCCGAAACAGCCGCCGAGAACTGGGCAGAATCAGCAATGACGAAAATCCCCCATACTATTGCGAGGAGATACGTTATCCAAATTGACTGCCCATATGTAAAACCAATAGCAAGTGAACATGCTGCACTGATACTCAAAGAAATAATTGTTAATCGGGATCTGCCGATTTTATCTGCGACCAAACCACCTAAAATACAGCCTATACCGCCAGCTAACCCAATGGAAACAAACGATGATAATGCAATAAACCATGGTGATACTTCGGGCGAATAACGCATAAAACTGGCTGTTAAAAAAGCTGGGAGCCATGTCCACATCGCATACAATTCCCACATATGACCAAAGTATCCGTAATTAGCAAGCATAACTGGTTTGTTTGAGGTTACCCTTTTTATTAATTTAAATGAAAAGGAATTTTTCCCTTCTGCTACTGGCGCATCTTGTAAAATAAAGTTTACAATTACTGCTGAAAAAAGTGCCAAAACAGAACAACACATAATAACTAATTTCCAATTTAATGAGCTAAAGAACATAACCACAAAATGTGGTAATGAAGATCCTAATGTCAATGCTGCAATTAAACTTCCAATCGCAAATCCTCGTTTTTTGGGAAACCATTGAGATAGTAGTTTTACCGCTGTAGGATACACCCCTGCAAGCGTTACCCCAGTTAAAACTCTTAATAAAATCCCAAGAAAAGCTGAATGAACAAAAATAAGCATCCCATTTAATAACGCTCCAATTAGAATGCTGATTGCGAAAATTTTCCTAGGGTTGAAACGGTCTGCCACACCAAAATAAGAACTAAATAATGCCCCTAACACAAAGCCTAAAGGAACAGCCGCCGAGAGCCAAACCACTGACCAATTTGTTAGATGCCAAACCTCAGCAAGTTCTGGAGCAATAACAGAAGCGCTGAACCATAAACTTAAAGCAAATAGCTCTGCCACGCTAATCCAAAATAAAGCTTTCCAAGATCCCTTTATCATGCCACTTCCCCTAACTTAAAAATATCAAAATATACCTTTATTTATTTTCTGACCGATACCTTTATAATTCCCATGCTTCCTTTAACATACAGATTCCTTCTTCCATTTCCTCTCCGGTTAAACCGCCAAAACCTAATAAAATTTGAGGATCTCTATTGGATTTATCTAGCACATGATAAATCGAAGTTGGGTACACTTTTATTTTATATTCCTTAGCTCGTTCAATAAGGCTTTTTTCAGACATGCCATTTTTAACAGTAAGTAATATGTGTAAGCCCGAATCATCACCATGGATGGTTACTCTTCGCCCCATATACTTTTCAATAGAGCTGGTTAGTGTATGCTGCTTTTTTCGGTATACCGTTCGCATTTTATTAAGATGCCTCTCCCAATAACCATTCTTCATAAATAGCCAAAGCGTATGTTGATGCAATCGGGAAACAGTTTGTTTATATACGGTAAAGTGCTGATTGTATTGATCAAGTAAGCTAATGGGAAGAACCAGATAATTAATTCTAATCGAAGCTATTAATGATTTTGAAAATGTACCTAAATATATCACCTTTCCATTATGGTCAAGTCCCTGTAAGGAAGGAATAGGTTTCCCTTTATACCTGAATTCTCCATCATAATCGTCTTCAATAATATATTTACCCTCTTCATCTGCCCATTTTAATAATTCCATTCTCCTAGCAATCGACATAACCATTCCATTTGGAAATTGATGTGAAGGTGTTACGTAAGTGATATTTGCTTTACTTTTAATTAAAGCATTTATGTTGATTCCTTCTTGGTCTAGTGGTATGGGCTTTAAGGACACACCCTGATTTTTAAAAACTTCCCTAGTTCGATGGTAGCCTGGGTCTTCCATTGAAAAAATGGAACCTCTGCCGATAATCGATGTTAAAAGAGTAAGTAAGTATTGTGTACCTGCACCGATTAGAATTTGACTAGGAGAACATCTTACTCCTCGCGACTGATATAAATAATTAACAATTTCTTTTCGTAACGAAAGCTCACCCTGAGGATCGCCGTTTAGGAATAACGAATTCTCATCTTCATACAAACTCTGTAAGGTTAACTTCCTCCATATAGAGTAAGGAAAATGTTCAAGTGCAATTTTTCCCTGGCTAAAATCAATCCGATATTCCTCAGCTTCCATCATTCTTTCTTGAACTATTCGAGAGGGTGAGGTATGTTTTGTTAGCAAATCTTGATCTAATTCTTTAACAAAGATACCTTTTCTAGGAATACTTTCAATATATCCCTCTGCTGATAATTGTCCATAAGCTGATTCAATGGTATTTTGACTGATTCCAAGATGCTGTGAAAGCTTCCTTTTTGATGGTAATCTTACCCCTGGGTCTATTTTTCCAGCTAGTATTTCTTGTTTAAAGTACAAATAAAGCTGAAAATACAACGGATTAACTCTTGAGTAATCAAAATTAAAGGTAATCTCCAACATGAACACTGCCCTCCCTTAAAACTGGCATGCTTAATTATACCGCAACTGACCCTTTTGGTCATATCAGTTTTTTTTTATAATTAGGATATAAAGTAAAGGGAGATGGTATTATATGAATTTTTCAGAGAAGGTAGAATTTAAGCTGAATGCAATGGTTAAGCCAGAAGAATTATCTCAGCTGTTCAAAGAATCAGGTCTAAATAGACCTGCAGATGACTTATCACGTTTGCAAAAAATGATTGAAAATGCTGACCTCACGATTACAGCATGGGACCGTGGTATGCTTGTTGGGGCAGCTAGAGCTATTACTGATTTTAGCTATTGCTGTTATTTATCAGACTTAGCCGTTAATAGGGAATATCAAAAACAAGGTATTGGTAAAGAATTAGTAGGATTGGTACAAGATCAAATTGGGGATGAAGTTACACTCTTATTACTTTCCTCGCCTATTGCGATGGATTACTATCCAAGGATTGGTTTTGAAAAAGTTGAAAATGGATTTATCATTCCTAGAAAGAAATAATCACAATATCCATTCAATGTATAGGTGATGCTCAGATATATAAAACATCACCTTCTTTTCCTGTCCATTAACCCCTCCATTTGGGTCTTTCGATGGTAAATATATCACCAATCTTCGCGTAATTATTCCATGATTATACTCCCGATTAATAACTTATAGTTTTCTTTTTAAGTAGTTATTGCAGCATCAATCGATATCATGAATGTCAATGAATAAATTATACCAGGCTGGACTAGGAGTTTAATCAAAAAAACTAGCCTGGAGCATTCTCCACGCTAGTTTTTTTCAACTGCTTGATTTTGTTATTTTGTAGTTTTTATGATTTACAACTGTTGTAAGTGGTTCATCCTTATCTTTCGAAAAACCATAATGAACCATAACAGAATTTTCTCTAATACCAGTAACGGTACCTTCGTATTTATTCCCATCTCTTTTGAAGGAAATAACGTCACCAATTTTTGCAGTAGCCATTTAATCACCTCAAATTTATAATAACCTTTTTTAGTAAAAGAAATACTATTCTGCTGWGTATTGAAGCTTTTTATACCTATCCTAAGAATAACAAGACCTGTTGCATTTTCAAGTGTATTTTTTAAAAATAGATGACTTATTTCGTCTATCAGTCTGTTCAACTCTAAGCTTTGACAAAGAGGTCGCTTAGCACAACTATAAGTTAAGTGATCCCTATACTGTTGGTAAAGAGGTCACTATGCATATATAGAGACGTTACTCTACCGAAAAAGACAACCCCCATTAAGGATTGTCTCATTTGCCTGGCAACGTCCTACTCTCACAGGGGCGCCTGCCCCAACTACCATCGGCGCTGAGAAGCTTAACTTCCGTGTTCGGTATGGGAACGGGTGTGACCTTCTCGCCTTAATTACCAGACTATTA
>NZ_MSLS01000044.1 GCF_001940785.1 Bacillus sp. MRMR6
CTGGTATGTGAGCTTCTTAGAAAGCTTTGCACTGCCAAACATCGAATTGTTCAACGTCCTTGTACCTTGGGGCGAAACATTAGTCGGTTTAGGCCTTTTACTTGGATGCTTCACAACAGCAGCAATGTTCTTTGGTCTAGTGATGAACTTCAGTTTCTTCCTAGCCGGAACTGTATCTCATAACCCAACAGACATCTTCTTAGGCTTCATCATCCTTGCTGCAGGCTTCAACGCAGGCAAATACGGCTTAGACCGCTGGGTCGTACCATTCATCAGAAAGACAGCTAAGACTTACATCGGTAAAGACAAGGCAACAGCATAACGGTGAAAGGCACCACTAAAAAGACGATTCGGTCCCCCTCGAATCGTCTTTTTGGTGAAAAAAACTATATTACTATCTCATTTCCTAGAGAAGAAAATTGTTGGTTTTCATCTAAATATGTAAATATAGAACGATTATCGTAGTTTTTACCTACTAACCCGTAGAAAATAGTCAGAAAATTAGTGCGATTTAACCAAGGGAATTTAGATTAGTTTGTGTAATTTAATATAATGTAAGAATTTTTTGAAAATAATACTTTACTCATCGGGTAAATGGTAAGGGGGAGTCCTACATAGGATGAAAGGTTAACTGCTAAACAATTAATTATGAGAGAGGATGGATTAGGGGGATGAAGAAACGTTTTTCTAGAATTTTATTTAGCCTAGTTGCAACTGTGTTATTGCTTTCAACATTTAGTTTTGGTGCAGCAGCAAATGGAGGTACATCAAAAACAAGACTAACTGAAATACCATTAGCAGAAATCTTCGGGGATATTGAATTATCCTCAAATAGACCGACTTCTGTCATTGTTGAGTTAAAAGCAGAGTCGATTGTAGAAGCGAAACATAAGGGTAAAAAGCAAACAAAGGCTAATTTAAAGTCTGAAAGAGAAAAAGTCATCACTACTTTACAAAAAACAGTAAAAGGTGCGGAGGTAAACAGAGAGTACGACTATGTATTTTCCGGATTTTCTGTAGAACTGCCTGCCAATGAACTTATTAAACTATTAGCAATTCCAGGTGTTAAAGCGGTTTATCCGAATGTTCATTATACAGCTGATGTAATCTCTGCTGAAGAAATTTCTGCAGAAGCATTCAGCCCGCAAATGATGAACAGTGCACCATTCATAGGGTCTAATGAGGCATGGGATGCTGGATTTACTGGTGAAGGTATAACAGTAGCGGTTATCGACACAGGTGTTGATTACACTCACCCTGATTTAGCTCATGCGTTTGGAGAGTATAAAGGATGGGACTTCGTTGATAATGACAATGATCCACAAGAAGGAGCAGGGCAATACCATGGTACTCACGTTTCTGGTACCGTTGCAGCAAATGGAGCGATTAAAGGAGTTGCACCTGAAGCTAAATTGTTAGGATACCGAGTATTAGGTCCAGACGGTGGTTCAACAGAGGATGTTGTGGCAGGTATTGAAAAGGCTGTGCAAGATGGTGCTGACGTCATGAACTTATCTTTAGGAAACTCACTTAATAATCCTGACTGGGCAACGTCTATCGCTTTAGACTGGGCAATGGCTGAGGGCGTAGTAGCAGTAACTTCAAATGGTAATGCAGGTCCTAATAACTGGACAGTCGGATCACCTGGTACATCTCGTGATGCGATTTCTGTAGGGGCTACACAGTTGCCTTATAACGTATATACTTCAAAAATCAGTACATCTAAAGGTGTGGAATACCCTTCAGCAAAGGTTCAAGGTTTCCCGAGCGATGAAGAGTTACTAGCATTAAATGAAAGAGAATATGAGTTTGTCTATGTAGGATTAGGTGCTGCAAGTGATTTTGTAGGGAAAGATCTTAAAGGTAAAATCGCTTTAATGTCCCGCGGTGAGTTTGCCTTTGTAGATAAAGCAGAAAATGCTAAAAACGCTGGTGCTGTGGGAGCCATTATTTTTAACAATGTTGCAGGTGAGCACGCAGATGTACCTGGACTTGCTATTCCAACCATCAAAACAACATTAGCTGACGGTCAAAAATTGTTAGCTGAACTTGGAGCTGGCAACAATAAAGTGTCGTTCAATATTGAGTTTGATAAATGGGTTGACGAAACAATGGCGGACTTCTCTTCACGTGGACCAGTAACACTTACTTGGATGATTAAGCCAGATGTTTCTGCACCTGGTGTAAATATTGTAAGTACCTTCCCTGGTGGAGTTTATGGAGCATTACAAGGAACGAGTATGGCATCACCGCACGTTGCGGGTGCGGCAGCATTACTTTTACAGAAGAATCCTGCTTGGAGTACAGAAGAGGTAAAAGCTGCATTGATGAATACTGCCGTAGATGTGATCAATCCATCTACAGGTAAAGTATATCCTCACAATACACAAGGAGCAGGAAGCATCCGTCTTCTTGATGCATTGAATACAAAAACGCTGGTAGCTCCTGGTAGCTACTCCTTTGGTAAATTTGTGAAGAATAGCGGTAAACAAGTAGAAAAGCAAAGCTTTGAAATTAAAAACCTTTCAAACGAAAGAAAGACTTATAACTTTGAGGTTGAGTTTGCTGGTAATCCAGCAGGCATTAACGTTAGTGCAAGCAATAACTTAAAGGTTCTACCAGGAAAATCTCAGCAAGTGAACTTAAATGTTCAAGTGGATACCTCCAAATTAGAACCGGGCTACTATGAAGGAACGATTACAATTAGTGATGGTACACAAACAATCCATGTTCCATCCATACTGTTTGTCGGCGAGCCGGATTACCCTCGTGTAACTGGTGCATTCATGGAAAAAGCAGATGCGGGATACTATGTTGGAGCTTACCTACCAGGCGGCGCTGAGGTATTAGAGTATGATTTATATGTATATAATGCAAATGGAACAATTGGTGGATTCATCGATACACTAGGATCTTTTACCAATGCTCCAACACCATACCATGAATTCTTGTGGGATGGTACAGTACAAAATGGTATTAACCTTCCTAACGGGGATTGGGTACTAGCCGTTTATGTAGAAAAAGCGGGTGTTGCTGAATATAAAGCATATTTAGTAACGAAGGAGTAAGATTCTTTACTCCTTTGAATTTAAACTGGAAATTCCCTCTATGAAACTGAGTGGATTAATTAAGTACTTCTTGAACCTATAAGATAAATAGCAAGGCGCGTTTCTTTTTTAGGAAACGCGCCTTTTTAATATTAATCAGTCGCAAATTTGTAACGTAACATAGCGGCTAACCCAGCACCATGCTTGAATTCGCCTTTTTGGACCAATGTTTTCAATTCTTCCATTGAAAGGTTATGTAATTCAATTTGCTCGCTATTTTCGAGGTTTTGCTCGGTTGATGTCAATCCAGCAGCAGCAAACAGGAAGATTTCTTCAGATGTAGATCCAGGAGAAGGATAGAAGCTTCCTAATTCTAGCCAATGTTCAGCTTTATAACCGGTTTCTTCCTCTAACTCCTTTTTAGCCGTTTCAATAGCAGGAAGGTCAACAAGGTCAATCATTCCCGCGGGCAGCTCCCATTCCCAGCTTTTTAGCGCATGACGGTATTGCTTTAGACAGATTACTTCCCCGTCATTGGTAATCGGTAGAATGCACACACCCTTGGCAAAATTCAAATAGGAAAACGTTTTTTCGTCTCCATTAGGAAGCGTTACCTCATCCATAATGACCTGAAACCGGTCAATGTTACTCGTTGTTGAACTTTTAATCTTCCACTCCATTATTACACCTCTTCATAAAGTCATTATAGATAGACTACCACACTCAAACACTCTTCTTCCATGTTTCCTTGAGGAAAGAATGTTTGTATAGACCCACTCGATCCTAGGATGCTAACCTTAAATTAAGGAAGAAATAAGGTATTGGATTGGAGAACTACTCATGAATGTTGTGTCAATTGTCATGGTTTCGATTGGAATTGCCATGGACGCTTTTGCTGTTTCGATTTCAAGCGGTGTTGTCTTAAAAAAACAATTCAACATAAAAAATGTGTTAAAAATAGGAATCATTTTTTCTGTATTTCAGGCACTGATGCCTTTAATTGGCTGGTTCTTCGGCAGTAGTTTTAGCTCCTATATTGAAACCCTTGACCATTGGATTGTTTTCATTCTTTTAGCTTTAATTGGTAGTAAAATGATTTATGACTCCTTTAGTGAAGAAAAGAATCAGAGCAGTCAGCCGATGAAAACGAAAATGCTGATGGGACTTGCTCTTGCGACTAGCATCGATGCATTAGCAGTCGGTTTAAGCTTTGCTTTCTTAGAAGTGTCGATTTTGTTTTTAGTCATCTGTATTGGTGCCGTCACCTTTCTCCTTTCTGCCATAGGCGTTATAATCGGGAACTTCAGTGGAGAACGGTTGAAAAAGAAGGCAGGAATTTTTGGTGGAATCCTGCTTTTGTTAATTGGAACAAAAGTACTGTTAGATCATTTATTTTAGGTGCCATTTAGGTGCCTGTCACCCTTTCTTTGAATATTGCTGCTAGCCCAATTTGGGATGGCAGTTTTTTTATGTTCTCTTATTTTGACGATAGGCTGTATTTAAAATATGATGGAAGAAAGTAGCAGAGACGAGTGTAGAAAAAGGGTGTTGGAGATGAAGATTTTATTGGTGGAAGATGATAAAACGATTGCGTCGGGGCTGGAGTATTCGTTGCAGCAGGATGGTTATGAAACCATCCTTTGTCATAATGCCGAAACGGCGAAAATAGTAATCGGACAACAAATCCAAGAGATTGATTTATGCTTATTTGATCTCTCTTTACCGGACGGATCAGGGTATGATTTATGTGCGTTAGTGAAGAAGCAGAGTGATAAGCCGGTGATTTTTTTAACGGCTTTAGATGATGAAGTGAATGTGGTGATGGGACTTGATATGGGGGCAGATGATTATATCACAAAGCCATTTCGGATTCGCGAGCTGCTTTCACGGATTAAATCGGTACTTCGCCGCTACAACAAGCAGGCGCAAACACAACCCAAGGTCACGATTGATATCAATAATATTAGAATTAATACACTAGAAGGCAAGGTTTATAAAAATGGCGAGGAAGTACTGGTAACTGCCCTCGAATATCGGTTGCTGTTGATTTTTGCCAACCATATTGGACAAGTCCTCACAAGGAACCAGCTACTCGAGCGAATTTGGGATGTGGCGGGTGATTTTGTCAATGATAACACGCTGACGGTTTACATTAAACGCTTAAGAGAAAAATTGGAGGATAATCCGCAAGTGCCAACGATTATTAAAACCGTAAGAGGCATGGGCTATAAGGTGGGGGAGTAAGTGTTACGTAATCAGGAGATTCAACGATACATCATCATCATGGCAATCATTACAATGATAGCAGCAGGTTTAGCGGTCGTCCTCCTCACGCCTGCCGCTGCCGTATTCGTGTTGATAACATCCATCATCCTAACCGGAAGCAGTCTGATTTTTACAAAATGGCGCTACCGTGAAATTGAAAAGCTATCGGGTTATTTGCGGAAAATTGCTAGCGGTGATTATACCCTTGATGTTCGTGATAATTATGAAGGTGAGTTAAGTATTTTAAAAAGTGACATCTATAAAGTAACCTTGATGCTGTCAGAACAGGGG
This sequence comes from Bacillus sp. MRMR6, assembly GCF_001940785.1. Lineage (GTDB taxonomy): Bacteria > Bacillota > Bacilli > Bacillales > Cytobacillaceae > Neobacillus. The sequence continues at coordinate 5,604 of NZ_MSLS01000044.1, forward strand.
GCGCTTTTGCAGCAAGACAAAATAAAGCTTACGGATGCAATTTCGGATATATCTCATCAGCTTAAGACCCCGTTAACGTCGATGATGGTAATGACGGATTTGTTAAGCGATCCGAAGCTGAATGAAGCAAAGCGTGCAGAATTTACTCGTAACATCGGCACCCAGCTCGAAAGAATCGAATGGCTGGTGTCTTCTTTATTAAAATTATCAAAAATTGATGCTGGCACGGTACTTTTCAAAAATGAGAAGACCTCTGTTCAGGATCTAATCGAAAAAGCGATAAGGCCAGTGCTTATTCCAATCGATATTAAGCAGCAAACCTTAACCATCACTGGTGAAGAGTCAGTTACTTTTCTAGGCGACCTCAATTGGACGGCGGAGGCCATTATAAATATATTAAAGAACTGTGTGGAGCATACAGACGAAGGGGGAGAGATTGCGATCTCTTTTTCGGAGAATGCTTTGTTTACGGAAATCGCGATTCAGGATCAGGGCCGAGGGATCGCTAAAGAAGACCTGCCTAATATTTTCAAGCGATTCTACAAAGGGAAAAATGCAGGAGAGGACAGCGTTGGAATCGGGCTGGCGATGGCATACAGCATTATCACCTCCCAGAGGGGTAATCTCGAAGTGACAAGCAAAAACGGTAAAGGAACACAGTTCCATATCAAGTTTTATAAAAAAGTCATATAAACACAGGTCAAATAAACTCTAAGTGACTAAATTGTCACTTAAGAGTCACTTTAAAGTCATTTTAGGCAGATATACTGAACTCATCATAAAGATTGCGGAGGTTTTACGATGAATATCTTACAAATAGAAAATCTGTCTAAAGTGTATGGTAAGGGTGAAACAGCGGTAAAGGCATTGGATGATGTTTCCTTCTCAGTGAAAAAAGGAGAGTTTGTTGCGATTATTGGACCATCAGGGTCGGGGAAATCAACACTCTTGCATTTACTCGGTGGTGTTGACCGTCCAACTAGCGGCAAGGTTCTCATTGATAACACCGATATTTACCAGCTTGATGAAACACAATTAGCCATCTTCAGGCGCAGGCAGATCGGATTAATCTATCAGTTTTACAATCTTATTCCGATTTTAACAGTAGAGGAGAATATTACTCTGCCGTTATTGTTAGACGAACATAAAGTCGACCAAAAACAGTTCGAAAATGTTGTCAAAATTCTAGGATTAGAGAATCGTTTAAGCCATTTGCCCAATCAGCTCTCTGGTGGACAGCAGCAGCGGGTATCAATAGGACGTGCACTTATTAGTAATCCGTCCATCATGCTGGCCGACGAGCCAACGGGGAACTTAGATAGTAAGAATAGCAGCGAGATTATTGAGCTATTAAAAATGTTTAACAAGACGTTTAATCAAACACTCATTGTCATTACCCATGACGAACGGATTGCCTTGCAGGCTGACCGTATCATCTCAATTGAAGATGGAAGGATTGCCAAAAATGAGGTGATTCGTCCGTGAACATTATCAACACACTGACAATCCGGCATTTAAAAGAAAACAAAAGAAGAACCTTAGTCACGATCATTGGTGTCATTATTTCAGTCGCAATGGTGACGGCCGTTAGTATATTAGGAGTTTCTTTTCTAGACTTATTGAAAAGACAGACAATTGCAACCGATGGCGAGTGGCATGTCAAGTATGATGATGTTAACTCGCAGCAGCTTGAGGCAATTGAAAAAGATGAAGAAACGAAAAGTTTAATCATCAGTAACGACCTAGGCTATGCCAATCTAGAAAGGTCTAAAAATAGCGGAAAGCCCTATTTATTTTTCAAAGAGTATAACGAAAAAGGATTCACTCAGTTTCCGATTGAACTAAGTGAGGGGCGATTTCCACAAGCAGAAGATGAGGTAGTCCTCTCAGAAGAGATTGCAAACAATGCCAAAGTGGCATATGAAATTGGTGACAAGATTACGTTTGAAATTGGAAATAGAATCATTGAAGGTGGAGTAGACCCGTTAACTCAGACTGATCCATTACAAACGGATGAGAATGGCAGCATGGAAGAGCTGGTAGTAGAGACCACCAAAACGGTTACGGTAGTCGGCACGATCAATCGTCCAACATGGGAACCTGCCTGGTCGCCGGGATATACGGTAATTGGTTATGTGGATCAGGAAATGTTAACTAAAAGCGATACAGTTGATGCGGTAGTTGTGTTAAAGAATGTCAACGGTTCACTCTATGAGCATGCTGATCAACTGGTGTCAGAATGGCAGATTAAGAAGGTAGGTTTTAATAGCGAATTGCTTCGTTATTATGGCGTTACCGATCGGGATAATCTTAGAACAACTCTTTTTTCATTAGCAGCCATCATTATGGCGGTGATCATCATTGGTTCCGTCGCACTTATTTATAATGCTTTTGCGATTAGTGTATCAGAACGCTCTCGACATTTAGGGATGCTCGCTAGTGTCGGAGCAACAAAGAGGCAAAAGCGTAATTCGGTATTTTTTGAGGGTGCAATCATTGGCGCTCTAAGTATCCCGATCGGTATTCTTGCCGGACTAGCTGGAATGGCTGTCACATTTGCGTTTATTAACCGTTTTCTCGGGGAAGCACTCAATGTTACCGAAAAGCTCCTTGTAGTGGCTACGCCTTCGTCTATGTTAACGGCATGCGCGATTTCAATTGTCACGATTTTAATCTCTACTTATTTGCCGGCAAGAAGAGCATCAAAGGTTTCGGCCATTGATGCCATCCGTCAATCACAGGATGTTAAACTGACAGGTAAAGCAGTGAAAACTTCTAAGCTGATCAGAAAAGTTTTTGGGATGGAAGCAGAAATCGGCTTGAAAAATTTAAAAAGAAACAAGAGAAGGTATCAAGCAACCGTGTTTTCACTTGTCATCAGTATTGTCTTATTTTTGGCAGTTTCCTTTTTCACCTCCAGTTTGGAGAAGTCATTAAAGCTATCCCAGGAAGAGGTTAATTTTGATATTCAAGTTATGGGAGATCAGACGGGATCTGCAGAATTAAAGCCATTATCTAAGGTCGACTATGTCACAGAATCGAGCATGGTTGAACAGCTTTATCTGACTACCTGGATTGATGAAAGGGAAATTGCCGATGAGTTGAAAGTGCTTGTCAAAGAAGACAATTCGATTTTAAAGGATGGAAAATATCCTTATCAACTGGTTCTGCAAGGATTGGATGAAGAAAGCTATAAAGCATTTGCAAAGAAAGCTGGTCTTGATCCAGAGAAATTAGACAACACAACAGGAATCGTAATTGATAAAATCTCTTACAAAGATTATGAGTCTGGGAAAGTGATTGAAACAAAGACTATTCAGACGGAGGTTGGAAAATCGATTGATTTATTTGCATTCGATTATGAAAGTGAGGAAGAGCGATATCTAAACAAAGTTCAGATTGGGGCGTTAACAGATCAAGTCCCAATGGGGGTCCGGCCATCTGGACTGGGGATGGTGGATATCGTTGTCTCAGAAAAAACGCTGCATCAACTAATCGATGCTCAGCTGGAGGAAGATATTCAAGTTTACTTATACATGAACAGTTCTGATCCGCTGGCCACACAGGATGCGCTAGATAAAGTGAAATCTTCGAATATGTATGTGTACAATGTCTACCAAAATAGGCAGCGTGATCAGCAGATGATTATGCTTATGTCTGTATTTACCTATGGTTTCATTGCATTGATCTCACTGATTTCTATCGCTAATATTTTTAATACCATCTCAACTAGCATATCACTCCGCAAGCGGGAATTTGCCATGCTAAGGTCAGTAGGTATGACACCAAAGGGCTTTAATAAAATGATTCATTACGAGAGCGTGTTTTACGGTGTTAAGGCTTTAGTTTTTGGACTTCCTATTAGTCTAGTCGTTATGGTGCTCATCTACTGGTCGCTGAGAGGTACCTTTGAATACGGCTTTGCTCTACCTTGGATGAGTATCATTTACGTCATTCTAGCCATTTTCATGATTGTAAGCTTAGCAATGCTTTATTCGATAGGGAAAATTAAAAAAGAGAATATTATTGATGGGTTGAAACAGGAGAATATCTAGTTTTATAGGAAGATGGGGCCATTACTTGGCACCCATCTTTTTTTAGATGCTATATTGGTTGTATTAAAAAAGTTTTTGTAACCATTATTCCAGTTTATGAAAAGTTTTATATCACTAGAGAGGATCGTGTTCTTGAGGGCTTAGAGCCAGCAGATATTTTCTTGCTGTTCTGGCAGGCGTTTGCCTTTGATCATACGGTCATGATGTATGAACTGCTAGAAGGTGAATTCGAAGGGAAAGTTCCACATTATCAAACCTTTGTTGAAAAGGATTTTGCAAAAGAAGTCAAAACTACTTGCTTACTTTTTTTAGCCTTGAGGAGAAGTGTTGGACTACACTTCTCTTTTTGTTTGTAAAAAGATGGTTCTAATGCTTGTATAAAGGTTGGATAATTGATATAAATTTCTCATGTATTGTTTTTAAGAAATGGGTGTGGGATGGAATGAAGAGTGGAACAGCTAAGGTAAATGCAATTTTAATTGCCGACAATTCAGAAACGTTTGTGACGAGGAGAATATCTGAGGTAAAACTTGAATTCGGTGGAATGAAAGGGGACCGCCATTTTGGTCTAACGGCGAAAGCAGATTCCCGGCAGCCGATGTATCCAAGAGGCACAGAGATTTTAAATCGGCGCCAGATTACGGTTGTTTCTGAGGAAGAGTTAACGCAGATTGCGGAAGCACTGGGAGTGGATTATGTGTTGCCAGAGTGGTTAGGGGCCAATCTTTTAGTGAATGGCTTTCCAGAGCTGACTAAGTTAACCATTGGTTCGAGAATCTTATTTCCAAACGGTACAGGGTTAATTTGTATGGGGGAGAATAAGCCTTGTGTACACCCTGGAGAAGAGATTCAAAAACACTATGAAACCCTGCCAAAACTTGCTGCAAGGTTTGTAAAAGCCGGCTATAAAAGACGCGGAATCGTCTGTGCTGTAGAATGCCCGGGTGGAATCTTTGAAGGTGATGAAGTAAAGATCCTGATTAACGATTTTGAGAATCCATTACAGTGAAGTTACAAAAGAGCCTTTCTCTTCGGGAGTAAAGGCTTCTTGTCGGTTCTTTAACTTTCGCCGTTTGACCGAAGGGTTTGCAGATTCAAATTCTAACGGTGCCCAAAGTATGATGCCGATTAAGTATTTCCTCGACCATTTCTACTTTATCATCTTCGCAGTTTACAATTATAATGACGTCCATGATATGCTTCTTAATTGTTTTTTTATTCCTGGCTTTTTTTACTGTGTAATCGATGATTAGCCCAATCAAGGAGCCTGCGATTAAACCTATTAGCCCCCAAAGCACGGGGCCTAAATACAGGACAAACCCATAAATCGTCCCTATTAGCATGAGAATCATCCCAATGCATGAAATTAAAAATAAATTAAGTCCGTCTGCATTGTAAGGGTCCAAATACTTTTTTTCTAAACCATTTTTATTAATGGAGGCAGCGAGGATTTTCTCTTGGGGGATCTGGTGTTGTTCTAATTCACTAATGGCTAGCTCAAGTTTTAATGAGTGCTCGAAAATTGAAATGACTGGCATTAGACCTTCTCCAATTGCTTTATAAAGTATTGTTTATTTTTTTGTTAAAGTAATTTCTTTCTAAATAACGTGCTTGTTCCATTTTAAAAAGTTGATTTATTTCAATGGCATGGTAGTAGCTGTCACAAATTGCAAAACAATAGACAGATGGAAGATACAATGTCCATTCCATATTCATAATAGCTACTCGCATGTTCGTGGGGAACAGGAATTGAACTATATACTAGGTGAACCTATTGGAGAAATTGTTAGACAAACAGACAAGGCGTGGCGATTTAAGGATGGCACTGCAAATAAATTGCCAGTCGGTGCGAAAATATATGAAACTGACACAGAAATCACCAACGTCATTGTGGACGAGAAAGAAATACCATATTTAAAGATGCTTGAAGGTTAAAAAGAACCTGGAGTCGCCAAGTTCTTTTTTTGCATAATTAGATTTTTCCATTACGGATGATATCGCTCATCATGCTGGCATTTGGATAGTTTACTTCCTGGTAAAGCCGTGTCACCTTTTCGAGGTCAAAACTGACTCGTTGAATGGACGTTGAGATATTTCCATCTTCAATTTCAAGAAGTCCGTAGGAGGACTTGGTCATTCCGTCAAACGGCAGTCCAACACTGCCAATATTCATGATGACCTTCCCGTTCATATATCTGATATAGGGCCTGTGAATATGGGCGTACACATAAACATTTGCATTCGCTGGTTTCATCATCGTACCTTCCATTTTTTCATCGTCAGCATTTGGAAGGACAATCTCAAACAAGCTGTCAGGTGTGGCATGAAAGGCCGCCACTTCAACACCCTTTTCGTTAAATTGTAAGTGAGTTGGTAAAGCTTCAAGATAGCTAATATCAGCGGGATCTAACTGATCAACCGTCCATTTCCGCTCTGTGTTCATTAATGCTAATGCTTTGTCTGGAACTTCTCCTTCGCGCACACCACGGACTACCCATTCATCTGCATTGCCTTTGATGACTTCGGTATGTAAGTTCCTTACGAGGTCAAGAGAACGCTTTGGTTCTGGGCCTCGGTAGCAAATGTCCCCCAGCACATAGATATTATCAACCTCTTTTTTCGCTATATCGGCCAGGACAGCATCAAGGGCAACGGCATTACCATGAATATCTGAAATAAAGGCGATCTTCATAACGTGATTCAACCTCCTAGAGTTTAACTTTTCTAAATAATACCATTAAACTGACTGGCTGTTCTAATATTTATACATAAATATGCCTTTTCAGGTATAGTAGTAAATGCAGTTACCAAAATATAGGGGTTGTCATATGCAAAAGCCTTTGATTTCGATTATTATTCCAACCTTTAATCGACTTTATCATTTAGCGGAGTTAATGGAGTCATTAAGCATGCAGACTTTTCAAGACTTTGAAGTGCTCATAGTAAATGATGCCGGGGAAAGTGTTGATTCTGTTAAGTTTTTGTATCCTGAATTGGCCATTACCATCATTAATATGGAAGAAAACTTAAAGCATGTTTATGCAAGGAACTCAGGCCTAATGCAGGCCCAAGGTGAGTTGATCATGTTAATTGATGACGATGACTTGCTAGTGCCTTCGCATATCGAAACGATGATTAATGAGCTTAACGGGTTTGATATGATCTATTCCGACGTTGAAATTGTAAATTTTCAGCAGCAATCTAATGTGAGAGTACCCGCTGAGCGATTTTTGTTTGCTTATGAGTTAGACTATGAAGCGATGCGCAACTTCTCAACGTTTGTGTCCTCTGGCTGTCTTTATCGGAAGGAAATTCACGAGACAATCGGGCTGTTTGACCCTGAGGTACATAATTATTGGGATTGGGATTTTTACTTGCGAGTAGCAGATAATTATCGGGTGGCCAGAGTAGCCGGTGCAGGTGTTTTATACGACTTCTCCGACTCTAATAGCAATCAATCAAAGGATTTTTCAGAAGCAAGAAGATTATATCTCGATAGGTTGTCAGAAAAGCATAACCTAGGACCTCTTCCGATGAAAAACTTCTTTTTATTGCTAGAAGAACCTGAAGTAATGAAAAGAAAGGCGAAAAGCAAGATCATGTGGGACGGTAAGTCCTTTATTTCTAGATTAGCTCGCTCGGCCGCTCTTGAGTAGCAAAAATTAACCACATCTGTATACTTTTCCACCTTAATATAAAAAATATCTATATTAATCATTGGGAGGAGTATACATGACAACGATATTTGAAACTGTAAAAGATTTTTTCCAAATGACCATAGATGATGAATCGCAAAACCCACTTCATGTTGGAGAAGTTATGAGTTGTTGGATGTATCTAGCTTTAATGGATGAAGCGACGGTCTACATACAAATCGCACTTAACACAACTTCTGATGATGAGGTAAAAGATTTGTTGAATCAAAGTATGAAACAATGTGATACCCAAGGGAAGCGGTTTAAGGAGTTTATGAAAAAGGAGGGGATTCATTTACCTCCAACGAGTGAAGAACGGCCAAATTCCGAACCCAACGCCGTACCGTTAGGTGTAAAGCTTACGGATAATGAAATCACTAACGGCTTAAGTATGAAAACAGTCGTAGCCATTACTCATTGTGCGGCCGCTGCCAGCCAATGTATTAGAAATGATTTATCCGTTTTATTTACCCATTGCATGCTAGAAAAAATGAAATTCGGGAGCTCACTCAAAGACGCCATGAGAAAGAAAGGCTGGATCAAAGTACCGCCTTACTACTACCCGCCTGGAATGCCGAAATAGATGAGTAACAGGCAACACTCAGATTTAGCCGATCTAAAAAGAGGAGACCCGCTTGGTAACGGGTTCCGTTAACGATCGCAAACATTAAATATATAATACAAAATGACCTTCAAATTGTATGGTGATTTGGAGGTTTATTTTTGTTGATATACAGGGCTTTTGATAATTATTTTGGGAGAATTTGCAGTGCAATTTGTATAGTAATGTGGGGGTACAATAATGGCCAGTGTACCCCCGCAAAATACACTACATTTTTACTAGCAATTTAATCCTTACATATGTAATTGAAAATTCCACAGAAAGACTTTGCTGTGGGAAAAAAATGCTTCAAACTAGTGTCCCTTTTGTGCAAAGGTCTCCCTAGCAAATAAATACCAATCTCCATAACCGCCCGTTTCGCTTCCGTCATTTTTCTGCTCATCTGAAATACATGCCACATGCCTTTCCAAACAGTAAAGGTAACCTCCACCCCTGAAAGTATTGCCTTGTGGGCAAGTTTCTCAGCATCGCTTAACAAGATCTCAATACTTCCTACTTGGATGAATAAAGGCGGCAGGCCGGTCAGGTCAGCATAAACAGGGGAGATGAGCGGGTGTGTAAGTGGCTCATTGCCTGCGTAGGCACGTGCTGCTCTTAATGCTAATTCTGCGTTTAGGTAAGGGTCTTTTGCTTTATTTTTCGAATAGCTTTCACCTCCGCCCGTTAAATCAACCCATGGCGAGAGACAAATAATTGCCGCTGGCAAAGGTTCGTTCATATCTCTTAACATCAAAGCCGCCGAAACACTTAACCCGCCGCCCGCAGAATCACCAGCAAAGATGATATCTTCAGGTTGATATCCTTGTTCTTGAAGCCAATGATAAACGGTCACCGCATCTTCAATCGCTGCTGGAAAGGGATGCTCGGGTGCCAGTCGATATTCTGGGAGCAGCACCTTGACACCTGCTTCCCTCATTATTCTCGCTGCTAGTGACCTGTGGGTATCGGCAGAACAATATCCGTAAGCGCCGCCGTGCAAGTAGAGAATAACCTTGTCAGCAGCCGACTGTTCGGTCGAAAGCCATTCCGCATAAATTCCGTCAATTTCCAGTTTCTCCACCTTGCAATCGGCTGGCAGGATAATCCACTTCTTTGCAATCCTATTTAACGCCTGCCTGCGATCTTCAAAGCTACTTTCGCTAAGTGATTTCCTTCTCTTTATCTCCTGACACCTAATTTAATTCCTCTTCTCAAAAAATAACTTCTTAGACTTTGCATTATCCAACTACCCCCGTATAGATACAATTGCCGAGATTTTCAGGTTTTAATAATCTGTCTCTTCATCCAAATATTACCTTAAAATTTTAACAAGATAACAAACTATTTTGAACAATTTTTGAAAAATCAAAAATGTGAGGGAAGAGTACGGTATTTTAGATTCTGATAACGCAGAACAATTAGAAGATATATTAATTAACCAGTAAAAAAAGCTTGAGGGGAAAACCTCAAGCTTTAACCTTTGTATAAGTGCTGTACTATTTTTTTCCAACGAGCGCTTTAAGCCCGTAGTAGATAATAAATAATGAGAAAATAAGGATGGCAAGAATACCGATAAGGTCAACGACTGGGTTAAATGGTGCAAAGAATCCTGTTAATGGTAGATTTAACAAAGCAAAACCAGCTAAAATAGAGGCTAGAAATAAGAAGGTAATACGATCCATGTTGATCACTCCTTTCGTCTCCTATTACTATTCATTTTATGACTCAGATATTAATTTGATTGGTGAAATAGTCTAATAGGCTGGACTTTTTAGAAAATAAAAAGGTTGTGTAACCTATTGGTCACACAACCTTTTAACAACAATGCCTATAACATTTTAAACATTAACCTTTGCGAGTACTTCATCGCGGAGCACTCTTCTGAGGAGCTTTCCGACTGATGATTTTGGCAGGTCAGGAAGGATTTCCACTTCCTTAGGTGCCTTATACGGGGCGAGATTTGCTTTGGCAAACTCAATAATTTCTTCGACAGGAAGGGCGTGGCCATCTCCTAGTTTGACAAAAGCCTTAACGGTTTCGCCACGGTAATCATCAGGGATTCCAACAACCAGGACTTCTTCAATGCCTTTTAGCTGATAGAGAACCTCTTCTACCTCACGCGGATATACATTGTAGCCGCTAGCGATAATCATATCCTTTTTCCGGTCAAGGATATAGAAATATCCGTCTTCATCCATGCGTGCAATGTCCCCGGTATGGAGCCAGCCGTTTTTAATCACTTCTTCTGTATCCTTCGGTCGGTTCCAATATCCCTTCATTACTTGTGGACCTTTAATGATCAATTCACCAGCTTCGCCTACAGGAGCATCCACATATACACCGTCTTCTGTTTCACGGACGATTTTTACAATCGTGCTCTGAACTGGAATACCGATGCTGCCATATTTTCGAGGCACAAACGGCGGGTTAAAGATTACGGTCGGCGAGGCTTCCGATAAACCATAGCCGTCCATCAGGGTAGCACCAGTAATTTCTTCAAAGATTTTTGCCTGCTCGACAGGTAATGGTGCCCCGCCGCTGCCGACGAAATACAATTGGTCGAAGCCGCATTCTTTTAGTAATTCTGGCTGGCTGTTTAAGGCAAAGTACATCGTCGGAACGGCGGCGAAGATGAATGGCTTTTCACGTTTGACCGTTTCCATCACTTCCTTGACATCAAAACGCGGCAGCACAATTTGGTTCGCGCCTTCACGAATGCCGCATAAGGCAACACTGGATAGTCCATAGACATGGAACATTGGAAGGACGGTAATCATTTTAAAATTATCTGGGATATCATCGCATGTGTTATAAATAAAATCACAAACTTGGTTGAAGTTAGCAAGGAGGTTATAGTGTGTGAGCATAACACCTTTAGGAACACCGGTGGTTCCGCCGGTATATTGAAGGACAGCGACATCTTCGTGGGGATCGATAGCCGTTTCTTTGAGCGTGACCTCGCCTTGAAGGGTTGCTTCAAAATATTGGTCTTCTTCCGCTAGTGCAATTCTGTCCCCGCCGAAACTTACGACAATCGCTTTTTTCAAGGAGGTGTCTTGCTGAATTTTCTTCACTTTCGGATAGAAGGCATCAAGCATAATCATGTATTTTGCACCAGAGTCGTCAAGTACATAGGCGATTTCTCTTTCCACATACATAGGATTCACTTGGACCGCAATACCGCCTAAACGGAAAATGGCAAAGAGGGTGAAAATATAATGCGGGCAGTTTGGTAGCATAATCGCTACTCGGTCACCTTTTTTAAAGCCTTCTCTATGTAGAGAAGATGCAAGTCGATCCACCATCATCTTGGTTTCATTGTAGCTGAAAACTTTACCATAAAAAGTAAACGCAGCTTTGTCACCAAATTGATTCACAGCATCTTCTAGAAAATCGTAAAGTGATTCATGTTTCAGACTAACATGCTCCTCCACTCTTGGATCATAAAACTTTAACCACGGTTTTTCTTCATAGATCATAATATAACCTCCTAAAAATCTATTTGATTGTGTTCACGAACACTAACCACCTTAAATTATTAAGAGGAACAGCAAAAATGTAAACGTTCTAATCTCGACAGAATACCACAAAAACACAACGATTTTTTATAAAAATAGAACTCTTTCAGCCATTTTCGTATAGAAAAATAGCGAACATTGTCAGAATACCAAACCTAGCAAAATCCTGTTCACAAAACCTTAACAGATAAATGTGAACTTTATTTGACAACAAAGCTGCGACAGCGTGGTGACAGGCACCGCCCGAAGTTTGTCGAATTGAATGCAGTAGATAGTTTGAATTTTCGCTAAAAAGTGTTTTACCTATTCATTGTTTGCCTGTATAATGTTGTTCAATAATTGGAGAGAGGTTTTAAAATGAATTCATATATTAAGGATCAAATTCAAGTGTTTCAAGATCGTAATCAGAATCGGGGCCGTCTGTTGGTCAGTTGTCCTGACCAGCCGGGGATTGTTTCGGCAGTCTCCCAGTTTCTGTTTTCTTATAATGCTAATATTATTGAATCCAGTCAGTATTCTACCAATCCTGAGGGTGGCACTTTTTTCATTCGGATTGAATTTGAATGTCCAGGCCTGAAGGAAAAGGCGACCCTTATGGAGCAGCAGTTTGCAGAAATCGCCGAGAGGTTTTCTATGGAGTGGAATTTCACGCATGTGTATCATATGAAGAATGCTGCAATCTTTGTTTCCAAGGAACTTCATTGCTTGCTAGAGCTGTTATGGGAGTGGCAAAACGGCGACTTGATGGTCGATATCGCGCTCGTTATTAGTAATCACGAACAGGCAAGAGAGGTTGTTGAAGGATTAAATATTCCGTTTTACTATATTCCAGCCAATAAGGAGATTCGTGAGCAGGTAGAGGAACAACAGCTCCAGCTATTAAAAGAACATGACATCGATTTCGTCGTCTTGGCGCGGTATATGCAAATTTTAACCTCTAAATTCGTCGCTGCAAATCCGAATAAGATTATCAATATCCACCACTCCTTCTTACCGGCGTTTGTGGGAGCAAGACCTTATGAGCGTGCCTATGACCGCGGTGTGAAACTAATTGGAGCGACTTCACACTACGTTACGAATGATCTCGATGAAGGTCCGATTATTGAACAGGATATCAGCCGAGTAGACCACCGCGATCATGTGGATAGCTTGAAAAAAATCGGCCGCCGTATTGAACGGAGTGTATTGGCCCGTGCCGTAAAATGGCACCTAGAAGACCGAATCATCGTCCATCAAAATAAGACAATTGTTTTCTAAAATAGAAAGAAGAATCGACTATAATGTGGTAAGCTAGAGTTATGTTTTTAACTCTAGCTTTTTTACTAGCAGAAAATGAATTAAACATAGCACTACTATTAAATTGATGAAGGAAGTAGATTATGTCGGAAGAGAATATAACAAGAATTCATCTTGAGAATAAAGAAATCATCCTAGTAGGTACTGCTCACGTTTCTAAACGCAGTGCGGAGCAGGTGAAGGAAGTAATTGAGCAAGAACGTCCAGATTCAGTTTGTATCGAATTAGATGAACAGCGCTATAAATCAATTCAAGATGGAAGCAAGTGGAAGGAAACCGATATTTTTAAAATTATTAAAGAAAAGAAAGCGCCTTTATTGTTAATGAACCTGGCCATTTCTTCCTTTCAAAACCGTTTGGCTAAGCAGTTTGATACCAAGCCTGGCCAGGAAATGATTCAAGGAATTGAATCGGCAAAGGAAATAGGCGCAGAGCTTGTATTAGCTGACCGTAATATCCAAACTACTTTTTCTCGGATTTGGAGCAATATTGGCATTTGGGGAAAAGGGCAGCTGCTCACCGCTATTTTCTATAGTATTTTCAATAAAGAGTCGATCTCCGAAGAAGAACTTGAGAAAATGAAGACCCAGGATACCTTAAATGCAGCGCTTGCCGAAATTTCAGAGGCTTTTCCGAAATTAAAGATACCTTTAATTGATGAACGTGATCAATATTTGGCTCAAAAAATCAAGGAAGCGCCCGGGGAAAAAATCGTCGCCGTTCTTGGTGCAGCACATGTCCCTGGGATAACGAAAGAAATCCACAAAGAACATGACCTAAGAGAGTTAACAAAAATCAAACCAAAATCAAGGATGCCTAAAATCCTTGGCTGGGCAATCCCAGCGGTTATTGTTGCCCTGATCGCGATTACCTTTTTTCTCAATCCTTCAACTGGGATGGATCAAGCGATTAGCTGGATTTTATGGACAGGTGTTCTTTCAGCCATAGGTGCAATGCTTGCTTTTGGTCACCCGCTTACCGTTTTGTCTGCCTTCTTGGCTGCACCGATTACCACGCTGCATCCGCTGTTAGCAGCCGGATTTATCGCGGGGATTGTACAAGGCTATTTCCAGCGGCCTAATGTTGGTGATTTCCAAATGCTCTCAGAAGACGTGTTTACGATTAAAGGCTTTTGGCGTAACAAAGTGACTAGAGTATTGCTCGTGATCGTCCTAGCAAATCTAGGCGCTTCTTTAGGAACCTTTATCGGCGGTGCCGACGTCATCCGGATGTTCTTTAATAACTTTTAAAACAAATCCCTTCATCCACGATGAGGGGATTTTTTGTTGTTTTGTGTGGAAATAAATACAGTAAACTAGTCCTTCCTTACGACAAACTTTTTGGACCAAAATACGCCTAGATTCGTTTAATCAAAAGGGTTAGGACAGGATTAATCAAATGTTTGATTAACAAATATTCCCGGGGAAATTGTCGAGGAATGTTCAGATAAATGTCTCTTTGAAAGAATACAGACACATAAACTCTTCTGTGTGTTTTTTTCTCTGCGTAAAAGGGCTAATTTTAAAAATGTCTAGAATTGGCGATAAATAGGATAGAGTATACGAATTGAACGGAATAGGTCGATCTTTCAGGAGGTGTAGGTTTGGAGGAGCTGAAGTATTTAGAACCAACAGAGCTGCTTGAAAAAATATATGCGACGCTATGTTCAGAATACGAGGATGAACAGCATTATGACAAAGAACAGGACCAGCAGGAAATCAGCATCTCAAAAAAACGGTTAACGAAAAAGGTGTTTAATGAGTTTGTCGTTGATGAAGAGTATTTCCTTACGATGGATAGCAAGAAGTTCAAAGAACAATACCAGTTGTTCGAAAAAGACTTCTTAAAGCTGATCACAGGCTGCGGGGAAAATGGAATTGCCTATGAGACCTTTATCGAAATAATCGATGACCTAGTTGCCTGTGCAAAGTTTCGTGTTAATGCCTTTGAAAAGCTCAAGGAGGAAATCGGCAAGGCTCATGAAGCGAGTGAAGAAGAGGTGGAGGAGGATGAAGAATAGTCCTCATCCCAGGCTAATTAATGGTTAAAACTTTTTTAACAAGCGGGTAAAAGAGATACCCTAGGCAGACTCCCAGTACGTTCAAAATTAGATCATCAATATCCAAACTTCCTCTTTTAGTAAGATATTGCAGACCTTCGATGATGCTAATCGAACAAATTGCAATAACGATCAGCTGCCTTAGTTTAGGGTGCTCTCTAATTAAGCAATAGTACAAACCAAACGGAATAAATAGACCGATATTCGCGGCTAAATTATAGATGCTAATCAATGGTGACACATGACCAGAAAGGTAGTACAGCACCATTTCGAACGGAACCAGATTGATCTCGCCGTAGCTTTGGTTCTTTGGCCTGTAAAAAAGTAAGATTAACAATCCTAAAGAATATAGTGCGGTTAAGGAGTGAAGGACAATCATTGGGATGCTGATCTTTTCGTTTTTTACCAAGGCATTCACGAATAAAAAAGAGATAGTTAGACAGAACCAAACAACCGCAATGACTATAGGGTGCAGATAGGCGGTGAGTTTCAGCCAAATCGGTAAAGAAAGTATAAAGGTAATTTGAGCATAGGCAAAACTTCGAATCATAGCACATCAGTTCCTCAAGCATTTTAGTATAAACTATCTTAACATTCATAACCTAAACAAGGTATAGTAAGGATAGTAAAAATATCCAAAAAGGGGATTGTGTGTAATGGAATTATCGGTTAAATGGAATGGCGATATGGCTTTTTCGGGAGTTGCTCCTTCTGGACATGAAATTAAAATGGATGCGGCGGCAGAGGTAGGCGGTCAAAATACAGGTCCACGGCCAACAGAATTACTATTAAATGCGGTAGCAGGCTGTACTGGTATCGATATTATCTCGATCTTGAAAAAAATGCGTATAGAGGTTACTGGCTTTCAAATGGATGTGAAGGGAGAAAGGGCGGATGATCATCCGAAAAAATTCACCCATATCCATGTGCATTATGCCCTTGAAGGGGACTTGCCTGAAGAAAAGGTAGTCCGTGCGATTAAGTTATCGAAGGATACATACTGCTCAGTGTCACATTCACTAAGTGCAGAGTTAACGGTAAGCTATTCAATTAATGGCATGAAAGGCGAGCAAACTTTATAAAAACGAAGGTAACCATCCTAGATTTTGGATGGTTTTTCTTATTTAAAAAGAAGAATCTTTCATCGGCAAGATTCTTCTTGAAATGCGCACTAGGTTCGTTTTTTTATGAGGGTTTGGAGTGTTATTAATCAAACGTTGGATTAGAAAGAATCATGGCAAATGTTGTCGATAGAAAGTCCTAGTCTATTAGAAATCAGGGAGATTTGTCACAAGGTTTACTAGGTTGAAAGAATCGTTTGAAAGAATTACGGACAGAAGTGTTTTAACACCCTCGAATATTGTCCGTGAACGATTGTTGAGAGGGGGTGAAATTTTGAACTTCCGCCAATTTCTTATATCAGGTCTGGTCGTAGGAGCAGCGATGCTTGTACCAGACATGGCTTTTGCGGAGAAGCCAAATGGTGTGCAGCATCCTCAAAAGGCTAACATCGAGGCAAAGGCTTCTGTTAAATCAAATAATGAAAAACTAGATAGTGTTAGTGTCCAGGCAGGTTCGTCTGCAAATGCTAGTTTAGCAGATGAACGAGGAAAGATTAGTGAAAAGTCTGCAGCCCCACCAAAGGTAGTTGAGGAGCAGCATTCAAAAGGTCAGGATCGACAACCTGCCGTTTCTGACAAGGCATCCCAGGTGCTTGATCGTATGCCGGAACAAGCGAAAGGGAAGGTTCAGTCTGCTGTCAAGAAGACGGAGAAGGAGCTTGATGCTAGAAAAGCAAATGACCTGGATATCAGTAGCAAGCTAACCATTATAAATAGTGAGCCGGAACCTAAAATCCAAAGTCCTGTTGTACCTGTTGAGGGTTCGAGCCAAGATGAATTTTCGGAACCACCAGTACAGATTGCAGTACAGGAGGAAGAGAATTCTGTTAACCGTGAAAAGCTCCCTGATGTCAATCAGGTGCCGAAACCAACGCAACGGACAGGCCACTCTAGCGGTCACTCGAATGAGCGAATTCAAGGTGGAATAAATACATTAAGCTTGGTGGATAAATGGTTTGAATGGGATACGAGCTACGAAATTCTATTGGTCGAGCCGTTCCTATCTCGGCTTTCGTTAATGAACAACCAATGGGTGAATGCACCGCCATCACCACCGCCGCAGAAAGCTTCTTTATTAAAAGTGTAAACCATTGCGAATAGCCACGGAACATGATAATAAAAGGAGCGAATTAAAAAATGAAACATTATTTAAACCCTAAAAAATTAGCTAAATCTTTTGTGCTTGCTGGAGCATTATCATTCGGAGTTCTTGCAGGAGGCCAGTTTACTGATGCGGCCGGTCCAGACCATGGTAAAGCGAATCAAGCAGCACAGGGAAAAGGCAACGCAAAAGTTGAAGTAAAGGCTAGTGTGCCAGCAGTTAAGGTACAAGCTAAAAATGAAGTGAACGTAAAGGTTAAAGATGAAAAAGCAAGTAAATCACAAGCGAGTGTAAATGCGAGTGAAACGGCAAAAATGCATGCTGCCCCAAACTCAGCCGTTCATGGCAAGGGTGAAAAAGTGGAAGAGGATGTAGTTGAACCTGTGGTAACAGAAGAGGTCGTTTCTGAAGAAGCACCTGTTGAAGAAGTGGTTGAGCTAGAGGTGGAAGTAATGGAAGAGGCAGAAGTTGATGCTGAATCTTCACCTGAATCTGAAGAAGCGACAGATGCTTCAAGCGAAGTAGCTGCGAAAACTGAAGAAGATGAAGAAGCTGGTAAAGAAGAGGAAGTTGATTTGGATTCCGATTCAGTGGTAAGAACGGAAGAGGAAGAAGAGTCTGACGAAGATTCTGATTCTGAGTCAATCGACCTTAATCCTGATGCAGTTGTGAAGACGGAAGAGGACGAGGAAGATGCTAATGAAGATGCATCTGACGAAGACAGCAAAGAAGCTAAAAAAGTAAACCCATCTGCAGCAAACAAAGCAAAGTCACAGGCTAGCCTGCATGCAAGTGCAACAGCAAAGGCACATGCTGCCCCTAATTCGGCGGTACATGCTGGAGCAGTTGTAGTTGAAGAGGAAGCGACAGAAGAAGTTGTAACTGAAGAAGAAGCAACGGAAGAAGTTGTAACTGAAGAAGAAGCGACAGAAGAAGTTGTAACTGAAGAAGAAGCAACGGAAGAAGTTGTAACTGAAGAAGAAGCAACAGAAGAAGTTGTAACTGAAGAAGAAGCAACAGAAGAAGTTGTAACGGAAGAAGAAGCAACAGAAGAAGTTGTAACGGAAGAGGAAGCGACAGAAGTAAACCCTTCTGCAGCGAACAAAGCTAAAGCTCAAGCAAGTGTTAAAGCTAGCGCTATTGCGAAAGAACGTGCAGCAGCACATTCAGCAGTCTTAGCTGAAACAGATGTTGAGGTTGAAGCTTCATTAGAAGAAGCAACTGAAGTGGTAATCTCTGAAGAAACTGATGTTATCGTACCTGTAAAAGAGTAATTGATTTTTATATGATGAAGGTTATGGCTCACTAGATTTCATTTGAAATCTAGTGGGCTTTTTTCATTGTAGTGAATTAGAGGAATTAGTTGCGGATAGCCGAATTAGTTGCGGATACCTGAATTTAGTTGCGGGTAACCGAATTTAGTTGCGGATACCCGGAATTAGTTGCGGATAGCTGAATTTAGTTGCGGATACCCGGAATTAGTTGCGGATAGCTGAATTTAGTTGTGGATACCCGAATTTAGTTGCGGATAGCTGAATTTAGTTGCGGATAACCGAATTTAGTTGCGGATAGCTGAATTTAGTTGCGGATAACCGAATTTAGTTGCGGATAGCTGAATTTAGTTGCGGGTAGCCGAATTTAGTTGCGGATACCCGGAATTAGTTGCGGATACCTGAATTTAGTTGCGGGTAACCGAATTTAGTTGCGGATACCCGGAATTAGTTGCGGATAGCTGAATTTAGTTGCGGATACCCGGAATTAGTTGTGGATAGCTGAAAATACTAGCGGTCCTCTATTCTAGATTCTCAAAAAGGTGTAGTTCCATCAAGAAACTTTTCTACCTGTAAAATATGGAATGAAACTGACTAAAGGAAGTATGCACTGTGAAAATTTACCGAGTTGGAAAAACGGTTGGTAATCGGAATCAACACCGTCTATCTGAATATTCATCAATGGATTATCTTGGTGCCGATGATTTTCTTTATGATTACCAGCATTAGTGCTGCTTTTATTAATGGCAGTATAAAGGCATATATTCAAAAAAGAACAATGATGAAAAATAAAAAATTATTGCAGGATATTTATTTCAAATGTCGAAATTGTTTGTGAATATGTTTTTCCAAGGAGGCAGCATTGATGACGACAGCAAAAAGAGGGATAGTGTCAGACGATTTATTTCAGTTAACTTCAGTAACGAATCCACAGTTCGCACCCGATGGACAATCTTTTGTTTATGTCCAGACAACGATTGACGAAGAGAAGGATGAGTATATTTCAAATTTATATGTTCAAAGATTAGAAGATAAAAAACCAGTTCAATGGACATTTGGAACAGCGAGAAACCATTCACCGCGGTGGTCACCGGATGGAACGCAACTCGTGTTTATTTCGACCCGAACAGGTAAGAGCCAAATTTTTGTGCTCGGGATAAACGGCGGTGAGGCGAGACAAATTACTTTTCTATCAAGCGGGGTAAGCAATCCCATTTGGTCACCAGACGGGAAAAAATTAGCCTTTACAACGCCCTTAAAGCAAGACCAAACCGTGTTTGATCAAGAGGAAGAGAAGAAGCCAGAAAGATTAGCTGCACTCGAAGTAACGAAAATGAAATATAAATCAGATGGTGAAGGTTTTTGGAAGGGGCATTACCGGCAGGCGGCAGTAGTAGATGTGGATAGCGGAGAGTTAACACAGCTTACAGATCGTGATTATAGTGTGAGTGTCTATGATTGGTCTCCAGATGGAAAATACCTTGCAGTTGGTGCGGATACCGCAGAAAATAGTGATTTGTCATTTACATATGATGTTTATTTATTAGAGGTTGAAAAGAAAGCCATGAGACTTGTAACAGATGGCTCGGGCTATTTTGGCAGTGTTGCCTGGTCACCAGATGGACGATATCTCGGAATGGTTGGGCACCGCCGTGAATTTGAAAATGCCACCCATGCAAAAATTTGGCTATACCCGCTCGATACGAAGGAATTAACCTGTATGACGCCGAGTGATTTTGATGCTTCGGTGGGTGATTGTATTGTTGGTGACTTCCAGCAAGGTGCGAGTACTCCTGGTTTGATTTGGACGAAGGATAGTCAGGGCTATTATTTTATTGCATCAGAGCATGGAAATACAAATATTTATTACGGTCATGTAAACGGTGTGATGGAGCCGATCCTTGTTGGTGAGCAGCATGTGTACGGTCTAACGGTTGATTCAGCGTCACAAAAAGCGATTGCCGCAATCAGTACTGGGGATAAGCTTGGTGACTTATGGTTGTATTCACTAACAGGTGAACATGATGCTGAAAAATTAACCGCTGTAAATGATGTATTTTTAGAGAACATTGTCTTGTCTAATCCAGAAGCGATTGAGTTTGAAGGTGCTGATGGCTGGAAGGTTCAGGGATGGCTGATGAAGCCGATTGGTTTTGAGAAAGGCAAGAAGTATCCTTTGCTGCTTGAGATTCATGGCGGTCCACATGCGATGTATGGGAATACATTCATGAATGAGTTTCAAATGTTAGCGGCAAAAGGGTATGCGGTGTTGTATGTAAATCCAAGGGGCGGTCATGGCTATGGTCAGGAATTCGTGGATGCAGTCCGCGGGGATTATGGCGGCGGTGATTATCAAGATTTAATGCGGGCGGTAGATTATGTGCTGGAAAAGTTTGATTTCATTGATGCTGACAAACTTGGCGTTACCGGTGGAAGCTACGGCGGCTTTATGACCAATTGGATTGTCGGTCATACGAACCGCTTTAAGGCTGCGGTGACCCAGCGTTCGATTTCAAACTGGATCAGTTTTTATGGAGTAAGTGATATCGGCTATTACTTCACAGAGTGGCAGATTGGCACAGATTTAAGTGACATTCAAACGCTTTGGAAGCATTCGCCGCTTGCATATGTAAATCAGGTGGATACGCCATTATTGATTCTTCATAGTGAAAAGGATTACCGATGCCCAATTGAGCAGGCGGAGCAGTTATTTATAGCTTTGAAAAGGCTAGGAAAGAAGACGATGTTTGTCCGCTTTCCAGAGGAAAATCATGAGCTATCTAGAAGCGGGAAGCCGAGTCTGCGGAAAAGCAGGCTGGACTATATCATTAACTGGTTTGAGGAGTATATTGATTGATAGAATAAGAGCCGGGTTTTTAAAGCCTGGCTCTTTCCGTTTACTAAATTGAATGACTCCATTTTTTCTTTAATAATGGCTGGGTAATCGTGGGAAGAATAACGTCAATTGTTGTCCCTTCGCCTAGTTTACTGTGAATAGTCAGCTCTCCGTTATGACTTTCAATAATTTTAAAGCAGGTCATCAAACCAAGTCCAGTCCCTTTTTCCTTCGTTGTATAAAAAGGCTCGCCTAGGGTCGTAATCCTCTCTTCTGGGATACCAACTCCCTCATCAATAAATTGCACGGAGATTTTTCCTTCTTCTTTTGAGTGTATTTTTACAAAGATATTTCCGCCATTTGGCATGGCCTCGATGGCGTTTTTTAAAAGATTGAGAAATACTTGTTTTAACTGGTTTTCTTCACAGCTAATGGCAGGCAGATCACTCTCATACTCTACGAAAATTTGAACGTTGGTTAAAATAGACTGAGTGCTGATCAGAGTAACCACATCACGGATGAGTTCTTTTATATCTTTTTCAATGAATACAGAGGCGGTTGGTTTAGCGAGAACAAGGAATTCTCCTACAATACTATTGATTCGTTCGAGCTCGCTTAACACGATGTCGTAATATTCATCTTGCATGTGGTTCGATTTAAATAGCTGCACAAAACCTTTAATGGAGGTAAGCGGATTGCGGATTTCATGGGCGATTCCGGCTGCCATCTGCCCTAAGAGGGCCAGCTTTTCTGATTTTTGTAATAGTCGGTCTGTTTGCTCTTTACGGTCAGTGATGTCCTTGCCAATCGTTAAAATCGCGTCTTTCCCGCCATAGGAAATAAACAAGGAAGAGCTTTCAAAGAAAAATCTGCTCCCATCCATACGGATAAATTTATATTCAATATGGGTTAAAGGATGTTTTTCCTTTTTGATTTGTTTTAATCTCTGAATCATTCGATCTTTATATTCATCTACTACGTAGTTGAAAATGGAGGTGCCAATCAGTCCTTCCTTATTAGTAGCACCAATCATCATCATGGCCGCATCATTGACATAAATAACCCGGTCATTACAGTGGATAATGATGGATTCAGGCAGTGAATCAATCAACTTCTTATAGCTTTCCTCACTGGCGCGGGCCTGTTTAGCATAAGATCTCGCCAAATCTATCTGCCAGCCAACGAACCAGCCTATTAATGTAAAAAGAAAAAAGTCAAAGGTAAAGAAACGATCATGACCTAGAAGCGTTTGATAGGCGTTAAATAATAGGGAAAGGCAGACTAAAGTAATTTGGCCAATTTTATTCATAAACTATCCTCTTACACGGTATATTTGTCTCTATCATATCACAAAATAATTAAATTCTTACAGAAAATAGGAAATTATATCCTTGAATAAAAAGGATGATATGGCGATTTTTGGAACGTTTTACTTGATTACACCAAAATTTAATAAATCCTCCAAAAAACTACATAAAAAATGCCAATATAGGTAATTGTAAGCTTGAACTAAGTTTAGGAGGAAAATCAATGAAGGTTGCTAAACTGATTGTAAACTGCATAGTCATACTTGCCATTATTTCAGGATGTAATATGAACGACCAAGGAAGAGCTGTCGACCCACCAGGCGATATGAATAACCAGCATGTTGGGGCTCGTCGTGATGCGGAGCATGCTTTAGGAAATACAAACATGAATCAGTTAAATACTAATCTTGCTAATACCAACACTAATACTAATACTAGATCGAAAGCTGGCTTACGGGCTCCGACAGAAGCTCGAGAAAAGATTGAGTCAATGCCCCAGGTTAAACATGCTACAGTCATCGTATCGAATCGCAATGCTTTTGTTGCAGTCCAAATGGAAAATGAGTTTAATGGGGAAGTCACTACCGTTGTCGAGGATGAGATTGCTGAGAATGTTTGGGCGACTACAGAGAACGTTCGAAATGTTTACGTTTCAAGTAATCAAGATTTTTTTAATCTTATGAGAGATTATGAAGGAATCGTACGGAGCGGTAAAGTAACACAAGGCTTATCTACTGAATTTAATCAATTGACCCATAGGGTTTTTCAGGATCATCTTAGGTAATCAAAAAGCCAGGAAATCAACTTCCTGGCTTTTTCTAGTATTAATTCTCCATCAGCCATTTGGTAACAATTAGAGCTTCTTCTTCAGACAACAGCTTACCAGGCATCATCCCAACGCCTTCGTTAATTAACTTAAGCAGTTCTTCCTCAGAAAATTTATTGCTCATATTAAGGACTGGCGGTCCTGCAGCACCTTCTAAATTTTCACCATGACAATTTAAGCAGCTTAAATTATAAAGTCCTTCACCATCGGTTGGTCTTGGCCCATCAGACGCGTTCGCTGAGCAGCCGGTCACGAATAATAGCAATAGAGCAGAAATAGCCATAGTTTTTTCATGATGTTTCCTCCAATATAGGATTGTATTTGAAATCAAGGGAAATGAGGCATGTAAGTTCAGGGGGATGGATAAACCTCACTAATATGATTATAAAAGGAAAAAAGGTGTTAATAGGGGTGTATTCTTGACTATTCTCGTACAATTTACGGTGCCTGTCACCATGATAAAAAAGATCCGACATAG
Organism: Bacillus sp. MRMR6; assembly: GCF_001940785.1. Taxonomy (GTDB): domain Bacteria; phylum Bacillota; class Bacilli; order Bacillales; family Cytobacillaceae; genus Neobacillus. The sequence continues at coordinate 29,769 of NZ_MSLS01000044.1, forward strand.
TTTTGTCGGACCAGAAGAGAGATGTTTTTGGGGGGGTTATGAAAAAGTATTCGTTCTTCACATAGACATCTTATCCTGAAATTATGAACAAATCATGACGAAAGGTTGAAGTAGTTATTAAAATATGTATGTATCAAGTGATCCAAAAGAAGCCAATCTATAGGTAAAAACGTTTATTGGAGGCTTTATGGGATTTGTTGTTTTTTTCTTTCTAGCCTGGCTTGTTGTCTCCAGCTTTGTCGTTATCAGAAAAAGGCTGTCCATTGTTGAAAACACGGTAATTTTCTTAGTCATACTCATTGTGAGTATTAACTTTTCTTGGATTATGATGGAAGAATTTGAGTTCATTAAACCTACTAAAGTGGGAATTGACTATACAGCCTTCCTGCTTAACCGCAGTGTCATTACCCCGCTTATCATGGTCATACTCCTTAATCTTTTTCCATGGGGGAAATCAGTGATTAGTAAAGGGCTTTTAGTTGTATATGCGGTAATCGTGATGCTCTGTCTCAGTAACCTGTCTATATTCCTTAAAATTACTAAATTCTCTAATTGGAATTATGGGTACGAAGCAGTTTATTACTTCTTGCTTGCCGTGATTGCGGTAGCTACTAGCAAAATCTTTAGAAGATTTTCTCGAAATGGGGAAAGAGCTACATGATTTTATGGGAGACTTTTGATAAAAATGAAATCTACATTCTGGTCAGTTTAGTTGTTGCGTACGGTGCCTTTTTCTTTCTTCCCAAAAGGCTGCCTCGGGAAATTACAATTATGTTTCTTGTCTGGGGATTTGCCAGCTCTACTCTCTTTGATTTTACGATCGGCGGGGGCCTTCTTGATTTCTATAAGGTAAATGATTCAAATAAATACGAGCTTTCGGACTTGCTCACGTACTTTTTGTTTGCACCTATCAGTTATTTTTTCATCTACTTTTATGAGAGATTTAAGATTAACAAAAATAGGTTTATTTTCTATATTCTTGGCTGGGCTTTGGTTGGTTTAGGGATGGAAGTGGTCTCTCGCTGGATGGGGCTAACGCACTATCAAAAGGGCTATGATATTGAATATTCCTTTGTGGTATTTTTGGTCGTGCAAACGACTACTGCACTTTACTATGAATTCGTTAAGAGTAAACGGGTTTAAACAAAAAAAGGTCCGGCATTTAGGCCGGACAATCTATATATTACAGGGGAGTTATGAAAAAGGTTTCTTTCCATTCTTCTATCCTACTGGATATATATTAATAAATGATGAACAAACCATTAAGTTTTTCTTAAAAAGTGTTCTTTTCAATTCCTCATTCGGTCAGGAAGATTTTGAATCGATTGGACGACCATATCTAGCTTTGTTTCTATACGATATAGCAGATACAGGGTCACGACGATGGGAAATCCTACTTCGCTAATGATGGGAATGATCTGCTCCACGATGTTTGCTCCTTTCTCTATTAGATTTTTGCGAAATCCGCTCGCTTTCCGCAGGCTCACCTGTGAGCCTCCTCGGTCGTTCCGAGAGGGCACTGAAGAACTTCCGTTTTTTATATTTTATAAATAAGGAAAAGACATTATGGATGAAAAAAGACAAAAAAAGCAACTTCCTACCGAAATTCGAAGGAAAGTTGCTTATACCTCTGCCTATTTCCTATTCTTTTTCATTAAGAAGTTTTATTATCCGTTTGAGATTGACAGCGAATATGGTTGTGGCTCCTTGAATTTCCATACCAAATAAACCCGAGGATTTGGCTGTTTCAAAACCGTGCCCATGCTTGAGTTCACTATTTTTTGCTTCAATTTTATAGCGGTTTTTTGCC
>NZ_MSLS01000045.1 GCF_001940785.1 Bacillus sp. MRMR6
AAAAAACCGCTATAAAATTGAAGCAAAAAATAGTGAACTCAAGCATGGGCACGGTTTTGAAACAGCCAAATCCTCGGGTTTATTTGGTATGGAAATTCAAGGAGCCACAACCATATTCGCTGTCAATCTCAAACGGATAATAAAACTTCTTAATGAAAAAGAATAGGAAATAGGCAGAGGTATAAGCAACTTCCCTTCGAATTTCGGTAGGAAGTTGCTTTTTTTTGTCTTTTTTCATCCATAATGCCTTTTCCTTATTTATAAAATATAAAAAACGGAAGTTCTTCAGTGCCCTCCGTTCCGCCCTCCGGGGTCTCAACTGTTTCGTCATCCCGCAGGAGTCTCGCAGATTTCGCAAAAATCTGTTCGGATTATAAATCCGCTCTTAGTTCTCATTGACATCATCTGTCTATCGGGATATTTTAGCTGTAGGATTCATATTATGGTAGAAGGTATTGAAGGAGTGGGTTGGGTTGAAGGTGTATGATATTTCTAGAAGAATGGAAAACGGAATGCCGGTTTGGCCAGGGGATACAGAGTTTGATTATAAAGTTTCTTGGTCTAAAGAAGAAAGCGGTTCGGTCAATGTTGGTACGCTGACGATGAGCACCCATACAGGGACACATGTGGATGCACCGTTTCATTTTGATAATAATGGGAAAAAGATCATCGACTTAGATCTAGAATTGTATATTGGACCAGTAAAAGTACTAGATATGACAGGAAAGAAAAGTATTAGTGTAGAGGATTTAGAGAGAACTGATTTCGAAGGCTTTGAGAGAGTCATATTCCGAACACTTGCATGGGAAAATCCAAGTGTTTTTCCTGAGGTAATTCCCTATATTGAGGCTAATCTTGCTCCATTTTTGGCTGCTAAAGGAGTACGGTTGATTGGAGTGGATGTCCCGTCCGTCGATCCGATTGATAGTAAAAGTCTAAACGCACATCATCGTTTACATGAAAATGGAATTCATATACTAGAATCTCTAAAGCTGAATGATATCGAGCCTGGCGTGTACGAACTAATTGCCTTGCCCCTTCCCCTAGTCGAAGCGGATGGAAGTCCGGTGAGAGCAATATTGCGTTCAACCCATCCATCATAAAGTGAAACTTCCATCAGTTGGGGTTTTCTTCATCCCCCACTGATGGTTAGTTGAACTTATCGGGCTTTTACGGGCAGTTATCCCCCACCTAGAATTTCTCGTTTTCACTCATAATCTTGAGGTGGGGGTCTTACTGCCCGTTAATTCGGGATAAAAATTGAGGGGGAGCTTTTAGTGGCGAGGAAGTTATCTGATTATGAAAAGTATATTCGAACTATGGAGCTGCTGAATTTACAAAAGTCAGATCAAGAGCTGTGCTGCGATGACGAGTTAACCTTTCAAGTAGTCCATCAGATTGCAGAGCTGCATTTTAAGCTTATTATCCAATATTTGAACATTACGATAAAAGCGATGGAGACAAATCAGCCTGAAGAAGCAAAGAGACAATTACAACGTGTCAACATCCATCTTAGTCAGCTTCCTGCGGTATTTAATATGGTAAAGGTCATTAACCCGATTGATTACCATACGATCCGTTTATCACTAGGTCAGGGAAGCGGTCAAGACTCTCCTGGATTTAATCAAGTTCTAAAGCTTGGTCCAACATTATGGCCGCCCTTTCAACAGTTGTTAAAGAATCGATCCTTAACAGCACTTGATTTACACAAGAAACCAGAAACTGACCTAAGGCTATTTCAATTAATGCAGGAGTTACACCAGTTTGATGAAAACTTCCAGAACTTCCGCCATCAGCATCTTCAGTTAGTGAAAAGAATGATTGGCCTTGAAACGAGTAGTTTAATGGGGATACCGGCCAAGATGCTGCAAAAAGGAGTAAGCTTTGAGTTCTTCCCTGAGCTTTGGAAGGCAATCAGTGAATTAACAGATTGGACCGGTTCAAGCTATCATGCCAAACCTCTAGATGATTAAAAGGAGTGCGAATCCAAAAGATTCGTGCTCCTACTCGTTTAGGTACCCAATAATATACCTATGTAGCTAGTAACGATGAAAAGTATGCTGAACAATAACGCCAGCAATTTAGGCATTTTTTTAATAAACGATAATACTACTAAGGCTAGGGAAAATAGAGCAATTAGAAATAAGCTAATCGACAGAAAGCCAGGTGTAAATTGTATCGGAAATACCAGTTCATTTCGGTGAAAAAAGGTAAACAAACTAGATGGCCCTTCAGCATTAAGGGTTCTTTCAATTGTATGTGGTGGTGATTCTTGTCCAAGAGCAGCAGTAATCGAAAAAATTAATAAAACCACCACACCTTCAAGCTTTGCCCATGGAAGTGGATTAAAGCTTTCATCTTTATGAATTTTTTTTCGAATTAACACACTATTAATGAATGCAAAAATAACCAATGGAATAATCGCTAAGTGCTTGATGAGCAAGGCTTGTCCATAGGAAAGGGGCCAGGTGTTTATGTAATCCTTTAAATCCATCACAAAGGTCATAAGTGCAATACCTGAAATACCAGTCACAATTAGACAGACGATCGCTAGTGGTGAGAACCATTTTAAGAAGTTCAGCCAATTTTTATAATCACGGGAAAACCAACTGACAACGAGTAAAATCCCAACCCAGGTAGTGATCGCTAAGAAATGGGCACTATGAATGAAGACACCTGCTGGCTTAGCTAACGAGCCAGCATGACTGGACCAGCCAAGTGCTGCAATTAAAAGAAGTGTAAATAAAAGACCTGTCGCAGCAAAGACAGGATTTCGCTCTAACTTGATGGGAATTAAATAAATAAATAAAAATAGAGATAATACTCCCGTTATCAGCCAGGACTTTCCTGTTTCAAAAGAGGTTAAGACTGACTTTAGTGTGTAGCCTAAACCAAGGTCTTGATATAAATAAAGCACCAGTTTTAAGACGGGCATGAACGAAAAAAATACAATCCCAAGGGTAGCCAATAGGAGTACACCCTTAGGTATTGTAATGGACGGACGCAAAGATTGTGGGACTAATTGTAGAAGAAAGCTCCCCATTAACAGGGAAAAACAAAGATAGAGCAGTGCATCACTTATAATACCAATGATCAACATTTAGATGTATTTCCTCCTTAAAATTAACCAGTAGCTGGAAGCTCCAAGTATAATCAATAAACCCATTATACCAGGAATGATATATGCTTTTAAGGTAGGTGCATCTGCCTTATTTTTTAAAAGTACAGTTTGGTCATTAATCGTGGCATTTGTCGTTTGGGCAGCACCATTTTCTGCTGTCTCCGTTACCACCTCTCCGTTATTTGGAGCTGAGGTTTCCAGATGGGAATGAGCATATGTGTTTGCTCCAAAAAAAAGAAAAAACAGTGAAAAAACGAGCGAAATTCTAGTTAACATCATTTTCAACCCCGTTATATTGTTTTCTAACTGTCCTTCATTTTACCACCATTTAGGGTTAGTTATAGCTAATTCATTGTAATGTTCACAATACGTTCAAATATTGCCGCAAATTTGAATTATATCAATTACTTCCAATCATCTGAACTATACACTTTGGTTATCAAACCTAAGAGGAGAATGTAATATGGAAATCTTGTTGCCAACTTTTAATCATTAGGGATGCATGTGATTGTGACTGAAATTAAACCTGATCACTTCCGTCTTATGGCGATCAAATTAAATGACGTTTAATAGATTCCTGCTATTACTTTTAACTGGTCCAACTCTAGAATTTTTACCTGTCTGCTATTGTCAATCTCAATGACATTTTTTGAAACAAAATTCAAAAGTTTTCTGCTCACAGATTCTGGAGTTGTTCCAATTAAACTTGCTAAATCCTTCTTTTTAATCGGTAGCATAAAAGTTTTATTTTGCTTTGACAATTTATCATGAAAGAGTAGGAGTGCTCTTGCCAGTCGTTGTTCTACCTCCATTAAGCTCAAATTGCCAACTGATTCATCCGCTTCGTATAGACGGTCGTTTACCGCCAGCAAAAAGCGAAAGGACATTTCAGCATTCTTTTCCATTGTTTTTAGGAAGTCTTTTTTTTCAATGGAACAGATAATTGTGGGTCCTAAGGTTTCGGCATTACTATAGTGCTTCTCATCTTTTAACAATGAGAATAACCCAAAGAAGTCGCCCGGAAACAATAGGCGGATGATTTGTTCCTTTCCTTCTGCTGAAATTTTCGTCAGCTTTATCAGACCCTCATTCACGACAAATAATGTTTCAGAGTGCTCTCCTTCACGAAATATAAATTCTCCCTTTTGAAAACGCCTGCTCTTTGTAACCTTTTGCAATTGAAGGATATCCATCTCATTCATCCCTTTAAAGACGGGAACAGTTGTGATGCAGGAAGATTCATGAGAGCATTGCTCACAGCACATACGAAACACTCCTTTCCGTACCTTTTAGCTAAAGTGTAACTCGTTTACAATCTTTGTGTAGTGATTTCTATCATCCTTGATATAAATCAAGGATGATGTGAGTTGTTTTCCTTAGAATGAAAGTATGAATAAACGGATGAAATAAATTAAAGGGGTGATCCTGATGAGTATGATTCAGTTGGCACTAAATGAAGTCGCCTGTTCTGGCTGTATTGGTAAAATTCGCAAGAAAATAAAGAGATTTGATGGAATTGAAAAAGTGGAAATCCTTTCAGGACACGGAAAAATTGAAGTTAACTATAATGAAAAGGTGATTCGTGCGGAGGAATTAGACCGTGCGATTCAAAGGGTTACCTTCAAATCTTTTGACTAATAGGCTTATAATTTATCATCCCTGGAAAAATAATAAGAAAAACAGGGGTGAATGCTATGGAACAAAATCAAGATAGTAAATTTGAAAAAGCAATTCTTCCGATGACATCAATTGGAAGCGGAGTAGGAATTACAGTTACGCCTGATATCTATTGCTATACGAATCAGATTGTTAATATTGCCTTAATTGGAAATCAAGATGGTTTTGTATTAATTGACGCTGGTATGCCAAAGTCCGCAAATGAAATTAAACAATTAATAACTGAGCGAATGGGTGATAATGTCCGCCCGAATGCGATTATTCTAACCCATGGTCATTTTGATCATGTCGGTTCTTTGGTTGAGCTTTTAGAAGATTGGCGTGTACCGGTTTATGCACATGAATTAGAGCTTCCTTATCTTATGGGTAAGAAAGACTATCCACCAGGTGACCCAAGTGTAGATGAAGGGCTTGTGGCGAAAATGTCTCCTCTGTTTCCCAACCATGGAATTAATATTAGCGGACAAGTAGAGGCACTGCCGGCTGATGGTTCCATCCCACATATGTCGGGCTGGAAATGGGTTCATACGCCAGGCCATACCCCTGGGCATGTTTCTTTATTTAGAAAAGAAGACCGCTCGCTTATCGCAGGTGATGCCTTTGTCACAGTAAAACAAGAATCGCTTTATAAGGTAATGATGCAAACAACGGAGATTAGTGGCCCGCCGAGATACTATACAACAGATTGGGATGCAGCTCTTGAATCAGTGAAAAAATTAGAAGCGCTTAAACCAGCAGTCGCCGTTACAGGACATGGATTGCCAATGAGTGGAGAGGAGCTTTCAACAAATCTTCACTATTTAGTTGATAACTTCAATCAAATTGCCAGACCTAAAAACAGCAGATATACAAATTAATCTAAGTGAGCCCATTCTCAAACCTGGGGATGGTTCTTATTACGGATAAGGGCAACTACGCCTCTGTCTTTGCACTTAGGGGCTCGCCAATCGGCGAGTCTTTCTTTATGTATAGTAAAACTGGACAACTATTTGTCGAATACGTTAGTATCAGAGGCGAGTATGGATATAATAATTAGAAAAAAGAATACAAAAGGAGTTCTTTATGTTAAATAGTTTAAAGCCTTTTTTACAGGCTGCATGGGAAAAATCAGGATTTGAAACTCCGACAAACATACAGGTAGCGGCTATTCCACTCGTTCTTGAAGGAAAAGACATCATCGCAGAGTCCCCGACCGGAACCGGAAAGACACTTGCGTATTTACTGCCGCTGTTAAATCAAATTGAAAACGACTCGCAATCGCTTCAGGCTGTAGTACTTGCGTCATCACAGGAACTTGTTATGCAAGTCTTTCAAGAATTTCAAAAGTGGTCAGAAGGCAGTGGGATTAGAGGCACCTCAATTATTGGCGGAGCGAATGTAGTGCGTCAGCTTGAAAAACTAAAAAAGCGTCCGCATGTGATCTTTGCAACCCCTGGACGTTTGTTCGAATTAATTAAACAAAAAAAGGTGAAGATGCATGAAGTGAGGATGGTTGTACTGGATGAGGGGGACCAACTTCTAATTCCAGAGCATTTGAATACGGTACAAACTATTGTGAAATCTACGATGAGAGACCGCCAAGTCGTCCTGTTTTCCGCTACTATGAAAGCTGCAACTGAAAAATTGGCGAAGGAATTTACAAACGAACCCGAAGTCCTTCGTATTAAAAAAGATGAAATGGCCGCTTCGGGAGAGGTTAATCATATCTATTTTCTTGCAGAGCCTAGAGATAAAATCAAGCTCCTTGAAAAAATCGTCCGCTTAGAAAAAATAAAAGCCTTGGCATTTATTAATGATATAGGGGAGTTAGAAATTTTTAGAGAGAAGTTAAAGTTTAAGGAGCTTTCTGTTGGCATCTTACATAGTGATATGAAAAAACTGGAACGGCAAGCAGAGCTCAAGGCCTTCCGCGATGGGAAACTGAAAATGCTAATTGCCACAGATATTGCGGCACGCGGACTTGACATTCAGGGCGTTACCCATGTAGTTCAGATCGATATACCGAGGGATATTGATCAATATGTACACAGAGCTGGAAGAACAGGAAGAATGGGTGCAAGCGGTACGGTGATTTCATTAGTAACAGAACGAGAAGAACGTGAATTGAAGCGATATAGCCACGAATTAAAAGTATCGCTTGAAAAAAGAATTTTCTTTAAAGGTGAAATAGCAGAAGAAGTACAAAGGGACCAAAAAATCCGTCGGTAGAACATGGGCAGTGGTGACTCAATCCACTGTCTTTTTCGAATAAAAGAATGGAGGGGAATGACTTGGAAAATCCAAAATTAAAAAGACTGGTAAATGACTGGTTAGAAGAAGTGACGATTGCACAAATTCAAGCAGAGTTTGAAAGCGGTAAGCTAACCTCTAAGGAATTAGTCCAGATGTATCTGTATCGGATTTCAGTATTTGATAAGCAAATAAACAGTGTCCTTGAGGTAAACCCAGATGCTTTACATATTGCATCAGCACTTGATATGGAAAGAAGCGAATCCGGTCCGCGGGGTCCGCTGCATGGAATACCCGTTTTAATAAAAGATAATCTTGATACACATGATAAAATGCATACGAGTGCAGGATCGCTGGCACTTAAGGACTCAATTGCGATGAAAGATTCTTATGTGGCTGAACAATTACGAAATGCAGGTGCGATCTTATTAGGAAAGACCAGTATGACAGAATGGGCCAATTTTATGGCATACGGAATGAAAAGCGGCTACAGTTCCCGTGGGGGGCAGGTATTAAATCCATATGGCCCTGGTAAGTATGACGTGGGAGGATCTAGTTCTGGGTCGGGGGCGGCAACTGCTGCTAATCTTTGTGCTGTCAGCATCGGAACGGAAACATCAGGATCTATCTTAAATCCAGCTTGTGAGAATTCGTTAGTGGGGATTAAGCCAACAGTAGGATTAATCAGCCGCAGAGGAATCATTCCCATTGCCCACACGCAGGATACTGCTGGACCTATGGCACGCACAGTTGAAGATGCTGCGATCGTACTTACCGCGATATCAGGGAGAGACGATAGGGACCCGGTTACTAAGACTAATCCGCATCACGGAACAGATTTTACCTTGCATCTCTTAAAAGAAGGTTTAGCAGGAAAACGAATTGGGATTGCATGGAGAGGATTCATTGATCAGCTTGGAGCGGAAAAACAAAAGGTTGTTGAAGCGGCTGTCAGGGTCCTAAAATCATCAAATGCTGAGGTAGTTGAAGTCATTGATTTTCCATCCGCAAACTTTAAGTGGGAATACGATGTGTTAACGTATGAGTTTAAGCCTAATTTAAATGCTTATTTGAATCGTTTGCACCCTTCGGTAAAGATCAGAACACTGTCGGATTTAATTGAGTTTAATACTGCAAATGAAGAGAAAATGCTTAAATATGGCCAAGAGGTATTGCTCGAGGCGAATGCTCTGAGTGGTACACTAACGGAAGAAGCATACTTTAAAGCTTTGGAGAAGGATATGTATCTTTCTACACAGCAAGGAATTGATTATGTTTTAGAGAAGTACCAGTTAGATGCCATTTTATTTCCTAGTGACGAAGGGTCTCACATAAGCGGGAAAGCAGGATATCCGTCAATTGCGGTACCAGCGGGATTCACGCCTGAAGGAGAGCCAGTAGGAATAACCTTTGCTGGGACTGCTTACAGTGAGCCTACATTAATTGAATTAGCTTATGCTTTCGAACAGTTAACAGGATACCGAAAAGCACCAAATCTAAAGAAGGAATAAGCTAAGGTGTATTCACTCATACTATCTATGTATTTCTTCTAAAAAGGAGATGATGGTATGGGCAGACAAAAGCTCGGCAATCCGAATGCACAGCGAAATAATAATCGCAAAAAAGGAATGAAAAATGCTGCTGAACTTGTTGAATTCTCAACAGGTGAAGAATTAAAACGGAACCGTCCGAATGATAAATAATTTTAGAAACGCCTCCCAAGCAACAGCGGGAGGCGTTTTTAAATACGATTTTACTCGGCAGTTAGTTTGTTTAAGGGCTTTAGTGCTGGTCCTTCAATAACATCCCCAGCATATGAGAAACGGGAGCCGTGGCAAGGGCAGTCCCACGACTTTTCTGCATGATTCCATTCGCATTCGCAACCTAGATGTGTACAAGTGGTATCGACTAAATACAGCTTGCCGTTCTCATCCTTGTATGCTCCTGCACGCATTCCATTATGCATGACAACGGAGCCTTCGCCAACTTTCACATCCTGGGGTTCTTTTGGAACAAACTCCAGCTTTCCTTTAACGAAATGTTTGGCAACGTCAGTATTAATGGATATTGCTTTTTTTATATCTGGATCAGCATCAAACCGTGATGGAGAATAAAGCTCTTTATAAGGATTATCCCGTTTTAATACATAGTCAGTGAGTAAATGACCGGCTAGAATCCCTGTCGTCATTCCCCACTTTTTGTAGCCGGTTGCAACTAGTATATTTTCTTTATCCTGTGTAATGGGACCGATGTAAGGGACTTTATCTAATGTATTCATATCCTGAGCAGACCAGCGATAATGATATTCAGATAATCCAAACACATCTTTCGCAAACGTTTCTAAGGCGGAATAATGACTTAGAGTGTCCACACCCTGACCTGTTTTATGATTTTCTCCTCCTAAAATAAGGAGGTTTCCATCTTCAGTTGGCGTATAACGAATCGAGCGCTTTGGACTCTCTGCACTTATGTACATCCCGCCCGGATATGGCTCGTTTGTTTTAATCCCTAGTGCGTAGGACCTTGCAGCGTACATTCTTGCAAAATATAGTCCTGGTTTGTCATAAAAAGGGAAGTGGGAGGCGATAATCACTTGCTTACAGGTGACCTTATGTCCTCCCTTTGTTATTACCTTTGGCTGGGAAGATTCCTCCTCTTCTAAATCCTCGGCAACCGTGTTTTCAAATACCAAGCATCCTTCTTTTACGGCTTCATCCAATAATCCTTTTAAAAATTTAAGCGGGTGGTACTGAGCTTGGTCTTTCATTAAAATGGCTGATTTAATTTGAATATCAAAGGGTATGTTGCCAACTAATCCACCGGGAATACCCAGCCTTTGGTAAGCCTGCATTTCGGTTTCAAGTTTCTGATGTTTCTTTTCAGTGGTCGCATACACATAGGCATCTTGTTTACTAAAATCACAATCTATCCCTTTTTCTTTAATCATGTTTTCAACAAAATGAATTGCCTGAGTTGTGGATTTATAATATTGCTTAGCCTTTTCTTGACCAAAATGGTTCATTAATTCATCGTAAATAATCCCGTGCTGCGCCGTTAGCTTTGCCGTTGTGTGACCTGTGGTCCCATTTAAAACAGCTCCTGCCTCTAGGAGAGCTACTTTAACTCCTTGTTTTGATAGCAGGTAAGCAGCTGTAACGCCAGTAATTCCTGCACCTACTATCACGACATCCACGTTTAAATCAGATTCTAGTTTTTCAAATGTTGGCAACTCTATCTCCCGCCAATATGTCCTTGGGAAATTGTGACTAGCTTCAGGTGAATTCATATGTATTCCTCCCAAATTTTATAAATTCTTATGATTAATTTTTCCCAAACTTAAAAAAACATGTCATCTTGGAAAATAAATCGGCAAATTATTATTTGCCAAAAAAATTAGATTGACGAAAGAAAGGTGGATTGATATTTTTTAATATAATAACAATTATTCACCAGACTTCTCGAGCTGGGCAGAAAAGGGTGGCAGGTATGGGGAAACGTTTTGAAACAGAAATTTTACATGGGGTAAAGAAAAATCATCAAAAAATAGCTAGTAAGGTTACACCAATTTATCAGACATCGGCCTTTACCTTTAAAGATCTTGATGAACTTGAAGGATATTATCAAGGAAATGGGCAATATCTATATTCTCGTGTTGGAAATCCAAATACTGATGAATTAGGTGAAGCGGTGGCGAGGCTGGAAGAAGCTCCGGCTGGAGTCGCATCTTCTTCTGGAATGTCAGCGATTATGGCAGGTGTTCTAGCGGTAGTGAGAAGCGGGGACCATATTATTGCAGCAGATGATTTGTATGGTGGAAGCTTTCAAATGCTTAAAGCAGAGCTAAATGAATTTGGCATTGAAACTTCGTTCGTCTCTTTTCAAAATTTAGCTGATGTGGAGAAAGAAATAAAAGAGAATACGAAGCTTTTGTACACTGAATCAATTACCAATCCGTTATTAAGGGTGGAGGACCTGGAGGGGGTTGTTCAACTGGCAAGGAAGCATCAACTTAATACATTGGTTGATAATACCTTTGCTACTCCTTTCCATTGTAAACCATATCCAATGGGGTTAGATTTAGTCGTCCATAGTGCTACAAAATATATTGGCGGGCATAGTGATGTAACGGCAGGTGTCCTTACTGGCAGGACTGACCTGATTGACCGGGCGCGGGCAAAAATCGTTAACTTGGGAACAAATGTAAGTCCTTTTGAGGCATGGCTTACATGCCGAGGCTTAAAAACATTAGCACTGCGAATGAAAGCACAATCCAGTAATGCTCAAAAGCTAGCTGAAGCACTTAAAAACAACCGCTTTGTTGAAAAAGTCTATTACCCTTTTGATCGTGCCCAAGATGGTTTTGGGGCAATGGTTACAATAGAGCTTTCAAAAGCAGTGGATATCAATCAATTTTTCCGTAAATTATCTTGGATTAAGATTGCTCCGACACTTGCGGGCGTAGAAACAACCGTTTCACATCCTTTAGTCACTTCACACCGGGCACTCCCACCTGAAGCACGCGAAGCATTAGGTATTACGAAAGAGGTTGTAAGAATATCAGTTGGCATTGAACATGCAGATGATATCATCGCACAATTTATACAAGCAATTGAAAAGTCAATTCTATAAAACAAGAAGAACCCTTCACGAAAGGGTTCTTCTTGTTTTATCTCACTCGTCATGTTCTGCTTTTATCCCGCATTAACGGGCAGTAAAACCCCCACCTCAAGGCTATGAATACAAGTAATCCTAGGTGGGGGTAACTGCCCGGAAATGCCCGATAAGTTCAACTAACCATCAGTGGGGGATGAATCCCCCCTACTGATGGAAGTTTCACTAATCTGATCAATTCGGGTAGAATCTTCTGAGTTTAGCGCTCCTCTTAAGAAGTACACCAAGGTCCCTCCAACAATCCCAAGACAAATGACAAACCCAATGGTTGTAACCCACAAGCCAGCCACTTTTCTCCCCCCTTTTCTTATATATATTTAGGAGAAAAAAGTTCATTACTGATTTCTGTTTTTGAACGGGGGAATATCTTTTTTTTATTAGGAGTGTATATTTTAGTCGATAAATCAAAAATATATATTTGGAGGTGGCGGAAATGAAAAAAACAAAATCTTTTTGGTTTGGCCTTATGGTTTTAGTCTCACTCATGTGCATTCCAAGTGTATCATTTGCTCAACAAATTTATACTGTTCAGCCTGGTGACTCACTTTGGAAAATTGCCGTCAGATATCAGGTGGGATTGTCAGAAATTATTGCAGCAAATCCGCATTTTAGTAATCCAAGCTTGATTTACCCAGGTCAAAAAGTAACGATTCCTAACTTTGATGCGACTAAAAGCATTGAAACACAAGTTGTACAGTTAACAAACCAAGAGCGGGCAAAGCACGGCCTACGGGCACTGACTCAGGATTGGGAACTTTCCAGGGTTGCTCGTTATAAATCGATGGATATGAGGGACAAGAATTATTTTAGCCATGACAGTCCTACATATGGAAGTCCATTTACTATGATGAAAAGCTTTGGTATTTCGTACCGAGCAGCAGCAGAAAACATTGCAGCTGGACAAACGACAGCCCAAGAGGTAGTTAAAGCTTGGATGAATAGTCCAGGCCACCGAGCCAATATTCTAAGTAATAATTATACGCATATCGGTGTTGGATACGCGAAGGGCGGTTCGCAAAGACACTACTGGACGCAAATGTTTATCTCGAAATAAGTTAAAGGGTCAGTTCTCTAATGAGGGGACTGACCCTTTTCTACGTCCTGAGACCTACACGAAAATCAAGCTCAGGCTCAATTATGTGAAATGAAAAAAGGAGGTAAGATGATATCAAGAGATAAGGAAAGGAGGAAAAAACAATGAAAAAGTTCGGTTTACTGTTAGCTGGTGGAATTGCGGCCATTATCTTGCTATCAACAATTGGTCCGATGGTTGGTTTAGTGGTGGGGGTAGCAATCTTATACTTCATCTTTAAACAGTTTTTAAAGACAGAAAGCATTGGTGGCAAAATTGGCCTTGGAATCATCGGATTCATCGTACTTATGAGCACGATTCACCAAGCACCTGCCATTATCGGTGTCATTGCGGCTTATGTTTTATATCTCATTTATAAAAACTGGAACAGCAGCAAACACCAATTTGTAAAAGAAGAATCAGATCCGTTTGTGAATTTCGAGAAACAATGGAATGAATTAAAAAACAACTAATTTTAAGGAGAGAGAAAAATGACAAACCTAATAACTAGAATAAAAGATACTATTATGGCGGATTTACACTCTGCGCTAGATCAGAAAGAAAAGAAAAATCCAATTGCCCTATTAAATCAGTACCTTCGCCAGAGTGAGCAAGAAACAGAAAAAGTAGGTAAGTTACTTGAAAGACAATACAAGCTTAAGGACGAATTTACTAGAGAATACCAGCATGCTTTAGAACTTTCTGAGAAAAGAAAACATCAGGCAGAAATCGCTTCAAAGGCCGGAGAGGTTGAACTCTTTCAGTTTGCCTCTGCAGAGTACCAAACTTATGTAAGCCGTGCAGAACGTTTAGGTGCATCGCTTGAACAGGTGAAAGCCCAGCTTGGTGAATTAGAAAGAAAGCACGAAGAAATGAAGCACAAATTAAAAGATATGAATATCCGCCGCTTAGAGTTAATGGGACGTGAAAATGTAACAAGAGCAAATCTTCAAATGAATCAAGTGTTAGATTCAAATACTTATTCGGATCAATCAGTCGCTCGCTTTCAAGAAATAGAGGATTATCTTGACCGTCTAGAACATCAAGTAAATAGTTCCTTTTATCGAAATACCATCGATGAGAAAATTGCTCAATTAGAAAAAGAAATGAAAGTAGAAGAAAGCAAGTCCAATTTATAACCAAAACATGGTATTCTAAAAAGGCGTAAACCAATGCGCCTTTTTAGTGATTGGCAAGTATATAATTTCCTATAAGGGAGGGGTGGGCCAGATGTTAAAAAATGCAAAAAATGATTACACAGGATGGCTGTTTATCATTGGAGTTGTCGTTCTTCTGCTTGAGATCCTATTTTTCAACAGCGGTCTAATATTCTCCCTTGCTTTTTCTGGCGGTATGATTTATTACGGACGAAAAAAAACTGGCAGGAAAAGCGGGAAATTTTTTTTTATCGCCGGGATCATTTTCTTGCTAATTAGTGTTTTCAGTATGATTACCTTTAAATTTCTATTACTAGCAATCCTTTTACATTTAATTATTCAATATTCTAACTCAAAAAAGAATCCTAATAAAATTTCGGTAGATATAAAAGAATCAGAGCCTGAAGAACAAGAGGAAACCTTAATAAGCAGCAAGCCGCTGTTTGAAAATATCTTACTGGGACAGCAAAAAACACCACTTGGTGTCTATGAATGGAACGACATTAACATTCAGTCTGGTATTGGTGATACCTTAATTGACTTAAGTTACACAGTCCTTCCAAAGGGTGAAACCGTCATCTTTATTCGGAATGTCTTTGGAAATATCCACATCCAGGTTCCTTATGAAACCGAAGTAAGTGTTCATCATTCATCCATCATAGGCTCAACACGTGTTTTTGAGAGTCATCAGTCACAGGTATTTAATCAAGTCTTTCAGCTGAAAACAGCTGAATATGACCAAGCAGAACAAAAGGTGAAAATTTTTACATCACTTCTAATAGGGAATTTAGAGGTGACAAGGGTATGAGCATAGTGGCACGTCAGGTTTTTTGGAGTATTGGCTTTGCTACGAT
This sequence comes from Bacillus sp. MRMR6, assembly GCF_001940785.1. Classification (GTDB taxonomy): domain Bacteria; phylum Bacillota; class Bacilli; order Bacillales; family Cytobacillaceae; genus Neobacillus. The sequence goes on from NZ_MSLS01000045.1 coordinate 14,782, forward strand.
CATTGCTCTTGCTATTGCAACTGCTTTTATCATCGTATTTCCACTGGCAAGCTGGTCAGAACTATGGAATCAGCAGTTGATGGATATTCCCTTTGTGATATTTATTCCTTCTTTTAGTATTGCTCTGGGGATTTTATTAGGAATTTTTTCAGGGGTATTTTGGAGGCGCCAGTTTCAGGAAGTCGAGTTCTCCCTTAGCCAGCTAGAACAAGGGCGACAAGCAGGAGCGGCTGAAAAAAAGGCAGCTATTACAGAGATGTTAGGGATCAATGAGAGAGTTAACAGGATTGCAAAGCAAATGTCAGAACAGGCTAAACTTTCTCAGCGTCTGGCCACAGAAAAGGTAGAAGACCAGGAAGCTAGGATTCAAGAGATCATCTCACAGGAGCGCAATCGGCTTGCACGGGAATTACACGACTCGGTCAGCCAACAATTATTCGCTGCTTCTATGATGATGTCTGCGATAAATGAAACAAAGCAGCATACGGAAGAGAGTGTTGAGGGCAGACAGTTAAAGATAGTAGAGGAAATGATCCATCAATCCCAGCTTGAAATGAGAGCATTACTCTTACACTTAAGGCCTGTTGCCTTAAAGAATAAAACGCTCAAAGAAGGAATGGAAGAACTTTTAATCGAATTATCACAGAAGGTTACAATGGAAATTAAGTGGAAGGTTGAAGATTTTCCACTTGATAAAGGAGTTGAGGATCACCTTTTTCGGATCCTTCAAGAATCTGTATCCAATACTCTAAGACATTCCAAGGCTACCACGCTGGAGGTCTTACTGGTCAAACGTGATCATTTTGCAATTTTAAGAATTGTTGATGACGGTGTGGGCTTTGAAGTGGAGGGGAGGAAGGCAGGTTCTTACGGAATGCAAAATATGTATGAACGTGCTGGTGAAGTCGGTGGTACATTAAAGGTGATTAGTGTAAAAGATAAAGGAACAAGGCTGGAAGTAAAGGTTCCAGTTACGTTTAATGGAGATGGTGGCAATGATTAGGGTAGTGTTTGTCGATGATCATGAAATGGTTCGCATAGGGGTGTCCTCCTATTTATCTGCTCAGCCAGACATTGAAGTGGTTGGAGAGGCTGGAGATGGTGGCCGGGGTGTAGAACTGGTCTTAGAACTTAGACCCGATATTATTTTAATGGACTTGGTCATGAAGGAAATGGACGGAATCGAAGCAACGAAAAGCATCATAGAAAAATGGCCAGAAGCGAAAATCATCATTGTCACTAGCTTCCTTGACGACGAGAAGGTTTATCCTGCACTAGAAGCAGGTGCAACGAGCTATATGTTAAAAACATCAAAAGCCAGTGAGATTGCCAATGCCGTCCGCGCAACCTATCATGGACAATCTGTTCTCGAACCTGAGGTTACAGGGAAGATGATGGTAAAGATGCGGCAAAAGAACAAGCACTTGCCACATGAGGAACTTACCAGCCGGGAAATGGAAATCCTTCTATTGATGGCAGAAGGAAAGACAAATCAAGAAATCGCGGATCAATGTTTTATCGCTTTGAAAACAGTCAAAACTCATGTGAGTAATATTTTAAGTAAGTTAGATGTTCAAGACCGAACACAAGCAGTTATCTATGCTTTTAAACATTCATTGACAAAATAATCCTAAAGGGCCTCAAAAGGTCCTTTTTTGTCTGGATAAATTCCCTCTACTAAACTGATAACTTGTCTCATACGTTAGTAAGAGCAAGAATTAGTGAAGGGGAGTCAGATATGGCGATCTACTACAAGGGAATAATCTTTTTGGCGGCCTCCGCTTTCCTAGGTGAAGGTGTTGAGTTTTTAATTAATATGATACTAGCGCAGGAATTGGGCAAGCATGGGCTAGGACTATACATGTCAATCCTTCCCTCTATTTTTCTAGTTGTACTCTTATCGAGTTTCGAGCTGCCGGTATCGATTTCGAAGTTTATTGCCGAAAAAGAGGAAAAGTTTCATCGTAATATTATGCATCATGCAATCACGATTACGATCATTTTTACCATTATCCTATTTGTACTGGCATCAATGATCATTCCGTTTATTCCTGTATTTAATGGATATCATCCATATACGAAGTGGCTTGTGATTATATTGATTCCTGTTATTAGCTTTACTTCTGTTGCACGTGGATTTTTTATGGGCAGGCACCAGATGGGCAAAATTGCTGTAGCCAATTTTTTACGAAAATCCATTCAGTTATTATTGCTATTTATCGTGTTTCGCCTATTTGAATTTGAGACCGAAACAGCTCTGTTAATTGCCATTGCTACCTTTGTTGGCAGCGAAATTGTTGTTTTTCTCTATTTAATCTACATGTTTATTATTCAATTTCAACAAATGAAACGGATGCCCTTTTCGAATATGAATCGCAAGGTTGTTCGAAAAAATTTAGTGTCTGTTTCAGTTCCGACAACAGGTTTACGGTTATTTTCTGCTTTAACAGGTGCGATTCAGCCTTTCTTAATAAAAGCAGCGCTTATACGGTCAGGATTATCAGATACCATTGCCACAGAGCAATTTGGAATGTTAATGGGTGTGGCTGTAACCATTGGTTTTTTCCCAGCCTTTATTGCTCACTCCTTAATGATTGTTCTAATTCCAGCAGTTTCAAAAACATATTCAGATAAGAATTATTCAATGTTACAGAAAATGCTCTCGCAGGTTATGATTCTAACCTTTCTATACGGAGTTCCAGCAGTGGCGATTTTTTATGTATTTGCCGGTCCGCTGACTTCTTTATTTTTTGATTCTCCCACCGCAGTTGGATATTTACAAATGCTATGGCCGTTCTTTCTTTTTCACTTCTTTATCATGCCAATGCAGGCGTTTTTAATCGGATTAGGGTTAATTAAAGAAACGTTCATTCATGCCATTTGGGCAACGGCTGTCTCTTACGCTATTATTCTCCTGTTGTCTTCCTTGCCTGAATGGAGAATGGAGGGTGTCATCATAGCGATGAATACTAGCTCTGTTTTATTAGCGTTAATGCACTACCTAACGATATGCAAAAAAATTGGTGTATCTCTATTAATGAGAGGGGTCGTTCCAAGGAATAATTAAATTTACCATTTCTACCATCAAGCGGACAAAGGAACGTCTTCGCCCTAAAATGCAATCATTAGCGTAGAAAAAAGCCGGGGATCCTTCCCCGGCATACTCACTAATTGATATTTTTATTGTTCTTTAGTAAATCACGAATTTCAGCTAAAAGCTCTGCTTGTCGGTCTACTTTTACAGGTTCTGGTTTTGCTTCTTCCTTCTTTTTAAAGCGGTTAATGAATCTTACAAAAAGGAAAACAGAGATTGCGATAATTAAAAAGTCTACAATGGATTGAATAAACTGACCATATTTTAACTCTTCTTTCCCAATTGCAATTGCTAGATTTGAGAAATTGACTCCACCCATTAATAGGCCAATTAAAGGCATGATGACATCTGCAACTAGAGATGAAACGATCTTACCAAAGGCTGTACCAATGATTACACCGACTGCAAGGTCAATGACATTACCTTTCATCGCAAATTTCTTGAATTCATTCCACATATTAAAACCCCTAACTCTATTGTTTGTTAAAATTCATTCTACCGTTGGGGTGTCCACATTGCAATTTTGCCGTTTTCCAACAAAATGCTGATTGACAGTAGACGGCTATTTCTTTATAGTTACTTTGTTAATTAATTTCATTACACCGTAAAATGGCAGAGGTTCATAGCGAACACCCTCTTAAAAAAACTATGGAATGGGAACGTCAACCATATCCTTAGGATATGGTTTTTTCTATTAGTTTTAGTTTTAGGAGCCTCCCTTTTTACGGATTTATAAGGAGGAAGTAGTATGGCAGGTAGAACGGATGCTGAGTTAGAAGGCGTTACGCTTCTCGGAAATCAAGGAACAAATTATTTGTTTGAATATAGCCCGGACGTACTAGAGGCTTTCGATAATAAACATGCTTACAGGGATTATTTTGTAAAGTTTAACTTTCCAGAGTTTACAAGTCTTTGCCCGAAAACAGGGCAGCCTGACTTTGCTACGCTTTATATTAGCTATATCCCAGATGAAAAAATGGTTGAAAGTAAATCACTTAAGCTTTATCTCTTCAGCTTTCGTAACCATGGGGATTTTCATGAGGACTGCATGAACATTATCCTGAATGATTTAGTTAAATTAATGAATCCACGTTATATTGAGGTGTGGGGGAAGTTTACTCCAAGAGGTGGTATTTCCATTGACCCGTATACTAACTATGGAAGACCAGGGACAAAGTACGAGCAAATGGCAGATCATCGAATGATGAACCATGATATGTATCCAGAGAAAATTGATAATCGATAATAAAAACGAGCAGCATCTCTTTGTAGAGTGCTGCTCGTTTTTTAATACCTATTAAAATGCCCAGTTTCCTTTTCGGAAGACAGGCTCTGTTGTGCCGTCTTCTGTAATTCCATCGATGTCCATTTCAGCAGAACCAATCATGAAGTCAACATGTGTGATACTATCGTTTAAACCATTTTCTTTTAGTTCTTCAGATGACATGGTCTTTCCGCCTTCAATACAGAAAGCATAGGCGCTTCCGATTGCTAAGTGGTTTGAAGCATTTTCATCGAACAAGGTGTTAAAGAAAAGGATATTTGATTGAGAAATAGGTGAGTCGTATGGTACAAGGGCTACTTCACCAAGATAATGGGAGCCTTCATCCGTTTCCACAAGGCGCTTTAGAATTTCTTCGCCCTCCTCTGCGGTGTAGCGAACAATCTTGCCATTTTCAAAGGTAATTGAAAAACGGTCGATAATATTTCCGCCATAGCTAAGCGGCTTCGTGCTAGCGACAGTTCCATTTACACCCGTTCTGTAAGGAACCGTGAAAACTTCCTCCGTCGGCATATTTGCCATAAATTCAAAACCATCCTTGTTCACACTGCCGGCACCAACCCAAATATGACTCTTCGGAAGCTCGATGGTTAAATCAGTTCCAGGTGCTGTATAGTGAAGCTTTTGGTAACGGCGTCCATTTAAGTACGCTACCTTTTCATGAAGTGATTCGTCATGCTTTTTCCATGCTTCCACAGGATTTTCTGTGTCTACCCGGGTTGCTTTAAAAATCGCATCCCAGAGCATAGATACTTGGTTTTCTTGAGGTGCATCCGGGAAAACCATTGCAGCCCACGCAGGTGAGGCAGCAGCGATTACCGTCCAGCTAACTTTGTCGGATTGTACCGCTTTGCGGTATGCAGCTAAAGCTTTTCCTGCTGCCTTTTGGAAGTTGCCAATCCGTTCAGGATCCACGCCTTTTAGTAAATCCGGGCTTGAAGAGACAATGGCCATAAAGGCTGCACCTTGTTCAGCTAATTCTTCTTGTTCCTTCGCACGCCAAACTGGATACTCAGTAAAAGCATCATCTGGGGCTAAATCATACTTTGTTCTGGATACAACATCATCGTTCCAGTTGACAATGACATTTTTCGCACCCGTTTCATAAGCACTTTTCACAACAAGCCGCACAAATTCAGCTGCATCTAGGGTTGCATTTACCACTAAGGTTTGGCCCTTTTGAATATTCACGCCAACTTTAACGGCAAGCTCTGCATATTTTTCAAGGTTCTTTTGAAATTCACTCATTATGTAGTCTCCTTTTTCAGAATCTTCCTGTTATATTGTAGCTTTTTTTATGTTAAAAAGAAACTGATACTGGTTTTTGAACAGCACAAAAAAACAGTAGAAAAGGATATGTCTACTGTAATTTGCTTCCATATACTTTAATATTTAAATATACCCCTGCAGAAAATAAAACGATAAATGTAATAATACCTGACAAAGAAGTAGGAGACATAAATTCTGATAATTCCATTCAAACCACCGTCCTTGTAGTTGGCAACGTTTACACACTAATTATAATGTTAAAAGAGGTAAACGTGAACATTTTAGCACAATTTTCGTTAGAGTATTTTGAATTTTTGATGATTGGTCAGAATCTTGACCAGGTGCCAGATGGTTTCCAATTTTTGTAAGATAAGCCCAAACCTTCTAGATAAACCCAAAACTTTAAAGAATTCCTACCGAACAAGAAAAAGGACCCTAAGTATTAGGATCCTTTCGCCGTATTCTTTTCAAATGTGCGGAACATTACCCAATAGATCCCTGCACTAGCTAGGGCTAGAAGGCTGAGGACGAAGAATGTCCAGGTGTAGCCAATCCAAACGGTTAATGGGATGGAGAGAGGAGCCACGGTTCTGCTGATGGTGAATCTTAAGCTTGCCGCTGCAAAGTACTGACCGCGCATATGCTCTGGTGCAATCTTCGAGACAAAGCTTTGTTGAATTCCTGCCCCCATTAACTCTGCAAATGTAAAGATGGCCATTCCAAGAATAAATCCCCAAATCCAGTTTGTTTGACTAAATACAATCATTGAGATCGCATAAACGATGGATGAAATAAAAAATACATTCCGTTCTTTAAAGCCTTCCATCCACCTGGTAACGACTACGGTAAACAGGGCAACAAGAAAGCCATTCTCAGCGAGGACAATTCCAAAGGCTTGCTCACCTTTAATCGAAAACGACCAGTCGCCGAATGAAAAGAGGACCTGGTTATCAAAGACATCTTTAATATAAACAGGCAGCAATAAATCTAGTTGCATAAAGGTTTGTCCTGCTAATACCCCTGCAATAATAAATAAGAGGAAGGTTCTGTCCTTGATGATTAACGAATAGTCCTTTAGTTGATTCTGAAGGAAATAATACCATTTCCGCTTAATTCCATCCTCTAAAACTGCTTTTTGGACAGGTGCAGTTTCCCGTGTCCACTTAGCAAGAATGAGTCCAACTATAATACAAGCAATACCTGCGATCAGTAACAGCTGGAACCGATAATGAACATAAAAAATTGCCCCTAAAATGGGACCAACTACCACAGCGATATTAATTTGAGTATAAAAAATGGCAAAAACACGGCTTCTGTCCTTTTCCTTCACCACATCAGCAATCATTGCCTGGCTGGCAGGCCAATATAACGAGCCAAAAATTCCTGCGATCGTAAAGGCGATAAATCCAGTCCATGGAGAATGAAGCCATGGTGAGCTGGCTAGTGCAAAAACTAAAAAGGAAAGCCCTTGCCCGATAGCAGAGAGAACCATCATTCGTTTTCTGCCAAAACGGTCGGCACAGTAGCCGCCCATTAGATTGGCGATGACAGAGAAAATTTGTGAGAAAACCAGTAAAAAACCTGCCTTGCTTTTTCCAAATTCATCTGCAAAATAAATAGTTAAGAACGGGAAGAACATCCAAAAGGTAATGTTCATCATCGCTTCACTAAATAACCGGACCTTTAAATTACGGTCCCAATCTCTAATTCTCATGTTGTTTTTCCTCACTGTACTGTAATCATAACCTTTCAATCTTACTACCATGTTGGAAGAAAATACAAGAAAAAAGCAGGCGCAAAATTTGTACCTGTCTTTTTCTGATATATTGTCGGTATTGAAAATGGCGAGAGTAATATTTCATTACAAACAATAAGGATACTCATAGAAAACAGGAACCTTAATTTAAACTTATCCAAGACTACAGTATTATCCTATTTGTTATTTTTCAAATTTCATTTTTGCTGTTCTGCAATTAAATGAATTGTATGATATATTGAAGATTCAAGTTCTATGGTTTCCGAAAGGGTGTTTAGATAAAGTGAAAAAAAGTGTTGTAATAGCTGAAAAACCTTCAGTCGCTCGAGATATTGCGCGTGTATTGAATTGTCATAAAAAAGGTAATGGGTTTTTAGAAGGAGATAAATATATTGTCACATGGGCGCTAGGACACTTAGTTACGCTTGCAGACCCTGAAGTGTATGACGATAAATATAAAACGTGGAAATTAGAAGATTTACCAATGATGCCGAATGAGTTAAAGCTCGTGGTTATTAAGCAAACGGGTAAGCAGTTTCATGCAGTGAAGAGCCAACTACAGCGTTCTGATGTAGGAGAGATTGTTATTGCAACGGATAGTGCTCGTGAGGGGGAACTAGTTGCACGGTGGATTCTTGCTAAGGCCAAGGTAAATAAACCCACAAAACGACTATGGATTTCATCCGTTACAGACAAGGCGATTAAAGAAGGATTTCAAAAGTTAAGGAATGGTAAGGAATATGAAAATCTATATCTTTCTGCAGTAGCTCGCTCTGAAGCTGACTGGTATATCGGTCTTAATGCTACCCGTGCATTAACGACAAAGTTTAATGCGCAATTAAATTGCGGACGTGTGCAAACTCCGGTTGTAGCAATTGTTGCTGCACGTGAAGATGAGATTAAAAATTTCAAATCTCGAGACTACTATGGAATCGAAGCACAAACGGTTGATAAGTTAAAACTAACCTGGCAGAATGCTAAAGGTGATGGTCGCAGCTTTGATAAGGAAAAGATCGATGAGATTGTGAAAAAACTTGGCAGGAAAAATGCTATTGTAACGGAGATTGAGAAAAAGCCGAAGAAGTCATACTCTCCGGGTCTTTATGATTTAACAGAATTACAGCGTGATGCCAACAAAATATTTGGCTACTCTGCTAAAGAAACGCTAAATATTATGCAAAAGCTGTACGAACAACATAAAGTGTTAACGTATCCTCGTACAGATTCACGCTTTATCTCATCAGATATTGTTCCAACGCTCCCAGAACGTCTTAAAGCATGTTCAATAGGAGATTATCGTCCGTTAGTAAACAAAGTTTTAAAGAAACCAATAAAGGCTTCTAAATCATTTGTTGATGATAGCAAAGTAAGTGATCACCATGCCATTATTCCAACGGAAGGGTATGTGAACTTCTCGGCTTTTACAGATAAAGAACGCAAAATATATGATTTAGTTATTAAACGCTTCCTAGCAGTATTATTCCCGGCATTTGAGTACGAACAATTAACGCTACGTGCAAAAATTGGTGATGAAAATTTCGTAGCGCGTGGAAAAACCATTCTAAACTCTGGCTGGAAAGAAGTATACGAAAACCGCTATGAAGATGATGATGATGATACAGACGATTTAAAGGAACAGATTTTACCCCGAATCGAAAAAGGTGATTCATTAAATGTTACATTAATCGCTCAAACGTCGGCTCAAACCAAACCGCCTGCACGTTTTACAGAAGCGAGCATTTTATCAGCAATGGAAAATCCAGTGAAGTATATGGAAAATCGAAGTAAACAGCTTGCAGACACATTGAAATCGACTGGTGGTCTCGGTACAGTTGCAACACGTGCTGATATTATTGAGAAGCTATTTAATTCATTCTTAATTGAAAAACGCGGAAAAGATATTTATATTACATCTAAGGGTCGTCAACTGCTAGATTTAGTTCCAGAAGAACTAAAATCTCCTGCAACAACGGCAGAGTGGGAACAAAAGCTGGAGTTAATTGCAAAAGGTAAACTGAAAAAGGAAACATTCATCAATGAAATGAAGCAGCATACAAAAGAAATCGTTAGCGAAATTAAGGCAAGTAATAAAAAGTATAAGCACGACAATATTTCAACAAAATCATGTCCAGACTGCGGAAAACCAATGCTTGAAGTAAACGGAAAAAAAGGGAAAATGCTCGTTTGTCAGGATCGTGAATGTGGTCATCGCAAAAACGTCTCACGTATTACAAATGCTCGCTGCCCACAATGCCGTAAACAGCTTGAATTACGTGGTGAGGGAGATGGGCAAATCTTTGCATGTCAATGTGGATATCGTGAAAAGCTATCTGTTTTCGAAGCACGACGCAAAAAGGAATCTCGAGGAAAAGTATCTAAAGGTGATGTGCAAAAGTATTTAAAAGAGCAGCAAAAACAAGAAGAGCCAATCAATTCAGCTCTAGCGGATGCTTTAAAAAAATTAAACCTAAAGTAGGCATATGAAAATTCTCACTATATAAAAATATGCACATAAATAATCATGAAAGGTTATTTATGTGCATGTTTTTTAATTTAATATCCATACGCTTAGATAAGGTTTCAATGGAGCGATATTGGTGACTGGTTTGCTTCATCACTCTTAATCCCATTTTAGGAGGAATAAAGGGGGTTCTTCTAAGTATCTTAATGCTCGAATCTGGAGGACTGACGTCTTTTGCTTATTATCGTGATAAAGTATTATCGTGCTAAAATTCTGAAAATTTAGTTGACAAACAAGGATTATTTTACATAAAATAATTATTAATACAATAGGAATTATGAATGGACTGATACCGATGAGGCAGAAAAAAACAAATCAATATGATGCAATGTTTATAAAAGAGGCTGGACTTCACATCTAATAAGATATGAAATCCAGCCTCTTTCTTTATTTCATTAAAGTGGTAGAGGTGAGAACTGTGATTAAATTAACGGGTCAAGATTTGACGTTAGAGCAATTGAATCAAGTACTATATAAGAATGAGAAGGTCTCTGCTGCAGGGGAAAGCATGCTTGCTGTCAAAAAAAGCAGGGAAGCAGTTGAAAGAATTGTATCAGAGAAAAGAATCGTATATGGAATTAATACTGGCTTTGGAAAGTTCAGTGATGTAGGAATCAATCAAACAGATGTAGCCGATCTTCAATTGAATTTAATACGTTCACATGCATGTGGAATAGGGGAGCCATTTCCTGAGGTTGTGTCAAAAGCGATGGTTCTTTTGCGGGCTAATGCGCTATTAAAAGGCTATTCTGGAATCCGGCCAGTGGTAATTGAGTTATTACTGGAATTAGTAAATAAAAATATTATTCCGGTCATCCCACAGCAGGGTTCCCTTGGTGCTAGCGGTGATTTGGCCCCGCTTTCTCATTTAGCCTTGGTTCTTGTTGGAGAAGGTGAGGTAATCTACAAAGGAACATGTATGGAGGCTTTACAGGCACTTCATAAAGAAGGTCTCTCACCGATTACCTTAGAAGCAAAGGAAGGATTAGCTCTAATAAACGGTACCCAGGCCATGACGGCAATGGGGGTAATTGGATACTTGGAAGCAGAGCAATTGGCGTATGAAAGTGAATTGATTGCCTCTATGACAATGGAGGGCTTGAACGGAATTATCGATGCGTTTGCGGAAGAAATCCATCTAGCTAGAGGGTATAAGCAGCAAATAGAAACAGCGGCAAGAATTCGTCGATACTTAAGTGATAGTTTATTGACTACCATGCAGGGTGAGCTGCGGGTCCAGGATGCATATTCCCTTCGCTGTATCCCACAGGTACATGGTGCCACGTGGCAGGTTCTTGATTATGTAAAAGAAAAGTTAGAAATTGAAATCAATGCAGCTACAGATAACCCGCTGATTTTTGATGATGGTGAGAAGGTCATTTCAGGAGGGAACTTTCATGGACAGCCGATTGCATTTGCGATGGATTTCATGAAGGTGGCTGTTGCAGAATTAGCGAATATCTCAGAAAGAAGGATAGAAAGATTAGTAAATCCACAATTAAATGACTTGCCTGCGTTCCTAAGTCCTGAACCTGGATTACAATCTGGAGCAATGATTATGCAGTACGCTGCGGCATCGCTTGTATCTGAGAATAAAACGCTGGCACACCCAGCAAGTGTTGACTCGATTCCGTCCTCGGCAAACCAAGAGGATCATGTTAGTATGGGAACAATTGGAGCAAGGCATGCCTACCAAATTATTCAGAATGCTAGGAGAGTACTGGCGATCGAATTCATTTGTGCCATGCAGGCAGTGGAAATCCGTGGAGTCGAAAAAATGGCTAGTTATACGAAGAAGCTTTATGACAAAGGTAGAGAGTTTGTTCCTTCGATAAAAAAAGATCGAATTTTTTCTAAGGATATTGAAAGGACCGCTTTGTGTCTCAAAGAGCTGGAGGTTTCAAAATTTACTCAATCATTAAAAAAGGCGTGAAGCATCACGCCTTACTCTACATCTTCTGTTTCTACTCTATTCTTAAAAGCTTCCCGGACCACTAAGAACTCTTCATCACCAATAGCATCTTTTGATTGTCGTTCGGTTAAAGTATCTTTCGGAAATTCTCCTGGATGGCTTTTCTTTTTATGATTAAAATGTTCTCCACGTGCCAAATTTCAACACCCCTTTCGTCTTCGGTTGTAGCATTCCCTAACAGTGGAAGAACCATCCTTGAAACTGGTTGAGAATTATAATATAAAAAAAAGCTGGCAGGAGAGGTAGCAGACTCACTCTTTTCCAGCTTTTTCTTCGGATTTTGCGGGCTTGCACATACGATCAAGGAGGAAACCGAAAAAAACGATAAAGGCAATTGGAATCGTATAATTCAGGATATGAATAAAAGTCATTCTAACACCTGCCCTATGATAATTTAACTATTCTGAATATTTTAAGGTTGTTTATATTATATGTCATTTGTCACAAATTAGACAAATTTCACCTTGTGATCAGATGAAAAGAACAAATGGAAAAAAACAGGTAGTTCGACTAAAAATTCTTCTTTTTTCTAGTTGTCTAATAAAAGATAAAATAATTCTAAGGATTTTGAGGTAGTAAGGTAGGTTTCCTGTGGGAAATTAGCGAAATAGGTCATAAAAAGTAATTAGAAAATAGAAATTCTCAGACAAAATGTAACACCGTACTGAAAAAGGACTATTTATAATGAGGATATCAATTAAGAAGAAAGACCTAGTTATTCAAAAGACGGAATAATCAAAAAAGTTCATAGGGTCACAAAGGTCAGAAAAAGGCAAACCTATTGAAAAATGGGGACGCAAAGCCGTGGATCTAAGGTAGAAATGCTATGATAGCCGGGCTGCCTGAGATACGAATCGTATTTTAGGGGTGAGTATGTGAGAATATCAGAGACAGTAATTGAAGGTATTGATGCTGAATGGGTGGCCCTGATTTTAGAAGCGAAGGAATTAGGTCTTTCTATGGAGATGGTAAGAGAATTTCTTCATGAGAGTCAAATCAGAGATAATGGGTGAAATTCAAGAATACATATAAATGAAGAAGCATTCTACATGACTGCCTGTAGAATGCTTCTTCATTTTATAATGTCAGATTTATTGATTATTTTTGGTTAATTCGCCACTTATTAAATTCAAGGAAATCTTTAAACTGTTCTTTAGAAACACCTGAGTTCGCCGCTTCCTTGACTAGGTTCATCCAGTCACTGTCTAATTCATCGGTATCAATTTGATCATGTATTAAATGGTCAACTGGTACATGTAAAACAGACGCAATTTTTTCTAGGAATTGAATACTAGGATTACGCTGAAGATTTCTTTCTAACGAGCTTAAATAAGACTTTGCCACGCCAGCCTGTTCTGCTAGTTCGGAAAGTGACATTTTCTTTTCTAAACGGAGTTTTTTTACACGATCACCGATCATTGAGTCTCACACACCTATATTAAGTATTACAACACAACTTAATCTTACCAAATATATTTGAAAAGTTCCATATAAAGAACAATGTTTTGTGACAAATACGTGAAGAGCAATTTTAAAAGGAATTAATAAACGATTGTTTTGAAAAAATGCTCAGATAACGCTACTATTAAATAGTGTTTCCATTTTTTCAGTTTGATATAAGTATTCGTATACAAGTGAAAGCAATAAAAATCAACTAGTGGGCGATCAAGACATATAATTATTAAAAAGGCAGGGAAGCTGAATGATTGTTCTTAAATCGAAACGAGAAATAGAGGCAATGAAAAAAGCAGGAGAAATCCTTGCTTTGTGTCATAAAGAAATAGCAAAGATGATAAAACCTGGGGTTTCCACTTGGGAAATTGATGAGTTTGTCGATAAGTTTTTAGAAAAGCACCACGCTACTCCAGAGCAAAAGGGTTACAAGGGATATAAATATGCTACTTGTGCGAGTATCAATGACGAAGTATGCCATGGATTTCCTAGAAATGAGCCTCTTCAAGAGGGGGATATCGTTACCATTGATATGGTAGTAAATTATAATGGCGGTTTAGCAGATTCTGCTTGGTCTTATCCTGTTGGAAAGATCTCCAATGAAACGGAGCACTTATTAACGGTAACGAAGCTAGCACTTTATAAGGGAATAGAGCAGGCTGTTCCTGGAAATCGGGTTGGCGACATTGGACATGTGATCCAAACCTATGTGGAAAGCGAAGGGTTGTCGGTTGTACGCGATTTTATCGGCCATGGTATCGGAGCAGTGATACATGAAAAGCCGGATATCCCACATTATGGTTTACCAGGTAAGGGACCGAGAATAAAAGAGGGAATGGTATTTACCATTGAACCCATGGTAAATATGGGTGAGTATAAAACAAAAATGGACGAAAATGGCTGGACTGCGAGAACAATAGATGGAAAATATTCAGCACAGTACGAACATACCATTGCGATCACAAAAGAAGGCCCCATCATCCTAACAGAGCAATAATCATGAATAAATAACAAAAGCGCAAGCGCCTTGATCAGCCACGACAAGCATAAGACGCTCCTGAACTGAAGGCGTTCTTTGCCTTCAATTCAGGAGTGGCTGTAGACTATAGAGGGGCTAGGCGCTGGAGCTGGATGCAGAGAACGTTATCCACATCCTGAACCTTTTATATTTACCTAGACGAAAAAATAAACAGATCGATTCGATCTGTTTATTTTTTGCGTAAATTTCCAAGTTCTTCCACTAATGCCTGCATTTCATTAGGGCTGAAGGAAGGCTTTCTAAGGACCATTTCATAGATCTCTTTTAATTCTTCGTACATTTCTTCATCAAAGTGAGATGGTTTGATTGCTCCAAGATTTAGGACCTTCAGTTTTTCCTTAATCTGTTCAATCATATACTCGACATTCTCAGTAGTTTTTTGTGATAAATTCATGTCTGTCACCCTTTCGGAATTCGTATTTTCATCTTTTCACTTAAACTAGTATATGTCAATATAAACTTCCTTTAGCATTTTATCAGAAATTAACACTGAATATGATAGCGGTGCTTGCATTGGTCCTCGGCTTAAAGCAAAATAAGATATGTGAAGTATTGGTATTTTTTTCATAAAAGAATATGTCTATAAAAATGTTTCAGAAAGGAGAGCTTAAGATGACTAGTAACAATCATTTTTGGAAGGGCATGCTTTACGGAGCAATTGCCGGCGGGGCCTTAAGTTTATTAGATAAGCAAACACGGCAAATTATGAAGGAAAATGTACAAAAAGCTTATAACCAAGTTTCATATGTGGTGCGTCATCCGGATGAAATAACTGCACAAGTGAAGGGAACAGCTGAAAAAATCAGAGATGCAGTAGAGCAGGTAAGTGAGGATATCTCTTACATAACAGGAAAAGTAGATGAACTTCGTGAATTAACACCACAGGTTAAGGGGATTGTGAAAGAAACGAAAGAAACATTTTCTAAAGCCGAAGGAACGGACCTAATTGAGGACCTAATGAAAGAAAAGAACCCTGATCAAGAGCCGGAGGACGGTCTCTAGTTGACTAAAGAGGGGAAGCAAAGGAGGGATATCTTGAAGGATAAGGGTGATGTTCGTTCTTCTTTATTAAAGTTATTATGGCATAGGATTGAAGAGGATGATATCCCAGGTTTATCTGCTCAATTAGCTTATTTTTTTCTTCTATCCTTGTTTCCACTCCTGATTTTTCTATTTACCTTACTTCCTTATCTTCCGATAACTCAGGAAGACATCCTTGGAACACTTAAAGAATTTGCACCGTTAGAAACAATGAATCTTATCGAAAAGAATATCACTACGATTATGAATAACCGTAACGGTGGTTTGCTTTCTTTCGGTATTATTGGCACCATCTGGTCGGCCTCTAATGGAATACATGCATTAGTAAGAGCTTTTAATAAAGCCTATAATGTAAAGGAGAGCCGTTCCTTTATTGTGTCAAGAGGGATGGCCATTGTGTTGACATTTGGTCTGATATTGGTTTTTATTGTGGCAGCCATTTTACCGATTTTCGGAAGAGAGATCGGAATCTTTCTTTTCTCGCAATTTGGGTTTACCCAGGAATTTCTTCGGATTTGGAATATGTCCCGGTTGGTAGTAAGTTCCATTATTTTGTTCCTGATTTTTACCGGGTTATATTGGATAGCTCCCAATGTGAAATTACGCTGCAGGAGTGCTTTTCCTGGTGCAGCCTTTGCAACCATTGGCTGGATTTTATCCTCGTATGTCCTGTCTTTTTACGTTGCTAATTTAAATAACTTTTCGTTAACCTACGGTAGTATTGGTACAATTATTGTTTTGATGATTTGGTTATACATATCCGCCTTCATTATTATTCTAGGCGGAGAGATTAATGCGTTTTACACGGAAAAAAATAAGGTGAATTGCTAAAAAAGGCCGAGCCCCTTTAAAGTGTACCCGTTGTAAAGGACATTTTTAAAAAAGACCTAGGCAGTTTTAATAAGATGATTTCTGTATTGAACAGGGGTCATCTTATTTAAGTTCCATTGGTATCTGTAGTTATTGTAGTAAATCATATATTGCTTAATTTCACGCTTTAGTTCATCTAAACTCGTACATGGCTTAAAATAGGATTCGTCCTTAAAATGGCCAAAGAATGATTCCTGCGGAGCGTTATCCCAACAGTTTCCTCGTCTTGACATTGATTGACGCAATCCAAGTTTCTTCACTAACTTTTGAAAGTCACTTCTTGCTTAAATTGACGCTTCAATAGGTTCGGCACAACTCGATGTTCCTGTGTTGCTTTCATCATACGTCTATATGGATTTGCCTTCCGAATGGGGCAGATAATGGCGTACTTATTCATAATTCTTCGAATCCGCTTCAAATTGTACTCAGGCTAAACTTTTGGTCAGTTGATAAAGATATTACTATTTCTTCAGCCCCCTTTCGGCGAATCGTATCTTTTTTAAAAGTTCATTCTCCGCCTTTAATAATTTGTGCTGAGCTTCTAATCTTGCGAATTTCTCTTCTAATGAAAGTTCTCTTTCACAAGATTTTCCTGAGTTCCCGCCTCTAGTATCACGCAGCCCAGAGACACCATTCTCTCGGTAGGCTGCACGCCATCTTTTGCCTGATGATCTTACTCTGTCAATTCCTAGAACATCAATATCAAATCCACATTCCTCAAATATCTGTCTAGGTAATTTTCCCTTTTCATTTTCTGAAATAAAAATATTCTTAAATTCATCGGTGTAAGTAACCCCCTTTGGACTAACTGACTTAACATAAGGGTTATTTGAAAGTAACTTAATCTCTTTCTCTGCTAATACTTTTTTACTCATTTCTGCTGTTCCCCAATCCCCATTTTTCTTAATTATACAAAAAAGTACCCGGTAGGTAGACTTTTTTATAAGTGTCTACACTATCGGGTACATTTTA
>NZ_MSLS01000046.1 GCF_001940785.1 Bacillus sp. MRMR6
TTCGAATTGGTGGCACGGCATTGCGACCGTTATCCAGACAATATTTATCTTTTAATTCTTCAATTATGAATGAAAAGTCGACTAGTTCTTTAATTTGGCGAAGCATATTATCTTTTGGAACAATGAGATCATAAATTCCTATATATGGGCTAAGATTGAATGAATCTTGAAAGGAAATCATTTCGGTACCACCTTTAAAGTCTTGTTACCTTAATTATAAAATAAAAAGCAGTTGAAGGGTTGATAAAATCAACCTTCAACTGCCTCAAAACAAAGGACTTTTTCAGTGCCCTCCACGCAGTGGCGAGGAGGCTCGGCGGTCGCCCGCGGAAAGCGAAGTGCCTGGAGTGCAAATCAACTTTATTAAAAACATAAAAAACTACAGCTAAAAGCGCTGTAGTTTACTGTTTAACAACCATATAGCCAATATAATACGAAAGAATTAACAAACTGCCAATCACCAATACAACTGAATAATCAGTCACCTGCATCCACCCCTTTTTATAAAAACACTTAAACATTTTTAAGTTACCATAGTATTAGGGTTTCGCATGTGATAAAAATAACAGGCAGCTCGAAAATTTTTGAACATTTTTTGAATGTTTTTAACCTGCCAAATTCGTATTCCCTTTTTGCAACTGATACATTTGATAATATTTCCCTTTTAACAACATCAAGTCGTCATGTGTGCCGCGTTCAACTATTTCTCCTCTATCTAAAACAAGGATTTGATCCGCATTACGAATAGTCGACAATCTATGTGCAATGATGAAGGTTGTTCTGCCATTTTTCAGGACATCCATTGCTTCTTGTATGAGGGCCTCTGTTTCTGTATCAATGCTCGAAGTCGCCTCGTCTAATATTAATATGGCTGGATTAAAAGCAAGAGCTCTAGCAAATGAAATAATCTGCCGCTGTCCGCTCGATAAGGTGCTGCCCTTTTCAATGACAGGCTCATCATAGCCATCTTCTAAGTTATGAAATACCTTGTCTGCCCCAACATCCTTTAAGGCTTTTTCTACTATTTCCCTTGTAATAGAAGAATCATTTAGGCTCACATTTGAAGCGATGGTTCCCGTAAATAAATATGGATCCTGTAAAACAATCCCCATATGATCCCGAATCGTTTGTCGGGAAATACTTTCAATGTCAATTCCATCAATCTTAATTTTTCCTTTTTGAGTATCATAAAAGCGGAATAACAAGTTCATAATGGAGCTTTTTCCAGACCCGGTGTGTCCTACAAGTGCGATTGTTTCCCCTGGGCTGGCCTCAAAATCAATATTTTTCAGGACATATTCTCCTTCATTATATCCAAAAGAAACGTTATCAAATTTAACATTTCCCTTAAATCGTGCTATACGTTCGTTACTTACATTCTCTCCCATTTCATCTAATAGATTAAATACTCTTTCCCCAGCAACACGTGCCTGCTCTAAATTTGCAAGCTGATTGACAATTCCTTGAACCGGGTGGAAAAGCCTATTAATGTAATCAACAAATGCATATAATACGCCAAGCGAAATCATTGAAGATAAATTTAATGACTGTGCCCCGAAATACCAAATAAAGGCGACGAAAACAATGTTCCTTAGAACCCCTACTAAATTATGAGATGTCAACGCATTTAAGTTAAGTAATTTATTTTGATACTTAAAATGGTCTGTGTTAAGTTTCTCAAAATCTTCCTTTGTCTCCTTTTCCCTTCCAAAGGCTTGAATAATACTCATACCTCCGATTGACTCATTAATGGTAGCATTGATATCGCTATTTCGTGAACGAATGACATGATTATACTTGGAAGCGTATTTACGATAAATGACCATCCAAATATAGAGGATTGGCAGTAAAAGTAAACATATTGCAGCAAGTTTTGCATCTAGGATAAACAATGCAACATAGATCCCTGTAATATAAATTACACTAGTAAAGAATGTAGCGAGAACAGTAACATACAATTCTCTTATAGCCTCAGTATCATTTGTAATTCTTGCTACTACCTTACCTGCTGGCAGGTTGTCAAAATAATTGATAGGAAGCTTTTGTATATGACCAAAAACATCCTCTCGCATCTTTTGAATTATTCGGTTGGCTGATTTCTGCAATAAGAATCTTTGACCGTATTGAAATATCGCAGATATGACTAGAAGTACAAAATAAATAATCAGAAGCTGGATAATCCCAGGAATTTCAAGTTGATAAAATTTTTGCAGTTCTCCCCCATTTACCAATTTTGCTTCGTATTCTGACTTCAAATTTCCTCTTTCTATTATTAGCTTACCGTTTTCATACCTTCTGTTTCCATCAAACTCTATATCCCCGTTAACGGATACAAACTTTGCACCAACTTGTAAAATCCGAATAGACTGGCCTTTTTTCTCATCCAAAGAAAAATTCCTTTCTTTTTTATAAAAAGCACCATTGTATTCCACTGCATTTTTGTCATCTTGAGTTTCATGCCAAATTGACTCAATTCCTAAAATATGATGATCAATAATATTCTTAGCAATAAAAGGCCCCGCTAAATCAGTCCCAACAGAGATTGTCAGCATGATCAATGCAGTAATAATGATTTTTTTGTAGTTGAAAGCGTATTGTATTAATCGTCTGCTCGTGGTCATGCTGTCACCTCCTTATCCGTGTTTTTCTCTACCTGCTGACGGAGAAATTGTTCTTTATACCAACCGTCCTGTGCCAGAAGCTGTTCATGCGTTCCTTCTTCGACAATATTTCCTTCATCTATAACGATGATATGATCGGCATGCTCAACAGCCGATAATCTGTGTGTGGAAATGATTGTAGTTTTTTCCTTGCGAACTTTACGGATATTGTCAATGATGATTTTTTCCGTCTTGGCATCGACCGCAGACAGAGAATCATCAAGGATGAGAATCTCTGGATTCTTTATTAAGGCACGTGCTATTGAAATTCTCTGTTTCTGGCCCCCAGATAAAGCAACACCTTTTTCCCCTACCAATGTCTCTAACCCGTCTGGAAGCATTTCTAAATCCTTGCGAAAGGCAGATAAATCAATAGCCACCTCTAAGTCCTTTGAAGTCGCCTCTTTATTGCCAAATAAAATATTTTCTCTAACACTCCTCGAAAAAAGAACATGGTCCTGGGGAACGTACCCAATCCAGCTCCGTATTTGATCAAGCTTCTGCTCTTCAAGTGAGACACCTGAAATAGCTAACTCTCCAGTTCCAAGCGGATATTGTCTTAGTAGCTGTTTGATAAACGTTGTTTTACCACTGCCAGTTTTACCGACAATCCCTAGGGTCTGCCCGTGTAAAAGCTTTACATTAATATTCTTTAAATTATCCACTTTAGATGATGGATAACGAAAATTCAGCTGGCTATACTCCACTTTATCGGGATTCTCCACCTCAATAGGCTGCTTTGGATCTCTTACCTCTGCTGTATATGCAAGTGTTTCATTCACTCTGTCTAACGAAGCATTTCCCCTTTGCATAATATTGATTAATTCACCGATCGCGAACATCGGCCAAATAAGCATACCGAGATAGACATTAAATGAGACGAGATCACCCAGTGTGATGGATTGCTTGAATACTAAAAAGGCTCCATAACCTAGACCAATTAAGTAACTGATCCCAACTAGAATCTTTATCGTCGGATCAAATAATGAGTCAATTTTTGCTACATCAATATTTTTCTTATATACACTTTCTGTCAATTGATGAAATCGCTTCTTGTCTGCTTCCTCCTGGACATATGCACGTATTACTCTAACACCCGCAACTGATTCTAGGACACGATCATTTAACTCACCGAAAGCATCCTGAGCTTCCATGAAGCGAGTATGAATTCTTTTGCCGTAAATCTGCATGATATAGGCCATAATAGGTAATGGAAGTATCGCCGCAATCGTTAGCTTCCAGCTGATTAGAAATCCCATCGTAATAATTAATGTAAGCATCCATACACTCGAGTCAACAAGTGTTAAGATTCCAAAGCCTGCTGTTACGGAAATGGCCTTTAAATCATTTGTCGCACGTGCCATTAAATCTCCCGTCCGATTTCTCTCATAAAAGGTCGGGGACATTTTTAACAAGTGTCCCACAAACCTGGACCTTAGCTTTCTTTCAACAAGAAACGCTCCCCCAAACAGCTGATACATCCAAATGTATGTTATGCCATAAGATAGAACCATGATGACTAGAAGATATAAAAGATAATCAAATATTTTATTGCTACTCATACTGCCGGCATGAATATCATCAATGGCCATTCCTATAATCTTAGGGGGTATTACGTCTAAAATACCTACAAAGATCAAAAGTGTGATTGCAACCATGTATCGCTTCCAATTTTCTCTAAAAAACCAACTTAATTTCTTTAATACTGAAAACATCTGCGAACCTCCTTATTAATGGTTAACTAACCACTTTCCATCTCTTCTTTTTTTAGTTGCATCCTAATATCACTCCTTATTTCCATAACCGTTCATTCCAAAAAATAAATAAAACAAAAAAAGACATACCGCAATAGTGCAGTATGTCTCAGTAAAAAAGGAGACAAAAAAACACACGTTACGAATAAAACATGTAACCTGTGCCACTTAGTCCATTTTTAAACATAAATCAAATAACATTTTATGAATGAGGACAGGTTACCATATGAAAGATTTTTTGAAAAGCTTGTTTGTTTAGTACAATCATTTGGTATCCCTTCCTTTCCTTTATTTTCTACCTTTGTTAGATTATCACCAGTTCAACTGAATGTCAATTCCCACTTTTCAGAATTATTTTAATACGGCAGTCAACCGCTATTCTCCTATAGAATCTTTCTTTCTGTTAAATATTTTACGGACAAAAACCAAGTAGAATAGTGTTGGCATTGGTGCTTGAATCAATCCGACTATGCCCCAAAGCCAATAGTTATGGTTCCTTTTTCTCGCATCTAAAAATAAAAACAGGCTCTGAAGCATCAATATACCAGCAACTAGCAGGATTACGGATAATGAAAATTCCCCATTCATTCGCTATTCACCTTCTTGCCAAGCCTTGTTCCTGTATACAAAACAATAAACAGAGTGGTGAATACTTGTAAGAAAATAAAAATAATAGGCATTTGATAAAGTGATACAACAATTCCCGTTAAGATACATATAGCAATCATAATAAAGATGGATAAGTCCTTTAGCAACTTTTTTCTTATCTTCTGCTTTTCAGCAAGTACCATATGTTCAAACCATTGCAGGTCAGGAGTATAGAGTGGAAAGGAATCAACTTTGTTTAACCCCTCTTGTAGTTCGTGAATAGCATCCAAGTCTAGTTTATTTTGTTGTTCTTGACCGAGTCTGATGACTTTCTGTTTCTTCACCTAGTTTCAGCTCCCTTCTTACTGCCACTATCCCATTATGGACTCTAGATTTAACTGTTCCTGGTGAAATTTTCATCCATTCACCAATTTCATCGTATGAGTATCCATAATAATGCTTTAATACAATCGGAACGCGAACATCTTCAGGTAATCTCCCTAATGCCTCAATGGCATCATTCCATTCTTCATTCCTGCTTTCAAAATGCCACTTTAACTTCCTATATGTTTCTTCTTGACCTATCCAGTTTTTTTCTCGCTTTTGCTTTCTACATTGGTCAATGTATGTATTAGTAGCAATTGATATAAGCCAAGTTGAAAACTTACTTTTACCATTATAGAGGTTGATTTTTTGGACGCATTTTGCCATTGTTTCTTGGGCCAATTCTTCGGCCGTATCTGGATTCATTGTAATTTTCATTAAGTATTTTACAAGGAACGGATAATTCTCCTTAAACAACATGGCAAATGCAAGATGATCGCCCTCTTTAGCATTCTTAATCAATGCTTCCATCCGTCTTGCCTCTCTTTCCCCCAATAACCTCTTTTGTTTTCTCTCTGTATATAAAACGTGTCAAAAGTTAATTCGTTCACTTATAACAATATTTTTTAAGAAATTGTATCTTATACTAAAAAAAGACGGTTCCTACTGAACACGCCTAATTACTTCGATAGTTCTTTAAATCGAGCTTTCGTTAGTTTTTCATCAAAACTGCTAAAAATACGATAACGCTTATCGTCTAGTATTCGAAAATGCTTGCTTATGATATTCTGCTGTAAAACATATCCATTTTTCTTCGATACTTCTTTCCACCATATTCGACCACCAAGGGTTTTCATTTTCCGGTAATCAATTCCCTCTCTAGCTACGGTTTCTAACACTTCAAGCGGTTCGTTTCCAAACAAAAATTGAACCGTTTCCGTTTCTCTAAATAGAGCACAAACGGTAACCACCGTTGACCATCCTGCCTGAACTCTCCCTTTCTCAATTTGGACAAGGGTTTTCTTTGATACACCAATAATTTCCGCCATTTTATCCTGTGTATAACCAGCCTCTGTACGAATCAAACGTAATTTATCGGAAACTATTTTTATTATCTCTGTTCTGTTCACCATTAAACCCCTACCTTTGTAACCATCTAGTGTAATTTTACACAACTTATCCTTTTTTTAAAAGATAAAACTGCTGTTTATTATTCAGCAGTTTTTCACGATTATTTATTTTGAACACCACATTGGGTAGAGCAGGTTTTTTCTAAGTCACAGGCAGCACATTTTCCTTTTTTTGAACGATTAATAAATTTTACTAATGCCCAAGTCGCATAACCAAAAATAGCTGCACCAATGAGAATACTTGCTATCATAGGTTCCATCCTCCTCTATTACACTAGTCCAAATAACTTTCCGCCCTGGTAAATAACTAAACATAATACATATGCAATTGCTAGTGCATACAATAATGAAAATGCTGTCCACTTTCTTGAGCCTGTTTCTTTATAGATTGTGGCTGCAGTTGCCAGACAAGGAATATACAATAAGATAAATACCATAAAGCTATACGCAGCAAGCGGTGAGTAGTATCCTGCTAGGATGCCTTGAAGGCTTGCTTCGTCTGGAACAAAGTAAATAATATTCATTGTCGAAATAACTGCTTCTTTAGCTAAGAAGCCAGTAATGAGGGATGCAGAAGCCTGCCATGTACCAAATCCGATGGGCTCAAACATAGGAGCAATAAAGCCGCCGATTGCTGCTAAGAAGCTGTCGTCCATTGCTACCTCTAGTCCTCCTGGACCCGAATATGATAGCAGCCATATGAAAACCGACCCTGCAAAGATAAACGTACCTGCTTTTCTAACAAATCCTTTTCCCTTATCCCAAGTACTTCTCCACAATGATTGAATTTGTGGGAGACGATATGGAGGCAGTTCAATAACAAATAACGATGTCTCAGATTTCAAAAGGGTTGCAGTGAAAATTTTTGCTAAAATTAATGCAACAATCATTCCTAATACATACAAACTGAGAACAATAAAAGCTTTATGACCAACAAAAAAGGCTCCTACAAATAATGCATATACTGGTAAACGAGCTGAGCAAGACATTAAAGGAGTTAACAGGATGGTTAATAGTCTTTCTCGTGGAGTTTCAATGGTTCTTGCTGCCATAATACCTGGAACGTTGCAGCCAAACCCAATCATCATCGGGATAAAAGCTTTCCCATTTAGACCTACTGCTTCCATAATCCGGTCCATTACAAGCGCAACACGAGCCATGTATCCTGAATCCTCAAGTAATGAAATAAAAAAGAATAAGATAAAGATTTGCGGGACAAAAACAAGTACTCCTCCAACACCTGTTACTAAACCTTCAATGACCAATGCGTGAATGAAGTCCGACGCATTTACTGTATTTAAAATAGACTCAAATACTACTGTAATAGGGCCTGTGATAAAGCTGTCTAAGGCATCCGTTAGAGGTGAACCAAGCCAGTCAAAAGTAAGCATAAACATTAAATACATGAACAGCAGGAAAATCGGCATACCTAAATAGCGGTTGGTTACAATCGTATCAATTCTTTCTGATAACGGTACAGCTTTAGTCTCTTTATGGACAGCATTTTCAATAATTAGCTCAATTACTTCTTTTCTCTTTGAGTAAATATAATTAGCTAGCGATTTGAAATGATTATTTGCCAGTTTCAGCTTTTCTTCTAACTCTTTAGTTAAGGACTCAAGTTTTTCAGCTTCAATTATTTCTTGGAGGTGTTGTTTAACATATTGATTTCCTTCAAACCACTGGAGAGCGAGCCATCTGGGTAAATGATCTGTTTTTCCAGCCAGCATGTCTGTTAACTTGGTAATAGCCTCTTCCACTTCCTTGCCATAATAAACAAGTCGTTTCAGGTTTTGTTGGTTAGACTGGTCGGAAATAACTTCTACTAACACATCACATCCCTTGCCGCTCCTAGCTACAACAGGTATAACTGGAACTCCCAGGGACTTTGCAAGTTTTTCTACATCGATCTGAATTCCACGCATTTTAGCCACATCAACCATGTTCAAACCAATGAGAGAGTGTTTACCATATTCAAGCAATTGCAGCGTTAGATGCAAATTCCGCTCCAATTGGGACGCATCAATAATATTTAGTAATCTGTCTACTTTCTCCTCCAAGAAATATGAGGTAACAACCCCTTCATCCTTAGATAACGGATTTAGTGAATAAACACCTGGCAAATCAATTAATCTGCCAATATTATTCTTAAAGACTCCAACTTTTTTTTCTACCGTTACACCGCTCCAATTTCCAACATATTCATAAGATCCTGTTAAATTATTAAATAAAGATGTCTTTCCGGTGTTTGGATTTCCAATAAGAGCGATTTCCATTAAGCGAGCTCCACTTCTATTAGACGTGCTTCTTTCCGGCGAAGCCCGACACACTGTCCGCAAGATTCAATCATTACTGGACCGCCAAACGGCATCACGCATTTAACACAGACCTCGGAACCTTCCGTAATACCTAAATCAAGCAAACGTCTTTGGACAAGGCTGCCCACATTAGATATGTTTACTATTTTACCTCTTTGACCTGTTCTAATTTTTCCGAACATATCTTTCACCCTTCATTTATATAATTGAGAATGATTATCTTTCTTATATTGCCATTTTAGCATTATGATGGGTGAAATACTGTGACGAAAATCCGAAATATATGTATATAAGAAGAAACAAAAAAAGAAGGGGATTTTCCCCTTCCTAAGCTATTTAAATCATTTTTTTGGGTACTGCACTAATAACTAGAATAACAAGAATGGCACTAATCACAAAGCTTGGGAGCATATAGGTGCCATTGTAGAGCAGCGAGTAAATTGCTACTGGCTGACCTTCCGGAGCATACTCTCCAAAAAACAAGATACCGGCGATGACATGACAAGCATATCTTAACAGACTGCCCAGAAATACTCCAAGCACAGTGTAAGTCATCCATTTACTCTTTTCTCCAGCAGCTATCGCAGATTTTACTTTAGCAGCAAAAACACCTGCAAGTCCCACAACTGTAAAGGCTAGTCCATAATCAATAAACCCTTGAACAATCGTATAAATTTGCGAAAATCCCAAAATAAACTGAAGTAATCCTAGTAAAAACCCCGTTAACATACCACCTTTTATTCCCCAGCGATAAGCCATAAGGAAAACCGGGATCATTGCAATTGAAACCGAACCTCCTTGAGGCCATATTTTCAATGATACAAGTCCAGAGATAAAATCAAATAAAAATGCTAATGCTGAAAAAATGGCTACTTCAACTAAAAATAATGTGTTACTTTGTTTCCCTTTCACTAACCGTTCCCCCTTTTTGTTTTTATGGTGGAGAACGTTCGATTCTGTCTTCCTACTATATAATATGGTCTAAAAAAAAAGCAATGCAGGACGAATAGGATTGTCTGCATTGCTTTCATATCAGCAACCACATCCCTACGCTAGTGTTAACTAACAGGTTCATAGGGTTAGAACTCAAACGTTCACTCTCAGCCACAATCTGCAGCTCCCCTTGTGGAAATATTCAATTGATTCATAATGAATATACTATTGTTTTACTGCTTTGACAAGATTTAATTCAAGGGACCTAAGATATTGAGTTATATTTGGAAATTTCAGTTTATTGTATTCATACAAACGAGCCTTTTTTCATAAAATATTTGTATCTACTAATATACTAACCAGAACGTTTGACTGTACAGTTTAATTTTTATATAATTATTCTTAATTTATATTATTGAGGTGGTAAAATGGGGCTGAGTATCGTATTGGCGAATTAGCGGAAATCGCAATGGTCTCTAAACGTACGATTGATTACTATACATCGATCGGGTTGCTGAGTGCAGAACGCTCTAAATCAAACTACCGCATTTATTCGGAAGAGTCCATAAGCGATTTAAAATTTATCGAAGAGTGTAAAACATTACACTATCCATTAGAAGAGATTAAAAGAAAAATAGCTATGAAAAAGGATAAACAAATTCGAGAATCAGAAGTGGAGAAACATGTAAGTACTGTCACACAGCAAATGAAACAGCTTCAAAGTGACCTATTTGACTTAATCCCTATTATTGATAACTTGGATGAACAGCAAAAGGTTAAGTTTACAAAAAATCTAACAACACTGAGGTCAGTATTAAAAACTTCTCTTCTGAATGTAACGAGTTAATTTTTGAAATCACTAGGAGGTGACTCCTTAACTCGTACTTAACGAGCTAAGGGAACTTATTTGGACATATTTAACTTGGTTTTAATAGCCATTTTAATTGCTTTAACTGCTTTTTTTGTAACTTCAGAGTTTGCTATTGTAAAAATACGAAGTTCAAGAATTGACCAGTTAATCGAGGAAGGAAATTCGAGTGCTATTTCAGCTAAAAAAGTAATTTCAAACTTGGATGAATATCTTTCAGCCTGTCAGTTAGGAATTACTATTACTGCCCTTGCTTTAGGTTGGATTGGGGAATCTACAATAGAGCACTTGCTTGCTCCATTCTTCAGTGGATGGGATATCCCCGAAAGTGCTTCACGCATATTATCAATTGGGATTGCGTTTGCGACGATTACCTTTCTACACGTTGTCGTAGGAGAACTGGCCCCTAAATCACTGGCTATTCAGAAGGCAGAATTAATTACTCTAATCATGTCACGTCCACTAATCCTCTTTTATAAAATCATGTATCCTTTTATATGGTTATTAAATGGCTCAGCACGGATTGTGGTTAGACTCTTTGGACTTAAGCCTGTTTCTGAAAGCGATATGGCCCATACAGAGGAAGAGCTTCGAATTATCCTATCTGAAAGCTATAAAAGTGGTGAAATTAACCAATCTGAGTTTAAGTATGTAAATAAAATATTTGAGTTTGATAACCGGATTGCAAAGGAAATAATGGTCCCTAGAACAGAGATTGTTTCCTTATCTAAGGAAGATACCTTAGAAACCTTGCTTCATGTAATCCGCGAAGAAAAGTTCACACGATACCCTATAATAGATGGTGATAAAGACCATATTATTGGACTTGTCAATATTAAGGAAATGGTTACCGATTTAATCGGTAATGAAAAATTAACTTCACAAACTCTAGAAGAATACACCCGCCCGATTATTAGAGTAATAGAAACAATTCCGATCCACGACCTGCTTGTTAAAATGCAAAAAGACAGGATGCATATGGCGATCCTTATGGATGAGTATGGCGGTACTTCGGGACTTGTGACGGTTGAGGATATCTTAGAAGAAATTGTTGGAGAAATTCGCGACGAAACAGATATGGATGAAATTCCAATGGTCCGTAAGGTAACGGAAGATCATTTTATCATTGATTCAAAGGTTTTAGTGAGCGAAGTAAACGATTTGTTAGGCGTTGATATTGACGATGACGATATTGATACAATCGGCGGTTGGATTTTAACTGAAAACTATGAAGCAAAAATGGGCGATGTGATCCTTCATGACGGATATAGTTTTAAGATCCTTGACATGGAAGAACACCATATTAGATATATTGAAGTAAATAAGATTATTTCTGAAGAGCAGCAAAAAACTTCAAAAATGTTATTGCCTAATTCGGAAGTGCTTTCCTAAAAACAAATATCAATAAAAAAGATCAGATACCTAAATATCTGGTCTTTTTATGTACTTCCTATAGCTCTTTGTTCTTTAGAATAATAATTTCTTCTTCAGCCTTTGCTAATTTAACTAAGTGTGAATCCAGCCGGCGATTGATATATTGAAAATCTTGTTGAGAAGCTTGTTTTTTACCCATTTCCTTTATAACATTACTCTGTACTTCTTCAATCCGCTGTAATGAATCTTTTATGTCGGATAAGTCAATCTGGTTAACCTCAACGCGGTGTTCAATACTGTCCATTTGTTCAAGTCTAGATAATCTTTTTTCAATAGCCTCTAATGTCTTTCCAAATGTGTGAATAATAGATTTTATGTCATTTACTGTCTCCGTTAACTCCTGTAGTTTTTGCTCCATAATTAATTGCTCCCTTATTGAAATTAACCTAATTTTATCACCTTTTAAAACATATGTATGTTACAAAACAAAGAACAGTTGTCACAAAGTGCTTATAAAAATCAAAGTATTTATGAACATTTTATTAACTGATATGTTTCAAACTTATGTAAGTGAATATTGTCACATTCAATAGCAACAAAAAGTTTTATCCTAATAATATAGGAACTGAATACTCATTTCTTTCCTTAGCTTTTGTGGGTGTTGTCATGTTAGGATCATTACGATTAAGAAAAGGTCGGTGTAAATATGTTAATATCAATTGATGAAAGAGCGACCCACTGGTTCAACAAGGAATATGGGTTTAACAAGCCATTTGCACTTCGGATGTTTCCACAGTATGCTGGCTTTGGGGAAAAGAACAAAGGATTTACTTTAGCTTTCTCAGCAGAAACTCCAACAAATGCAGGATATGTGAAAGAGATGAACGGTATTACCTTTTACGTTGAAGGCAATGATGAATGGTTTTTTAAAGAAACGGAAACCTATTTAACCGCTAATGCACTATTAGATGAAATTCAAATAACCTTTAAAGAACATGTTCCAGTAAATTAAATAGAATTTTTTTCGAAGGTAGCCCCGACGGCTGCCTTTTAATATTGATACTATTTTAAACTAATTTATTGGTACAACCTTTCTTAAGTTATTTTCAGATTCAACTTAGTTTAACTTTAGTATTCAGAGAATTGCCAATAAAATGTGAACTATGTTGCAATAATAAATTTTTAAGTCTATAATGAAAGCGCATACAACAGCACGTATGATAAAACACCTTGATTTTCCCCACACAATCCGTCTAATTACAGGCAAAGCAAATTCTTCAGGATGCAAAGGAAGATGAGTTCCGTTCCCGCTCATTTGTGCATAAAGAACATATAAAGGGGGCGTAATAAGATGAATCACAAGTTTACAAAATACCATGGAAGAGTGACAGAAAATCTCGAACTTGGATTCGAGGAAACCTTTATTTGTGTCCATTATACAAAGGGGACTACTGAGAAAAACGCTTGTATTTTAAAAAATGAAAATAAATCTCAAGAAGAGTACTTAGAGATATTTTTTAAAGAAAACAACGTATCAGATGAAATGAAAAAAGATGTGAAGAAATTCCTTGAGAATAGTAAGAACTTTAATGGCGATCATTGGAATGAATTTTCCTCCTTCTTAATGAAAGCCCTTTCGTTTCACATGGTATTTGGTTTAACTATTGCTCTTACAGTTTTTGGTTGTTATAAACTTGGGGCATATATTGATAATGTATATAATTTATACCCTTGGTTTACATTAATACTAACATTAGTCGGGATAGGTCTTGGAGGTCTTACAGGCTATTCAATGGTTCAGAAATATTTTAAAAAGCCAAATGAGCGGCAGCAAAAAACACAACA
This sequence comes from Bacillus sp. MRMR6, assembly GCF_001940785.1. Taxonomy (GTDB): domain Bacteria; phylum Bacillota; class Bacilli; order Bacillales; family Cytobacillaceae; genus Neobacillus. The sequence goes on from NZ_MSLS01000046.1 coordinate 13,795, forward strand.
GGAGAGTCAAATTGAAGTGAAAGAATACCCAATTATTGATGTAACTTTAGATCAAGTTAGGAAAGCTGTCAGGCAGTTTTCAGATAGTCTTCCAAAAGGAGTTTATCGGACCATTATCGTTCAAGATGACAATAGTATCGATTTTAACCAACTTTCTTCCATTTTGGGCGGTATACCCTCGAAAAAGTATTATATGTCAAAGGAAACATATGATCTTTTTGAAGACAAGGATAAAAAAATTGCGGTTGAAATGGACTTAGTACAAAAAGCAGTCGATTTGTATGTTAAGGAACGAAAAGAGTTTCCTATGCTCAGATTTGACCCTGAAAGACGCGTGAACTATTATCAGTTAATCCAAAATTATTATCTTAAATCGACACCGGAAACACAGTTTTATATTACAGATCTAGATGGTCTGGTCAGTCATATCAAGCCCGAGAAAAGAAAAATGGAAAACACCTCTCAATAGAGCAGATAATAAAAAAGATATATTATTAGTTACCATTAAGACTTCTTATTATTTTTTTAAATGAGAAGTTTTTTTTTGCTTTTCATTCAGCTATATTGAGATAATAGCAATAAATAAAGTTTAATAAAGATGAGGGATTACAAAGATGTCAAAACGAAAGCAAAAATCGCAGCATTTAGCGACGATTTCTTTAGCAATCATGGGTGTAGGATTTATCGCAACCTTCCCATTTCAGGATACACTTTGGGGAAAGTTTTTACAGGGGGGATTTGAAGCAGGTTTAGTTGGAGGATTGGCTGACTGGTTTGCGGTGACGGCTCTATTTCGTCATCCATTAGGTATCCCAATCCCGCATACTGCTTTACTGCCGAAGAATCGCGACAGAATTTCCGGGGCTATTATCTCTATGCTTGAGAATGATTGGTTAACAAAGGAGAGTATGAGAAACAAAATTGCCTCTATCCCTTTTACGGAGAGAATTTTTGAAATAGCCGGAAAAGAAATAAATAACCCATCAATTAGAAATACGATCGTTAATCTCCTCCAACATTTAATTCGTTCTTTTGATAGCAGCAAGGTTGCTCCTTTGATTGAGAAAGAACTTAAGGCACAAATGATTGGAATGGATATTGGCAAGTATCTGCCGATTGCCGTTGATCAGATACCAATGAGAAAATACGATGAAAAGGCACTAGACTTTATATTGAAGGAAATTGAAGAGTGGTCACGTAAGGAGAGTACGAAAGACAGGCTTGGCCGGATGGCGATCGATTCTCTAGATAATATTAAAGCAGATGGTTTTATGCAATTTGCACTAAAATCCTTTACAAATGTTGTAAACGAAGAAAAGTTAGGTAGCATTATTCAAAGCCTAATACAAAAGGGTGTAAATAGTTTTCAAGACCCCTTTAATCAAAACAGGCAGACCCTTCTTTTTCACATAAATACCAAGCTTGAAAGCATTAAGACAAATGAAATTCTCCTAGAGGAACTTAATAGTTTAAAAAACCAGTTCGTTTCTGACTGGGATGCAAACGATAAAATTGAAGAACTGATAGAAAAGTTAAAACAAAAAGCATTAATCTATATAGATGATCCAGCTTTTTATGAAGGCTATATTGTTCCACAAATGACAAATGGACTTGTTCATTTAAAAAGTGATGATGAAAAGGTTGAACAAATCGATCGTTGGATAAAAAAACAGATTGCCGATTTTGTGGAGAATAATCATTCCAAGCTTGGTAAACTCGTAGAGGAAAACTTGGCTAAGCTAGATGATAAAACACTGATTCATATGCTTGAGACAAATGTTGGAAAAGACCTGCAATGGATTCGTGTTAACGGTGCTGTGTGTGGATTTCTCATTGGGCTCTTCTTAGTAGTCTTAAAGCTTATTTTTTAATTAATCACTGGCTGCCTGTCAAATAGGCAGCCATTTCTTTTAGCAGGCAGTATACCTTTCTTCTCACTGTTAACACTAGTAATACAAAAGTGAAGGGCGTGAGGATATGCGAAAAAAATTATGTTTTTTATCAATGATTATCATCTTCTTGCTTGCTTGTCATACAACAGCACTTGCTCGTAGTAATGCCACCACGATCACACCCGAGCCTATCCGTGGTATTTATGTCAGTGCCGTAAATACTCAAGGAGGACAGTTCCAAAAACTTTTAGCCCTTATAAATAATTCAGAATTAAATGCAATGGTAATTGATATTAAGGATGACCATGGTAATCTCACCTTCATTCCTTCTAAAACCTCACCTTATTATTCAATCAGTCGTCCATATATTGCCCATCCAGCTGATTTAATAAAAATTTTGGAAAATAATAACATCTACCCAATTGCAAGAATTGTTGTTTTTAAGGATAACGTTTTAGCTAATAAAAACCCAGGACTATCATTTATGACTACAAACGGAGTTTGGAAAAACCAGAGAGGCGACTCTTTCACAAATCCCTTTATAAAAGAGGTATGGGACTATAATATAGGTGTGGCAATTGAAGCGGTTAATTTAGGATTTAAGGAGATTCAATTTGATTACGTACGCTTTCCGGAAAAGTTCGAAGGGATTGAAAGTCAGCTAACTTATAAAAAGAATGAGTTTCAAAGCGGTAATGACCGTGAACGGGTAGCTGCTGTTAGCGGATTCGTAAAATATGCCGCAGAAAAACTCAAACCCTATAAAGTAAAGATGTCTGTTGATATTTTTGGAAATGCTACTGTTATTCCGGAGGCTAAAGGAATAGGGCAGAACTTTTCAGAAATTGCTAAGAGTGTCGATGTCATTTCTGCAATGATCTATCCTAGTCATTGGTCTGCTATATTTGGTATTGAAAAACCAGACCTTGAACCCTATCGTTTAGTTGAGGAATATGCCAAGGTTGAAAACAAGCGTTTATGCACTATTCCCAACCCTCCAATATCTCGTCCTTGGCTTCAAGATTTCACGGCAACTTGGTTAGGAAGCGGTAACTATAAGGTATATGGAAAAGAAGAAATTGAAGACCAAATTCGTGCTTTACATTCTCAAGGAATTAATGAATATCTACTATGGAACGCAAGTAACAACTATACACCAAATGTTGATTACTCTCCTGAAATAACAAAAAAACGCTGAAGTTTTTCAGCGTTTTTTTACTTATTTTAATGACTTACTGCTTTTTCAAGTCCGCCTGGTTTATTGTGAACTGCAAGTTTATCAACAAGTTTATTGCTCTCTGAATTTAATCCTTTTAGATTAACTTTGATCCCATTTTGATGGTATTTTATCACAACTTTATCAATCGCGCCAACGGCAGAGTCATCCCACAGGTGGGCATTTGATAAATCAAGATCAATTTCAGTTACATCTTCCTTATAATCAAAACTTTTGACGAACTCAGAAACTGATGCAAAAAACAATTGACCAGAAACATGATAAATCTTCTTGTGAGACCCCTTGGCTGATAGACTTGTTACCTTTACCTTTGAAATCTTAGCAGCAAAGAAGATCGCACTTAAAACAATTCCTGCTAAAACTCCTTTAGATAAATCGTGAGTTTGTATAACGGTGAAAACTGTCACAACCATAACGATTGTATCTGTCAATGGAACTCTTCTAAGAGTCTTTAGAGATGCCCAATCAAATGTTCCAATTGAAACCATAAACATAACAGCTACTAAAGCTGCTAATGGAATTTGGATAAGGAATCCTTTTAATACCACGATTAAGGTCAACAAGAAGGCTCCAGCAACAAAAGCTGATAATCGCCCTCTACCGCCTGATTTAACATTTATTACAGACTGACCAATCATCGCACAACCAGCCATTCCGCCAAAGAAACCTGAGACGATGTTGGCAACACCTTGACCACGTGCTTCTTTATTTTTATCACTTTCTGTATCTGTCATGTCATCGACAATTTGAGCTGTTAATAATGATTCCACTAATCCAACTACTGCAATTGATAATGCATATGGAAATATTATCTGCAAGGTCTCTAGATTTAGTGGTATATCAGGAATTAAAAAGATTGGTAATTTAGAAGATAGTTCCCCCATATCGCCAACCGTGCCTACACTGCTTCCTGTAAACATTGCAAAGACCGTAATGGCAACAATCGCAACTAAGGGTGATGGAACAACCTTGGTAAACCGCGGGAGGATATAAATAATACCAAGTCCAGCAGCCACCATTGCATACATTTGCCATGACTCACCTGCAAAATGCGGAAACTGGGCTGCAAAAATCATTATAGCTAAAGCATTAACAAAACCTGTCATCACAGACCGGGGTACAAACTTCATTAGGCGGCCAAGTTTGAAAGCCCCCATAACAATTTGAATTACACCGGTTAAGATAGTAGCCGCTAATAAATATTGTAAACCATGCTCTTTTACTAAGGTAACCATTACTAAAGCAGTGGCAGCAGTTGCTGCCGAAATCATCCCAGGTCTGCCCCCGACAAAAGCAATTGTTACAGCAATACAGAACGACGCATATAGACCCACCATCGGGTCAACCCCTGCAATAATTGAAAATGCAATTGCTTCTGGGATTAATGCCAAGGCAACCACAATCCCCGCTAACACATCGCCCTTAATATTTCCAAACCATTCAGTTTTTAATGTAGATAAATTCATTCAGCACCTCTTTCTATGTTCATTATTTTTTATTGACTTTCAACTCTCATGAAAGTCGGGTCCGTTGTTAACAAAACACATTATAAAGGATTGTGACAGCTTTGTGAAATGTGGTGTAAGCGTAGACAAAAGTATTATGCTACCATTATCTCTTTTTACCTTTGAAATTCAGTACAACCTATATAACCGCAAAAAAATTGACTGCTGGTATTTTCCAGCAGTCACAGATTTTATAAATATTTACGATGTACACCCTTCCCGTCATAGGAAAACAACATTCTCCTGTCTTCAATTACCGTTTCAATATGAGCAGGTCTGCCCCAAAGTTGATGTATATACGGCAATACTTTTTCTAGGTACTTAATATCTAATTCAATTCCTTCATACCAATGCTTGAGATAGAGCTCACCATTTCTCATATAATCTCCATCGGTAACAGTAATATACGGGAAGCCCCCGTTCACCCTCATATTGACCAGCTGGTCGCGGACTTCTTCCCATTGTTTATCAACAATTTTATAATCTCTTCCTTGTTTCTGAAAAAGATACATATCCTCTCTCATAACAAGATCTTTATTTAAATAGTTGCGAAGAAATGATATATCAGATTCAACTTCACGAACCTCAAACATTTTTTCACGCCCCGACCCCGGTTGAACTCCTCGTCGAATCATCTCATCGGTTGGATTATTATACCTTTCTTCAATGTCCTCAAATATTTTAATACCAAGATAATATGGATTAATACCTGTTTTGGATGGCTGAACAACTCCTGCATTGAGTTTGGCGAATTCTATCGCATCTCCACTCGTCAAGTCCATTTCTCTTATGATCCGTTGATGCCAATAGGATGCCCAGCCTTCGTTCATGATTTTGGTTTCTAGCTGCGGCCAGAAATAAAGCATCTCCTCCCGCATCATGGTCAAAATATCTCTCTGCCAATCCTCAAGTTCTCGACTATATGTTTCAATAAACAGTAATAGATCTTTTTCTGGGTTCGGTGGGAACTTCTTTCTTTTCGGTGTACTATTTTCTGTTTTCTTTTCCTTATCATCAAGTTTCCATAAATCATCATAAGGTGTAGTAGCTTGGTGTATTTCTTCCTCTTCATCATCCTCTAATGACCATGCCAGTTTCGGTCTCATCAGAGATGGGTCAATATGCTCATCAATGGCTAAGACAGCATCTAAAAAGGTTTCTACCTCTTTTTTTCCATACCTTATTTCATACTGATGAATTCTTTCCGCAGTTGCGGCCATACTTTCAACCATATCCCTCTTCGTATTTTGAAAACGAATATTGTTTTTAAAGAAATCGCAATGTGCAAGGACGTGGGCTACAATTAGCTTATTTTGAATTAACGTATTTGAGTCTAATAAGAATGCATAACATGGATTGGAGTTAATGACTAATTCATAAATTTTGCTAAGACCCAAATCATAGTGAAGCTTCATCTTATGAAATTGCTTTCCAAAACTCCAGTGAGAAAATCGAGTGGGCATCCCGTAAGCTCCAAACGTGTAAATAATTTCCGCTGGGCATACTTCATACCGCATTGGATAAAAATCTAGACCAAAGCCGTTGGCAATCTCAGTTATTTCACTAATCGCATATTCGAGTGCTTTGCGCTCTTCAGCATTCATTGCACATTCCCCCTTTTCCTCTTACCACAATGTATGAAGAAAAAGCAGGATTGATGAAACAAACTCGCCGACTGGCGAGCTTAATACTTATTGCTTTTTTGAATCAACCGTTATAGTAAGAAGTTTGTTGTTAGCAATGTTATGATTTACTTTTATGGTTACTAGGTATTTAATGTTGTTTTCTTGAACTTGAAAGCGGAAAGAATCCTCAACACTTGTCTCATTAACCTTTTTTCTTCCTAAGTATTCATACTCAGTAATTGCGTCTCCCGGGTAATCTTCCTTAACAACAGCCATTGCAATCCGGCCGTACTTTTCATAATCAGGCTTTTGTGCAAAAATGGTATCATTAAAACCTATTAGCACAAACAGTGAAACGATGATGGAAATGATGGTCTTTTTCATAAAGATTCCTCCTTTGATTTTAAGTTATTTTTCCCTTATTCAATCGGATTAATCGATGATTTTTTTTGCTTCCATTGAGAGTTGAAGTCCCACGTACTGGTTTCTTTTCCACTCTGTTTCAAATACCTCTAAAGGCGGGGATGTTTCGCCAACGAGGTAACTGATCTCTATTGTTAATCCCGGGCGGCGATAGGTAGTGATGAACCAATCTGTAAATCCCCCACCAACAGCATTTTTAGCTGGCTTTGCAAGTGGATAACCAGTTAAACTAGATACTTTAGTTGCAATCGATTGATCACGCTTTAAATTTGCACCATTTTTATAGTTCCAATAAATTTCTCTTCCGGCGGTATGATACGCTACTGCAATGGCTGGCTTAATTTTTCTAATAAATTGGGTTAACACCTTAACTTCTTGAGCCTCAAAAGGCCTCTTTCCTCGATAAAACTGATAATATGGACGATTCGGTTCACGATTTAGCTTCTCCCAACCAGCTGGATATTGTCTGTTTAGGTCCACACCTAATGCATTCGCCTTCCAACGTTTGAAATTCCTCTCCCCTTCATTCATTTGAATGAGGCGTTGTTGGTATGATAATGGAAATTGATGAAGATTATTTTGTTGAATGCTCACACCATCTGGATTTAGCATAGGTATAAACCAGATTGACACCTCATTTAAGATATCAGTTTGATACCTGCCAACTTTCCTTTTATCTTGATATGCGTCAGCATATGTCTCCAGCATTTTCATGACAAGCATACTTGTTAACCACTCTCGCCCGTGATGGGTTCCTACTACTACAATGTTCTCTTTACCGTTCCCAAGTTTAACTGCCCAAATATTCCTGCCAAATTCTGTTTCACCAATTTTTTTAATTTTTACGACTGCCTTGTATCTGGCATTTATGGATGAAAGATCGTTCTCTAGTTCTTCATAGGAATATGGTTTTTGGGTTTCAATCACACTTGCATTTGCAGCATTTGCTAATGACAGTGTAACCATTAACAATAAACCAAACCGAATAATCATCCGTCTTCCCTTCCTTTTTAAAACTCAAAATCTTATCCTTTATACAGGTAAATGTTGAAAGTCGCGGTATATATGGGTGTCCAACATTTTCTGTGCAAGTTAAGTGAAAAAAGTCATACAATAATATCAACTCCTAATAAGGAGGAGACAAAACAAATGAATAAAATGGATTACGATCGAGCGTTATATTATACACATCGATCTGAATGGGATAATTTACTGATTTTAATGGTTCGAACAAAGGATCAATTTTTATCAAAAAGAATAGAGCAATTCCTGCACGCCTACCATTTTGAAAGCGATTACTCAGTTATTGAGAAAAAATTATATTCCCTACTACGTTACATCGACCATGCTAACGATACCATCGACCCTGAACATAATGAATTAACCATGTATAGTCTTTCCTGAAATAACAAGTGGATACCTATTTATTGTGAGATGTTTTACCAACCGGACCAAAGAATTCCACCTAAAAAAACACGGCCGCTATAAGTGGCCGTGTTTTAGCTTTATTCTATAGTTAATATTGCTTTTAATTTGATACTAATTTCATTTTTTCATCTACCAGGCTCATGAAATTCTTTTCAAGTTCCCTTAGTTTTTCTTGGCTTTCCTCTAAAGTTTTGCTATTTACACCGAAATAAAACTTAACCTTTGGCTCGGTACCTGAAGGTCTTAAACATACCCAAGAGCCATCTGTAAAGGTATATTTTAAAACATTCGACTTTGGTAAATCGATCTTTTCATCTCCATCAGGGGTGACCCGAATGCTTGTTAAATAATCTTCAGCAGTTAACGTCGTTAGATTGCCTAGATTTTCAATAGGCTCTGAACGGAAGGAAGCTAGTAAGCGTTGAATCATCTCTGCTCCTTCCTTGCCTTTTAAGGTCAAAGAACGCAAGCCTTCTTGGTAATAGCCATATTTATCAAATACCTGCATGAGGCCATCATAAAGAGATAAACCTTGTTTTTTATAATATGCAGCAACCTCAGTAGCTAATAAAGCCGCTTGTACAGCATCCTTGTCACGTGCAAAATCTCCTATTAAGTAACCATAGCTTTCTTCATAACCAAACAAAAAGGTATGCTCACCAGTTGTTTCATACTGATTGATTTTTTCAGCAATAAACTTAAACCCTGTTAACACATCAATCGTTGTCAATTCATAGGCATCTGCAATTTTTCTGCCAATATCTGAAGTCACAATGGTTTTTAAAACAACACCATTTTCTGGCAATGTACCTTTACTTTTCTTCTGTGAAAGGATGTAGTCTAACAATAAAGCACCTGTTTGATTCCCCGTTAAAACGACATACTCTCCTTCAGGATTTTGAACAGCAATTCCTAATCGGTCAGCATCTGGATCAGTTGCAATCAATAGGTCTGCACCAACGTTTTTTCCATATTGGATGGCAAGCTCAAATGCTGCATGTTCTTCAGGATTCGGGCTTTTTACGGTTGAAAATTGCGGATCTGGAAGTTCCTGTTCTTTAACCACTGTGATTTGATCATACCCTAATGCGTCAAGAGCTTGTCTGACTGGTTTATTAGCAGTCCCATGGAGTGGAGTAAAAACAACTTTAACATCCGTTTCCTTCGCGAGTGAAAGGTCTTCAGAGATTGTTTTTAACTTTTCAATATAAGCTTGGTCGATCTCAGCTCCTATGGTATTGATTAGACCCGCAGCCCTTAGGTTTTCTTCACTATCTACCTCAATTAATAATTCATTTTCTATTTGGTTTACCTTTTCAATTACTATATCGGCACTCTCAGGCGGAAGCTGTCCTCCATCTGATCCATATACTTTATATCCATTATATTCGGGCGGGTTATGACTAGCCGTTACAACAATACCTGAGAAAGCCTGTAAGTATCTTAATGCAAATGACAACTCGGGAGTTGGTCGAAGCTCGTCAAATATATACGTTTTAATTCCTTTGGTTGCCAGTGTCTTAGCTGCTTCCATGCTAAACTCTGGGGATTTATGCCTTGAATCATAAGCGATCACAACACCTCGCTGCTTTGCCTCAATTCCTTGTTCCTCTATGTATGCTGCTAAACCTGCTGACGCTTTTCGAACGGTGTAGATATTCATTCGATTAGTTCCGACACCAATCTCACCTCTCATACCGCCAGTACCAAACTCTAAATTTTTATAAAAGACTTCTTCTAACTGTTTTTCATCTGATTTTAATTCTGAAAGCTCTTTTTTTAACTCCGGGTCTAAGCTGGGAAATTCAAGCCATCTTGTTGCATTTGTCTTCCAATTCATTTTAAATCCTCCTGTTTTTTCATATCTTATTATTGTTTCTGAATCAACGCTTATTACTCCTTTAAAAATCCTCAGAAATAATCCGACAAATTTCTCACTATTCCAAGTTTATTTTATAATTTAATCCTTTCAATTCACAAGGTATTCTATATAAAAATAAAAAATGTCTGCAAAGGTGCAGACATTTTTTTAAATAAGCAGGTCATTGGCAGCTTTTGTATAAGTGCTAAAGATGCTACTCTTCATATTTTTCGCTTCTACAAATTGTTCAAATTCGAATGGGAAGAAAAGGCCAAATTCTTGCAGGTTTGCTGCATTCTTTTCAAAAAGCGGCTCATAATGTTGGTATAGAGTTGGTGACTCTAGGATGGAGATTAACGTCTGCATACTAGTCATAACTTGAAAAGCATCTTTTAACGTATTGAGTCCGTCAAAATTAGTAACTGAAGTATACAATACTTTTAGATGTTCAAACTGACTAATTTCGTCATCCGTAAAATAAAGAGGAAATACATTTGAATAAATATACCTAACAAGGCCACAAATCTCCTCTTCTTGACTTGGCGTTGAGGCAAAAACTATTTTCACTTGTAACCCACCTTTGCTCGTGACAGTTAACTATCGTATGATATTAATAAGAATAACATACTTAATTGGAATTTTCGGTGGTAATTATAACCACGATTATCGTTGTATAGAGGGAGATTGTATGCTAAAAACAGAACGAAAGGGTAACTGGCTAGAAATGATTATTCCTGTTAAATGGACTGGGAAAACACTGGAAGAAATTTTTCGCACGGAGTGGAAGGCACCCAAGAAGTTAACTCATTCATATAGGATGGAAGGAAAAGTCTTGGTGAATGGGGATACGGCGAATTGGAACAAAGCTCTTCAGCCTAATGAGAAACTCCTAATAAGACTATTTGAAGAAGAAGAAGTCAGCGGCACCCCTATGTTTCGCGAGGTTGAGATTTTATTTGAAGATGATCATTGTCTGGTAGTTAATAAACCTCCTTTTATTAACACACACCCAAATAATCTTGAGAAAGATACAAATACACTGATTAATGCCATTCTTTACTATATGCAGGCTAAAGGTCAACTTGTAAATATACACCAGATTCACAGGCTAGATAAGGATACCTCTGGTGCTATTCTCTTTGCAAAGCATGCATTGGCTGGTGCCATTCTAGACAGGAAACTGGAGAACCGAGAAATAAAAAGAACTTATATCGCAATGGTTCATGGAATTCTCAAAAAGAAAAAAGGGTTAATTCAAGAACCCATTGGGCGAGACCGTCATCATCCAACGAGAAGGCGTGTTTCCCAGTCTGGCCAGGATGCTGTTACCCACTACGAATGCATAAAAGAGGATATGCAAAAACAAGTATCCTATGTTAAATGCTGGCTGGAAACAGGCAGAACACACCAAATTCGCGTACATTTGAGCTATCTAGGTCATCCATTGGTTGGGGATGTATTATATGGAGGAAAGCCTAGTATCAAACGCCAAGCACTTCATGCAGCAAAGTTAACGTTCGATCATCCCATTACGGAAGAAAGAATAATATGTCATGCCCCCTTTATCGATGAACAGCCTATTTTTAAAGACATTGATATTTATCTAACATAGCAAAAGCCCCCAAGTTGGGGGCTTTTTACAATTAAAATTATCTCGCCTTTCTAAAGGTCCTCATGATTAAAGAAAGAATGAAAACAAGTGCAACTGCCCCGATTATAGCAGGTATAATCGCAAAGTCAGCCACATTTGGCCCCCAATTCCCAAATATCAAGGTTCCGAGCCAAGCACCGACGAAACCAGCAATAATATTTCCAATAATGCCTCCAGGTACATCTTTACCTACAATCAGCCCTCCTAGCCATCCAATAACTCCACCTACTACTAAGGACCAAATGAAACCCATTTAGAACACTCCTTTAAAAAATTTGTTTAGTTCCTGCAACTATATATGCTGCTAGATAGCAGTCTTTTAAGCAGAGTTTCATGTTCTGCTTGTATCATTTAAAGTACCCTGTTTTTCTAAATACATTCATACAACGATAAGTTACTTAAAGTTGACACATAAATTTCTCCTACCAGTTACATAGTAAAAAATAAACAGATTACACCCTTTGCTTTTGTAAAGTTTTTGTAAAGCGGAAAAAATGATTGTGATTTTCGACAAATATAGATAAAATTATTCAGTTATCTTTACTTTTTCTACATACATTTTTTTGGGGGTTTAACAGATGGCATTTAAGAAGAACGATAAGTTTTCAGTTTTACTTAGTAATATTTCAGCTAATTTAAAGGAAGGCGCTAACTTCTTCGCGGATTACAAATTAAAAAATATAAGTGATTTAAAAACATTCTCCGAAAGAATGAAAGAAATTGAAACTAAGGGAGACTCATACGTTCATGAAGTAATTAAGGAGCTAAATGATGCTTTTATTACTCCAATTGAACGCGAAGATATTCTCCACCTTGCCATCAGTATGGATGATGTTTTAGATGGACTCGAAGCATGTGCGGCATTATTTGAAATGTACAGCATTACACAGGCAGATGACTTTATGCTTCAATTTGTTGATGCGATCAAAGCTAGTGTACATGAAATTGATAAAGCAATTGAGCTTCTTGCAAAGAAGAAATTACCTCAGATGAGAGAACATGCAATCAAAACGAAAGACTATGAATCAAAGTGTGACAATATTCTGCGTCAATCTATCAAGCATTTATTTAGTATTGAAAAAGACCCGATCAGGATTATTCAATATAAGGAGATCTACGAAACCCTTGAAGAAATTGCAGATAGCTGCCAAGCTGTAGCAAACACTCTTGAGACTATTATAATGAAAAATGCATAAGGAGCATTCTAATGGACACTTTACTGATCTTGACCGTATTAATTGTCATAGGTGCGCTTGCATTTGACTTTATTAATGGATTTCATGATACGGCGAATTCAATTGCCACCTCTGTTTCGACTAAGGCATTAAGACCGCGGCAAGCAATTTTATTAGCTGCGGTAATGAACTTTGTTGGAGCAATGACTTTTACTGGTGTTGCAAAATCAATTTCAAAGGATATTGTCGATCCTTTCACACTGCAGAATGGATCAATTGTTATACTTGCTGCATTAATTGCTGCCATCACATGGAACTTAGTTACCTGGTATTATGGAATTCCAAGTAGTTCCTCACACGCTATTATAGGTTCAATTGCTGGTGCTGCCCTTGCTGCAGAAGGTTTTAACGCACTAAATTATTCAGGCTTTACGAAGATCATAAAAGCCCTATTAATTTCACCGTTATTAGCTTTTGTTGTCGGCTTTACCGTTTATAGTATCTTTAAAGTGGTATTTAAAAATTTTAATTTAACAAAAACGAACCGTAATTTCCGCTATATGCAAGTAGCTACCGCTGCATTACAGTCTTATTCCCATGGTACCAATGACGCTCAAAAAGCAATGGGGATTATTACATTAGCATTAATCGCTAACGGATATCTTGGCGCTGATGCAGACGTTCCTTTTTGGGTTCAATTTTCTTGTGCGCTAGCAATGGGACTAGGTACTTCTGTTGGCGGCTGGAAAATCATTAAAACGGTAGGCGGGAAAATCATGAAAATCCGTCCAGTGAATGGTGTTGCTGCTGACATAACTGGTGCTGCTGTTATTTTCGGAGCCACTTTCATGCATGTACCAGTAAGTACAACACATGTTATTTCTTCCGGTATCCTAGGGGTTGGGGCATCTCACCGTCTAAAGGGTGTTAAGTGGGGTACTGCTCAGCGAATGCTGATTACATGGGTGATCACCCTCCCTATTTCTGCACTGTTAGCCGCAGTTTCTTACTTTGTCTTAAACCTTTTCTTTTAAACTAAAGGCTGTGTCAAAGACTACTGTTGGTTTAAGAACCTGTTGATTGGAGTGGAAGGCGCTTGACTCCAGCGGGATGTACGAGCTGAGTGAGACCCCGCAGGTCGGAACGACCGAGGAGGCTCACGGGCGGGGCGAGCCCGCGGAAAGCATAGCGCCTGGAGTGCAAATCAACAGCCTAGTTTAACACAGCCAAACTTAAGGCTGTGTCAAAGGATACTGTTGGTTTAAGAACCTGTTGATTGGAGTGGAAGGCGCTTGACTCCAGCGGGATGTACGAGCTGAGTGAGACCCCGCAGGTCGAAACGGAGGGCACTGAAGAACTTCCGTTTTTTATATTTTATAAATAAGGAAAAGACATTATGGATGAAAAAAGACAAAAAAAGCAACTTCCTACCGAAATTCGAAGGAAAGTTGCTTATACCTCTGCCTATTTCCTATTCTTTTTCATTAAGAAGTTTTATTATCCGTTTGAGATTGACAGCGAATATGGTTGTGGCTCCTTGAATTTCCATACCAAATAAACCCGAGGATTTGGCTGTTTCAAAACCGTGCCCATGCTTGAGTTCACTATTTTTTGCTTCAATTTTATAGCGGTTTTTTG
>NZ_MSLS01000047.1 GCF_001940785.1 Bacillus sp. MRMR6
CCACTTTTGGGATATGATAAAAATCTCGTATTCCGCTAACATAACCTCGTACAGTACTGCTGCCAATGTCTATAGTAGGGAATTTCTCTCTTAGCCAGTCCTCCACTTGTGCAGAAGATAGATCTGGATGTTCTTTAAGCCACTTTAATATAAGGTCACGATGTAGGTCTAATTTCTTTGATCTATTACTGGTTGTTTGTACCCATTCAGTTGCTTCATCAAAGTTCATATTCAAATACTTATACACAGTGTTTCTAGAAATATCTAATTTTTTCGCAATGGCTGCAATTTTAAATCCYTGATTTTTGAGTTGATGAATCTCAACATACAATAGTAATTTTTCCACCTTTCAAATCCTCCAGCTAAATATAATGTTATAAAATCATAATAGCTTAGCTGATGATTATTTTGGTAAAAAAGTGTTCATTCCTATCGAGCAGAAACTGTTGATTTTAGTTTAGCAGTTACAAGACATTGCTCGTGAATTTTTTCAATGCCTCTTTTATAGGTTTTATAAAGATTGTGTTTAATTTTCATGGTTCCGAAGGTTTCTTTGGCCCATTCATAAGCCTTATTAAAGTGAGCCTAAGAGAATATTTAATTGTAAAAAATATCAAAAATGCCTTATCTCTTAATGTAGATTTAGACTCATAGAGGTGTAAATTAATTATTTAAAATGTTTACTAAAAAACAAAATAGTTTTTCAATAAAATGTTGATTAAATATTCGTAATAATGTAAAATTAAGCTAAAGCGATTTAGCATAACGTTTTAGCATAAGGAGTGAACAATGGAATATGGGGAAAGAACTGACTTCTTGTACCAGATTAGTATCTATTAGAGAGGAGCATGCGCAATGAGAGTTTTGGTCAGTGGCGGAAGTAGCGGCATAGGCGCGTCTACATGTTTGAGGATCGCTGAGGCGGCTCTTGATCGGGGCGTGCAGCCGCAAATCGCGGTGTGTGGACATAAATTGAGTACTACCCAAGAGCAAGTTGTTCGCTCAATTCAGTCAATGGGAGGTACTGCCATCGCATTGGTGGGTGACCTCCGTGATCCCGACGTACCAAGTCAACTCGTAGAAGCTGCTGTAGCCGAATTTGGTGGCCTGGATGGGTTGATAGCGAATGCTGGAATCGCTAGCCCTGGCGCAGTATGCGACTTATCTGTCGAGGACTGGGACTATATGTTCTCCGTGAACCTCCGCGGCGCGTGGCTTCTCGCCAAAGCAAGCTACGCGCATTTGAAGCGTAGTCGCGGTTCGGCTTGTTTTACGTCTTCAATGTCTGGCCAGTTACCACACGCCGGATCGGGTGCTTATAGCCCCAGCAAAGCTGCCCTGACAATGCTAGCCCAGACGCTCGCTTTGGAGTGGGCACCTGACGGTATTCGTGTAAATGTGGTATCTCCAGGCATGACTCATACACCTATGACTGAAAAAATGTACACCGACCCCCAGATTAAGAAAGCAAGGGAAGATATTATTCCACTTTCGAGAATTGGAGACCCCATGGATATCGCGAATGTGATTGAATTTCTTGTAAGCCCGCTATCGGGCTATGTTACCGGGCAAGACATTTGCGTCGATGGCGGCTTCTCAAAGTCTATTCTTAGCCATATTCCCGGTCGCCCAAGCTCCAACTCGTAAGGCTGGATGTGCTCGTAGGAGAATGAGGTTTTCTCGCCACGACTATGCGGTCATGGGCCATTGAGGGGGCTCTCCGCAGTTGAGCGTGGGAGTGTCATGACTCAAGAGGCTCGTGCCCTTGAAGGTGTATGCGGGATTGTAGAAAATGGGATTATTCCAGGTTACGTTAGCTATGAGACAGGCCAGGTGGCCGTGGGGGATTCCTTTGCCTGGTATTTAAGAAGACGTCATTTAACCGAGAGGATGTGTCGATATGATTATTAATACGTTTTCGTATTTATGGTCGTCTACGGCGATTGATGCAGTTGCGGAATTAATAGACAATGGGTACAAAAACTTTGAAGTTCCAATCAGCGCCCCACACTGTTGGCCGGATGAACTATCCGTCTCGGATCGGTCGGCCATGAGAGCAAGACTCACTGAATACGGCGCGAAAATCAGATCGCTCAATGCCGGTGGATATGACATCAATCTGTCTAGCCCTGGCGCTAATATGCGCCTCAACAGTATTGAGCACATTAAGTCTGTGATTGACCTAGCTGTAGCTTGGGATGTCCCCGATGTTGTGATATCCCCTGGTACAAGACGCCCTATGATTTCACCATCACTCGACAAAGTTTACGGATGGATGTATGAGAGTCTGGATAATTTGATTCCACTGGCCAAACAGGCTGGTGTACGACTCCTCTTAGAAAATACTCCTTATTGCTTCACCCCTACCATCCGCGACCTGGCGGGTGTCGTCAGTACGGTCAACGATGATGTAATTAAGATAGTTTACGACGTCGCCAATGCTGCTTACATAGGGGAGGATCCCGTAGCAAGTTTGCGCTCGTATCAAGCCGACATTGCGCTTGTGCACATTTCTGATACGGGTTTGGAAACATGGGGTCATGATCCAATTGGAACTGGAGTCGTAGATTTCGAAGGATTAGGTGATGCCGTTGAAGCAACATGCGGGGTAAGTAATGTTGTCCTCGAGATTATTCGCGAGGACAACACATTAGTTGAATTTAGCAGTGCAATTTATAATCTCAGAAATAAAGGCTGGAAATTGGGCAACTAATTTCAATCTGAGCTATTTTGTTCAAATACTTCTGAATTTGAATTGTCGCTGGTTTTGTGGTGAAGGCCGGAGTGGCGCGACCGAAGCCCCACCCCGCCCAGGTTCACCGCGGCGGCTCTCCGCAGTTGAGCGTGGGAGTGTCGTGACTCAAGAGGCTCGTGCCCTTGATACTCAAATACCGTATTTTGCTATTGGCTACGAACGGTATAAAAAGACATTAGTAAGGATTAGGAAGGTAAAAGCCTCCTAATCCTTTTTTTCTCTGACATAGACAATCTTTGCCTCTTGCGTGGGAGCATATTAATTTCCTTGGGGAATACACATTCAAATCCAATAGTAAGACTGATCTACAGTCTATACTGTCATTGAATGTAATGAAAGCCGGAGCTCCCTAGCGTAGGAGAATCCAGCTTTTTAGTTCCAAATTAAATATATAGTAAAAATTATAAGATGATGGCTTGACAAAAACAAATAGCGTAATCTAGTCTTGATAGCCTTTCAGGAATACCTGAAGGAAAAGTTCACAGTAACTAATAATTTAGATCCTCCATAGTACTCTCAAGGTTTTCCTTTATTTTTTCCATGTTTCCAACCTCCCAATATGTTATACTTAAATCAACGAAAAAAGGGGAAGGTGTGACTTCCCCTTTCTTTCTAAAAGAACGAGATCATTATCCAACGAATGGTCAATAGTCCCGCGAATAGTCCGTAAGCTTGAATGAGAAGTGAACGGGCTATTTCACTTTTGAATAAGTCATATATGCCTAATACAACCCACATTCCTGCAATGATGATAATCAATGTAAGTAATAGTGATACAATCATGTTTCATTCCTCCTTTCTCTGTGATGTCTCCCAACCAATGTTGGCGAAAACCAAGATCAAGGATCGGCTTGGTTTTAAGCCGACTTGCCTGAAAAGCTTTAGTAAATCGTGTGAAACCTAATGACTTAGCAGGAGTTTCAAAGCGATTTTGGCTTTGCTACTCCTGGTTAGCCTAACACTAGGTTCCTTCATAAATATATCGCTGCAGCAACGAATAACTTTTCTTACGTTTCGTCTGCTTCATAATCTGATGATCTGCTTCATTCTCATGTTGAAACTTAATTTTCAAAATTTATTTATCAAACTCTTGCATCTCTCATCATACAAAAAACATAAGATTTTCTAAATGTTGTCTTAAAATTTACTTTGTTCGTATAAGTTAGAATATTCCTCTAGTTTTATTTCTAATTTTTCAATTTTTCTTTCAATCTCAATAATTTTATTTGAAGGTATATTATCAGAATGTAATCTCTCTTGAAGTCTTCCGTCCCGTGTTTTCGATATATCTTCAACGTTTAACCCAACCACTTCACTTCGACGTAAAGCTCCAGCCCATCCGATGACCAATAATGCACGGTTGCGAACCCCAATCAATTGATCTTGTGGGATCCTTTCAATGACTTGGCGCAACTCATGCAGCCAAACCGCTTCTTTCCCTTCTTCTTTAATTCCAATCTTTCGCTGAAGTCCCTCCCATACCCCTTTCACCAATGAGGTTTTCGTTGGACTGTTGATCCAGCGGTTTCATGACGATGCTGATATAACGGACGATGCTCATGACCGGATACGTCAGGCAACAGCTAAGACAAATCATTACCCCCATAACGAAAAAAACGCTATTCTTTTTGTAACAATGTGGAAAGGATGGTGTTTTTTGTGTAATCAATTAACGCATATTTAACATTTTCTAGTAACGGAAACTGGTTAAAAACTTTCGTTTTATGTTGTATGAATTCAATTGTATTACGTTCCCAATGAATATCAGATAACTTTAGACATACAATGTCGCCAGAACGAATCCCCAGTTCTGCAGCTAGTAATATGACTGCAAAGTCACGTTTTCCATATAGCGAACTTCTGTCAACTGTACTAATTACCCGCTTTATTTCTTCAATAGAATAGAATGATAGAATTCGTTCCCCTTTATTAGTAAAAATGACAGGAAATAATTTATCACCTGAAAACAAAATAATGTATATTCTATGGAGATAATTAAAGAAATGGCGCAAAATAAATGTGCATGCGCTGATTGTGGATGACGATAAATCAGAAATTGAATTTAAATATTCTGTTACATGATTTTGCCTACAAAAATGGAATTCCATTACATTATTATTGCCAAGAAAATTCATTAATGAAGTGATGGTTAATCTTTTTAATGAAATAGTCAAAGGAGAAAGGTTTTTGAATTCATCTAGATTCAAGTATTCCTGTAAGATGTCAGAATAAATAGCATAATTTAGAAGAAGTTTTCTCGAGGCCATTTTAATACACCTCCTTAGTTAGAGAATAGCATCAAAATGTTATGTAAAGTTAAGAAACATAAAAGGTTCATAATATTGTAGGAAATCCACACTGACCTAAACATTTTTACATAATATATGGCTCACCATAAGATGAAACGTATGGACAAATTATCAATCGTTCCGATGGAAAATCCGGTCAAACAAATGCCTATAATTGGGTATATCGAAGTGTACCTAGTTGAGGTCCCACGATTGTCCTGTTTCAAAGTTCATTATCACGTGCACGGCCAGTTCTTGAAACCTTCATTGAAGATTATTCCGGAACGATTGTCTGTGATGGTTATTCAGCCTATGACAAAATAGAAGGCGTTACCTTTGACACATGTTCGTCGTTATTGGCTGAAAGCCGATAGCAAGAATGGTCAAATTGGAGTGAAATATTGCGATGATTTATATCGACTTGAAAGGCAATTTAAGCATTTGTCTCCGAGTAAGCGAAGAAAAAAAC
The DNA here is from genome assembly GCF_001940785.1 of Bacillus sp. MRMR6. Taxonomy (GTDB): domain Bacteria; phylum Bacillota; class Bacilli; order Bacillales; family Cytobacillaceae; genus Neobacillus. Next base: position 5,513 of record NZ_MSLS01000047.1, read on the forward strand.
GGCAAAAATACTCGAAGCCAATCGTTGAAAAGTTTCTGGACTGGGTTGAAAAATCACCATTCTTCGGCAAAAATGCTCTAGCAAAAGCAGCTGAATATACTTTAAACAGAGCAAATGGACTAAAAGCATTTTGTGGGTGCCGTAATTGGTTCAGGCATTTTAAACTACTAAGAAAGACGGCTGAATTGCTAACAACCAAAGCAACGCTAATTGCCTTTAAAACTTCAAAAGGAACTAAATAAAAAAGGGCCAACAAGGACCCCCCTATTACGAATTCAAGTTACAATTTTACAAATTTAGATTACTCGGCAAGATTTAATATAGTTACTTTTTCACGTGTCATCGATTCAATGCTCTTTCGGATTCCTTGAGATCCCATACCTGATCCTTTAACTCCGATAAATGGGAAATGATCAGGGCCACGTTCCGTACGTCCATTAATTTGAACAGAGCCTGTTACCATTTTATTCGCAATCGCAAATGCTTTGTTTATATTTTTGGTAAAGACACTTGCCTGTAAGCCAAATTCAGATTTATTGGCAATATTGATCGCTTCTTCATCAGATGATACACGGATGATTGGAAGCACAGGCCCGAAGGGTTCTTCCCAGGCTATGGCCATATCTTCTGTCACATGATCGAGAAGAGTAGGATAAATTAAATTGCGTTCACGCTTATTTCCTGTTAAAAGAATTGCCCCTTTTTCAATCGCATCCTCAATTAACCCTTGAACAAAGTCAGCAGATTGTTCATCAATTAACGGGACTACCGTGCTGCCCTTTTCCGGAGAGCCGACCGCCAATTTATCAATTTCTTCTTTTAAAATAGAAGCAAGCTCGTCTGCCACGCTGTTATGAACTAATACGCGTTTAATCGCTGTGCAGCGCTGACCGGAATAGGAGAATGCACCGCTGATAATATGTTTGGCTGCTTCGTTTAAATCAGCATCTTCACGTACAATCCCGGGGTCTTTCCCGCCAAGTTCAAGGACAAGTGGGATCATGGCTGCTTTTTTCGCTAAGCGAGTTCCGGTATTTGTTCCACCAGTAAAGGAAATCATATTAATTCCTTCATGCTAGTAATCACCAATAACGGAACCACGGGCTGTTACGATATTAACCAGTCCTTTTGGAAGGTTGGCCTTATGAAGAGCCTCAATCATTTTAATACCACTGATTGCTCCTTGTGTGGCAGGTTTAAAGATGACTGCATTTCCTGAAATAAGGGCTGGTGCCAGTTTAGCTGCAGCTAAATTGACCGGATAGTTAAACGGAGGGATGGCCAAGACAACACCAAGCGGAACACGATCAACAATCGCAATCTTTGACTTTGAACCACCTGGAAAGCTGTCTCCTTTCAAACTTTCACCATTCATATGCAAGGCTTCTTCTACCGTGTATCGAATAAAAGTTGCAGTACGAACGACTTCACTCTTTGCATCCTTGTAGCTTTTTCCTACTTCCTTCATAATAACTTCAGCAATTTCATCCTGCATGTTTTCTAATTCATCTGCCCATTTATACAAAAACTTCGCCCGTTCCTGAAGTGAAGATTCTGCCCAGCCTTTTTGTGCAATATGAGCATAATAAATGGCCTCATCTACCTCTTCCGTTGTAATGGCTTGTACTTCTCCAATCACTTCATAAAGATAGGGCGAAGTGATTTAAAATTGATTAATCTCTAATGGCTACATATTTAAAAGTTCCTATTTTCATTTTAGGCGGTTCTGGTGCAAATACCACATAATCGTTGTGTGAGCCAAAAGCCTCATTCTTCCATCATTTCGACTAAATCACGAAAACTGAGGCTTGTTACCGTAGGTACCATCTTACAGTAAAAATATCAGGCTGATAGTGCTTCCATTTGAACAAATTGTCCTTTTCCATCCCAATCACACAACTCTTGTAGAGTAATAGCATCAGTATGTCCAAGATAGAGATCACTTGCAACTGTCTTGAAGTTTTTGCACCAGAACCCTTTTCTAAGTAGAAAAGTAAAATCGAATTAAAAGAAGAGTTTTTACCCAATTCATAATAGGAATTTAACTAGGTTATTCCATTGTGTTTTCAGCAAAAGGTACAAATAATAAAACACCCAATCTCTCATTAAAATTAATAAGAGATTAGATGTTTAATACTCATATGTTCCTTAATGACTTACGCGCCGATTCAACCGCCTGAAGAAACTCTTTTGCAGCGGCCGTTACCTTGCTGTAATCGCCATCTTTCTGTGCCGCCTTCGTGATGTAGCTACCTACACCAACCGCTACACAACCGGCCTGCAGCCATTCATGCACATTTTGCGGGGTTACTCCGCCTGTCGGCGCGATCGCGGCCTGGGATAACGGAGCCCTGACGGCTTTTATATATTGCGGTCCCACCGCTTCCGCTGGGAACAGCTTTACAATGTCCGCGCCTGCTTCAAGACTCTCCAACACTTCCTTCGGCGTAAAAGCACCGCTGATCGTAATCGCCTGGTAACGGTTAGCCATCTTGATCATTTCCTGATTCAGCTGCGGACTGACTAAAAGCTCGGCACCGGCCAAAATAGCCGCTCTGGCGGTTTCACCGTCCAAAATCGTACCTGCGCCGATTAACACATCTTTATATTTTTGCGACAAGGTGTTGATCACATTTAACGCATTCGGAACGCTCATCGTAATTTCAAGCGCTTTTATTCCGCCCTCAATGGCAGCCTCTGCTACCTCCAGAGCCTCCTTCTCACTATCCAAACGAATGATTAGAACAATACCGGTATCCGTTATCTTGTTTAAATTGTCCAGTTTTCTCCACATAATGGATTCCTCCCGATCATTTTACTTGTCAAACGACAACGCTTCATGCATTGTTTGCAAATCTACCGTCGACGCGCTGTTATCAATCTGTTTTATTTCGATATCTTCCCATAGGCACCGTTTTTCTTGAATACCTTTTACAAAACCATCCCAGTCAGCAAATTTCGAAGTGTCCCGCTCAAGCGCCCGCGCCTGCATTCTTTCCTTTAACACCCCAAAATCAAGCGTGACCTGCAGTACCAGCGGTTTGACGTTTTGCCAATCGTATTTTTCCCTCAACTCGTTAATAAAGTTTCTTTCTGAAAAGTAACTGAGGAAAGGCGCATCCAGCACGACCGACAGGCCAAGCTGCAAGTTGAAATTGGCAATGTCAAGCAACGTCTGGTATTCAAGATCCATTACCCTTTCTCTGTAAAACACGCAGCCGTCCCGCTCATGGGGAGAATGGCCCTGCAATTCCAGCAGCAAACCGGTAAACCGGTTGCAGACAATATCTTTATCGAGGTAGCAAAAGTTATACTCGGATGCGATCAGCTTACCGATAGTCGATTTTCCAGATCCGGCGGCTCCGATTAAAAATATGACAGTTGGTTCCAAAAAGCGATTCCTCCCTAAAAGATAGCGATCACGTATTTAGCGATGGATATTATCCCAAAACCTTGCGAATCCGCTCTAACGTTTGGCGCGCGCTTGCGATTTTAGGACGACAGTGAGTTTCAATGGTAACGAAGCCTTTGTATCCGTCTTTTTGAAGCTGCTCCAACTGTTGTTCCCAACGGATGCTTCCTTCAACGACATATCGGCAATGGCCGTTTGGATCGGTAACCGCATCCTTGAAATGAACATGGGCTACGTAATCCTTCACAAATTGATAACCGAAAGGATATGGATCCTCTCCTGCATAATAAGCGTTAGCGGGATCCCAGTTGATGCGCAAGTTAGGATGATCAATTTTCTCGATGATGCGAGCCGTATGCTCTGCGCTATCGGCGAAACAAATATGTTCGTTTTCCAAAGCTAGCGTGATTCCCGCCTCTCCCGCCTTTTTGGCGGCTTCACGAAGCAGATCGATTACGAACTCGGGACAATCGTCCGAAGATACTCCATCAGGCCGGTTAACACCGAAGATAACAACGGTTTTAACGCCCAAACGTTTTGCAATAGCTAACGATTCCGGTAAAAGAACATTGAGGTGGTCTTCGAGCTTTTGAATGGCATTTTTTCTGAAATAAAATTCTTCGGTATCCTGCCAACGAAGCACCTGGAAACCTTCGGGAACGTTCGGATCGACTAAAGGTATTTTGAATATTCCCGGAGACAGGGCGGCGATAGTAGCTCCTGTCTGCTCAATGGTCTGATACATATGATGGGTTGAAAAGGGGGACAAAGCGCCCACCCGTTCCGAACCGATCCCGCGCAGTTCAAAATGGCGGATTCCCCAATCCATTCCTATTTCCAATGCGGTTTCCAGGTCAGAGGACAGTTCATCGGTCATGATAGCAATTTGCATATACATTCTCCTTACGACATGAATAATTTAGAAATAAACTACAAAAATGCGAGAAACATAGATTCAAACTGAATAGGGTCTACGCTGATGGTCATGACAATTGGATAAAGAATCGGCGCAACCAGCAGAACGATAGGTTTATAATCTAAAAGGATTCCAAGAATAAGCAAAAATACATTGATCAAAAAACGAACAGGAAATATTTGTTCTCTGTGATGCCGAGCAGCAATTGCACCAGGTTTTCAGGCACATGTGCGTAGGTCAATACTGCTTGATTCCGTTGATATAGAGAGGAACGTGCCAGTGGCTGGCTCCTATGAGCGCAACAACAGGTTTTTTCATACCGTCTCTTCCTCCAGTGACTTCAGACATTGTCTCAGATATCGTGCCCCTTCCGCCATTCCTTCCGAAGCATGAGGCAAATCCTGCGGATGCCAGCGGCGTTCATATTCCATCGATAACCATCCATCGAAACCATGTTCCTTGAGCGATTTCAGAATTTCCGGCCATGGTAAAATTCCTTGTCCGATTACCCTGGAATTTACCGTTCTTTCATCTTCCGATACATGAGAGACGGATGAAGCTTTGAAAGGACCTTTCCCTTCGCGGAATACCAAATCTTTTGCGTGAACCAATGCAATAAATCCATCCTGCACCGGGATCGCCTTCGTGTACTCCTCTGCGCCGACAAAAGCCAAATTCGCCTGATCGTAAAGCGATTTTACCGCAGGATGGTTGATTTCGGCCAAAATTTCTGCCGTTTCCGTTGCGGTAACAGTCATTGTGTTAAAATGGTTTTCAATAATCAGCGTTACACCGGCTTTGGCCGCATAATCTCCCGCTTCCCGCATGGATTGAACCAAACGTTTGCGTTTCTCTCCGTTGGGATCCTGCTCATCGCCACTAAAGCTGCCGCCATAGATACGAATAAAGGAAACGTTTAAATTCTGCGCCTGATCAATAATCTTCTTAAGCTGCTCCACTTCCTGCTGGCGGACTTGTTCATCCAATGAATTATAATGCGAAAGGTATGGAGTCAGACAAACAATTTCCAATCCCCGGCGTTCGGCAGCCTTTTTCACATCTACTATCTCTTCTTTTCCTGCCGCCGGAGAGAAACCACTTTTATATCCGTCCTGAACGACAATTTCAATGCCGTCCAAACCCATATCAGCGAATAAATCAATTGCTTCCAACAAACTTAATTCAGGTGTTCCCATTGTGTGACCGGCAATTTTCATGTTTTCTCCTCCTAAGACAAATCTGGCAATCCGGCTTTTTTCAAGATAAGGTTCATTAATTCATGCGTTTTTAAGGCATCGACGCCATTCGTTAATGGCTGTTTGCGCTCGACTACGCAGTCGAGGAAATGTTCGACGGACTGCTTAAAGCCAAGCTTATCTTCGACCCTTGCCCATCCCATCGCGAGCGGTGTCATCGTTACGGTCGTTTCTTTTTCATTGTCCACCACCCGGACCGAATCTGGAGATTCGACGAATACGCTTTGATTGTGTCCGTACAGCTCCATCCGTTCTACCCACTGTCCCGCGCTTCTGCTTGCGAGCAGCAATCCGATCGCCCCCGATTTAAAGCGGAGTTGCGCGGTAGCCAGAGATTCATAATACGGATCCTCAAAATTCGAGTATGCTTCGACTTCATCGCATTCTCCGCAATACCAGCGCATCAGGTCGATCATGTGGATAGCGTTTTCCAAAGTCGCGCGGTATTCGGTTTGCGGACGGTTTTTCTCGGCAAAAACCGCATGGGGAACGCGATCGCCATAGGCTGCTTTGGCTTTGCTGTAAACAGGAGCGAAACGGCGGTTGAATCCGACCATTAAAATCTTCTTTGTCTGCTCGGCTACATTCACCATTTCCTCGGATTCACGAAGGGTCATAGCCAAAGGTTTTTCGCAAAATACATCAACGCCGGCTTTTAATAACGGAATAACCGATTCCGCATGAACCTGTTTGGGGGATAATACGAAGGCGCAGTCTATACCTGCTGCAACCATTTCATCCAAAGACTGAACAGCCTGCTTGGCCCCGAATTTTGTAGCCACGCTTTGCGCCTTGCTGTATGTTTGGCTCATTACTGCAGAAATCTCGACATTTTCGATTGTGGACAGTATAGGCAGATGGGCAATATGAGCGATTGAGCCCAAACCGATTATTCCTACACGAATTTTTTCTTTTTGCATGGTCGGTTCCCTCTCTTTGTTTTATTTTTTAAAAGCTATTTATGAATTGAAACGAATAACTGGTTTAATGGAATCCCCAACAATGGCATCCTCGAATGCCTGTTTTGCCTCTTCCGGAGTATAAACCTTAAAATACTTATCTAAAGACAACATTCCACTACGGATTGGTTGTAGACATACTGATCGATCATCTGAAGAAATGTATGGATAAGACCCTTTGGCACCCGTAACAGTGAGTTCTTTTCGCATAATCGGCTTGAAATCAAAGTGATTTCCTAAATCATGATAAACGCTTCCAACGACAACCCGTGCCCCTGTGCGGGCCATGGTAAAGGCATCTGCCAGTGCGTTGGTAGAACCGGTTGCTTCTATGACTAGATCAGCACCTCTTGGTCCAACAGCTTGATAAATTTGATCAAGCCAATCCTCATCCCTACGATTAATCACTCGATCCATTTTTAAATCCCTAGCACTCTCGATGCGGCGGGGATTCAAATCAACCCCTATCACGATTCCTGCTCCTATTCCCTTAAGGATTTCAGCCGTTATCGCCCCTATTGCACCCAATCCCAAGATCACAACCGATTGCCCGGCTTTTAAATCGGAACGCTCTACAATCCGCATAACGCATCCGATGGTCTCATGAAGAGTTCCGGCAATATCGTCAATCTCCGGTGGCAATGGAGTTAAAAATTGAAAGGACTCACTGTGTAAAATTAGCGTCTCATTGGCAAAGCCACCAGGCATCAAAACGTCATTTAAATTTCCGCAATAATTGGGATGTCCATTCCTACAATTCCAGCAAACGCCACAAGAACGCACCAGCCCGCTTGTGACACGCATTCCTTCTTTGAGGTCTTTTATACCGCCGCCTGTCTCGACCACAACACCTGTGAATTCATGGCCAAAATATCGTTCATTTGTAAGATTCTTATGCCCTTGGAGCAAGGCGACATCGCTGCCACAGATTCCGCATGCCAACACTTTAAGTTTGACTGTACCGTGGAGAGCCTTAAGCGGTTCTGACTCTATGAGCTCTAATTTTCCCGTCTCCTTAATTACAATTCTTTTCAAAATATTCAAACACCTTTCACTTTAACCTAGCTTTGGGATGCATTCGATTCATAGCGTGCTTCCATTAGATTCAAGCTGTTTAGGCCTACCTTTCCGTCTGATAAGCAGATTCTCTCCCAGCTTCCTATTTACGTCTGTTACCCCTACCAAATATACGTTTGTTTGGTAGGTTATTCATGGCTTTTGCATGTATTGCACCGATCGGGCTACAACCGATAATTCCAAAACCAGTTTTCTTCATACTGGTCATCCTTTACTTGTTTTTGCTTGCCTGTTCGTTAATGTCATCCAGTATTTTGCGAACAAGGGCCATTTGTCGTAAATCTACAGCAGGTGGATTCCCCTTCATCCAATCGTTTAAGGTTTCTTTGACGAAAATGGGATACATTGTATCAGAATTTGTAATAACAGAAAGCATTTGGTGCTTTTGATGATTAAATCGGCTTTCTAATGTGCCTTCAGTAAGCGTATGAAATCCATCTTTTGACACGATGTTCCAAGTATTCTCACGTTGCTTTACCGAATCCATAGGATAGGCATATCCGGTTTCTAAAGTAATGGTTGAGCCACCAGGAGTCGTTAGTAGAGCGACCGAATAATCTTCAACCGGATAACCGTAGGTATAATGGTGCCTTGCAGATAAAACTCTTGCTTGACTCTCGCGCGTTAAATATAATCCAAGGTCAATAAAATGGGCACCAAGATTCGTCATGCAACCTCCCCCAGCCCTTCTAGCATCCAGCATCCATGGGGAACCATTGTGCATGTACCGCTGTGGCGGGCCGGACACAAAACGAAATGACGAATGAATGCATGGATCATGTTGGAGAAAAGATCGTAGGCGTGTAACTGCTTCACTATATCTCCATACGAAAGGAATAGAGCAAAAGACATTTTTAGCTTCTGCCCGTTGGGCTAATTCTTCGACTTCTCTATAATCAAGTCCTACCGGTTTTTCCATGGCAAATGGGATCCCGTCATCAATTAAACGGTGTGCCAAATGAGGCATTCGATCGTGCTCCGCAAATGCAAAAACAAAATCCGGCTTTGTTTTTTCTAACAGTTCATCAAAGCTACCATAAGAAATCGTATCCAATTCTGTTGCCACCTGGTTTGCATAAGCTTGGTTTTCATCGGATACCCCACATACATTAGCGTTTAGGCGTTTTAGGCCCTCCACATATAAAGGGACGTGCCAGTGACTAGCTCCCACTAAAGCAATTCTGGGCTTGTTCATCCCTTTTCCTCCCTAAGTTCACCAAGAAGCCTTCGAATGCTTTTTAATTCATTCTTTCTTGCAAACGGTGATAAACCACATTTGTACTCCTCTTGAATTACTATTTCGATTCCGTCCAGGCCCATTGACACAAATAAATCAATTGCCCCTTTCAAGCATAATTCCGGCGTACCCATGGTATGTCCTGCAATATACATACCCTACCTCCCTGCTTTTGCTTTCTTATTGATTATCTGTACTGTTACTAGTGGGAAACCCACCACAACTCTTCCGAAAAACAAATGACGTTTCAAAAGAAATAGAGACAGGAGCTTCCACTTTTCTTTCAATAAGGTCCAGTAGAGTATTGACACAAGTAACAGCTATCTCTTCAACTGGCAAATGGACGGTTGAGAGAGGTGGAATACTAAAACGTGTATGATCATAATTATCGTGTCCGATAATTTCCAGGTCCTCAGGAATGCGAATCCCTGCTTCATGGAATGCAGCTAACGCACCAACAGCCATGGTATCAATCGGGAAAAACATCGCTGTCGGAATATTCCCTTGTTCAATGATCTGTTTAGCGGCGTTATATCCACCTTCCTCGGAAACTTCATCATATAGTAACCCTCCGGGGGATAGCTCCAGACCATGTGTTTGAGCCCCACTAATAAAACCGTCCTTTCGAAGGCGTATCGCCTGGGACGATATATTAGGTACCACCATGTCTACTCTTTGATGCCCCCTACTTTTGAATAATTCTGCAACCTTTTTTCCTGTTTCAAAATTATCCACATTCACGTTGCTGTACTTACTGGAATCCCTTACATATAAAACAATCGGAACATTAATCTCCTGGCTCTCTAAAAATTCCAAATCACGGTCGGAAGCGTTGGCAATGATTGCCCCATTAAACTGTGTTCCTGACATTAAGCTTTCCACCTGATTTATCTTGGAGTTTTCGTAAGGCTGGACTAACAACTCAAATTCTCGGTTCTTAGCTACAAGGTTTTTCTGAATTCCCTCAAGAAAGCGGCCAATCAGATAGGACCGTGTATCTAGAGCCCAGAGAATCGCTATAACTGGAACATCCCTTTTTCCACCGCCTAACCTACGTGCAGAAATATTGGGACGATAACCCAATTCCCGTGCGACATCAAAAATCTTCTGTTGTGTCGCCTGAGAAATTCTCATTTGGTCGCCTTTTCCATTTAGGACGAAGGAAGTAGTACCTAATGAAACCCCTGCTAATTTTGCGATTTCTTTTATACTAGCCATTATTCACTCCTTCTGCTAAAACGTTATGCTAAAACGCTTTAGCAATTTTAAGCAAATTTTATATTATTACGAATGTTTAGTCAACATTTTATTAATAAATTTATATATATTTAGTAAATCAAAGGGAAGTTCTAAGGCGCACAGACCTGTTTCCATGGCTCGGCTTGTAGAATCGCCGATCAGTACCAGGCATAGGCACAAATCCTCCGGTATTTACCTAAAAGCCACCAACATTGTCTGCCATTAGCTAAAACGTTTAGCTAAAACGTTTAACTAAAGCATTTAATTAAATGCTATTACTCGCTGGAATTTCTGTCAATATATTTTTTTAATTTACAGAATAATTCAATTTTTGTGTTGACATTTTTAAAAGAAAAAATTAATATAATTCACATAAAACGTTTAAGCAAAACGTTTAAGCAAATTGTTTTAATTGGGGAGAAAATAATATGGCAAGCATTAGAGAAATTGCAAAATTAGCAGGAGTTTCAACAGGAACAACCTCCTTTGTACTTAATGGTAAAGGCGATCAAATGAGGATATCACCTTCTACCCAGCAAAAGGTTTTAGAGGCTGCTAAAGCTTTAAATTATCGGCCAAATATATCCGCCAGACACTTACGAAGCAGTGGTGGGAAAGCGGTCCCAGTGGTTGCTATTTTGTGGACACTAGATACACGTGCGTCATTGATTGGCCGTTTTTTAAAAGGGATTGAAAACCTCATTTCGAATCAAACCCGGGAATTTGAACTATTAATTCAACCATACGAAAACTCCAAAATTAATAAAGTAGAAAGTCTGATAACGGGTACAAGATTTAATGGAGCAGTCATTGCTTATACATCAGAGGAGGATTTAACCTTTTTAGAAAATAATCAAATAAACGTTCCCATTGTCCTTTACCAACGGGAATCATCGAAATATAGTTCTATTAAAGTAGATTTTTTAAATTCAGGAAAGAAAGTAGCTGATTTGTTTGCACAAAGAGGCCATAAAAATGTAGGTATCATTGTTCCTGACTTAGCGTCCCAATCTATTTACCAACGCAGAGATGGCTTTATGAATGGAGCAGCCATTCACAATTTATATGTGGATCCCAAGCATGTGGTGATTGGATCAAATACAGGTGAAGGCGGCTATAATGCTGTAAAAGAACTGTTAAAAAGAAAGGAACTTCCCACAGCTGTTTTTTTCATTAATGATACGATGGCCGCCGGAGGGTTAGCTGCATTTCATGAGGCTGGAGTTAAAATACCCGATGATATTGAGGTTATGAGTCACGATAATCACGATCATACCCGTTTTACTATTCCTTCATTATCAACTGTGCATTTGCCAGAAGAAGAGATGGCTGCAGCTTGCATGAACACTTTGTTAGATGTAATTGAAAATAAGGTAGAAGACCCCGTATCTTTGACTTTTGAAACAACTCAAATTATTCGTCAAAGTTGCGGCGGTTTTAAACAATAAGCTCTGCCTAACGCATTTTTTGTAACCGTTTTCTAACGGTAACATAACTACCCATTGAAGGAGGAGATAATAGCATATATTAAACCAGTGAATCATAACCCAAATTGAAAGTTGCTTAGTCTAGTAATCTAAACAAAGGGAAGGGGTATATTTTAATGAAAAGTTTTCGTTCATTAGCTTTGATATCTTTAATATTTTTACTATTAATTACGACAGCATGCGGAAACACAGATAAAACAGTTTCTTCCAACTCATCTTCCGACAAAAAGGAACAAATTGTGTTAAAGGCTGGGCACAACCAAGTTCCTGATTATCCTCACGGCAAAATCATCCATGACTTCGCTAAAAGGGTCGAGGAGTTATCGAACGGACATATAAAGGTTGAGGTTTTTGACAATGGTAGTTTAGGACAAGAAGATCAATTGTTTGAAGGAATGAAGCTTGGTTCAATTGATATGGGTAAAACTAGTACATCTTTAATCGGTACTACTGTTCCATCCTTCCAAGTATTTGATTTACCCTATATTTTAAGAGATTCTGAGCATATGTGGAATGTTTTGAATGGGGATATTGGTAAACAAATGTTAAAAGAACTAGAAACGAAAGCAGGCGTTAAAGGTCTCTTCTGGATGGATCAAGGAACAAGAAACTTCTATACAGTTGATAAACCAATCCGTCGTCCCAAAGATTTAGAAGGCCTTAAAATCCGTTCCATCCAAAGCCCAATCATGGTAGACACGATTAATGCATTTGGCGGGTCCGCAACAGCATTGCCATTTGGGGAACTTTATACTGCATTTAAAACACATGTTGTCGACGGGGCTGAAAATTCACCTGATGCCCTATGGTATTCAAAACAATACGAAGTTGTAAAATACTATAACAAAACTGAACATTTCATTAATCCCAACCTGTTCATGATAAGTATGAAAACCTGGAATAAGCTTTCAGCTGAAGACCAAAAAATTGTTCTTGAAGCAGGAAAACAAGCATCAGAAGCTGGTAAGGCTCTTTATGAACAGGAAGCTGCCGGTTTACTTGAGGATATGAAAAAGGATGGTTTAAACGTTATTACAGATGTTGATAAAAAGTCCTTTGAAAAAATCGGAAAAAAAATCCAAGATAAATATAGAGATAAAATTGGCGGAGATTTAATAGATAAAGTGTTAGCTCAGTAGTTTTAAACAGAATCAACTAGGGGATATTATGCCCCTAGTTGTTATTAAGAGGTGAGAGTGTATGGATGGTGAAAAAAAACGGTTGAATTTGATTGAATGGCTTGTATCTATTTTTTTGATAACTATTGTTCTGGTTAATTTCTTTAACGTAATCGGAAGATACTTATTTCATAAACCTATTTTTTGGTCCGACCAAATAAGTACGCTTCTGCTAGTTTGGATTGTATTTTTAGGCAGTGCTTTAGCAACAGCCTCTAAATCACATATGGTGATAGATTTCTTTTTTAACAAATTCAGTGTAACATGGCAGAAAGTTTTACTAGTAATTGGTGGAATATTGGTTAATCTGGCATTACTTTATATTACTATATATTCAGCTAATGTAACATGGATTCTTAAAGATCAAGAATTGGCATCCTTACCTTTCTCTAGAGCATGGTCTTTTGCTCCAATACCGATTGGATGTGCGTTAATGATTTATTACATCACTGTAAACATAATAAGTAACCTCAGAAAGGCTGGTGAGTTAAGTTGATTTTAGCCTTCTTATTCATCGTTTTTTTTGGCTTGATGTTAATTAATGTCCCTATAGCATTGGCCATACTAACGGCTTCATTAGGGGCGATGCTTCTGATCGGCAATGGTGGGGTCACCATCATTCAGTCTATCCAGACAGCCACAGAATCGTTTTCTTTACTTGCAATTCCCTTCTTTATTACTGCAGGAATTATTATGGACCGTGGAGGAGTAACCAAGCTAATTATTAATTTTGCATATGGACTAGTAGGACACATTCGTGGGGGATTGGCACTAGTAAATGTCATGGGGAGTATGTTGTTTGGAGGTATTTCCGGTTCAGCTGTTGCTGACTCAGCAAGTATCGGTTCTGTTATGATCCCAGCCATGCGTTCAAAAAAATATGATATTGGTTTCACAACAGCTCTTACCGCAAGTGCAGGGACGTTAGGAATCATCATACCGCCGAGTATTCCGATGGTTATTTTAGGAATAACAGCTAATGTTTCAATCGGCAGACTCTTTTTAGGTGGTATCATTCCAGGGATCACAATTGGTCTTTTGATGATGGTATATGCTTACTACGTCTCAAGAAAGCATCTGTATCCAACAGAAGAACGTGTATCGATGATGGAAATAATCAGGCGATTCTTCAAATCCATTTTACCTCTACTTACAGCTGTAATTATTATAGGAGGTATTGTTGGAGGTGTTGTAACCGCTACAGAGGCAGGAGCTATAGCATGTATTTATGCATTAATATTGGGAATGTTCGTATACAAACATATCAAAATCAAGGATATCCCTGGGATATTTTTAGAAGGATCTTTAACTACTGCAGCAGTAATGCTAATTGTTGCAGGAGCATCTGCCTTTGGCTGGGTATTGACTTATGTACATGTTCCTGAAATGTTATCGGAATTTTTGCTATCAATTTCTGATAATAAATACGTTTTGTTAATTCTAATTACTATCCTCTTACTTATATTAGGTACTTTTTTAGATCCAACCCCAATTATATTACTTGTAGCTCCTATTCTTTTTCCGGTAGTCACTAGTTTGGGAGTAGATCCAATACATTTTGGGCTTATTTTTGTTATTAATATGGCTTTAGGCCAGTTGACCCCTCCTGTTGGTGTTGTTTTATTTACTGCTGCAAGTATTGCCAAAATTCCAATAGAGAGAGTCATCAAACCAATGGTGCCGTTATGGCTTATCATGTTAACTGTATTATTCGCTGTAACTTTCTTTCCTGCAATGGCTACATATATTCCACAAGTTCTAATGCCATAAGATAGGGTGTCGGTGTACTCCATTTTGAAAGAATAGTAAAAACAAAGGATGTTGTAACATTGAGACGATTAATCATACCAGAAACAGATAAGCTCAAAATCATTGAAGAAAGAGAACCCGAAGTTCTTCCAGTACAGTTAAGGTGAAAGTTTTGGCATGTGGAGTTTGTGGAAGTGACTTGGCCCAATGGCAGGTTCACCGGGATGACCGGCATTTGGCCATGAATTTACCGGGATTGTAACTGTGATTGGCCAAGGAGTAAATAATTTAAAAGTTGGGGATATTGTCGCCAGCGAAATGATTAAAAGTTGCGGAAACTGTTGGAATTGCCTTAATGGACATCCAAATTACTGCAAAAATTTAGATGAGGTACTTTTTCCAGGCGGATTTGCAGATTACTCCTTAGTTACCCATTCTGATTCATTTAAATTTTTAACTGCACTTCCAAAGAATATTAGCTTTGTTGACGGAACTCTGCACGAAACAATAAGTTGTGTGTTGTGAATTGTCGAGTTTGCGACTTAACTGTTGGTCAAAGCGTAGTCATCTTTGGTCTTGGTGCTATAGGAGCTATCGCTGCCGAAATTCTTAAAAGTTTAGGTGCAGGCAAAGTGATAGGGTTAGACTTGAACCCTAATCGGTTAGAATCAGCGGCTAAATTAAAAATTGATAAAGTGGTCAATCGTCAAAGTCCAGATTGGGAGGCACAAATTAGAAAGGAAATCGGTTCTCATGGAGCTGATATTGTGATCGAAGCTTCCGGTTCACCTAGAGCGTTGGCTGATGCATTTGAAATAGCGAGAACCGGAGCTCATATCGTAGTAGGCAGTGTGTATCATGATTCTGCTAATAATTTTAATTTGTCTCCAATCATGCGCAAGGAGTTAAAATTTTTTGGCGCTAAAGGGTCATATCCTTATAATAGTTCTAATTAGCAATCTATCGCTATGCATATTTTAATATCCCAATTTATTTCTTTTGAAAAGATTGTAAAAACTTATACTTTAAATAACGCAGAGGAAGCGTTTACTACATCTGCTTCTGGACAATTATTAAAACGGTTATTAATTTCCAAGATTCTTAGTATTTATTAAACTATACCACTCTTAAAATAGATCCAATTGACATACTCTATAGAGTATGTCAATTGGTTTTTTTAGATCATCATAAATAACACGTTTATCACAGAAAATATCACTAACTGGGAG
This sequence comes from Bacillus sp. MRMR6, assembly GCF_001940785.1. Lineage (GTDB taxonomy): Bacteria > Bacillota > Bacilli > Bacillales > Cytobacillaceae > Neobacillus. The sequence goes on from NZ_MSLS01000047.1 coordinate 21,252, forward strand.
GTATTGTCTTCCCGTTAGTCATCCATGAAGCGCAAAAATCAGCGCTTCACCACAGAGAATGAAAATGGTCACTAACCGTCAATACTGATTCTACGGCTGGGAGAGGAAGGTCGCTGAACTAAGGTGCATTAGAGCCCATCCGTTAGTCTGACTCCACCGACCACGGTGCACCACTGACTGTCGCCCCCTTACGGGAAGCACACATGGTAGATTAATCCTATTCTGGTTGTTGCACCAGCCTCTAATTATAATAATCGCCGTAGAAAGGATGTTTTCAATGGATGTAGTCATTGAAAGAGCATGCGGTATGGATGTCCATAAGGACAATATTACTGCCTGTATTAAGGGCAGTTCCTGAAAAGATGGATAAAATCTCACCCATGTTTGAATTGATCTTTGAATCCACTTATGAAATTTTATCTCAATATAGTGAACGGGAAACGAAACTTATACTCAACTTTATAAAGCAATGTAATGATATGACTTTAAATGTGATGAATCAATTTAAGCAAGTTGGATAATGTTGGCGCTTAAACGGAGCAACGAAAAAAGCCTAATTTCTCAATTTAAATGAGAATTAGGCTTTTTATATGGGAATTTCCTTAACGTTGTAAATCCGCATTTATCTTAACTATCTATAACGGATGACTTTACAGTATTCAATGTAAAGTTATCTGTTTTTTTTGTTTCTTTAAATCCCAGATAACTGTATTCACTTTTATAGTATTTATAGTAAATTAAGAAAGCTTATGTTTAAGGGGCTGACTTGGAAGATTTGATGGTTCCCTTAATAAGCAGTAAAGACTTGAAAAAACATCATTAAATCAGGAAAATCCAACAATTATGAATACGTTCAACCTAAAAGAAACAACAGCTCTGTTACACTCGTATGGTTTCAAATGTAACACCTAGTTTAAATTCACTGCATCCTCTTATTCAATAAAAATAAAAACCGATATTCCTTAGCGTAGGAAAACTCGGTTTTTTTCATGTCGAAATTTGCTTAGCGTATGTTTTCCGCTTTTTGTTGGTAGGACCCCTATAAGGGGAATATTCATTAACAGGTTCTCCGTTTATTATGAATGTACCTGTTCTCCTTCTAAAAAAACCCCATTTTTCTATAAAAGTTTGGAGTTATCTTTACAACCATAAACAATTATTCTCCACCATCATCAGCATCATTTCCGTCTCCGCCTCCATCATCACTATCTGTATCGAAAAAGTCATTTAAATGACTAACAATACTTTTATTTTCGTTAACAAGGTTGTTGTTGTTTAAAAACTCACCGAGCGAAAAACTATCTAAAATCTGTTCTTTATCTTTACGGATAAACAAAAAATAACTACGATTAATATAATCAATAAAATCAATAGAAAAAACACCTGTACCACCCTCCCTTACAAAAATATTATTAAAGAATGTAAAAAAAGAGAACGCTGTCCCCGCTAAGGGCTGCGTCCTCCAATTTTTTATTTTTTCTATCCATTCATCCATATATTTCTCTTCTTTGGTCGTTAATCGTTTTTATTTTGCCAATTTTATCCCTCTCCACTAAGATTTATTAATTCAACATTTGCGCCCTAATAATTACGAGCGAGTGTATTCGACCCAACATATTTAAATAAAAAATACTCCGGAAACTGCCTCATCCCCAGAATATCTTTTACACTAATTTTAATAATATATTTTGCCTTTATTTAACAGCTTCTTTTAATTCCTTACCTGGCTTAAAAGCAGACCCTTAGAAGCAGCAATCTCGATTTCCTCACCTGTTTGTGGGTTAAGCCCTTATCGAGCTGAACGTTCACGTACTTCAAACGTACCAAATCCGATTAATTGGATTTTCTCTTCTTTAGCAAGTGTATTAGAAATCGTTTCAAATATGGCGTCAACAGCACTTGCAGCATCTTTCTGTGTCAGTTCGGCTTGCATTGATACAGCTTTTACTAAATCTGTTTTATTCATTTTTATACACCTCTTTTATTCATACTATGTAGAGCCTAAAATATAGCCTATATTCACATCGTATTCCATTTTATTATTATTCACGTCCAGTCAATTGACCAACAAACTCAACATCATCAACCTTCCAACCCTGATCCTTAACATAAATCAGTGACGTTTTGACGATAACCGTGTCAGTAGTAGCAACACCATTAAATTCAGTAGTAAGCTTAAATTCATTAAAAAACTCAGCTTCTGTTTTCGATAATTGGTATTCAAAGGGCTTCAAGCCAACCATGGATGACTTAACCGATTCTTCTGTATCCGGAAGTTCTGTTCCGGAAGGATGTGTGGCTTTATACCCTTGATCAGTCATCAATGGTTTAATATTTTTATATCTTTCTGCAGTGGTTTGATAGATGAAAAAATGTTCAAGGAGCTCCTGATTGATCTTTAATGCCTCGGTGTTCTGGATAGAGGATAGAGATTTAATCTGATCTTCATAGTTGCTCTGATTGGCTCTGACTTCCTTCAGCTGCGATTGCAAGCTGAAAACATACATAATAACCAAAGCAGCAAAAACGAATATCATCATTAGCAACAAGTAATTTTTCTTTTGGCTAGGATCCAATAACGGCAATAAACAGTACGATGATTAACAACATGCCAAATGCCGAGCACCAAAAAGCCAGCGATATTACGTACTTTTATGATGAAGATACGAACAAAGCCTATTGGGGTGCTAGACATGCATTAGATGGATACACGGAAAATTACATCAACGAGGGGGTCAAAAAAGGTAATACTTCTGATATCTTCCCTCTGTTAAACTGGAATCTAACCTATTCCGAAGCCGGCTTATATGATTTGAAAGCACCAAATATCACGGTAATATCGGACAAAACAAACGTTGATAAGCGAACGATTGAATACCAATTAAAAACTAATCGTCAGGCCGAAGAAATATTTATGCAGTCTGTTTCGTCTTTAAAGGTGTTTAAGCTGGTCATCAACGGTAAGGAGGTAGAGTTAACAGAAAACAAATATACGAAGAATCAACCTTTACTTTGGACCTACGTCGTTGGCCAAGTAGGAGAAGTGACGGTTGAAATTACGGTAGATGCCGACGATTCGGTAGAGTGGATTGTCGCCGACCGTGCTTATAGCATCCCAGAAACGAAAGGAGAACGGTCACCAGAATACAGTACGTACGGTGATAATTCCTTCGTCATGAAGAAGGTTAAATATTAATATTCATATAAAAGGGTAGACACACTCAAACCCGAGCGTATCTACCCTTTTTATCAATTAGCCACTCTTTGTTCTAATAGCTTTATAGCCTCTTCTTTTTTGATATTCGGTTTTATCTCACCCAGGTATAGAAGTTCACCCAATTTTTTCTCAAGGTCAGCCAATACAACTGTCTTATTTGCGTAAGGAAAAAGTGAACTGCTCTGAGGTGACGAGACATGATTGACCAATCCGACGACATGAAGAAGTTCATGCAGAATGACTGCGTTTCGATAGTCTCTTGTTATTTCGCTATTTGTTCCAATTAAGGCTAGTGATTCCATGATGCCGTAAACCGTATGGTTTCTCGTTGACATGGCCACACCCCAAGCGTCTTTATTATGTACATCATACACTTGAAAGTTCTTGGTAGGGGTAAAAACCATCCTAACAGTTCGATTTTCTTTTATAAAAGAAAGAGTCTCAACGATTCTGATTTCATAAGGGAAGAAAGCTTTAATCTGTTCAATAGTACTTTCCACCATTTTCACATCTTCTTCGTTATAATCCCCGTCTAGATAAATGGCGATATCACCTGAGAACTTATACACCATTGGAACATCATTGGTGAAATAGAAGTCGATGAATTGGTTAATCTCTTGTTCTGAATACATCCTATCATCAATCGTAAAGGAGTATTCCCTCGTTGCGGTTAATCCATTAGGCTTCGTCGCTGTAATCGTTAAGGTATGGTCTCCGGGCTGTTGAATGGGCTGCTTGAGCGAAATCTCTTTTCCGTTTAAGCTAACCTCGTAGGTGGCCAGTTCATCCTCCTCGAGTGTTAACTTAGCCTGTTTGAAGTAAACCTGGTCGACACCCTCCTTTATGACCGGTTCTGCCGGCGGTTTGTCGTCCACTTCAAAACTGTAGGATACCTTCTTCTTTTTCCAAAGAAGCGTCGACTCCCCCTCTAATGTATAGCTGCCATTCTCGTTTACCCTGTAAGCAGGGGTTATCTCCTTTCCGTTTAAGGTAACAAGAGTGATCCCAAGATAATCTTCCATTTGAATGACTGGAGGAGTGGCATAGACCTTTCTATTTTCGATCCCAGTAATTTCTATAGAAGGTTCAACCAAAATAGAAAAAGCCAGCAATAGAGTCAATACTGCACCAACTAATAAACTGATAAAAAGTAAAAATGTCCCCCTTCTTCTCATCCAAGTTCCCCTCTCTTAAACCATAGAGCTTCTTTGCTGTTCCAATCTTCAAGACTATTCTAAAAATATAATAAACTCTTATCCTACCATTATGCCAGTTATTTACCATTTGTTAAAGAACATAAAAAAAGACAATTCGCGGGGGAACGAACTGTCTTTTAGTGGTGCCTGTCACCGTTATGCTGTTGCCTTGTCTTTACTGATGTAAGTCTTAGCTGTCTTTCTGATGAATGGTACGACCCAGCGGTCTAAGCCGTATTTGCCTGCGTTGAAGCCTGCAGCAAGGATGATGAAGCCTAAGAAGATGTCTGTTGGGTTATGAGATACAGTTCCGGCTAGGAAGAAACTGAAGTTCATCACTAGACCAAAGAACATTGCTGCTGTTGTGAAGCATCCAAGTAAAAGGCCTAAACCGACTAATGTTTCGCCCCAAGGTACAAGGACGTTGAACAATTCGATGTTTGGCAGTGCAAAGCTTTCTAAGAAGCTCACATACCAG
>NZ_MSLS01000048.1 GCF_001940785.1 Bacillus sp. MRMR6
ATGAGCTAGTTGTGCCTTTGATGATTTTTATGCAGAAGATCATAGCGCAAAATTTTTGATTGCCAGAGAAGAATGAAGTCGCGGCCCTCGCTAATGAACTAAAATATGGTAACCCCACCAAAAATAAATTTTTATTCGTTGAAGGATTTTTTCAATTTACGTCGTATTGGGAATTCAATCCGATACCTATTTTTCATACATTTTTATACAAGTGTTCGCAACTATTATACAGTATATTTAATTAAACTTCATTTAAATTTTCTTTTAGAGCCATCGCGTAGCGATTTCGTTCTTCTCCCGCTTCCTTCGTTTGACTAAGGAAGCATGAGAACCGTCCCCGTGTATTACCCCGTGTATTACCCGTGCATCAATGGACAGGTGTTACTTTAACGGCGGTTACTTTGAAGCCTGGCATTTTACAGATTGGGTCTAGGTCTTTTGAGACGAGGAGGTTGACGTTTTGTGTGTCGGCCCAATGAAAGGGAACGAATACTGTATCGGGGCGGATTGTTTCGGTCACTTTGCTCCTGACGATTATACTCCCCCGTCTTGATTCAATTTGAACTAAAGTCTGATCACGAATACGGAATTTCTTAGCGGTTGATGGGTGAATTTCCAAGAAGGATTCGACATTCCTTGCCGCCAGTGCCGGACTTTTCCTTGTCTGAACGCCTGTTAAATAATGCGACATCACCCTCCCTGTCGTTAAATACAAAGGAAACTCTTCGGATACTTGTTCCTTCGCCAGTATCGGCCTATTTGGAACCACTGCCATATCGGCTTTGCCGTCTAGGTGAGCGAACGATGTTTCAAATAATCTTTTTGTCCCTTTATGTTCAAGGGCTGGACACGGCCATAAAATACCTTCTTCTTTTCTTAATCGATCATAAGTAATCCCATAGTAATCTGCTTTTCCCCCTCGGCTCGCCCTCCTTAGTTCTTCAAAGATCTCTTCTGCAGAAGTATAAGGGAAAAACTTCTCCTTGCCGAGGACACGGGCGATTTCACAAATAATTTGCCAATCATGCTTTACTTCTCCTGGGCAAGGATAACTCGCTTCCCTTAGGATGACACGACCCTCCACATTTGTCATCGTTCCTTCATCTTCTAGGTACGACGATGCTGGTAAAATGATATCTGCTAATCTAGCAGTCTCTGAAACAAACAGATCAACCGCTACAAGGAATTTTAACTTTTTCAAGGCATTTTTAACAAAATGTGCGTTTGGATTCGAAACAACCGGGTTGGAACACATTAAAAACATCCCAGTAATTTCTCCTAGATCTACTTTTTCCATCATTTCATAGGCAGAAACGCCTTTTCCTGGCAGTTCTCCCTTCTCAATTCCCCAAATACTAGCGATATACTCACGATGTTCTTCGTTTTCGATGAGGCGGTATCCTGGGAGCTGATCGGCTTTTTGGCCATGCTCCCTTGCACCTTGGCCATTTCCTTGACCTGTAATCGCTCCGTAACCACAATTGGGCTTGCCGATTTTCCCTGTGGTGATAAGAATATTCAGGAAATTCCGGACCGCCATCACCCCGTCAGTTTGCTGCTCTACCCCTCTCGCTGTAAAAATCATTCCTGTTTCTTCCTTCCCAAACTTCACTGCCGCTTTGCGAATGTACTCGATGGGAACGCCAGTAATCTCCTCAATTTCTTCAAGATGAAGTGACATTACATGCTTCTTTACTTCTTCAAATCCATTGGCCCGCTCCCGGACAAAACGTTCATCCACATAGTTTGCTTCAAGGATGACCTTTAGTAATCCGTTAGCTAACGCCGCGTCTGTACCGGGTTTTGGCATTAAGTGTAAGTCAGCCATTTTGGTTGTAGCTGTTTCCCGAGGGTCAATCGCAATAATATAGGCTCCATTTTCCTTGGCTTTCTCAAAATATGGCATAATGGTAGGCTGACATTCTGCAATATTGGTACCAGCAAGAATAATCGTTCTGGTCAAAGGAATTTCCGATAGGCTATTCGTAAATCCTCTGTCCATCCCAAAGGTCTGACTCCCGGCCGATGCTGCTGCAGACATGCATAACCGGCCATTGTAATCGATGTGCCGAGTCTTTAGCGCAACTCGCGCGAACTTTCCAAGCAGATATGCCTCCTCGTTGGTAATTGACGCACTTCCATAAACAGCCATTGCGTCATCGCCATCTTCTGCCTGGATGGATGTCACACTCTGTTTAATCGTCTCAAGCGCCTCTTCCCAGGAGATGCGAACGAATTCCCCATTTATTTTCCTCAGTGGATATTTTAGTCGATCGCGATGAAAGCTATGTTGATGAGCATTCATTCCCTTCATACACAATCTGCCTTCTGAGGTTGGATTATTCATTCCGATTGTGACATATTTCTTTCGAGAAACAATCGATTGTTCCAGTAATTGCATTTTACACTGCATGCTACAAAAGGGGCATTGAGTAGTATACTTTGTCTCAGACTCTACCTTTTGCTGCTTCGTTCGGAAATATTTTAAAAGCAACTCTGTCACGTCCGTTCACCCTTTTTTCTTTGTCGTGTATTTTTTATAAATGGCTTTTCGCTAACAAATGCTTACGTATGGCAATTTCCTCTTCCAAGCCAGAGAGTAACTGCTGGCGAAGCTCTTGGTCAAACAACACTTCTCTAACATGAGTGAGCCCCACTCTTTCGACCCATTCCCATGTCCGTTCGTGATAATTGGCCGTCTCTCGGTAATATTGAACAAACCCACATATGACATCAATCGCTTCCTCTGATGTCGGAGCAACACATACTAATTCTCCCGAACGAACCTGGCGTCCGCTGCTGCCGCCGATGTATATTTCCCATCCGCGGTCAGTTCCAAGGACACCAACATCCTTCGTCGTTGAACCAGCACCATTATGCAAGCAAGCTGACACACCCATTTTGAAACGGTAAGGCGTCGTCAGAAATTCCAATTGTTTTTCAAGCTGAACAGCCAGCTGGAGTGAAGGTTTTTTATCACAGGAACAAATATGTTCCCCGATACATGTTTTGACGTTTTGCACCTTGTTTCCATGTGGAGAACTCAGGGTCATATCCAAATCAGACCACACTGCTGACAAATCTTCTTTTTTAACACCCAGCAAGTGGATTCTTTGTTCACTCGTAATCGCTACTTCCGTAATATTGAAACGGTCGGCCACATCCGCTATTTTTCGTAATTGCTCTGCCGTTGTAATCCCGCCATACATCTGTGGAATCACGGTATATGTACCGTCCCACTGCACCGTGGCGTTCTGTTTTTCATTGAAAAAGATTGCTTCTAGGTTGTTCTCATATTCTGGATTAATCATGCCTAAATAGTAGTTAATGGCTGGCCTGCAGACCGAACAGCCCTCCTTGTCGGTCCAGTTCAATCCGTCGATAACCTCCTTAACAGAAGCCCATTCTTCACGCTGGATCGCATCCACCACTTCGTCATCGTTTAATGATGTACACGAACACAATGTCCATTTTTCCTCGACATTTTCTTCGGAATGAGGATGATTTTGCACATAGGCTAATAAATCGGCTACATTCGGTTTACATCCGCCGCATGAACTTGATGCCTTTGTACATTTCTTTATTTCCTCCACCGTCGTTAATCCCTTTTGTTTCACCGCCTCAAGAATAGTCCCTTTTGTGACACTATTACACTGGCAAATCATTTCACTAGAAGGCATCGAGGCGACATTTATGGTCTCCTCCTTAGCTGTTGGAAAAAGTGACACCTTTTCCACATCAGCCATATCCCGCTTCTTAAGAATCATATCTAGTAATCTGGTACGCTCTTTTGTGTCCCCATACAAGACAGCACCGATCACCTTATGATCTTGAAAAACCACTTTCTTATACACACCGGCTTCCTCGTCATATACCTTAATCGAATGGAACGAGGCATCCTCATCATGAATCATCCCGACTGAAAATAAATCGATACCTAAAATTTTTAATTGTGTAGAAAGCACCGACCCTTCGTATCCTGGTCCTTCCAAACCGCAAATACTTCTGGCTAGTATTTTTCCCTGCTCATATAGCGGCTTAACCAATCCATATACCATTCCCCGGTGTTCCACACATTCTCCCACAGCGTAAATGTTCGCTTCACTTGTTTCCATATAATCATTGACGATGATGGCCCTATTTGTAGAAATACCCGCTGCCATTGCTAGCTGAATATTGGGTCGCACTCCAACGGCCATGACAACCAAATCTGCATCAGTTTCTGTCCCATCCTTAAACCGAACCGCTTCCACTCTTCCTTTCCCTATTATCTCTTGAGTTTCTATTTCTAATAGAAACTTCATGCCTTGATTCTCTAAACTCTTTTGGAGCATTTTAGCTGCTGTTTCATCAAGTTGTCTATCCATCAAAAAGGGACCTAAATGAACGACATCCACTTCCATTCCTAGATGAAGTAGGCCTCGTGCCGCCTCTAGCCCAAGTAATCCACCGCCAATCACTACCGCTTTTTTATATCGTTTTGATCCTTCCAGCAGTTTCTGGCAATCTTCCATTGTTCGGAAAGTGAAGACCCCTTCTTTGTCCGAACCAGGAACTGGAAGTGAGAACGGAACGGAACCCGTTGCAATAATCAGGTAATCATATGAAATTATATGGTCTTGATCTGTTCTAATGAATTGGCTCTCCTTATGAATCTCAACCACGGTTTCCCCTTTAAATAATTGTATATGATGACGGTTATACCATTCACGTTCATGTAAGGTAATATCATTTATCGAAGTCGTTCCCTGAAGCACAGACGACAAAAGAATCCGATTATAATTTACATGCTGTTCCCTTCCAACGATCGTAATCTCAAAATCAGTAGAATTCAGTTTGAGAATTTCCTCAATACAGCGAACACCCGCCATTCCATTCCCTATTAAGACCAGCTTTTTTTTACCCATGATGACCTCCAGACTGGTTACATAACCTCACATAAACTTAATGCCATTTATTATTGCATAAGCCTCACTAAATTAAAGCAATCATGTAGCATTTTCTGACATACAAATTCAAGTTATCTTTTGAGTGATTTAAAAACGAAAGAATATTATGAATTTTAAAAACTTAGAAAAACCCATATATAACAACGTTTTTTGATGTCAGAAAAAGATTCATATGTCAGCTTTACTAACACAAACTGTGACAAAGTAATCTGGTACCGTCTATGCTTAATCCAAGAAAAATAATCAATGTGGAGGTTACAGGATGAAAAAAGAAATCGGGTTTATATCCTTTATCATTTTATTAGGAAGAATTTTCTTTTCAGAAAAACAAAATATCGGCTGGTAACCTGATGCCCCCTTACTTAAGCGGGTACAGAATTTAAGGTATTGGATTGGCCCATATTAAAAAAAAAATTCGGTGAGGGGAGTAAAATCGATGAAGTTAGCAGATTTGAAAAAGGCTGGGCATGCGCCATCCTTATTAGCATCATTTCTATATTTTGATATTAGTTTTATGATTTGGGTGATCATGGGGGCTTTAGGAGTCTACATTACAAAGGATTTTAATCTTTCCCCTTCGGAAATGGGCTTGATTGTCGCGGTACCGATTTTAAGTGGTTCTTTTTTCCGAATTATTCTGGGCTTCTTAACAGACCGAATCGGACCTAGGAAGACAGCCCTCTGTGGGATGACGGTCACGATGGTCCCGCTTTTATGGGGCTGGTTATTTGGTCAAACTATTACGGAGCTTTTTTTAATCGGGATTCTTCTAGGAGTGGCAGGTGCAAGTTTCGCAGCGGCCATTCCAATGGCAAGCAGATGGTATCCTCCGCACCTTCAAGGATTAGCGATGGGGATTGCGGGTGCCGGGAATAGTGGTACGTTATTGGCGACATTATTCGGGCCGCGCCTTGCAGAAAATATTGGCTGGCATAATGTAATGGGACTTGCTCTTATTCCATTGGGGATTGTGTTTGTCTTATATTTTTATATGGCCAAAGATGCCCCTTCTCAACCAGCAGCAAAACCACTCAAAGATTATTTAAAAGTATTTAAGCAACGAGATACCTTGTATTTCTGTTTGCTATACAGTGTCACGTTCGGAGGATTTGTTGGTTTAGCGAGCTTTTTAAGCATCTTTTTTGTGGATCAATATCAGACGACAAAGGTTCAGGCTGGTGATTTTGTTACAATTTGCGTGGCGGCAGGAAGCTTTTTCCGCCCAGTCGGCGGATATATTGCTGATAAAATTGGCGGTGCACGTCTGCTGATGATTTTATTTGTCGGAGTAGCCATCACCATGTTAATAGTCAGTCAACTTCCCGCACTACCTATAACCATTGCTGTATTATTTATGGGGATGCTTTGCCTCGGTATGGGAAATGGAGCCGTATTCCAATTAGTGCCGCAGCGATTTAGCAAAGAAATAGGCGTCATTACAGGAATCGTAGGAGCAGCCGGAGGTGTGGGCGGATTCTTCGTACCAAACATCCTAGGTACACTAAAACAAATCACAGGAACATACGAAACAGGCTTCATCATCATAGCAGCCATCGGAATGTCCTCCCTAATCATACTCATACTCGCACAAATCTCATGGAAAAAATCCATGGTCGCAAAACAAGCATAGGGACGGTTCTTGTGCTTCCTTTGTTTAGCTAAACGAAGGAAGCATGAGAACCGTCCCCATGCTTTTATTTAACGAATTCTGTACTTATTTTAAATAAACTCTCTCTCGCAGCGATATATTCTTGATGAAGCCTGTCAACGTAAGCCGCTGTACTCGTGACTTCATTGATTACGCCGATACCTTGGCCGCTTCCCCAAATATCCTTCCAGGCTTTCGCTTTTCCGTCTCCGCCAAAGTTCATTTTGGACGGATCACTCTCAGGTAGTGCATTAGGGTCCATTCCGGCTCTTCGAATAGATGGTGCTAGATAATTACCATGGATTCCAGTGAATAGACTGCTGTTTACGATATCGTCAGAGGTACTTTCCACAATCGCTTGCTTATATTCATCAACAGCTCTAGCCTCGTGTGTCGCGATAAACGGCGAGCCTATGTAAGCAAAATCGGCTCCCAATGCTTGTGCAGCCAAAATCGCATTCCCATTAGCGATTGATCCAGACAAGGCTATCGGTCCACCAAACCATTGACGAATTTCCTGAATCAATGCAAAAGGACTCTTGTCTCCTGCATGACCGCCTGCACCTGCCGCAACCGCAATCAAGCCATCTGCCCCTTTATCTATAGCCTTATGTGCGTACTTGTTATTAATGACATCATGGAACACAAAGCCTCCATAACTATGTGCCACTACATTGATTTCTTCACGGGCACCTAGAGAGGTGATGATAATCGGAACCTTATACTTCACACATAACTCCATATCCTGTTCCAATCGGTCATTCGTTTTATGAACAATTTGATTAATCGCAAACGGAGCTGCTGGTCGGTCTGGATTACTAGCATTGTAGTCTGCAAGCTCTTCTGTAATTTCTGCCAGCCATTCATCTAGCTGCGATACTGGTCTAGCATTTAGTGACGGCATCGAACCCACAATCCCTGCCTTACATTGCTCTATTACTAACTTGGGATTACTAATGATAAAAAGTGGTGAACCAATGACAGGAATCCTCAAATTTTTTAAAATAGATGGAATGTTTGCCATATGTACCTCAAATCCCCCTTCAAATCCATATAATTTTAAAGCGCTTTCAGAATGTTACTAATATTATAACTTTTTGTTGTCGGAGGAATCAAGAAAGAAAGCATGGGGACGGTTCTTCCGCTCCCTTCGTTTAGCTAAACTTCAGCAAAACGAAGGAAGCAGTGAGAACCGTCCCCATGCTCTATTCCATGCTTTATTCTAATTCAGGTGCTTTTCGATGTTTGGTGCCTTCTTGGTAGGAGTAGGCTAGCTTGATTAGTGTGGCTTCGTCAAATTCCTTTCCTAGCATTTCAAGACCCACTGGCAAGCCATTGTCGCTGAACCCGGCTGGTACGGATATTGCCGGGAATCCAGAGAATGGACTTAAACGGTTTGCATTTCCAGAACCCTGGCTCCTGCCGATTTCAGCAGGCAGAGCGTTAGACGTTGGATAAAGGAGCACATCAAGGTCATATTCTGTGAAGACTGACATCAAGCTTTCCTTTGTTACCTCCGGACGTTCTGTAATAATTCGCTGATATTCTGCGTCATTTTCCAATGAAACCTTACTATCCCTAGCGATTAAACCACTCCTTAAACTTGGATCATACAAACCACTTTCGATAATATCTGTAAGGGTTTTAAAGGGAGCATTTGATCCAAGTGAAGCTAAGTAATCATTTAATTGAAACTTAAATTCATAGCCGCTTAAACTTGGATAAGCGAGAATTTGATTAAGATTTGGGATTGTCACTTCATAAATCTCAGCACCAAGCGACTCCATATCACTAATCGCCTGATTCATTACCATATTCACTTGTGGATCGTTTCCAAAAAGGCTCCGTACCACACCAATCCTTGCCTTCTTTAACCCATTTTTCTTTAGATAATGCGTATACGTTTTTGGTACGTTTCCAATGCTTTCTTCTGTTACGGGATCGGCTGGATCGTATCCAGCAATCGCATCAAGTACAACAGCAGCATCCTCTACTGTTCTAGCAATGGGACCTCCTACATCCTGTGTTAATGCAAGTGGAATAATGCCATCTCGGCTAGCTAGACCCATCGTAGGCCGAATACCAACTAGATTATTAAATGATGACGGAATTCGGATTGAACCTCCCGTATCCGTTCCTAAACCAACTGTCACAAAGTTGGCTGCTACAGCAGCTGCTGTCCCACCACTTGAACCGCCAGGATACCTGGTTAGATCATACGGATTTAGGGTTTGTCCCCCTAGGGAACTGATTGTTTGGAAGCCAAATGCAAATTCATGAAGATTGGCCTTTCCTAAAATGATCGCCCCTTCATCTCTTAATCTCTTAGTCTGGTAGGCATCATCCAATGGAATGGACCCTGCAAGTGATAGGGAACCGGCTGTCGTCGGCATGTCGTATGTATCATAGTTGTCTTTTAAAATCACAGGGATCCCATGTAAAGCACCTCGGACCTTACCCGCTTTTCGTTCCAGATCAAGCTGCCGTGCCTCTTCCAGCACATTCTCATCAATTGTTATAATCGAGTTAATCGAATCATCAAATTTTGTAATACGATCTAAATAAAACTGTACCAATTGTTCGGAGGTTAGTGTCCCTCTCTTCATCTCATGCTGAAGCTCAAAGATCGTCGCTTCCTCAATCTCAACGGATAGAATACTCTTAACAACAGGATTTGCTAGATTCGGAGCTGCACTTACGGGAGCCCCCATCGTAGTTACAAATAGACTTCCTGCTAATACCAAGCTTGTTACAAAAGCAAACGACTTCTTATACCACTTCCCCATAATCTTCCTCTCCCTTTTTTAAGATAGTATGAATATAACAAGATTCACTCTACTAGTCTTAAAAGTTGGAAGGTATTCTTACAAAGAATCGTAAGAAAGACTGACAAAATGATACTCCTTCATCTGTCACATCAAGTTACATACATGTCATTTTATATAATATTTGTTATTCACATTATACAGAACATATGTAATAATATGGGCATTACATATTAACAATAGTAGTTTTGGGGATGATTGGATGTTTATTAAAAGTCTGGAACTCACTAATTTTAAGTGCCACTCAAGCACCCGATTTGAATTTGGCAAAACGAATCATTTTTTCGGAGATAACTATACTGGAAAGTCATCGGTTGGCGAAGCGATTGTATTTAACTTATTTGGAGTAACCAAGCATGGGATTAAAGGTTATGTAAAGGAATACCTTCAAGAGGGAAAAAATTCAATGAAGGTTGATGTCGTTCTCCAAACGCATCAACAGGAATACCGTTTAACTAGGACGATGAATCCAAAAGGAACCACGTCTGTTTATTTGAATAATAAAAAGGTAAAAGAAAGTGAATTCAAACAATTATTAGGTGATTACAGCAGATTTATCTATAGCTTTTTTCCCGATGTTTTCCCGGAAGAAGAAAAAAGCAATGCAAGGTCGTATATTGTTAAATCCTTTCTACCAGAAATAGATGAGTTTTATGAACTAGAAAAAGAAAAAAGCCACATTATAAAGCAGCAAAAAGATATAGAATCTTCCAGGAACTTTTATGAGGGGCAAAGATCTTTGTTAAAAAGGCAAATTGAATCGCTCAATGAAAAACAGAATAATGCAGCTCCTATTTCCCTAGAAACCCAAATTAAAAAGCAGCAATTGGACAAAGAGGTAAAATCTATCACAATGAAACTAGAAGAGACAATTAAGGAAGGGATTGAGTTGAAGACCAAACTTAACACCCTTAAAGAGAAACAAAATGAACCTTATTTTTATATTAGTGAACAATGCCCTACCTGCCATCAAACTGTATCTAACAGCCAGGCACATAATATACAACTTGAACATGAGAAAAAGAAGAATGTTTTACAAAATGAAATTGATTTTTTGGAAAAAGAGCTGGAGGATCAAAGAAGACAGTATAGTAATTTAGCAAAAAATAAAACGATTCTTGAGGATGAGCTTGAGAAGATTAAAAAAGCATTCCCAAATGAAAGATTGGACGACCATCCAAGTCAACAGCTAAATGAGCTTGAAAAAGTTGAAAATATAATAGCCGAGCTGTTTCAAAAGAAAATTGATCTTGCCGATGACCTAAAAAAATTAAAACAACAATTAGGACAATTGGCAAATCAGTATCAGAGTCAAATCAATCAATACTATACACACACTAAGGTTGCACTGTTTAAACAATTGAAAAATGGTGAATTACGTCCGGACTTTCAAATTACCTACAATAACAGACCCTATCGAGTTCTGTCTAACAGTGAAAAGATTCGCTGTATGTTAGAAATCATTACAGAGTTCAACAAAGATCAAGATAACACTGTTCCCATTTTCCTAGATAATTTAGAAAGCATTACACACCTAACACATCCAACTACACAAGTATTCACAGCTACAGTTAAAAAGGGATTGCCCTTAACACTAAAAGTTAAAGATTAAGCAGAGGGACGGTTCTCCCGATTCCTTCGTTTAGCTAAATTTAAGTTAAACGAAGGAATCAGGAGAATGTCCCCGCGCTTTAGCTCTTCTTCTGGAGAATCCCCCTTGGAATGTACGTGATGATGAAGACTAAAAATCCAACAATTTCTAGGTTAATATAATAGGTTATTCCGTTTCCGAAGAAGGATAGTAGTGTTTTTACTTCTGATGGGCTTGCTAGGAAGAAGAAGTTTGTACCCAGTAGCTTATTTAGGACGAAGATTGGGACGGCGATAATATTTAATGTTATGAAGCTAGTGAAGATCGCTTTCTTTGGAACTCTGTACCCCTCAAAGAGGATAAAGTATAAGACGGCTAATGGAATGGCTGAATGGTGTAGGAAGTATTTTAGGAAACGATAATGAGGGAATTGGTAGACGATGTCTGGTGTCACCATGCTTAAGATAGGAGGAATGAGACCGATAAAGAATAATAAATGAAACACTTTTTGATTTGGTTTCAAGAATAGATAAAGTGATAAAAACGTACTAAGAGAACAAAGCTGCAGCGGTAAGTCCGCCACTTCCCATTGACGGGTCAGAACCAGCCATAGATGATACGAAACCTCACAAGTAATCAAAATGAAAAACAGGGTCCATTTTAACATATTCTGGTGTGGTATCAGGTTCTTTCTAAAATACACCAGAAGAAAACAAGTCATAAAGAAAAGGATTATTGTCACAATATGTGTCACGGATAAAAAGGTGAAATCCTGCATTTCTGTAACAGAAAACATGATGGCAACACCTCTTTCTTCCTAGGGTTACCACCATGTTATTCAGGGACAAAATTGGTTATTATTTATCTTCCCTTAATATGTATTCATTACCATCTTGATCATAAAAGGTGAACATCGTACCAAACGGCATACGTAGCATTTCCCCTACTTTAACGCCCTTTTGCTGCATTTCCTCATAAGCTAACTCGATATCTGTTGTACTGAAAAGGACGGATGGATGTGCAACCTTAGAAGGCTGTTGCTGTTCCATTGCTGACTTCGAATAAAGGATTAAAGTGGTAAATTCGTTATCGCTAGGCCCTACCTCTATCCACGATGCATTTGGTCCCATTGGTTGTTCCAGCTTTAAAACAAAACCTAATTTCTGCAGCCAAAACTCTTTTGCTTCTTCTTGGTTATGTACATACACAGAAATCTTTCCAATTTTATTAATCATCAGCCGCAATCTCCTTTAACTCCATTGATTAGGCGCAGGTAGGCGCAGGGACGGTTCTCATGCTGCCTTCAGCCTGGCTAAACACTACAACCGTCCATACAAGTGTAACTTAATTGAGTTTCTTTTTAAAACCTATATGGGTTTGGGAGCTATACCCCGCTGATTCATAAAACTCTACAGCATCAACCCTGTCCCTTTCTGTTACAAAAATCACTTGGGAACAACCTCTTTGACTGGCCAATTTCTCAAGTTCGGATAATAAGGCTTTTCCTACCCCTTTATTCCGATAGTCCTTATCAACAATCATGTTTTCAAGGACTAAGAAAGGCTTACACTCCCCATAAATTTCCTCACAAATTACCCCCATCACCGAACCGATGAGTTTGTTATTTTCAATTGCACTCAAAAATAAATGTGTGTTGGTTTTCAGTAGTTTATCAAACTGAATCCTCATGGTTTTAATAGAAGATTCTTCATCCCAAAACTGTCTATATAATAGTTCTAGTTGTGGCAGATCACCTTCGACCATTTTCCTTATGATCATGCTTTTATCCTCCTATTACATTCAAGTAAGGCCAATATGTATAATAAAAATAGCCTAGCTCAAACTAGACTATTTCTTCAGAATTAATCTTACGCAATAATTGATTAAGGTTACTCAATTCATCTTCAATAGAAGTTAGCCGTTTTTCTAACGGAGCTATGTTACCTTTTACAAACTCCAATTTCTCTAAGTTATGCTGGAGCTGCAAATATTCATCCTTTAACTCCATAATCTTATATTCAATCTCACTTCTACTCATTTCCTGCCTCACTCTCACCAAAATAATGGGATTCACAGGGACGGTTCTCGTGCTTCCTTTGTTTCGCGAAACGAAGGAAGCATGAGAACCGTCCCTATGATTCTACGGCTGTGTTGACCGCCGTTTCATTGGGTTCTTTTAAATATTCTAGGACACGCTGTGCCATTAGTTTGTAGCCGTTTGTGTTTGGGTGAAATTCGTCTTCGGCTAGTAGGTCTATGGTGGAATTGGTAAATAGATCTTTTGTTGGGATGTATCTCACATTTTCGTATTCTTCTGAAAGTGTTTTTCCTGCTTCATTCCAATTGTCGATAATCTGGTCGAATTCTTTGATATCTGCGAAATATCGTTCAAATGGATTATAAAAACCGATTAGATATATTTGTACATCTGGATTTAATTCATTAATCTTATCAAATATTGCTGTTAATCGTTCAATATATTCCATTCTCTCTCGTTGGAATGGTTCCATGGTTAGATTAGTGAAATTCTTTTTTAGCACATTCATAATGTCATTTGCACCAATCGTTATTAAAACCGTATCCGCCTCTTTAATAGAAGCAACAATTTCCTCTTTCTCAAGCCGTTTTAGTAATTGGTCTGAACGATTTCCTCTTTTACCAAAGTTTTCAACCGAAATATTCAGGCTATTCGCTTCAAATGTGTGATTAAGGATTCCCACATAACCGCCACTTTCTGTTTCGTCCCCAACCCCTTCTGTTAGAGAGTCACCGATTGAGACAATCTTTTGGTCTTTTTTGAAAAAATTAAATGCACCTTCCACTATTTCTCTGACCTTTGCCTTAATCTCTTCGGCGATCGGTTTATCAGTATGAATTACCTGATCAATTCTTACCTCTTCTTCAGCCGTTCGAACTTTTATTTCAATTTGTTCATCCTTTACGGACGAAACCGTTTGTACACTTTCGAGATTTGCTGGTTTACGATCTGAAAGATACAAGAATTGCAAGATGCCAGCAAATAGTAAACTACTAATGATCAATATTGTTTTTTTACTCCTCATCATTCCATCACAACCTATTATTATCGTAAAATTATCATATTTTCTTAACTTAATATAGTTTATTCATTTTATCATGCGGGACAACATTACGAAAGCCTACAATTTTTAGTAAAAAATTTACTCTTTTCATAAAAAAAACGCCCATACCATGTTCGGTACCAACGTTATCTCAATTAGACAAGAATTTTGATTTTTATGGATAGTACGGGCTTAGATACTAATAATATAATTGGCAGACATGCCCAGCAAAAAGAGATACTCAAATTTTATTACAAGGAATGATTACATGAATTCAATAAAAGGGAAGACCGCATTAGTAACGGGTGCAGGCAGGGGAATCGGACGTGCCGTTGCCATTGCTCTAGCAAAAGAAGGGGTTAATCTTGGATTGATTGGACTCAATTTGTCTAATCTGGAAAAACTATCGGAGGAACTTAAACCTTATGATGTGAACATTTCCGCTGCAACAGCCAACGTAGCAGATTTAGAAGCTGTTCAACATGCAGTTGAACACATCAAATCAGACCTAGGATCGATTGATATTTTAATCAATAATGCCGGTACCGCTAAATTTGGCGGTTTTCTAGATTTAACTCCGGAAGAATGGGAAAACATCATTCAAGTGAACCTAATGGGTGTTTATCATGTGACAAGAGCCGTTTTACCAGAAATGATTGAGAGAAAATCAGGTGATATTGTCAATATCTCCTCAACGGCCGGACAAAAAGGAGCCCCTGTTACGAGTGCATACAGTGCCTCTAAGTTTGCTGTTCTAGGCCTAACAGAATCTCTCATGCTCGAGGTAAGAAAGCATAATATCCGGGTAACCGCACTAACACCAAGCACCGTCGTCACCGATTTAGCCAACGAAAACAACCTAATCTCCGGAAACGCAGAAAGAGTAATGCACCCAGAAGACCTAGCCGAACTACTAGTCGCCGGACTCAAACTCAACCCCAGAGTCCTCTTAAAATCCGCAGGACTATGGTCAACCAATCCGTAAGCAAAGGGACGGTTCTTCTGCTTCCTTCGTTTAGCTAAACGAAGGAAGCATGAGAACCGTCCCCATGCATTACAGTTGCTTTCCGTTTGTTGAGATGACGTCTTTGTACCAGTAGAAGGATTTCTTCTTTTTCCGTTCTAGTGTTCCGCTGCCATCGTCGTGTTTGTCTACATAGATATAACCATAGCGTTTGGAGAATTCGCCTGTGGACATGCTGACCATGTCGATGCAGCCCCAGCTTGTATAGCCCATTAACTCTACTCCATCTTCAATGGCTTCCCCCATTGCTTTAATATGTTCACGAAGGTAATCGATCCGATAGTCGTCATGAATTGAACCGTCTTCTTCTACTTTGTCATACGCCCCTAAACCATTTTCTACAATAAATAATGGTTTTTGATAGCGATCATATAATTGATTTAGGCTGATTCGCAGTCCCTCTGGGTCGATTTCCCAGCCCCAGTCACTTGCTTTTAAGAACGGATTTCTTACACCACCAATAATATTTCCTTGTGCCCCTTCTGTATCTGATTTCACTTTCTTTTCCGTTCGGGACATGTAATAGCTAAAGCCGACATAATCAACGGTGTGTTCTTTTAATAGCTCCAAGTCACCTTCCCCTATCGCCAAATCAATCGCATGCTCATTAAAATATCTTTTTATAAACGCTGGGTACTCACCACGTATTTGTACATCTGCACAAAAGTAATTGAAGATCTGATCTTCCTGAAGAGCATACATCACGTTTTTTGGGTTGCTGTCAAAGGAGTAGACTGGTGCATAGAGAATCATACAGCCGATTTTTGAATCAGGTATAATCTCATGGCATAATTTTACCGCCATTGCACTTGCGACAAACTGATGATGGTAGGCTTGATAGGTTGGCTGGTATTTATCCTCTTCATTTTGAATGGCAAAACCAAGACCCTGAATCGGCATTTTCAAGCTGCTATTGATTTCGTTAAAAGTCATCCAGTACTTTGCTTTATTTTTATAACGATTGAAAAGGACTTTTGCATAACGTTCAAAAAACGTTACCACTTCCCGGTTTCTCCAACCGCCATATTGTTTCACCAAGTGTAGCGGCATTTCATAATGAGAAATCGTGACAACCGGTTCAATCCCATATTTACGCAGTTCATCAAACACACGATCATAAAAGGCTAACCCTTCTTCATTTGGCTCTAGTTCATCGCCATTAGGGAAAATACGTGTCCAGGCAATGGACATCCTGAACGCTTTAAACCCCATTTCCGCAAACAACGCAATATCTTCCTTATACCGGTTATAGAAATCAATCGCTTCGTGATTTGGATAGTAGTATTGATCAGGATGAATTTCAAAGTCAAAACCAGGATTCAACAATTTATTTAAACGCTCTTTTCCACCTGGGAGAACATCTGCTATATTTAGTCCTTTATTTCCTTCCTTATAGCCACCCTCGATTTGATTGGCTGCAGTAGCCCCTCCCCATAAGAAACCTTCAGGAAATTGGTATGTTGTCATGTAGATAACCTCCAGTATTGTAGTTCCACATTTTATTATTCGTTTATTTCTTCAAAAAGAATCATACCGATACTGACAAGGATAGTAAATGACCTAGGTTCATCTAGTTTTTGATAACTTCGAAAGATACTTGTTACAAAAATGTAACTCCTTGTTTCAAGTTATTTGGGGATTGTGTTAAAATGTGTTTAACTATCATTTGTCAAGGAGTAATCCTATCCATGTTTACAAACGACATCATTGCTTCTTTTAATGAACTAGAAACATCCTTATATAATTACATTGCACACCATGCTGATAAAGTGGCTTATATGAAACGCATGTATCAACAGCCACCATTTTACGTTTTTGCCGAAAGGTAAATTGTGAGGGGTTCTCTGAATTCAAAGTAAAGCTGAAAATGCAGTTAAACGATTCTAAAAAAACGGTAATTAAAAGTTCTCAACAGTAGTCGAATTTTTTGAGCGAACTCTAAAAGGAGATTTAGAGGAAAAAATTAAAGATGCAGCTGCACTTGTTACGACGGCAGACCATGTTATTTTTATTGGGATTGGAAGCTCAGGGATCCTAGCTGAATATGGCGCAAGATATTTTTCTAGCTTAGGGAGATTTTCATTATATATAAAGGACCCACACTTCCCGATTCATGCAAAGCTAAAAAATAATAGTGTAACCATCGCACTGTCTGTCTCAGGAGAAAACCCATTTACCGCACACACCTAAACCAGCTAAAACAAGAAGGAAGCAAAATCATCAGCATCACCAACCAAAAACTCTCAACCATAGCCAAAATCTCAGACCTAAACATACCCTACTACGTCACAGAAGAATTCTACCAACAATCCAACATCACCACCCAAGTCCCTGTCATCTACATCCTAGAATCCATCGCCAGGGAGATGAAGCACGGGGACGGTTCTACTGCATCCTTGGTTTAGCTAAAAAGTGCAGTAGACCCGTCCCTATGACACATATATAAATGAAGGAAAACATATTAAGAATGTGAAAAAGAATACGATTGATCGGAACTCTGGTGTTCTTCAATTTATAAACAGATTAAACAAATTTTGATTGATGAGCTGCAGGCTGTTGATGGGGCGATGGGTCGGCCTTTTAGTACGGAGCAGGAGCTTGTTCAGCGATTTCATGTGGGCCGGGCACCGGGTCGTCAGGCATTATAGGAGCTAGAAAATGTGGAAAATCAAAAGGTCCTTCGTTTAAAACGAAGAACCTTTTCGTTACTTTGCTCTTTCTTTATTTAGGGATTTCGCAGCCATCGTCATCACAGCTTATGCCATCATTGTTTAAGGCAGTAATTTGATCCTCTGCAATAACTTTCTTTAGTGCCTGGACAAATGTCGAGGTTGGCTGGGCACCTGTTAGTGAGTACTTATTGTTAATCAGGTAGAAAGGCACACTTCTAATGCCATACTGCTGAGCTAAGCGTTCATCCGCATGAACAGAGACAGCCATTTCATCGCTGGCAAGCATGTTGGCTACCTCGTCGCCATTTAACCCTACCTCTACAGCTAGCTCTGTCAAGGTTTCATGATCTCCGATGTGTTTAGATTCTGTAAAGTAGGCATGTAGAATTCGTTCCGTCATCTCGGTCATTAAACCTTGTGTTTTAGCAAACATCGTTAGACGGTGAGCATCAAAAGTGTTCGTTAAGATCAACGTATCCATTTGATAATCCAATCCAGCTTCCTCAGCCATCCTTACCATGTTCTGCGTATTTGCTCGTGCTTGTGCTTCACTCATTCCGTATTTCTTAGCTAACGCTTCATATATATTTTCTTTAATATCTTTACCCATTGTTGGGTCCAATTCGAAGCATCGGTACGTCACTTCAATCGGGTGGTCAATCTGCTTAATAGCGTCCTCCAGACGCCTTTTGCCAATATAGCAGAATGGTCAAGCAAAATCAGTCCACATTTCAATATGCACTTACAATCCCTCCAATACTTTATACTCGTATAGTATAGGATTAAAGCCCAAACTTTACACGCAATTTGCTCGTGCATAGGTGTGCATGGGGACAGTTCGAGACTACTGAAAAAGTCCAATTTTAAAAAGGAAAAATGATGTTTTAAAAAACAGAGCTCCAGAACTGCTTCTAAGCGACGTTTTGATGGTAGGGAGACATTTTTGCCTCCCAAAAAAACATCATTATTCAAAAAAGGCTACTTTTTCAGTGCCCTCAGACGGTTCCTGTGCTTCTTTCGTTTAGCTAAAGAAGCACAAGAATCGTCCACTATTTTTTTTCAATCAAGTAAGTTGTTAAACCAACAATTGTGATAGCTACACATGAATAAAGAATGCTTTCTGTTTCTAAAACGGTAAAACCAGCTAAAACAATCAGCCCGTCAATCAAAATAATAACAAGCGCGATATTTAATGAAAATCTCCTGGCGATTATTTTTGAAAGTAAATCCGTCCCCCCTGTACTCGTTTTATACCTCAGCATAATCCCAATTCCTATACCAATGATTCCACCACCAATAATAGCGCTGTTTAGAGGATGAATAAAAAATTCATCACGTAAAGGAGCGAATAAATCAATAGACAAAGAGGAAATGAATAACCCCTGTAAACTACTGAAAAAATATCCTCTTTCGTTCATCGATGCATATATGCAAATGGGGAGGCTTAAGGCCACCATTACCATTCCTGTCTGTACCTGAAAGAAGTAATGAAGTATTAAAGCAATTCCTAGAATTCCGCCATCTATTAAATGATTCGGGACGAGAAACCCGTTGACCCCTATACCCAACAGCAAACTTCCAATTAATATAGCTAATAGTCTTTGTAAAATCCTCAACCCCTTGTCCAAATTTCTATATATATAAATATGTAGTTTAGACAAGAATAAGAAGACGGATCACTATATTTTTTGTGTTTATGGATATACTCCTAGCAAATTACTCAAACAGAAATACAAATCCTGGCCCACCTTGGTTAACCTGTTTGGTTTTCGTCTAGAGTACTGTTTTGATAAAATTTGATTTTCTTGTCCCTTACCACGCTTTTAAATGTATACTTTTATAAAAATTTTCAATCGTTATTCCTTCAATACAATCCTTGCCGTTGTTGTACCCCCAAATTTCTTGTCTATGATTGTATGATAATCGTAAAATAACAATATCATAACCATATTATGTATAATTTGCTAWCGGGTACCGTAYCCTATCACAAAACATGAATTTACAACTAAAAATGTAGGACAATGCACATTAAAACCACCGCGTTTTGCGGTTCTTTTTAATAAAAAAAATAGCCTGGTCCCTTATGAACTAGGTTATTCCCGTATTTAGCTTATTAAACTAAACTACTTCTTATATATAGTTTAAGAGGATACTTTAAAGATTTTACCTATTTAACATATACATACGTACAAGGTTATTCTCTTCATAATACTCTTTTACAAAGTTCATGGAAGACTTCTCAAGTATTCTAACTGAGTAAATGTTCTCTTTATCAACTTCAGCAATCAATTCCGTTGCCCCTAAATCCGTTAAACAATAGGTTATTAACCCTTCTAAGATTTCAAGTCCAAATCCGTTTCCCCAATATTTTTCTAACAGCCTATATCCAACTTCAAAACACTCCACATCTCGTTTTATCACAGCACAAGCACCTACTAAAGAGCATGTTTCATCTGAAGATTTGGAAATTCCCATAATTGTTCTATTTGTTTCGCTTAATGCGTACTCATTGATAATTTTTTCTAATTCATTTGCATTTTCAACTCTTGTATTTTCTCTACCTAATGTATATTTCATAACTCTAATATTACTTTGCATTTCATCGAATTCATTAAGGTCTTTTAGTTCTAACCTTCTTGCGATTAAGCGTTCTGTTTTAAAGTACACAATGTACCCTCTTTTCTTACATTTGTTTAATAGAACTAAAACTCTATTGCTCAGTTAGCTTTAGTACATTTTTGCACAATCTTTTTTTATCTTAACATAAATATCCAATGGTTTTTCAGATACAACATTCGGTCCAATCTTTTTATGAACCATTCAAAGCATTGTTCACAGCTTCAATGGCATGAATATGTGTAGTATCAAATAATGGAACATCTGAATCTTCCGGTTTAATTAATAAGCCAATTTCAGTACATCCCAAAATGATCCCTTCTGCACCGTTTTCAACTAACTCTTTTATCACTTGTTTAAAATAATGCTTTGACGAATCTTCAATTTTCCCCAAACATAATTCTTCAAAAATAACTTGGTTGATCTTGTCTCTATCCTCTTTATTTGGGACCACAACATTAATTCCATGCCCTTCAACCCGCGTACGATAAAAATCGTGTTCCATTGTATATTTGGTACCAAGTAAACCTACTGTTTTCATCCTGGTATGATTAATTTGTTTTACTGTCGCATCTGCAATATGTAAGGTAGGTATGGTTACTTTTTCTTCAATCGCATCTAACACCTTATGCATGGTATTGGTGCAAATAACAATAAATTCCGCACCTGCTTTTTCTAAAGAGGAAGCCGCTGCTGCTAAAACCTTACCTGCACTTTCCCAATCACCCTCTGCCTGATAGCGTTCTATCTCATCAAAATCAACACTATACAACAGACATTTTGCTGAGTGAAGTCCCCCTAACCTTTCTCTTACTTCCTCATTAATGATTCGATAATACTCAACTGAGGATTCCCAGCTCATTCCGCCAATAAGTCCGATCGTCTTCATAGAAATATCCCCACTTTTACAATTATTTCAGCTATAATGTTTCTTTAATTTCTCTTGTTTTTACTGAAAAGTATGCAGTAATTGAGGCAGTGATTGGAATGATAAGCGCTACTCCAATTCCGGCACTAAAAATCGTTATCATTTCAGCACTAAAGATTTTTGAATTTACGATTTCTCCAACAGAATAGGATAAAACCTTAAACCATATTAACAATGCCAGATAGCCTCCAAAAAAGGCAAAAAATAATGTGTTTGTACTAGTCCCTAATATATCCCTCCCGATACTTATTCCAAATGCAAATAAGTCTTTTCTACTAATGGATGGGTGATGATTAAATGCTTCACGCATCGGAGACGAAATGGCAATGGCAGTGTCTGTGATAGCACCAATTGTACTCATAATAATCACGGAAGCTCCTATTTTGAGAAAATCGACGCCAATATAGAGAGAAAATATGCTCAATTCCTCTAGCTCTTCTTCACCGAAACCTTTAATCATAGCACTTTCTGTCACAATTACTATAAAAAAGAGCAGGATAACGATGGTTATGATGGAAGAAAGAAATGCAGTTTTCGTTGTAGTATTCACTTCATTAATATAAAGCAGGTTAATACAACTAATAACTGTACAGGCAATCAGCGTTAAGATAATGGGGTTTGCATTTGGATTGGTCATAATTAAGACGGTAATTAACAGGACTCCGAAATTGAGGAAAATAGCAATAAATGAACGTGTTCCTTTTTTTCCGCCAATCAGTCTCATCAATAAAAATAAAATGGCTGCCAGACAAACTAATACATTCATTGTTTTGCCCTCTTTCGATTAATTAAGAACATGGAAGTATATAAACCTATTGGGATCGTTATTACGATTCCAATACCACCAGCAAGGGCTCTGGCAAATTCCAGTGAAAGGTTCATAGAGAGAGTAAACCCCAAAGGAGAAGCATTCTTCAAGTAAAGAATGAGCATCGGAATGGATCCACTAATATAGGCAAAAAACAATATATTTGTCATTGTTCCCATAATATCCTTCCCTATTTCCAAGCCTGAAGTTTTAAGTGCCTGTACAGATATGTGGTTATTTTTTTCATATAAACCAAAAATAGAAGAAGACATTGTAATCGCCACATCCATAACAGCTCCTAAAGAGCCGATAAATAACCCCGCCATAAATACTTCTCGATATGGACTCGAAACAAATTGCATTTCTTCATACCGGAGCCCCTGCTCGGAAGTTAACCACATAACAAAATAGGTTATAAGCAACGAGCTAAACGTTCCTAGTAAGGTCGCTATAATCGCCGCGTATGTTTTTTCATTAAACCCGTTTACAAGTAACAAAGAGAAGGCAGTAAATAAAATGACACTTATACCACATATCAATAACAAACTAATACCTGTTGTATTCAGATAAATATCTAATGCAAATGATAACAGAACAGCATTGATGGCCAAGCTAATAATCGAAAACAGCCCTTGTTTTTTTCCAACTATAAGTAAAATAAAGATAAAAACCCATGCTACAAGCAAAACGTATTTATCTCGCTTTACATCTCTAATCGTTCCCGTTAACTCTCCATTTTCCCCTGTCTTCTTATTAAATGAAACAAACAACTCATTTCCAACGTGGTATTTTTGATCATAAGCACCGGATGAGGAATATTCGTTCGTTAAATAGATAAGCTGTCCTATCTCTTCCCCATTCTTTAGTTCTGCTATGATTCCTTGAGTAAATAAACGATCTTTATTATGGAGCATATCTTCCATTTCAGTTGTTTCTTCTAGGTTCGTTTCGATAACTTTGGCTATTGGACGCTCATAGAATGAGTAGTTATGGTGAACAAAGATAACTGAAGCGATAAAGCAAAGAATGATGCTTATGTAGATAGAAATTTGTTGAGAATTCATTTTTCTAAATTTCGTTATGATGCCATTCAAACATAACACCTCCAGCTAATGGGGTATGATACAGTTTAAACATATGGTGTCAGAAGAAAATGCTATAGGTATCTAATCAATCCGGTGTTATCCGCTACAATTCATTAGCAAACTTCAATTGTAGATAGTTAACAATGCACCTAGAATAACAGGAACATTTTTCCCCGTCAATGTAGACGACATCAATCAATTGTTCTTGTATATAAAAAATAGCCCAGTTCCGTTAACTGGGCTTGGAATTTTACTTACTTTGAAAAATAATGGCAGTCTATTATTATGCTTTCATCATCATAGATGCTTGCTCCCATACGATCCGCTCTTGACTATTTGGATCGTTTACCATCTTGCTCTCCGTGTTAAAAATCATCGTAGACCGCTTGTTCACATCATAGGCTGGCCAATCAGTAAGACCATCTGTAGAAGGATTACCATTATGAACGAAGTTAATCCATGTCTGATGCATCTGGTCGGCGACACCTTGTCGTTCTGGAGAACTACCAGTGAAATTCGTAGTATTTTCCTTATCTAAATTATTCCACACAAACGGGATTTCTAATGCATGAGTTGCTTTTAGTTTACCGCCGAAAACGGGTGTTTCCCAATCAAAGCGATACATCCAAACAGGAGCACCTTGGTTCACCTGTAATTCCGTTAGTTTAAGTGCTGGACCTGTAAAGATGCTCATGGTTAGTAATTTATTATAAAGTTCTTGGCTTAAAGGTGCGTTACTAGAGAAATAACTTCTAATTAAAGGCACCAGTGGACCAAAGGTTTTTTCAAAAAGCGAGGTAACCTTTGTATCGTCAGCGTCTTTCCATTCAGGGTCAAATACACTGAAAATATTGTATTCATCCTTATTTGTCCCAATTAAAATCGAGACATTCTTGGCAGAACCGTTTTTAATAGCCTCCTCTGGAGGAATTGGAAGTGATACGCCATCAACCACCGGACTTAAGCTCATTGGAGGCAGGAGGTCTGAAGCTTGAATTAACTGTTCAACCGGCATTTCCTCTAGTTTTGCCAAATTACTAGGTTCAACTTGTAAAGCCGTTAACAGCTGGCCCGCTACTTTTGTTGCTCTTTCTGCAGGATGGACATTGGCTGCGGCACCACTTTGCAGAATGGCTTTTTGGAACAGACCTTGTGCGGAAGGCAACCCAAGTAATACCCCAATACTCATTGCACCTGCGGATTCTCCAAACACCGTCACATTGTTAGGGTCACCCCCAAATGCTGCAATATTATCCTGCACCCATTGTAACGCCGCGACCTGATCTAGAATACCGCAATTTCCAGAAGTCGCATATTCTGCTCCGCCTATTTCTGCAAGATGAAGAAAGCCCAAAATACCTAAACGATAATTAATCGTAACGACTACCACGTCGCCTTGCTCTGCAAACGAAGCGCCATCATACCAGCTGCTAGACCCAGAACCTGAAACAAACGCACCTCCATGAATCCACACCATAACGGGACGTTTTTTATCATCGGCTCCCGGTGACCAAACATTTAGGTACAGACAATCTTCGTTCATATTGGATATATCGTTCCCCAAGAACTCCATGATCTCCCGTTGAGTCTGCGGAGCAACAGGTCCAAAAGAAGTGGCATCACGAACCCCTCCCCAAGAATCCGGCAGCTCTGGAGCACGGAAACGAAGAGGTCCAACTGGCGGTTTAGCAAATGGAATCCCCTTCCATGCAAATACCTCACCTAACTGTTCACCCTGCAACTTACCGTAAGCGCTTTTAATAATAATGCTCTAGACATTAACATTCTCCTCCCAAAATTGTATACATTCAGCAAGTACCTGTCTATGTAGCCACTTAAATGTATTCGAGAAAAGAATGAATTTTCCTGTCAGATAAGGAAAAAATCATGGGGACGGTTCTGCTGCTTC
>NZ_MSLS01000049.1 GCF_001940785.1 Bacillus sp. MRMR6
TCCATTGTGTAAATGCTTTCCTCTACAGCTACACGCTTCGGAATTTCTTCACCAGCTAAGTATGCTTCAATCAAATCAACCATTTGCGGTCCAAACATTGGGTTACATTCCACTGTCACGTTCATTTTTCCAGCTGCCATTGCTTCAAATGCACCTTTTACTGCATCAACACCGATGATGGTAATGTCTTTACCTGGTACTAAGCCGTATTCTTCAATTGCTTGGATGGCTCCGATTGCCATATCGTCGTTATGGGCATACAATACATCAATGTTCTTTCCATCAGACTTTAAGAACGCTTCCATAACCTCTTTGCCTTTTGCACGTGTGAAGTCACCTGTTTGAGATTTGATAATTTTAAAGTTCGGGTGATCCTTAAGTACTTCTTCAAAGCCTTCTTTACGGTCAATCGCAGGTGCTGAACCTACAGTACCTTGCAGCTCAACGATATTTACATCGCCTTGTGCATCTGCCAATTCTTCCACTAACCAATTTCCTGCTTTTCTTCCTTCTTCAACGAAGTCTGAACCTAAGAAAGTTACCCAAAGTGAATCATCTTGGATATCAACCGCACGGTCTGAAAGGAATACSGGAATTCCTGCATCCTTTGCTTCCTGTAGWACCGTTTCAAATCCTGTTTCAACAACTGGAGAGAATACGATGGCATCTACCTTTTGTGCGATAAATGAACGAATTGCTTTAATTTGATTTTCTTGTTTTTGTTGAGCGTCAGAGAATTTTAATTCATGGCCAGCCGCTTTAATAGCTTCTTGCATGGATTTTGTGTTCGCTGTTCTCCATTCACTTTCTGCACCAACCTGAGAAAATCCTATGACTAATTTCTCACTATCCTTTGAACCGCCAGATCCGCTTTTCGCGTCATCTGTTTGTCCTCCCGTTCCAGTTGAGCCGCAGGCAGCTAATAGAAGCATGAGTGACATTAGTAAAAATAAAAGCGATTTTCCTTTAAACAATTTTTGCATAATGAATCCTCCTTTTTTCCAATTCACAACAATTTTCACTCAATTCCGTAAATTGGTATACGTTTATGTTAAAGCGTTTTCAGTTTAGATTGAATGGAATAACTTTCGAAAAAAATGTAATATATTTTGCACCTAAAAAACTATAAAACATAAAAACTAGATTTTTTTTAAAAAAAATGTATTTTTTTTCGACTTTTATAAATAGATACATATTACTACGTTTTTTACTTAAACTTTGGACATTGTATATTATTTATTTGTTTTGGTTTGAATTTACTTATAATAAACACCTTTTGGGAGAAAACATCATAGGTTCCATACTGTCTTTCCAAGACGGTATGCATAAAACATATTACATTTTTAAGAAATTTTTTCCTTTCTGGGAAGTAGACTTTTTCCAGCACCTTGTTTAATAAATCCGTTGCGTTTGACAAGTTGACTTTCAAGTTGTTTCATTGTTTCTAATGCAACACCTACAACAATTAACAAACTAGTTCCACCTATTTGTGCAGATGCCGGAAGGTCAGCAAACTTTATAAAGAATACAGGAAGAACTGATATCACTGCTAAGAATAGGCCACCTACGAAGGTTAAGCGATAAAGAGTTCTTGTTACATATTCTTGTGTGCTCTTTCCTGGGCGTATGCCAGGGATATAGCCACCTTGCTTTTTCAAATTTTCTGCCATTTGTTCTGGATTAACCTGTACAAAAGCATAGAAATAAGTGAAAGCAATAATCAAAGTAACATACATGATCATCCCAATGGATTGCGTATAGTCAAACGTTTTTTGAATCCACAATGTCACACCATTTTGACCAAAAAATGATGCAATCGTTGGCGGTGTAATAATGAAAGAAACTGCAAAAATAACCGGAATAACACCAGCAGCATTTACTTTTAAAGGTAAATGAGTAGAATGGTCACCAAGCGGACTATTGGCTACTAACTGCTTTGCATATTATATTGGAATTTTACGTAAAGCTTGTTGAATGAAAATAACACCCACTACAACCGCTATTACAGCTAATATAATCAATAGAACGGTTATGATACGTAAAAATAATTGTTCCCCTGCGTCTTGAAACTGCTGTACATAAATTTGGTTAATTGTTGTTGGAATAGCAGCTACGATACCAGCGAAAATAATAATGGAAATCCCATTTCCTACACCTTTTGCTGTAATTAACTCTCCTAACCACATTAAAAATGCAGTACCAGCAGTTAAGACAGTTGCAATAAGAAAATAAGTTGGGATTCCAGGATTTTCAATTAATAAACCACCAGCCATATTATTAAATCCATATGACATACCTAGTGCTTGAATAAACCCTAGCACAATTGTTCCATAACGAGTTAATTGTGCAAGTTTACGACGCCCAGCTTCACCTTGCTTAGACCATTCTGTAAACTTTGGAATTACGTCCATTTGGAGTAACTGAATGATAATGGATGCTGTGATATACGGCATAATACCCATAGCTAATATTGAATAATTCTGTAATGCACTGCCACCAAATGTATTAAGAATACCAAAAACATTTAGTTCGTCGTTCAGTTTTAAAACATCAGCATTAACACTAGGGACTGGTATGAACGTACCAATTCGAAAAAAATAACTAACATTAATAATGTAAATAAAATTTTATTTCTTACCTCACTAACACGCAAAAAATTGGTCATTGTTGAAAGCATTTTATCACCTCAGAAAAATTATTTTTTAAAGATTGTTGGTTTTATTTTAAAGCGTTTTCAAAAAAACGTTAATGGAATAACTTTCGAAAATAATGTAATATATTTTTGAACTTATAAAAACAAAGATAGACAAAACTATATTGTATTCGACAACTTTATTTGTCGATTTTGCTAGTACTTCCTGACATACATAAAAAAACTCTTGATTTCTTCAATTCATAAAATCTATTAGTATATTTCTATGTATTAATATAGTATTATTATAAAACGTTTACATTTGTCGAAATTGTATATGTTTTGAATATATTTAATTTCCTTCGCTCTTATATACTGAAATCTTATAAAAAGATAAAAAATTTTTTAAAAAATTGGAATATTTATTCTTTTATTGTAAAACATTTTAATTTTAGTATTATAGACCTAGGAGGGGGATAAAAGTGGATATACGTTATAGATTGTCCAATTTTTCGTTACGTACTAGATTAATTCTTGTCTTTATGGTCATCCTTCTTTTGCTTGCAGCCATTAACTGTGTACAAATCTACCTATTTCTTGGCTATGTTCGTCAGTATAATTCAATATTGGAAACGGTTACGTTAACAAATTCAATTAATGGTATTCTAAAACAACAGTTGAATGATGAAATTCGGGAAATCGCCTATGGTAAAGTTCCTTTTGAAGAAGGAACTCAGTATGATCATCTAAAGAACATGTATCAAAATCTAGATAAAATACAACTTGATGATAAATCTAGACAATTTACAAAGGAGATTGCTGAGGTTCGCCAAACATTAACCACAACCACCGAATATATTGATAAGCTGGGGCAACAAATTCAAGGAAAAGTTGCTGCAGATGAACGGAACACCACTTATGAATACATTACGATCCTATCAGGACTAATTGACGAAAAAGTACAATCTCTCTTGCAAACAACACTTATTGCTAAAGAACAATCTAAAGTGAAAATTTCCACAGATTTAAAAAGAGATATAACTATATATATATGTTCGTTTATAGGTGTTATCTTAACCTCATTATTATTTGCTTTGTTTATTTCTGGAAACTTTGTTAAGCCTATCCGCAGTTTAGGTCAAAAAGCGAACGAAATTGCTGAAGGTAATTTAACGGTTGGTGAAATTCCAATTCCTTCTAAAAACGAGATTGGAGATTTATGTAATTCGTTTAATCGTATGTTTTACAACCTTAAAGAAATCATATTAAGTGTAAGAAATACAAATGGTCTAGTTGTACTAACATCAAAAGATATCCACCAAAGTCTTCTTGAAAATCGCCTCGCAGGCGAAGATATCGCTGAAGCAACTCAAACTATTTCTATCAATCTTCATAAACAGGATGAATTAATCCATCAATCAGTATCAACTGTTGAAAATTTATTTAATAAATTCAATGATGTATTAATCAAATCAACCAAAATTAACCTACATTCTAGCGAAACGCAAGAAATGGCAAATGTGATTAATAGTAAAATTAATAGTTTAATAGAAGATTTTAATGAAATAAATCAAACCATGCAAACAGTAATAACTGAAAAAGAACTGTTACATAATTTAGCTAATGAAATGAAACAAGATATTACTCTAACTAGGCTGATAGCAAGGGAAAATAATATGTTATGTACATCTCTTCTTAGTAAAGCCTCAGAAAATAAATTAAATCAAAATATGGACGCATTACTAAGAATGAAGGAACTTTCTGAAGAATCGCTCACTATATCTAAAAAAACAGAAGATACATTTATTCCGTTTCTTAGCCGATTAACTTTTATTGAACAGCATTTGAATCAAAATCTTGAAAATTTCAGTAATAGCAATCTAAAATCATTGAAAATAAAGAATGAGTTTCAGGCCATACGCACGATTAGAGATCAACAGCAGATTGAAATTGATAACATTAAGGAAGCAATCCAAGATTCTTTCGAGCAAATGATTACAGTTCGCGAAATGATATCTGAAATTGAACATAGTTCCAATATCAGTAAAGAAGAAGTGATTGGAATTGCAGCAATGGGAGAAGAGCAGCTTACTACACTTGAGGAAGTTTCTGATGCATCATACAAACTTGTAGATCGTATTCAAAAGATGAAAGAAGATATTAGACAGTTTAAGATATAATTAAATGAAGTTGTTTACATTTTTTTGGAATTATCTCTTGTTATTATATCTAGAAGATTGGTTGGGTTTTAAATGAAAAACAAAAAATGGATCGTATCAAGTTTGCGTTCCAAATTACTTATCATGTTCCTTTTATTGACGGTCATTCCTCTCATTTTTGTTGGGATGATTTCCTATACTAAATCTCATGATATTGTTTCCGAAAACTCATATACATTAGCACAGCTTCAAATAGAGCAATTAAGCAGAGAATTTGATGTTATTTTTCAGGATATTATGTTATTTACTGAAATAGGAAAAAAGGAAAGTACTGTTCAATTTTTAATAGATAAAAAAGATACAGCTAATGAAGCGAATAGTATTTTAGGCTTAATAAGACTTTATAAAGAAAATTTCCAATATAGTGATAGCATTATGTATATCAAAATTATTGGACTAGAAGGGAAATCAGTGAGTGAGGATCGGGGAGTTCATCAATTAGATAGTAAAGCTTTAAAGAATCCAATATTTATCGAGCTC
Source organism: Bacillus sp. MRMR6 (assembly GCF_001940785.1). GTDB lineage: Bacteria > Bacillota > Bacilli > Bacillales > Cytobacillaceae > Neobacillus. The sequence continues at coordinate 5,332 of NZ_MSLS01000049.1, forward strand.
CTTGAGGATCCGACAAAAACAGTAATTCATTCGACATATAAAAACAGTACTCCTGCCCTTTCAATGACAAGTGCGATCGTTTCAGATGATTCGCATGAGGTAATTGGATTTATTAATATTATCCTTAAAACTTCTATATTCAAGGAAATTCTTCGTAAAGCATCATCACGAATCTCAGGAACCTTTTATGTTATTACTGAATCCAATGACACTTTATTTACATCACCTGAATTCGCCGAAATGTTACAACTGCCTAATAGACATATGATCGAAGGGCAAGTTTCTGGTTTTTTTGCAAAGGAACCTAACTTTTTCGTATTTAGTAAATCTGTATTTCCTGGATGGAAAGTCATCAGAATCGCTCCTTTATCAGACATTACAAAAGAAACAAATGATATTAAAAACCTTATCATCCTAACAGTAAGTTTCAGTATAATATTTACGATTGCATTATACTATTTTATTACATCTAAATTAATACTTCCCCTTCAAATCTTAAAGGAGAAAATGAATCAAGCTGCACACGGTGATTTACATGTAAAAATAGATAATAATGGTTCTGATGAAATTGCAGAACTCGGTGAAAATTTTAATATCATGATTTCTAAGATTAATTCTCTGCTAAAGAATAGCGTAGATAAACAGAAACAATTAAAAATCTCAGAATTACGAACACTGCAAGCACAAATCAATCCACATTTTTTATATAACACTCTTGAAACAATAATCTGGATGGCAGAAGCAAAAAAAAGCTCCGAGGTAATTGAAATAACAAAAGCATTGTCACATTTTTTTCGAATTTCGTTAAGCAAAGGGAAGGATTTGATTCCATTAGAAGACGAAATTAACCATATCCGAAATTATCTTATGATTCAAAAGCTGCGTTATCAAGATATATTAGACGTAACGTTTCATCTAAATGAAGATATTTTAAGTTATAAAATTATTAAACTAACACTACAGCCGCTTGTAGAGAATGCTATCTATCATGGAGTCAAAAGTAAGCGTGGTAAAGGATTCGTACGTATTCAAGGAGATTTTACCCCCGAAGGGTATATTTGTATTGATGTGATCGATAATGGTATCGGAATGAAAGAAGATCAGTTACTAGAAATACGAAAACAATTATTAAGCGGGGTGCCCTTTGAAAAAGATGAAGGTGGCTTTGGAATGGTGAATGTCCATAATCGAATCCATCTTCACTATGGATCACCATTTGGGTTAAAAATAAATAGCTGGTATGGTTCAGGAACTCGTGTTAGCTTAATCATTCCAGCAGAAAGGGGAGTAATATGAAAAAGGTTTTTTTAGTTGATGATGAAATTGCGATACGTCAAGGCATTGGGAATAGTATAGACTGGGAGAGTCAAGGGTTTATCTATTGTGGTGATGCTTCAGATGGTGAAGTTGCGCTCCCTTTAATAGAAAAGCACCAACCGGATATTGTGATTACAGATATTAAAATGCCTTTTATGGACGGTTTGGAGCTCAGTCAAATTTTACGCAAAAAAATGCCAAATATAAAAATTATTATTCTTAGTGGACATGACGAATTTGAATATGCAAGAGAAGCCATACGTATTCAAGTAACTGAATATTGTTTAAAGCCTGTAAGTTCACTGGACTTACTAAAAATACTAATTAAAGTATCTCTAAAAATTGATAATGAAGTAATGGACAAAAAAAGAATCGATGACTTGGAAAGCAAAATAAAGGAAACAAAAACGGAATCTAAAGATAAATTTTTGTATGAACTATGTCAAGGAGTATACAATACTTCCGAAGCCATTAGAGAAGCTACAAAATTCAATATCGATCTTTTTTCATCGTATTATTCTGTTATGATCATAGAATGTACTATTGAATCTAATCAGATTGACTGGATAGAAGATGAATTTAACTGTTTACGATTTAGTAGGAAGTTAAAAGAGAATATATATATTCTAAAGGGAGAATCAAAGGAACAACTAGAACATGCCACAAATATTTTAAGAGAACGCTTGCATACACATGAAGATTTTAATCCTGACAATGCTTTAGTATTTGGAATTGGAAGAGTAGAAGATCGTATTCAAGGCATTACCTCCTCTTTTAGTGAGGCAGATGAGGAAAAAAACTATTCAAGCATTATTCACAAATATCATTCCAAGGAAACTATGAGTGACATTGAGAGTAAAAAGGAATTACATCACTTTAACAGAAGAGATTTGATAGACTTTTTAAAATTCGGTTCTTCAAAAGATATTGTTAGTTTTTCACGTTCTTATTCTTCCTATCTTCAAGAAAGTAAAATGCACTCACCCTTTACGATATACCATTTTTTAATGGACTTTACCATTACAATTACTCATTATTTAAAAGAGACTGAATTGAATAGTCTTGAAATGATGCAACAAATTAGTCAGATTGAAGTGAAAGCAAGTTGGATTCGACATTATAACGATACCCTTTCTTATATGGAGGAAATGTTATACCTTGTTACAACAACAAAAGAATCCACAAATTCTAAATACTCTTCATTTGTCCAAATGGCAATGGAATATATTCACGATAACTATACGGACTCACAATTATCTCTACAGACGATCTCAACTGCTGTGAATGTAAGCGCATCCTATCTTAGTCATATATTTAGTCAAGAAACAGGTATAACGCTAATAGAATATTTAACGAACATCCGTATCGAAAAGGCAAAAGAGCTATTAAAAACAACAAAGAATAAAACCTATGAAATTGCTGAACAAGTTGGATATAGTGATTCACAGTATTTTTGTAAAACCTTTAAAAAAGTATCTGGGATGACAACAAAACAATTTAAAAATTTTGGTAGACTGCAGACCGTTTAACCATTTTCATTACACACACAATAATTTATAGGAAGGTGCTGTATTGGCCCTTTCTTTCACATTTAATTACATGATATTGCTGTTCTATCTTAAAGATTCTATTTCCACCTTTTTATAAAAGAATGGATTCACTGCTTCAAAACCATACTTATGAGGAGTGAAGATTGGTTCCGTACTCCCTGCAAAGAGTATACCACCAGATTTTAATGAACGATGGAACCGATGATAAAGTGCTTCTCTAACCACCTCTGTAAAATAAATCAGTACATTACGGCAAATAATTAAATCAAAATCACTCTCAAAGTCATCTACTAACAGATTTTGATGTTTAAATAGAACGGTTTCTTTAATAACATCAGAAATCACATAAGTTGAGCCTTCCTTCGTAAAGTATTTACGCTTAATCCCTTCAGGCACTTCTTTTAAGGAGCGTTCATGATAAACACCTTGTTGTGCTTTAAATAATATCGAATGATCAATGTCTGTTCCAAAAATAGACATTTGTGACAGTGGGATATGCTTAGCTAACATCATTGCCACAGAATAAGGTTCTTCCCCGCTAGAACAAGCAGCACTCCAAACCTTTATTGTGCCCTTTTCTTTTAATAACCCCGGAATTATTTCTTGATCTAAATACTCCCATTGTCTTTTATTTCTGAAGAACTCTGTTGTATTTATTGTCATTCTATTGAGGAATTCTTCAAAAGAAGTGTGGTTTTTTTCAAGCTCACAAAAAAGAGCAGCAAAACTTTCTAGCCCCTTTGCTTCTCTATAGGTATCTAATCTCCTTTTCATCTGTTTCTCTCCATAACTAGACAAGCTGATACCAGTCTTTTTTTCAAACAACTTGATAAATTTCTCATAATCGTTTTGCATTTGCAATCCCCTCACTTCTAATCTTACCAAAACTCCCCTTTTTCAGTTTATCAAATCCTAGTTGATTTATGAATTAAGGTATAGGTTAAGATGTGGCAGGTTGGCCAGCGTCTTGTTAAGTGAATTTTTTCCTCTTAAGTTTGACAATTTGCTGCTTGGCAGTTAGCCCAAAAGGACTCATTCCTTCATGGCTTTTTAATTCGCCTGTCTGGTTCCCTTTGTCTAGATGAATCAGGATAACTGTCCCTCACCAATTCCAACCGAAGTTGAAACATTGCTTGTTTACCGCTTGCGCTCATTAGATAGCTTTCTTAACATCCACTTTCCGTGCTTTTTACTCCAGCGACTTGTAATTGTTGCCACACCTCTTCTTGGCATTCTTTTCTGTTCTCCATTATTTTGAATGAATTTACGAAAATGGTTTCCATAAGAGTATTCCATTCTCCCAAACAATCATCCCAATTCTCACCCCAATTGGCATTAATGTATCTATAAGCTCGATAAGGCTTTTCAGAGGATGGCGCTGGATATCCTAACATATCTTCGATGCAATTTTCTAATATAAATGTTCTTTCTTCACCTACTACATCAAGAATTGGGGCTTTAAATCTCTCTGCTCCTTCTGTTCCAGCATCCTTGTCAATAACGGTATTCCTTCGATTACTTATCGATTTTCAATTTTACCTGATTATTTTCCCTCAAAACTATCTGCGATACGCACTCCACGTGCGCCGTCTGCGGAAACATATCAACCGGCTGAATGTATTTCACTTCGTATTTGCTACTGAGGGTTTGAATGTCTTTTGCCAATGTTGACGGGTTACAAGAGACATAAATCAGCTTTTCTGGCTGTACCTGTAAGATGGTTTGCAATAGCTGGTTGTCGAGGCCTGTTCTTGGCGGGTCAACGACGACTACATCTGGTTTCCAGCCCTTTTTCACCCATTTCGGCAGCACTTCTTCTGCTTTTCCTGGTACATATTTTGTATTGGTAAAGCCGTGGCGTTTTGCATTTTTCTTTGCATCCTCGATTGATTCAGGAATGATATCCATACCGCGAACTTCACCCGCTTGGTCAGCTAACCATAAACCAATTGTACCAACCCCGCAATAAGCATCGACTATTTTTTCAGAGCCTGTAAGAGCTGCAGCTTTTTTTACTTCATTATAAAGCTTAACGGTTTGCGTTGGATTTAATTGAAAGAAAGTCCTAGCAGATAGCTCAAATTGAAGGTCGCCTAATGTTTCCTGGATAAATTCACTTCCTGCTAAGGCGTTCGTTTCGTCACCAAATATTAACGAGGTTTTCTGACCATTAATGTTTTGGACGATTGACTTCGTATTCGGCAGTCTCTTTTGGATCTCTTCTATTATTTGTTCCTTTTTAGGCAGCTCTTTCTGCATCGTAATTAACACCACCTGAAGCTCGCCAGATTGTACGCCAACCCGAGTAACAATCGTTCTAATAATGCCTTTTCGAGATTTTTCGTTATAGATTGGGATTTTTAAATCCTCTAGAATCTTTTTAACGGCATTAACTGCTTCTGTTGTTTGAGAATGCTGAACAGCACAATGATCAATATCGATCAGCTGGTGCGAGTTCATGCCATATAAACCGGCCAGCACCTTTCCGTCTCTGCCAGCAACCTGAAAACTGCTTTTATTACGATAACCCCAAGGATCTTCCATTCCTAATGTGTCACGAATATCAAGCTTGTCGATAGACAATTTCGTATGGCGCTCAAGTGATTGAACAATGATGTCCCTTTTTTCCTTCAATTGTTGGTCATACTTTAAGTGCTGCAGCTGACAGCCTCCGCATTGCTCATAGTATGGGCATGGGGGTTGCACGCGGTGTGGAGATTTGATACGTATTTTTTTAATTTTCGCTTCAGCAAATTTAGGATTTATCTTTGTTGCCTCAACAACCACTTCTTCACCAGGAAGAGCCCCTGGAACAAAGACAACCTGCTTTTTAAAATAACCGACACCTTCCCCGTTAATACCTAACCGCTTAATGGTCAGCGGGAAAGTCTGTTTTTCTTTAATTTTAATTGCTTGATCCATTTTCATTCTGTTCACTCCAAATTATTCAATACTTCTCCATAAATATAATGAGGCATAGCTAAGGTATGGATCCCAGGCTTGCTTATATTGTTCCATTTCTTCTTTCGTTGGCTTTTTCTCCAAGCCATATAGCTTTTTGATTGCATTTTGAATCCCAATATCAGCAATTGGAAAAAGATTCGGCCGGCCTAGTCCAAATAACAAGAAATTTTCAATCGTCCATGCACCGATTCCGCGTATTTTGATAAGTTGATTAAAGATTTCTTCATCTGGCTCGTCCTTTAATGCTTCAAGGTCTAAACCATTATCCACTACTGCTTTCGCAATATCAATCACATATTCGGCCTTTCTGCCGCTAAACTGCAGCTCTCTTAATTTCTCCACCTTTAGGCTAGCAACTGTTTCTGGCTTAGGAAAGAACCAAACATCCTCTAGTTGATAACCAAAATTATGAACAAAACGTTCTGTAAGGGTATGGGCAAAGGACATATTCAATTGTTGATGGATGATTAATTTTACTAATGCGCCAAAAAGTTCAAAGTCCAACACAAGCGGCGTTCCATAATGCTCCTCGAAAATAGGCTTTAGGTCTGTTTTTTGGTAATAGTCATGGATTTGCGTTAATGATGTATTCCATTGAAAAATCTCATTTATTCTCTGAATGGCTGCTTCTTGCTGAGTACCATTGCTTTTTAAAATAAACGCAGGTTCGGCAGTCGTTCCAATTGCCTGTATCTCCACCACTTGTGCTGTACTCCCCATAATCACGGGCACCTTAATCCAGCGTTCTTCAATCGAAAGCTTTTTTAATGGGTCAATCGAATGCCTTTCTAGTACACGATCAAAATTAAATGGTCCTTCAATACGAATCGTTTCTTGCCACACAGTTTTTCCCGTCCTTCATCATTTTCCCCGTATTATAGCATGGATATTAGGAAAAAGCCGAATTCTAGGGAATTCGGCTACTTTTTCTTAGGATATTCATCAAGGCTTTTAAAGGTATAGCCTTTCTTTTTCAAATCTTGTATCACTTTTTCAAGAGCATCCGCATTATCCTTCGAAACGGTATGTAACAGCATGACACACCCTGGATGAATTTGCTTCATAATATTGTCGTACGAATATTGCCAGCCCTTTTGATCGTTAATATTCCAATCCACAAAGGCAAGCGACCAGAAAACGTGGGTATAGCCCTCTTCGTTAGCAAGTTGCATCGTTCGTTCACTGAAAACCCCTCTAGGCGGTCGTAAATACTTCATTTCCTTTTGACCTGTTAACTCTTTCGTCTTTTCTTTCACTTTTCTAAGCTCTTCCCGAACCCTTTCATCACTCACTTGTGTCATATCCGGGTGATGCCACGAGTGGTTGCCAATAATATGCCCCTCATCAACCATTCTCATTGTTAACTCTGGCTGGGAAAGCAGATAATGTCCTGTCACAAAGAACGTTGCAGGCACCTTTTCTTTTTTCAGGACATCGAGCACTTTACCTGTATATCCTTGTTCATACCCGTTATCGAAGGTTAAATATAAGGTTTTGCTGCTTGGATCGCCCTTGTAAAAAGCACCGTACTTCTCAAGCAGCTGGTCGTACTCCGCACCTGCCTCTGGCGGCACTTCATTAACTGCCTTCTTAAATCCCCAATGGATCGGCTTGTTGGAAATTGCACCGAACGAAACTTGAGGTCCTAGCAACAGCAGAAAACTAAGAAAGAATAACAACTTTTTCATCATGGTCCCCCTATTTTGTTTTTATTAGTGTTTGATTGATTGGGGAAAACATGACTAACAGAAATAGGAAATAATTTAGGTTGGTGATAGACACGGCCTTTATTTTGGCCTGTGGAGTGGAGTTTAAGGATGGAGAGTATATAAGTTGCTGCTCTTTGAGATGGGAGTCGAAGAAATTCACGTAACTCTGCATTTGTTATGGTAGGCTTTATTAGAAGAAAGTAGTCATTTATTGCTTCGATAAAGGCGTCCTTTGAATATAAAAGGCATTCTGAGCATTTCCACTCCTTCCTGTAATAGTCCATCTTTAGAGTTTTGCAATTCGGACATGATACCCCAGTTAGTATCTCACTTCTTTCGATACCCAACTCTTCAGAGATATTTACAATTAGTGGAGTATGCTTCTTCAAAAGCAAATGTCTTAACCTGTTAATGGCTTGCTTATCAAAGCTTTCCTTATAATTAAACTTTTCAAACCTGTGCAACTCCTTTAATAGGTCTTCAGCTTTACATACCTTTTTATGTCCCTCTGTATAACCTTGAGTAATTCTTAGCTCTGTCGAGGATCTTGTAATAACAACGAGGTCTTCCATTGGAATGGCGGGAAACTTGTATTCATCTAGAAAGTACTTTAGAAGGATTTTGTGGCGGGTTACTTGGGCTACGGGATTTTGATAAGTCTCACTATTCTCATTGTATTGTTGAGTTAATTGGTGTTTATCTATCGTTAGGATTCCAGCATTATTTTTTGACTCGAGAACAAAAATTATCTTAGAGGTGACAAGCAAACCATCTATCTGAAAAAAGGAATTACCAATTGGGAGGCGTAGTCCATGGTAGATTTGAAACTTATCTTTAGGGAATAAGCTTAAGAAGTAATGTAATGTTTTTTCCCCTTGGTGTCCTGAGATTAAATTTCGTAATTTCAGCTCCAAATCCGGCCTTTTTATGTGATTTCTTGCTAATCTCCTATCACACGCTTCTGCCTGAAGTAGTGAATGGGGTTTTTCTAGGTCCAATATGAACAAATTGATCCCTCCTTTTAATTTACAGGATATATTCTGTAAAAATTTCACAAATCCTGCATTCAATTTGTGAACGTTTTAAGCTATTTATTATGTTTGAAAAATATATCTACAAAAATTTAGTGGATATCTACAAATTTAAGAGCGATATCTACAATTAATAAGCAGATATCTACAAATTCCAGCCGGATATCTACAAATCCATAAAAAACGTAAATAAAGGTAGCCGTCCTGCGGCTACCCAAATACCTTATTTAAAAACCTTCTCCTTAAACTGAGCCAATTTCTCCAATGATGATTTGTCGACGTCGGCGTGCAGACTGTTTCCGTGTGAATCCATGGTGACAACGGCTGTGAAACCTTCGACCTGCAGATGCCACATCGCTTCTGGGATTCCGAACTGCATTAAATCTACACCCTCAACGGACTTGATACAATCAGCATAATATTGTGCTGCCCCGCCGATTGCGTTCAAATATACGCCTCCATGTTCTTCAAGAGCAGCTAAGGTACGAGGGCCCATGCCGCCTTTACCAACGACCGCACGAATGCCAAATCTCTTCATAATATCGCCTTGGTATGGTTCCTCACGAATGCTCGTTGTCGGGCCGGCTGCTTTAACATGCCAATTACCTTCTTTATCCTTCAACATAACTGGACCGCAGTGATAAATGACTTGGCCATTTAAATCTACGGGAGAATCATGCTCAGATAAATATTTATGAATCGCATCACGGCCTGTGTACATCATTCCATTGATTTGAACGACGTCGCCGACTTTTAATTCACGTATTTGCTCTTCTGTAATTGGCGCTTGTAGCGTTATGACCTTTTCAGAAAGAGTAGCAGCAGCTTCCTTCTCTGCTTCTGTCTGAGCAAAATCGATAAATTCACCTTCCTGGTACATCCACTCATTGATTTCCCCGCTAACTGGATCAATGCTTACACCCATGCGGCGGTATGCCCAGCAATTGTACGCAACAGAGACGAAAAAGCTTGCTGGAATCCGGTTCATAACCCCGACTTTACAACCAAGTAATGTTGCCTCGCCTCCAAAGCCCATCGTCCCGATTCCTAATTTATTGGCATTTTCCATTACATACTCTTCAAGCTTACGTAGGTCTTCATGAGGATTCACGTCTTCGACCGAACGGAATAATTGTTCTTTGGCCAAATCGTAGCCTGATGAGCGGTCCCCGCCAATTCCTACTCCAATGAAACCAGCGCTGCAGCCTTGGCCCTGTGCTTGGTAAACAGAGTGCATAATGCATTTGCGAATTCCATCAAGGTCACGGCCAGCACGTCCTAACCCGTCCAATTCACATGGCAGACTATACTGGATGTTTTTGTTTTCACAGCCGCCGCCCTTTAAAATTAGACGAACGTCGATATAATCCTTTTCCCATTGGTCAAACTTCATGACAGGGAGTCCTGCTCCAAGGTTGTCCCCGCTGTTTTCACCGGTTAACGAGTCAACGGAGTTCGGACGCAGCTTTCCTTCTTTCGTAGCAATCACAATGGCATTTTTAATCGCTTCTTTTATTTCCAGCTGGTTTACACCCACGGGAGTTTTAATTTTAAAGGTTGGTAAACCTGTATCCTGACAGATTGGCGACACTTGATCATCCGCCATTTTAATGTTATTCGTAATCGTAGCAAGGCTCATGGCCGCACTAGTACCAGCATTCTCTTTTTCCTTAGCCGCTTTTACTGCTCGGCGGACGTCTTTTGGAAGCTTTGTAGAAGTTTCAACTACCAGTTTGTACATACTTTCTTGAAATTTAGTCATATTCACAATCAAGTACCCCTTTCCCCTAGTCCCGTTGTTAATCTATTTAATAATTACAATTATTTGACGATTTCTATTATACTCCTATCAACACAGGATTTAAAGGATAAGCTGTAAACGCTCTCTAAAGCAAAAAAAAGAGCCTGTACTATACAGACTCACTAACCTCACGATTATTAAATTCGCGGCACTTTGATTCGAGTTCATCAATCATTTTAATGAGGTTATCGATATCATCAAGATCAGTATCCTCTGGATCAATCGCCTCGAGTACGTCTATAAACATATTTAAGCGATGCTTTAAAAAATCAACCTGTGCGTTTTTATCATGAGTTGGACTTCCCATGAGAATCACTCCTTTCTCAATGCTTACTATCCTATCTTAATGAAAAGACTTTCGCAACCTACTGAAAAAAGAGACCCCTATGGTTCAAATGCATAGGGGTGGTTGCCAATGATTATCTTGGACGCTCAGACGCAGCAAAGCCAAATGAAACATAATCTTGGACTGGAATCCAAGCACCAATTCCTTGTGAAGTAACATTTTTAATAATAATTGTTTTTTTGTTTCCTTTTAGCATTAAATATACTTCTCCGTATGTCACCTTCCCCTTTTCATTAACAGCAGGTGCATAGGCATACAGGTAGCCGAGGCGATTTACAGGGATATTGTAAACATGATCATTCTTGGTCCCCGCACCAATAATCGTATCAAAAGAAAGTGGCAAGCGCGTTTTTTCCATCGCTTTTAGGAGCATCATCTTCTTTACATCTTCAGAATTTGCAATCTTAGAGGTTAAACCACCTCTAACAATTTTTTGTGCCTCCTGTACATAATGAATCTGATAGGGAACCTTAGCGCCTCGATTATCATAGTAGTTTGTATTAATTTTTTGATATTCCCAGTTAGGCGAGGTTTCAGTTGATTCATAATTCAATGGCCATTGTCCGAGATATACGATGGCACGGTAACCTAAAGCAAACGGACTACTATTAATACTCGACTCATTTAACATTCGGATCAAATCAGGATTCTCAATTTTAACCTTTGATGAATCTATTAGCTTTTGCGTTAAATCACTTGGCTGCAATAGCGGTAAATCTTGAGTTGAATTAGGATACGTATTTTCCTTTGTAATGTTACGAACAGAACCTGGTACCTGATATTTTACCGGTTCTTTCTTTTCAGGTGCCTTTTCAGCAGATACAGCCGGTAAAAAACTTAACATTAAGATCAGTGGCATAAGGACAGAAATCATTTTTTTCACTTTTAGCTAAACTCCTTTCAATCTATAGCAATTATCATCACTAAACATAGTTTTTTCGGAGTTGTATAATTTTATCCATTCAACAAGTTATTTCAAAATTTCTCTTGTAGCTTTTTTTCCTTTTCTAAAAGCCTAGTCATTAACTTTTCAAAATATGGGAAAAACAACTGAATGGAAGGTCCAATCGCAAATGTAATAATAAGCGTCCCCAAGCCAATAGGCCCTTTAAGGAAGAAAGCAGGAATTAAGGCGGCAATTTCACCAATTGTCTTAGCGATAGTTAAGTTCACTTTAAAGCGTTCCTTTATCGCTAGCATCAGGTTATCGATAGGGCTCGCTGGAAACTTCGCCTGCAAATAAATTGATGCTCCAAGACCAACAGTAAGGATTCCGAGGATTAGAGTTATAAATTGAAGTACAAATGAATGGACACTCCATGTTTCAAAAATCATCAACAGCCAAAAATCAACTAGTAATCCTACGATAATAATAGTAATAAGCGAAAGAAATTCAGGCTTACGTTTCACCAGGTAAGCATTCACAAAGAGAATTACAGCACCATCGATCATGACCCATGTTCCGACCGTTAAGCCAATCCTCTCGGTCAGTGCGACATTCAGTGCATCCCATGCTCCAGCACCAAGATCCGCTTTTATCGTTAAGCAGATACCCAGAGTAAGAATAAACAAGCCAATGAAAAAAAATGAAAAACGATATAAAAATGCCATTTTATTCTCCTAAAAATTTAATAAAAAAAATCACAAAAATAATAATCAGAACATTTACAAAATTCATTCTATCATTTATAATACAAATAACCTTAAAAAAGGAGGGCAGTAATCAATCGACTAACCAGTACAATAAGGAGGTTGGGATTCCCGTCTTATATGAAAATTTTCAACACTCGTGTTTCACTTCATAACTAAACATGAAGGTTGGTGATTGATGGACCCAGAAAGAAGCGATTGATTGATTCAGAAGTTGAATAATGCCTAATAATTATAGCACAATTAACGAGAATTACTCCGTACATCGAAAATGATTCTTTAAAAAGAGACTCTGAGCCTTTTTGGTTCAGAGTCTTTCTATTCCCTCTTAACAATAAGGATATTTTTCTCTTGCAAATACCCAGTATTCTCGTTACCATCATTTAGTAATGATTAGAATGAATACGAGGGTAATCAGATGAACAATAAAATTAATAAATTCCATTTTTGGATCTTGGTATCCATTGTAGCGGTCTCTGGCTTTTCGCAAGGAATGCTTTTGCCGTTAATCGCCGTAATCTTTGAGAAGGATGGAGTTTCTTCCTCCTTAAATGGACTAAATGCCACTGCCTTGTACATAGGTATTCTACTGGTTTCACCCTTTATGGAAATCCCTCTTAGGAAATATGGCTATAAACCAGTTATCATTATTGGTGGAGCATTGGTCTTTATCGCACTTGGCTTGTTCCCTTTATGGAAATCCTTTTGGTTTTGGTTTGTTTTACGGCTGTTTATTGGGATTGGTGACCATGCCCTTCATTTCGCGACTCAAACCTGGATTACTTCCTCTTCCCCACAGGAAAGGCGTGGGAGAAACATTTCATTATATGGCTTGTTCTTTGGAATTGGATTTGCAGTAGGACCTTTAATGACACCTTTAGTCAATGTAAATGAAACCCTGCCCTTCATCGTTTCCTCTATACTATGTTTAGCTGGCTGGGTATTTGTATTCTCATTGCCAAATGACTTCCCTGAACAGGAGCTTGGAGTGAATTCGTTTTTTAATACGATTAAAAGATTTAAGAATGCCTTGAAATATGGCTGGGTAGCATTTCTTCCGCCCTTTTGCTATGGTTTCCTGGAATCGTCCCTAAATGGGAGCTTTCCAGTGTACGCTTTACGAATTCAAATTGATGTTACGAGTGTTTCGCTTGTCCTAACAGCCTTCGCCATTGGCAGTATTATCACCCAATTGCCACTTGGAATATTAAGTGATCAGTATGGCCGCCGGAACATTTTAATGATTGTGCTGCTGTTGGGATTTTTTAGTTTTACTGCCGCCAGTATTTTTGAACATTCAACAATTGGCCTAATCATTAGTTTCTTTGTTTCTGGAATGTTGGTTGGTTCTACCTTTTCACTTGGCATCAGCTATATGACTGATCTAGTTCCGAAAAACTTATTAGCCACAGGTAATCTGCTTTGCGGGATTTTCTTTAGTCTTGGGAGCTTAAGCGGCCCAATCATTGGCGGACTGTTCATTCAATATTTAAAGAATATCAGCTTTTTCTCGATTATTAGCACGATGTTATTAATTCTTGCGCTTGTCATTTTTACATTTGGTAAAAAACCTTACTCCTTAATCAGCCAACAAAACTAAGAGCATTTTTATATCCGTAACCATAAAATCTATGGTAAGATGGAATTAACTTAATATTTATCTTTGGAAAACTGCTGTCATCTATTTGATGACAGCTTTCGTGTTTTTTTAGGGTACTGATTTTGATTTTTATTCTCAATTGAGGGAGGGATTGGCATGAGCGCTGAAGCAAAAACACTAGCAAACGGAATGCAGCATGAAGGATTTATTGAAAAGGTAAAACTGCATGGGGAATTAATTGCAGCAGGCATAAGCGGAGTCTTAATTGCTGCCGGCTGGCTGTTAGACAGGATGGATGCAAATGTCCCTTCTATTATCGCATATCTATTAGCTTTTATTATTGGAGGTTTTGCGAAAGCAAAGGAAGGCATTGAGGCAACCTATGAAAATAAAGAACTGAATGTTGAAATGTTGATGATTTTTGCGGCAGTGGGTTCCGCGATCATTGGCTACTGGACTGAAGGTGCCATTCTCATATTTATCTTCGCAGTAAGTGGGGCACTAGAGACGTATACGATGAACAAAAGTCATAAAGAAATCTCCTCTTTAATGGAGCTCCAGCCTGAAGAGGCTCTGCTGATACGGAATGGAATAGAAAAAAGAGTTCATGTTTCCGAATTGGTGGTTGGTGACCAGATTCTAGTTAAGCCGGGAGAAAGAGTTCCGGCCGATGGAATGATTATTACAGGACACACAAATATTGATGAAGCGGCCATCACCGGTGAGTCTATGCCTGTTTCAAAAAGTAAGGCGGAAGAGGTATTTGCCGGCACAGTGAATTTAACAGGAGCGATTACGGTCCAAACGACGAAAGCTAGTAATGAAACACTTTTTCAAAAAATAATCCTGCTTGTACAATCGGCTCAGAGTGAAAAGTCGCCATCACAGTTATTTATTGAGCGGTTTGAAGGAACATATGTGAAAACAGTGCTGGCAGTTGTATTATTAATGATGGTCCTTCCCCACTTTTTACTGGGCTGGAGCTGGGAGGAATCATTTTACCGGGCGATGATTTTGCTCGTTGTAGCATCACCTTGTGCCCTGGTTGCTTCGATTATGCCGGCCACTTTATCCGCCATCTCTAATGGAGCCAAACATGGAATCTTGGTAAAAGGCGGAGTCCACTTAGAGAATTTAAGCCAATTGGAGGCGATTGCCTTTGATAAGACAGGGACACTCACAAAGGGGAAACCAGAAATAACAGAGGTATTTGTTAAGGAGGGTTTGAATGAAGAAGATCTGCTATGGAAGGCTGCCAGTATTGAAAATCATTCCAATCATCCTTTAGCACAATCCATTGTTAAACATGTTAAGAAACTCATTAAGAAGGAACTGATTTCACCAACTAATTTAGAGGATTTTGCGGGCTGGGGCGTAAAAGCTGAGATTGACGGTGACCAGTGGAAAATTGGAAAAGCTGAATTTGTTGGAATAGAATCAGTCAAGTCCTTTGCAGACGGTAAAGCAGAAGAGCTTGCGAGCCTTGGCAACACGCTGGTGTACGTGCAGATCAATGGAAACCTTTCTGCCATGATTGCTTTAAAAGATGTGGTGCGAGCAGAAACGAAACTAGCCATTGATCACCTTAAGAAACAAGGCATTTATACCGTTATGCTGACAGGCGACAGTGAAAAGACGGCCAAAGCTATTGCAGCAGAAAGCCACGTTGACCAGTATTTTGCCGAATGCCTGCCGGAAGAAAAGGTAGAGCAGCTAAAGCAATTGAAAAAGAAGTACAAAACGATTGCAATGGTTGGGGATGGGATTAACGATGCACCGGCATTAGCCACGGCTAATATCGGCATTGCCATGGGTGAAGGAACGGATGTAGCCCTAGAGACGGCGGATGTTGTTTTAATGAAAAATGACCTAACGCGTATATCGGAAGCAATTAATTTATCCAAGAGGATGAATCGGATTATTAAGCAAAATGTGATTTTTTCGCTTACGGTCATTATGCTATTGATTTCTTCTAACTTCTTTCAGCTAGTCGATTTGCCTCTAGGAGTTATTGGCCATGAAGGAAGCACCATTCTCGTCATTCTTAACAGCCTTAGACTTTTAAAGAATTAGAAAACTTGGCATTCGCCAAGTCCTTAAGGCGAGTGCCTTAGTTTTTCTTATGCGTTAGGAAAGTATAAATTTGAAAAACTTTATACTTTCCTATTAGCTTAGTAAAAGACCGAGCTCAAGTAAAATGTACCCGATAGTGTAGACACTTATAAAAAAGTCTACCTACCGGGTACTTTTTTGTATAATTAAGAAAAATGGGGATTGGGGAACAGCAGAAATGAGTAAAAAAGTATTAGCAGAGAAAGAGATTAAGTTACTTTCAAATAACCCTTATGTTAAGTCAGTTAGTCCAAAGGGGGTTACTTACACCGATGAATTTAAGAATATTTTTATTTCAGAAAATGAAAAGGGAAAATTACCTAGACAGATATTTGAGGAATGTGGATTTGATATTGATGTTCTAGGAATTGACAGAG